>CAYVQZ010000017.1:0-75196 GCA_964453435.1 uncultured bacterium
GGCGGGCGGCAGCGCAGGCTGCCTGTTGAGTCGTGATTGAGAGAGCGCCATCTGCGGTTAAACAAAGGGTTTTAAGCCGCAGATGCACTCCGCAGGAACGACGATGTCTTCCTTCTTCGCGTCGGCCGGGGCGAGGTTGACCGGGCCGGGCGCCGGCGTGTCTCAGGGCGGGGCGGTTATTTGCGGAGCGCGCAGCGGAGCTTTTTTCCCGCCGTTGGTTTTCACTGTTGGTTTTCGCTTGACAGTTCCCGGTTTGGCTGGCATACTTTATATAACTGACTTGGTCAGTAAATAAAAGGAGAGCGCAGTGTCACGGACAACGCCGGCGAACCGGATACCCGACATCGTGAGGGCAGCCATCGCGGTATTCATCCGCAAGGGCTATCGGCTCGCGCGGATGGAGGAAATCGCGAGCGAGGCGAACGTGTCGAAGGCCACTCTGTATTATTATTTCAAGAGCAAAGTGCATTTGTTTCAATACGCGCTGGAGAACAGCCACCTGGTCGAAGGGGGCGGCAGGCAGGAGAGCGTGATTCCTTCCCCGGCGGATTCGCAGCCGAGGTCCGAGGAGGATTTCCTCAAACTGCTAAAAAAGAAATTACGCGGCGACGCCCGGCTGCGACAGGTCGACCGGTTTCTCGACAGAAGGCCGGACGAGGTGGACGCGGAATCGGAGCTCGCTCACATAATCGAGGAACTGTGGGATATAAGCGAGCGAAATCGCATACAGATAATCGTTCTGGAAAAGTCCTTCTATGAATTTCCCGAACTGGCGGAGATATACGATAGGTATGGCCGGAAGAACCTGCTGCGCCAGTTGGAGCGTTACCTCACGACCCGGATTCAGGCTGGGGCAATTCGCCCCGTCCGTTCCGTTTCGGTGACGGCTCGCTGCCTGGCGGAATCTCTGGCATGGTTCGGCTTCAAGCAACCCGGAGGCAAGGGGCGACCGTTCTCGAAAGAGGATGCGCTGCCCGACCTGATAACCGTTTTCGTGCGGGGTCTGAAGGATCAATAAAGCGAACGAGGTCCCCATAGGAGTGTGTCCTACAATTCATGATGCAAGTTGTTTGCCTTGGGGACAGTCCCGATTCTATCCCGCGGATTGCGCGGGACTTCGCTCCGCTCAGCGAAGGAATAATTATATTCCTCCTTCAGACCGGGGAATGGTCTCGCGAGTCCGCGGGATTTCGCTCCGCTCAGCGAAGGAAAGCGGGTCGCTCAGGGGACAGTCCCGATTCTACGGCACTTCGTGCCCGTAAATCCGGGACAGTCCCCTACGCTGAAGGACGGGGGGATTCCGTAATTGGGTACAGCCCCCTGCGCTTCGTTTTCGCTGACATTCATAGTTGTCGGACAGATTCCCCTTCGCCCGGCAATCGTGGGACAGATTCATAGGTGACAATGCGACTATTTTGGGAGGGGAGAAATGTCCGGGTCATCCGCTTCTACAGGACGTCTCGATTATATCGATTGGCTCCGGGTGATGGCCGTGCTGGTGCTGATACCGTTTCACACCGCACGGATTTTCAACTATGAGGATTTCTACGTGAAGAACGAGCAGCTCAGCGTGACCGCCGAGCTCTTCATCACATTCGTGAGCCGGTGGCACATGCCGATTTTCTTTCTTGTCTCGGGAGCGGCCACCTGGTTCGCTCTCGCGAGGCGGTCGGCAGGCCAGTACGTCGTCGAGCGGTTTCAGCGGCTCTTCGTGCCGTTGATTTTCGGGTCGTGCGTGATTGTGGCGCCCCAGGTCTACTACATGCGCCTGGGCAACCGCGCGTACGGCCGTCTGGAGAAATACGAGTTTGACGGGTCGTTCCTCAGCTTCTATCCCGACTATTTCAATGGTATCGCCCCGGAGGGCAACTGGGAGTGGGGGCATCTGTGGTTCCTCGCCTATCTGTTTACCTTTGCGCTGCTTGCGCTCCCCTTGTTTCTCGCTGTCAGGAGAGGAAAGGGTCAGACCCTCCTGGCCAGGCTCGCAACCATCTGCGAGCAACCCGGCGGGATACTCGTTTTGGGGATTCCCCTCGCCGTGACCGAGGCGGTTCTTCGGCCGAACTGGCCGGGCTTTCAGAACCTGTACGACGATTGGGCGAATTTCCTCTTTTACATTACATATTTCATCTACGGCTTCTTCCTTTGCTCGAACCAGGGGTACAGCCGGGCTATCGAGAAGAACGGCCGACTGGCTCTGACGCTGGGAATTTGCCTCATGGCCGCGTATCTCGGGCTCGTCTTTACCGACAATGCGCCGCCGAGGGGGTACTCGCCCGCATTTATGTCGTTGATGGCGGCTCGTGGATTCACCTCGTGGTGCTGGGTTGTCGCCATCCTCGCGCTCGGTCGCAGATATCTCAATTTCTCGAATTCGATACTGGCGTATTCGAATCAGGCGGTCCTGCCTTTCTATGTGCTTCATCAGACGGTCATCGTCGTGATCGGATACTATGTGGTCACCTGGAACATGGGAGTTGCCGGCAAGTTCTTGCTTATCAGCGCGGCGTCGCTGCTCGCGTGTGTGGCTATTTATGATTTATGCATCAAGCGAGTCAACATCATACGGGCGCTTTTTGGAATGAGGCCAAAGAGCAGGCGGCTATCCCATGCTTCAAGCTAATTCCGGAAACGCGGAATCCCGCGCGCGTGACAAAGGGATATCTTGCTCGATACGCCGCTGCGGCGAAATCCGCATCGGAGGGAGCGGTGCTCGCCTGAACGAAAAATGATATACTGTTGGCATTTCGAGCGACCGTCGGCCCACAAATCCATCTCCCCGGAATTGGCTTTTCCGTTTCGGAAGCAGTCGATTCGCTCGTTCAAGGATTGACTGGATTCCCCGGTCGAGCCGTCGAATGACAGAGTGGGAGGTTTCATAATCGGGCACGGTCCGAGGCAGTTTCACAAGAATGTCGGAGCGCCGAAAGAGTAAGGAGAAATTCATGCGGAAAATCATTATCCTTGGGGTGCTTGGGCTTTTTCTGGCAGGCTGTTCGTCGGTTGAGCGCCGTGTCGAGACCACCGAGTTCGTTTCGAAAGCCGCTTCATATGACGTGTACATCCTTCGCGATACCTGGGGCGTGCCGCATGTGTTCGGCGTTACCGATGCGGACGCCGCCTTCGGTCTTGCATACGCGCACGCGGAAGACGATTTCGCCACGATGCAGGATTCTCTCCTCGCCGCGCGGGGAGAACTCGCGACCGTCTATGGTCGCAAGGCGGCGGCAAGCGACTACCTGACGCATCTGCTTCGAGTCCGCGACGTGGTCGACGCGCAGTATCACCAAAAACTCGGGAGCGATATACGAGCGGTGTGCGAAGGCTATGCGGACGGTGTCAATTACTACGCCGCGCTGCATCCGGACGAGGTTACGCCCGGCATTCTTCCGATAACGGGCAAGGATGTAGTGGCGGGCTTCGTTCATAAGCTTCCTCTGTTTTTCGGCTTTGACAGAACGCTCGGGGAGCTGTTTGAGCCCGAACGAAAGCGGCAGGTATCCACCCGCTCCGCCGTGCGGGTGTTTCCAATGAGCGAGGCCGGCTGGCAAATTGCCGGCTCGAACACGTTTGCCGTCGGTCCGGACCGCTCGGCCGACGGGCAGGTGTTTCTGGCCATCAATTCGCACCAGCCGTGGGACGGACCGGTGGCGTGGTATGAGGCTCACGTGCACAGCGAGGAGGGGTGGGACACGGTGGGCGGCGTGTTTCCGGGCAGCCCGGTCGTGCTGCTCGGGCACAACCGGAACATCGGCTGGGCATCGACCGTGAACTGGCCCGACCTCGTCGATATCTATGTGCTTACAATCAATCCGGCCAACCCGAATCAATACCTGTTCGATGGGGAATGGCGGGACTTCGAGGTGTGGAACGCGCCCATTAAGGTAAAACTGTTCGGACCGGTCTCCTGGACATTCAACCGCGAGGTGTCGTGGTCAATTCATGGGCCGGTCATACGGCGTCCTCACGGCGTCTACGCCATCCGATACGCGGGAATGGGAGAGGTGCGTCAGGTTGAAGAATGGTATAGGATGAACAAGGCCCGAAACTTCGAGGAGTGGCAGGACGCCGCTCGAATGATGGCCATCGCAATGTTCAATTTCGGATATGGTGACCGGGACGGGAACATTTACTACCTTTACAACGGTCTGCTGCCCCTTCGCGCCGAGGGATATGACTGGCGCGAATATCTGCCGGGGGACACATCGGAGACGCTGTGGACCACGTATTTGCCTTTCGACAGGCTGCCGCAGGTGAAGAATCCGGCCTCGGGCTTCATCCAAAACTGCAACAGCGCTCCGTACCGGACAACAATCGGACCTGAGAACCCGAGGCCCGAGGACTACTCGCCCACGCTCGGAATCGAAACCATTATGACAAACCGCGCCCTGCGCGCCCTTGAACTCTTCGGTTCCGATGAATCAATCACCGAAGAAGAATTCTATGAATACAAGTACGATATGGCTTACTCCCGCGATTCGGATGTGTTTGGGTACGTGCAGGAAATTCTGAACGCGCCGCCGTCCGACGACCCGGTTGTCCGGGAGGCGGTCGAGGTGCTCGCAAGGTGGGATTTCAGGACGAATCCCGAAAACACGGAGGCGGCCATAGGCGCGCTGGCTATCGCGCCGATACCGAGGGCGCAATACCGGGGCCTCGAGCCGCCCGACTTGATGGAGACGTTTGTCGATGTCGCGCACAAACTCAAGAAGGCCCACGGACAGATCGATGTTCCCTGGAGCACGGTGAACAGGCTGCGGCGCGGTGAAGTCGATGTCGGGTTGGGTGGAGGTCCGAATGTTCTCCATGCGATATATGGCGGCGAGTTGAAAGACGGCGCGGTGGCGGCCGAAGCCGGCGATTCCTATGTGCTCATGGTCACGTGGGATGAAAGCGGAGTCTTGTCCCGGAGCATCCATCAATATGGCAGCGCGACACTCGACGAGACATCTCCCCATTATGCCGACCAGGCGCCGCTGTTTGCCCAACGGAAAACCAAGCCGGTGTGGCTCGATGTGTCGGAAATCCGGGCGAATCTCGAGCGGGAATACCGGCCCGGCGAGGAACTGTCTCGCTGATCCGGGCAGGGCATAAAAAAGGGGTTTGAACTTCTCATTCGGAGAGGTTCCCCCGGCGACCTCGCCGGTGTGGAATCCAAACCGCAGGGGACGTTTGGGGCAACCGGTCCTTTGAGCTCAAAGCCGCACACCATGAGGAAGCAGAAAGCCGCGAGGCGGGAGGGAACTCTTTTGGAGAATAGCGCTTTGCAGATCAATGAGAAGGACAATGTCATCATCGCGATCCGGCCAGTCACCAAAGGACAGGCGGTGGTTGTGGACGGGAAAGAACTCTTCAAAGCCACCGACGATGTCGAGGCGGGCCACAAAATCGCGCTCACTTCCATTTCATCCGGCGGGAATGTTTTTCGGTACGGAGAGCCGATAGTTCAGGCTACCCGAGACATCGGTCCCGGCGAATGGGTTCATGTGCACAACACCAAACCGATACCCGGCGCCCTCGAGGAATGAATCGTGTCCGGACCGCGAGCGTCCGGCAATGTGTGGCGCGCTTGCGAACAAAAGTCATAAAATCCTTTTTTGGAGGAAAACCAGATGGAATTTCTCGGGTACAAACGCGGAGATGGGAGATTCGGCATTCGCAATCACGTGGTCGCGATGTCGTCGGTCGCATGCGCGAACGGAGTTGTTGAGGCTATCGGACGCGCATTGCCTGAGGTCGTGACCGTCACTCATGTTTACGGATGCGGTTACACACCGGAGGATATCGGCGTCAGCCATCGCACACTGGCGGGTTTGTTGAACAATCCGAACGTCGGCGCCGTCCTGGTTATCGGTCTCGGGTGCGAAGTGATGAACAGCCAGTTCTTGACCCAATCGGTGCGGGACAAGCCGGTCGAGGCGCTCGTCATCCAGGAATCCGGCGGGAGCGCGAAGACCACCCGGAAAGGGATCGACATTTGCGAGAAGTTCCTGGCGGAAACCGCGAAGCAGGAGCGAACGCCGGCGCCGGTGAGCGAGTTGATGGTAGGCCTGGAATGCGGGGGCTCCGACGCCTTTTCCGGAATAACCGCGAATCCCGCCGTCGGCGCTGCCGCCGATCGACTTGTGGCAAACGGGGGAACGGTTATCCTTTCCGAAACCACGGAAATGATCGGGACCGCCCACATCCTGAAGCGGCGTGCCGCAACGCCGGAATTGGGCGAACAAGTCGAACGCCTCGTGAACGAACACGAAAAGCTGGTTCGCGCCACGCTCGGTGAACTGGCGGGAATGGTGATCGCGCCGGGCAACATCGAGGGCGGACTTTCCTCGATAACCGAGAAATCTCTCGGCTGCATTATGAAGGGCGGCACGACGCCGATCAGGGAAGTGATCGAATATGCCGGACATCCGACGGAACCGGGACTCATCATTATGGATACCCCCGGCTATGATATCGACTCGATGGCCGGGATGGCGGCCGCCGGAGCGCAGATACTTATTTTCACGACCGGCCGCGGCTCGACAGCAGGCTTTCCGGCCGTTCCGGTCATCAAGGTCGCATCGAATTCGAAGACCTACAACAATATGCCGGACGATATGGATGTGAACGCCGGCTCCATCATCGACGGGGGCAAAACAATCGACGACGTCGGCCGGGAGATATTCGACCTCGCAATCGAGGTGGCCAATGGCAGAAGGACCTGTCCCGAGATAAACAAGTCGGCGGTCTTCAACTATTTGAAGCAGGGACCCACTTTTTGATTTGAGCGCGCCCGGCGCGGCATGGCTGCGGGGGCGTTTCGTTCACACAGCGAGAGGTCAGGCCGGCATCCGTGCCGACTATGGAATCGTCGGCCCTGTGAGGGAAAACATACCGATGAAATTTCCCGAATTCGGAAAGCCGTTTTATGGCGTCTATGTGGTTGTCGCCTGCTTCGTGGTGTTGTTCGTCCTCTGGGGCATGGTCTTGAACACGTTCCCGATATTTGTCAAGCCCATTTCCCAGAATATGGAGTGGGGGCGCGGCCTCGTGACACTCGCGTTGCTGGTAGGGTCGGTCGGCACCATGCTCGGCGCGCCGATTGCCGGCGTGCTTATCGACCGCATCGGCGTGAAATCCATTATGGCGGTCGGCGCGCTCATTATCGGGTTTGGCCTGCTGGCCGGCAGCCGTATCCAACATTTATGGCAGTTCTATGTTGTCTTCGCGTTCGTCGGTTTCGGCCTGATGTGCGCGACCATTATTCCCTGCTCGTTCGTGATCTCGAACTGGTTCGTCTCTCGCAGGGGCATGGCGATGAGCGGCGCATTCGTGGGCACGAGCGTCGGCGGAATGGTCTACGCGCCTATTGCGAACGAAATCATCCTCAGGTACGGATGGAGAACCGCGTTTGCTGCAGGCGGGGTGACGGTCCTTGTGGTTGTCGTTCCCGTGATTCTTTTTGTCATACGCTCGCGGCCCTCTGAAATAGGGCTCGAACCATACAGGGAAAAGGGCGCCGTAGCCGATCCGGACGCGGAAAATTGGGGCGTGACGCTGAAAGAAGCGTTGGGCATGCGGCCGTTCTGGCAGATCGCCGCCATCATGCTCATTGTCGGGCTGGTGACCGGCGGACTCGGGAATCACACGCCCGCCTACCTCACCGATATCGGGCATTCGGAGAGGGGGGCGGCTTTTGCATGGAGCATTGTGATGGGAGTGATGATTTTCGGAAAGGTGGCGGTGGGACCCGTTTCGGACCGGTGGGGCGCCAAAAACTCGATGGCGGTCGCCGCAATCCTCTTTTCGATATCCATTTTCATCCTCCTGTTCGCCTATCCCTATTGGATAGTTTTAACATTTGCAGCCATCTACGGATTCGCGTGCGGGGCGCCTCTCGTCATCAATCCTCTCCTGGTTTCGGAAAATCTCGGCATGAGGAATTTCGGCGCAATCTACGGAGTTCTCAATATCATGGGAACCGTCGGCGGCTCGGTCGGACCGGTCGGCGCAGGCATCTTTTTCGACAAACGCGGCACATATCTGCCTGTCTTTTACCTTTTCATTTGTATTTCGCTCGTATGCGCGCTGGTATCCATGTCGATGAAGCGAAAGCCAGCAAAGGCTCTTGCAGCTTAAGGAAGAGGCAGAACCGCAGGAATCGCGGGTTGAGAACAGTTCCTCAGGTGTTATATGACGTGTGTGAGATTCCCCCGTGAGATCTCCTCATTGCGTCCGATATCAAGGTGTAGAGGCCACAAGGTTCGCACGCTGGTATTGGCTCGCGCGCAGATGATATTGCAGACTGGATGGAGCGTTTCCGCAACTACCTGTCGCCCTCTCTTTCGATATTTTGCGGCTCCTCTCGCATTCTCCCCAATGAAGGAGCGCCCGAACGACTGGCGGATTCCAGCGCGGAATCGAGAACGCTCGTCTTGGCGTGACTCTTCGTATATCCGAACATTTTTGTGAGCGGCCCTGTTTTGACCAGGAAATTGTATCGTTACTACATCGTCGCGGCCTGTTTCACGACTCTGTTCATGCTCTGGGGACCGGTCGTAAACTCGTTCGCGGTGTTCTTTAAGCCGATTGCCGAGGACATGAACTGGGGCCGTGGGGCATTGTCGCTGGCCCTGTTTATGCGGTCGATCGGAACAGCCGCGGCGGGTCCCGTGGCCGGCCGAATGATTGACCGGTTCGGCGCCCGACCGCTGATGGTCACGGGCACGCTTCTCACAGGGATTGGTTTGCTCGCTGCGAGCCGAATCACTCAGCTCTGGCAGCTTTGCGCGCTCTTTGCTTTTGTGGGGTGCGGGCTCATGTGCGCCACCGTCATCCCATGCGCGCTCATTATCTCGAACTGGTTCGTGGCTCGGCGAGGGACCGCCCTGGGTTCGGCGTTCGTGGGCACGAGCGTCGGCGGAGCGGTGATGTCTCCATTTGCGAACTGGATGATTCTCGAGTATGGCTGGCGGACCGCATTCGCCGTTCTAGGCCTCATGATTCTCGCCGTTGTGCTTCCGGTAATACTGTTCGTTGTCCGGACTCGCCCGTCCGAGGTCGGTTTGGAGCCATATCGCAACGGCGCCAGCGAACAGGATATTAATGACGAGTCGTGGGGGGTGGGTGTCCGCGGGGCGTTCTCATCCCGTGTTTTCTGGCAGATCGCCGCTATCATGTTCATCATCGGGTTCGTGACGAACGGCACACATAACCACTCCGTCGCCTCACTGACCGACCTGGGCCATACCGCAACGACAGCCGCCTTCTTGTGGAGTTTTGTGATGTTCATCATGATTGGCGGGAAATTGTCGTTCGGGCCCATTGCCGACACGTGGGGAGCCAAAAACGCGATGGCAGGCGCGTTTGTGCTGTATGCCGCTTCCATCTGTGCGCTCGCCTTTGCAGAACCGTATCTGTTGGCGCTCGTCTTCGCCGCACTGTACGGATTCGCCTGCGGCGCGCCGCTTACGCTGAACCCCCTCCTGACGATGAACAATCTGGGAATCAAAAACTTCGGCGTGCTCTACGGGATTCTTACAATTCTGGCGAGTGTCGGCGGAGCCATCGGCCCTGTCGTCGCCGGCGCCGTTTTCGACCGCCATGGAACCTACTTCCCGATATTTATCGGGTTTGCAGCTCTGATGTTGCTTGGTTCCTTCTGCTCATTCTCCATTCGCCCCGCCGTCCGGCGCGGACAATAAGCCGAAGGCTCCACAGGTTCCGCAATACGAAGGTCGTCCTTTGATAAAACTTCATTGCACGAGGAAGGTCATTCGGTTCTGCAAGTGAACGGGTCGGATGACAACCTCGCTTCAACTTAAATCAAAATTTTCCTTGACTTCTTTTTTACAATGTGGTAATTATCATTTAAACAAATTCGTTTGACCCGGGGAAGAGAAGGAAGAAGGGCGATGCCCGCCGTTTACGTCAGTCAACGCGAGATCCCCGCCTTTGCTGGCACAACCTCCCGGGAGCTGCCGCCGTCATTGTGAGGAGCGTGAGCCATGATCGAACTCGAATGCAGTTGCGGAAGGAAGTACCTTCTTGAAGATTCAATGGCCGGCCGGCGAGGCACATGCCGCCAGTGCGGCGCCACTCTCGAGGTCCCGCGGAAAGGCATTACCAAAACATGCCCGTTCTGCGACAAAGAAATTCCGCTCGGCGACGCAAAATGCGAACACTGCGGCGAATGGCTGAACAGGCAGTACTCGGCGGACTCTTCCGATTTATCGGATTCAGGGTTCACCTTTCGTCTCGTGAGCAGGTTGCGGGGCCTATTCAAGAACTCCTGACGCGCGTTTGGTTGACACATTCAGAGCCATATCTTAAACGGCGGGCTTCCCGAAGCTTCTCTCTCCCGCCTCACCCTGTGAATCAACGGCCTTCCTCATCTGCACGGGTATTGCCTGCAAGGCGGAGATTGACTTGCCGCTTGCGCGGTCATCGAGCAAGAGGCACATTGAAGTAATGAAAACGAGGCAGGGTGCTTCGAAATAACCGGTGGGAAGGGAGGCCCGAGATGATGAAATTCGTTCCACTTATAGCTCGAATACTGATCGCGGCAATTTTCTTGATGGCGGGAACCCAAAAAGTCTTCGATTTTTCGGGCACGCAACAATATATGGCATCCAAGGGGATGCCGCTCACCGCCCTATTCCTGGTTGGCGCAATACTGGCGGAGTTGGGAGGCGGTTTGTCCGTCCTGTTGGGCCTAAAGGCGCGATGGGGGGCGACCGCGCTCTTTCTGTTTCTTATACCAACCACCCTCATTTTCCATACGGAATTTTCCGTCCAATTGCAAGTAATCATGTTCATGAAAAATCTCGCCATTATGGGCGGGCTGCTCATGGTAGCCTATTTCGGGCCGGGGCCGGTGAGCATCGACGAAAGGTTGACGCTGGTCCCCTGAGGCCCGATTCTACGAAAAGCCATCGGTCCGTCTCGCGAAGCGCGGTCCGGGTCCGGTTTGACTGGGCCGGTTGGTCGGCCGGCGGGTTCCATAAGTTCGAGGACTTCCCCCAAATGATTTTGGGTTAAAACTTCTAAGGGCTTGCTTATTTGAGAGTTATGAATGGCGGGAGGTGAACGGGCTGGTTTTTTTTTGAAAGATTGGGGGCGCTTCGTTCATAAGTTCCTCTTGACAGGCTGGATGGGAAATGGTATAATTTAGTTTGAAATTCAAAGTATTGGAGGGTGTTCCCCCGGATATGACAGCCGACACGGGCGCAATTATTAATGAATACCTCATGCGGATGGCGGAAAACCTGCCGCTGTTCGAGAAATTTACGCTGAAGCGCGAACTGCAGAACCTGACGCCGCAGGAATTGCACACGATATCGCTGATCGCCAAGATGGGCTCACCCAAGATGTCGGACCTCGCACGCAGGGGACACGTGACGCTCGGGACGATGACCGTTATGATAAATAAGCTGGTGAAGAAAGGATACGTGCGAAGAAACCGCGACGCGAACGACCGGCGGGTCGTTCGTGTCGGCCTGACTGGACGGGGAAAACGGGCTGACACCGTCCATATGGACTTCCACAAGAATCTTATCGACCGGGTACTGACAGCGCTGACTGACTCGGAGCAGAGGCAGCTTGTGAGACTCGTTCAGAAAGTCGTTGCATCGCTGGATGGAGAAGGGTGAAAAAATTTTTGCTCCATTCATTTGATTATAAAACTATTGGAATCTCAAACTATCCACGCTCGATGAGAACTCCGGCTGCCGCCGGGGCGACGCGTAACTGATGCATACATGACAGAGAAGAAATCGACGCTCGTGCCGAAACGGCGAGAACACAAAACAGAAGGGATCGGCGGCCGCGGGATGGCTGACCGTTATGCGAAGGCGCACTCGGGACATGCAAGATTGATGTACCGGGTGTTCCTGCGGGACATTCGCCGTTTTGAACCGAGAGGTCGGTTGCTCGAGGCGGGCGCCGGGTTGGGCATCCTCGCGGTGATGATGGCGAAGCAGAACCCAGGGGTCCGAATAACAGCTCTTGATGTATCGGCCGACATGCAAACCGCCGCAAGAACTTTTATCGAGGAAAGCGGGCTCGAGAAGAATGTGCAGTACGTGGTTGGCGACGTCAATGACAACGAGAGGCTTCGCGGGCTGGGCACATTTGATTTTGTTTACTCGACCTTTTCCCTGCACCATTGGAGGGAGCCGGTGTCGTCGCTCGGAAATCTCCTGAATGTTTTGAATGACGGCGGCATTCTGTACGTTCACGATTTCAAGCGCGTCTGGTGGGCATCGCTTCTGCCGCTTGGCGAAGGAGACAAGGATTCGATCAGGGCTTCGTACACTCCGGCGGAGATCAGGCAATTCATGTCCCGGTTGAATATCAGGGAATACGACGTGAAGACTTTCTTCCCGGGTTTCATTCAATCGGTTATTCTGAAAAAACAACCTTCTGCGGGGCGGAGGCAACCATGAAAGCGCAGACGAAGGGGATTCCCGTGTCGGGACTGTTCTCGTTGTTCTACGACGGGTACAACAAGCTGGGGGGGATGGGCGAGGCGTTTCGCAAGCAGATTGTTGACGTTGCCGAATTGAAACAAGGCGAGAGTGTTCTCGACTGTGGGTGCGGCACCGGCACGCTCGCAATCATCGCGAAGCGGCACGTCGGCCCCGAGGGACGCGTTTGCGGAGTGGACCTTTCTAAAGACCAATTGAAACGGGCGAGGAGCAAAGCGCAGAAAGAAGGCCTGGCCATCGAATTCCATGAGGGCTCAATCGACGAATTGCCATTTTCCGATAACAGCTTCGATGCCATATTCAGCACGCTGATGCTTCACCATGTCCCTGGGACCGTGAAGAGGAGCGCGTTCCGCCAGATGCGCAGAGTCTTGAAACCGAGCGGCAGAATCGTGGTCGCCGATTTCGGCCCTCCGGCTCATTTCTGGAGGTGGATGGTCTTTTCACCGCTCATGTTGATGTTCCTGGCAACCTCGTCAATGCGCGATAATCTCTTTAATCGGCTGCCCTCGCTGATGTCGGAATCGGGTTTGCAAATCGTCAACCAAAGAGTTGTCAAAGAAGTGGTGCATCTCATTCAGGCGGTTTAGTATCGGTTTTTGGGGAAACTGAAACCGAGGTATTGGTCTCAGGATGGGGTTGCGACCGGAGTGGCGGGGGAATCTGTCCTGGTCGGCTTCGTCAAGGATGATGGATACACTGTCTGCGAAACGAAGGTGGGAGGTTTATGGATGGATACGATTACTTTCAGATAACCGCTCTGGTCGTATTTTACGTGATATTTCTCGGGAGGGCGCTGCAACTGTTTATGAGAGGGACAAACCCGTTCGCTCTCGGTATAGGGAAGAAGGGCTTGCGGGCTGCTCTCGAAGTCGCCTTCATGGCGGGACTGGTGATATGGACCGTCGAACTGGTTTCCCGTTCGCTCCGCCTGGGTTTCAGCTTCTTTCCCGAGGCGCTGCATGTTCCGCTGGCAGAGAGCGCTATTTTGAAAATGCCGGGAGTTGTCATGATTTCTGTGGGATTGCTTGTCTTTCTCCTCTCACTGGTTTCGTTTGGAGAGTCGTGGAGAATCGGGATTGACACCACCGGGCCCGGCGAATTGGTTACGGGGGGAATCTTTTCGGTGACAAGAAACCCGATTTTTCTGTTTCTTGATATGTACCTCATCGGCACATGGTTCATTTACTGCGATGTGTTCTTCGGGTTATTCGCTTTTGCAGCGATAACCGGATGCCACTGGCAGATTCTGCAGGAAGAGAAATTTTTATCGGACCGATACGGAAAGCCGTATCAGGATTACAAGAAACACGTTGGAAGGTATTTTTCGTTTTGTTGCTTTCCGCCCGGCTCGTAGTTTCACTGACAGCGAATTTGGGACCGGCGGCGCGGGCTACGTTCCTCCGGCTTTCGGGCCGGACCCCCGTCGTTCTTTCGTGCGCAGTTCAAACCGCCAGAGGTCAAGCACGGCTTCGACGGCCTGATCGAGCGAGTAGGCGTATTTCTCTTCGAATCCCGGCACGAGGTCGCGCACTATCCACATGCTCAGCACTGCCTCCATGCACCCGAGCAACAGCACAGCAATGATAGCGGGGTCCAGCTCCTTACGGTAGACTCCCCCGGCCTGGCCTTCCTTGATGACGTCCTCGATGAGTTCGAGGAAGTCGAGCAATTTGAACATTGCGGAACTCGTCAGGAACTTTGCGCTTTGCCTCAGTTCGACCACGAGAATTTCGGCGAGATCGCGGTCGGTCTGTAACAGTCGAAACACGCTTGTAACGATCAAAACGATTTTCGAGTCGACGTCCTCCATCCTGTCTATTGCGGTCCGGAGCGTGCCGATCATCTCGCCGAATCGCTCGTTGAATATTCCGATGAGTATGTCGTCTTTGCTCTTGAAGTAGTTATAGATGGTTCCCGAGGCCACTCCTGCCTGCGTTGCGATCTCCGCCGTCCTGGCATTGTAGTATCCCTTCTGAGCGAACGTTCTGGTGGCGGCGTCGAGGATGGCTTTTCGTATTTGTTCTGATTTCTTCCTGGCCATCTCACAACCCGGAGTGTTTGAGTTTGTCCGTGACGTCGGAAGAGAACGGGAAAGGAGAATCAGGATCGGCGACCCGCCCAGAGTCACTTCGCCTTTTTGAAGCGGAAAATGGTCTCGCCCGGCCTGATCAGATGCAGTTTCTCGCGTGCAAGCCTTTCAATGCACTCGGGGTTCTCATTCTGAAGCGCGCGCATCCGCCTTGTCAGTTCTTCGCGTTCCGCCTCGAGTTCGATGATTTCCGCTTCGAGCCGTCTGATTTCTCTGTGATGCTCGAGATATGTGACAAAACCGGGCCGAAGAACGTAGATGCACCCGGCGACGAGCACGATGAAGAGGAACCACCTCGAGATTTTCCGAACGGATATTCTCATCGATTCAACCGGAACACGTCTTTTCCGCCGAATTTCGCCACGTCAACGAGTTCTTCCTCTATCCGGAGCAACTGGTTGTATTTTGCAATCCTGTCGGAACGCGAAGCCGACCCTGTCTTAATTTGTCCCGCATTCGTGGCCACGGCGACGTCCGCTATTGTTGAATCTTCCGTCTCCCCGCTGCGATGGGAGATGATTGAAGTGTATCCCGCGCCCGTGGCGAGTTCGATGGCTCTCAGTGTTTCGGTGACAGTGCCGATCTGATTCAGCTTGATAAGAATCGAGTTGGCGACCTTGTTCTCGATTCCCTTGCGAAGTCGTTCGGTGTTTGTCACGAAGAGGTCGTCGCCGACAATCTGAACTTGTTCGCCGAGTTTCTTTGTGAGCTCCTGCCAGCCGTCCCAATCGTTTTCCGCCAGGCCGTCTTCGATCGAGATAATCGGATACTTGCGAATCAGGTCCTTGTAGTAGTCTATCATCATGCCGACTGTTTTTTCGGGTTTCTTTTCGGCCCGGAGGACATATTTGCCGGAGGACTTTTTGAAGAACTCGCTGGCTGCGGCATCCAGGGCGACCAGGATGTCTTTTCCCGGGCTGTAACCGGCCGCTTTGATTGCGCTCACAATGAGGTCGAGCGCCTCGGCGTTCGAGCCGAGGTTCGGCGCGAAGCCTCCTTCGTCACCGACAGCGGTGACAAGGTTTTTCTTTGCCAGTATTTTTTTGAGAGAATGAAAGACCTCCACCCCTTTGCGCAGCGCTTCCCGGAAACTTTTGGCGCCCACCGGAACGATCATGAATTCCTGTATATCAAGGTTGTTGTCGGCGTGCTGTCCTCCATTGAGGATATTCATCATGGGCACCGGCAGCAGGCGGGCGTTCACGCCGCCAAGATATTGATACAAGGGCAGTCCGATCGCGGCGGCGGCGGCCTTTGCGGTGGCCATAGAGACCGCCAGTATTGCATTGGCGCCGAGCTTACCCTTGTTTGGGGTTCCGTCCAGTTCGACCATAGTCTCATCGACAACGATTTGCTGAGTCGCATCGAGTCCGACAATCTGCGGTCCAATGAGCTCGTTCACGTTCTGGACGGCTTTCATGACGCCTTTTCCGCCATATCGCTTCTTGTCGCCGTCCCGGAGCTCGACGGCCTCATGCTCACCGGTAGACGCGCCTGACGGGACTGCCGCCTGTCCCACGACACCACTGGCCAGCGTGACTTCCGCTTCAACGGTGGGATTGCCCCTCGAATCCAGAATTTCCCGGGCCTTCACGTCAATTATGGTGGTCATAATTCTCTTCCGCTCCCTAGATTTTCACTTCGATGTATGCATCTTCCCGCAGTTTCTTGATCCATTCCTTGTATTTTTCGCTTCGTTTCTGCTCGCGGATGCGTTCTTCGATGACCGGCTTTGCCTCCTCGAACGACACTTTTCTGGCCGGGACGGCTTCCAACGCCTTCAATATGTGAAAACCGTACCCCGTCTGTATAACCGGGCTCACCTCACCCGTCTTGAGATTGAACGCAATTTGTTCCAACTCGGGAAGAATATCGTCAGCCCCGACGATTCCGATCACGCCGCCCCGGCTCTGGTAGGGACCCTCGGAGTATTGCTCTGCCAGCTTTGAAAACTCGATACCGTCATCGATCAGCGTACGCACCTGCTCGGCTTTCCGGCGTATCCGGCCGACCTCCTCCGGTGCGCTGCCACTGGGGATAGTGAAAAATATCTGGGCCAGATTGACCTTCGGCTGTGTCACGAACTCGTCGATTTTGGTTTTGTAGTATTCCTCGATCTCGTTGTCAGAGACTCGTATGTCCGCTCCCACGACGCGTCGGATGGTCTCCTGCACCAACAGTTGCTCGGCGACCTCATCGCGATACTCTCGATAGGTTATTCCCCTGGCCGCCAGCGCCTGAAAGAAATCATCTTCCGAGGGGAACCGGCTCTTGACGATTTCCACGCGCGCGTCGACCGCATTCTCGTCTGCCGTGATTCCCCTCGCCCTGGCCACCTGCAGCACGAGCTTCGTGTCGATGGCCTGGTCGATAATGGTATTCCGCAGCTCATCCATTTTCTTTTTCAATTCGTCTCCGGCATACCTGGCGCGGTATTCCTGCACGAGAGGCATCAATGTCTCGTTTATCTGGCTGACGAGAATCGCGTCTTTGTTCACAATGATCGCCACGCCGTCGATGACGCGAGGAAAAGCGGAAGGGGAAAGAAGCACAAGAACCAGGGAAGAGAGAATGCACGCCGCGATTGTGCGGCGGAGCTTGGTTTTTCCGGTTTCGCGCAAGTTCTTATCCATCGGAAGTTTATTAAAAGGATACCACAAAAAGGCCTTAGCGTCAACGTGGAGCGCAGCGCGGCAGGGGCCCGACCGTTTTTTTGTCCCGGACCGGAAACCGGCAAAACGGTCTTGCAACCCGTCACAAGGGAAAAGCGTTCTCTATCGGGGAACTTTGATTATCGGACGGATTCTTCCGGCTCAGTGCATCTCCCAGCCGCCGGTTATATTGATGGCCTGGCCGGTCATATAATCGGCGTCGTTCGAGCAAAGGAAGGCCACGACGCCGGCGACATCCTCGGGTGTGCCCGCCCTGCCGAGAGGAATGTTTTTAATTTTTTCCGCGACGATGTCGTTAACTGTGACTCCCGCCGCCTCCGCCATTTTCACGTGTCCCTCGCGCATCAGCTCGGTGTCGATATATCCGGGGCAGACAGCATTGACATTGATCTTGAAGGGGGCCACTTCAAGCGCCATGGTGCGAGTGAGCCCGATAACGGCCTGCTTGGCCGCAATGTAGGCTGCGAGGTAGATGGTGGGCGTCTTGGCGGTGCGGGATGAAAGGTTGACGATTTTGCCTCCTTCACCCTGCTCGATCATTCGCCGGGCCGCGGCGCGGGAGCAGAGGAACGTCCCGGTGGCATTAATATCAAGAGTGCGCTTCCATGCGGATTCCTCCATCATCAGCACGGGCGCCGCGCCGGGGCTTCCTCCCGCATTATTCACCAGGATATCGATTTGTCCCAGTTCAGACACCGTTTGCTCAACCATCGCGTCGACTTCGTCGGTCTTGGTGACATCGCATTTGATTGCGATGGCGCGGACTCCGAGGGCGTTGATGCTATCGGCGGTCGATTGCAACTGGTCCCACGAACCCATCCCGTAATCGGGCGCATCTTCAAAGCGGGCGCAGATGTCGCTGATTGCGATGTCGGCCCCTTCCATGGCCAGCCGCCGCGCGATTCCGGCGCCTATGCCGGTCGCTCTTCCGACCCCGGTCACCAACGCCACTTTCTTCTTGAACCGGTCCATACGCATGACTCCTCTTGTTTGGGTGCCCTCATTGGAAAGTATGTCATGTAGTATAATACAAGAAACCCGTTTCCCCAACCCAATGCCGTCACGAAACTCTCCCTGCATTTGAAACATCAAAAGCGTTGAGACCGTGTGGGTGCGGAAGCGTTCCGGCCAAACGAGGAGATACATATGTATTCGCGTCGCAAATTTCTGTCCATGGTTGGGGCCGGCGCGGGAGCGTTGGCAGCGCCCGGCATTGCCGGCCTGGTGGCGCGTCGGGGAGGAGTCGAAAGAAATGAATTCCGAAAGGAGAGCCTTTGGACCTCCGAGACGGCCGGCATGGGGCCGATGCCTTTGCTCGAGGGTGACCGCGAATTCGACCTGGCGATAGTCGGAGGCGGCTACACGGGGCTTTCATGCGCATACTACGCCAAGAGACAACGTCCCGAATGGTCGGTCGCAGTGCTGGAGGCATACCGTATGGGTTCGGGAGCGAGCTCGCGCAACTCGGGCGCCGTGTATGCGAGTTACCGGGGTCTCGATGATTCGGGCATGCCGCACCGAGGGTTTGAGCGGTTCTCGGGGTTCATCGAGGAAGAGGAAATAGAGTGCGATTTCAGACACGCCTCGGTGCTCCACGTGTGCGCCACGAAGAGAGAGGCGGAGAAAGCGCGCTCTGCGATTGCGCCGGGAACGAAATGGATTGGTCCCGGTGAGTTACGGGAGAGCATCAACACCTCATATTATGAGGGCGCCGTCGAACACTCGGGATATTATTCCATTCACCCGGCGAAGCTTGTTTGGGGACTTGTGAAGGCTGCGCAGCGTCAGGGAGCGGAATTGTTCGAACATTCTCCCGTCTTGCGCGTGAAGGCGGCGACACCGGCCGAACTCATTACGCCGAAGGGAACAGTCCGGGCGAAACGCGTGTTCCTTGCGACGAATGCGCACACGCCGCGGTTGGGATTTCTCAAGTACGTGATGATGCCGGTCCATCAATTCACCCTCGCCACCCGAAAGCTGAGCGAGGAGGAAACGCGCGAGCTCGGGCTCGACCGCTGGTCGCTCAGGTTCGAGCACTATCTTCTGCCCGTAACGACGGATATCACCCCGAGCGGCCACTTTTTCATCCGGATAGTGCTCGGCTACGCGAGCTTCAATTCGTGCGTATGGCGGGATATCGAGGGCGCGCGCGAGCTCGCGGCAAAAATGTTCAAACAGCGGTACCCCTGGGTTGGGGAGTTGAGACTGGAACGCGGCTGGCACGGAGTAACGGGCCATACGTTGAAAGCGCGCGAAATAGCTTCTCCCATCGAGAGCGACAATATTCACGCGAGCGTAGCATATAACGGGCTCGGCGTGATGCCCGGTCACAATAACGGCTACCTTTCTGCGTGTCGGATAACGGGGCATGAGGAATCCGACATCCGCTATCTCGCCGGGCCCTCGGGTCACATTCCGATACCCGGCGAGTATTACAGGAGCGCAATCCTCAAGCCATTCATGAAACTGGCGACACCGGTGTAAGCAGGGTCAGGTCTACGCATTTGACAAATCGGATGTCGCCATGATATACATGCCTCGTAAGAAGCAAGGCAATAGAGGAGCACGAAGATGGCGCGTCCGCTGAGAATCGAGTACGCCGGAGCTTTTTATCATATCACCGCGCGGGGAAACGAGCGAAAGGATATATTCAAAAGTATAAAGGACAGGAAGCAGTTTCTTTCCTGTTTGTCCGCGGCTTTTGAGCGGTATCAGGCTATCATTCATGTCTACTGTCTCATGGGCAACCACTACCACCTGCTCCTTGAGACGCCCGCCGGCAATCTCTCGCAGATCATGCGGCACATCAACGGCGCGTATACCACATACTTCAACACAAAACGGCGCAGGGCGGGTCATTTGTTTCAGGGAAGATACAAAGCTGTTGTCGTTGAGGCGGATGTGTATGCCCAGGAACTCTCCAGGTATATTCACCTCAATCCTGTGAGGGCGGGAATAGTGGCGAATCCGGAAGAATATCCCTGGTCCAGTTATGCGAGCTACATCAGCGCAAAGAATCCGCCCGAGTGGCTTTGCCGTGACATGATCCTGGGCTATTTCGGCAAGAAACTGAAAGATGCCCAGCGAAGATATCGTGAATTTGTTGAGGCGGAGCGGGAAGATCAGGAGGACCCTCTGCGAGAGGTAGTGGCTTCAACAATTCTCGGCAGTTCCGAATTTGTCGAGGCGATTCGAGAAAAATTGTTAGCGAAGCGGAAAGCCGAACGGGACGTGCCCGCGCTGCGGAAACTTGTTGCTGGGCCTTCGCCGGAATTGATCGCGCACGCCGTGGACGGCGAGATCTCCAATGCCGCTCTTGCACGGCAGGTAAAGCTGTATTTTCTTCAGCAATATACGCCTTTGAGGCTCAAAGACATAGGAAAAATGTACGGGATCAGTGAGTCGGGCGTCTCGACAGCGCGTCGCCGCATGGACCAGAAGATAAGGCAGGATGCCCGGCTCAGAAAGGTGACACAAAAGATCAAGAAGCGGTTAAGCTTGTCAAATGCGTAGACCTGACCCCTTGACCCGAGGGCTTTTACATCGGCCAGCCCTGGATATCGAGGTTGGTGAGGCCCGCCTCTTTGGCCCATTGCACGGCCTCAAGGTATTCTTTGCGCGTGAGGGGCCGTGCGATCTCGGGATAGTCGAATGCCTTGTACATCGGGCGATACTGCGACAGTATGTTCACGTAGGTGTCCCCGGGAAGATTTTCAGCTATCCATCGGAACACTTTCCTCGCGCCGCTGACTCTGTTCGGCATGACGAGGTGGCGTATCATCAGCCCCCGATATATGAGGCCGTCCTCGGCCGGCTTTGCCACACCGACCTGGCGGTGCATTTCGAGCAGCGCGGCCTTGGTGACCTCCGGGTAACTCTCGGCTTCCGATGAGTACTTCGCCGCCATTGCGCCGTCCGCGTATTTGAAGTCGGGCAGATAGATGTCAACGATGCCATCCAGAACCTTGAGAATCTCCACCCGTTCCCATCCGCACGTATTGTAGACCAGGGGGAGCCGCAAACCTCCGGCCGCCGCCATGTCGAGCGCCCGGACGATATGGGGCGAATAATGAGTGGGTGTCACCATGTTAATGTTGTGGCAGCCTCGTCTTTGCAGCCGGAGCATCATGTCCGCCATTTCTTCAATGGCCCGGTCCTCACCCTGCCCGCCCTGGCTTATCTCCCAGTTGATGCAGAACACGCATCGCAGCCCGCAGTTTGTAAGGAAGATCGTTCCGGAACCGCCCCTTCCCACCAGCGGTCTTTCCTCCCCGAAGTGCGCTCGATATGCCGAAACCTGAAGCTGGGCGGAGGCCCCGCAGAATCCTTTCTCTCCCCGGAGCTTGTTGACGCCGCACATTCTCGGGCACAACTCACAGCGTTGCATGATGTCCCACAGGGCATCCCCCCGCTTTTTCAACTCTCCGCTCCTGTGAAGGCGCACATAGAAAGGCTGGAAATCGGCATGGGTTTGGGCTGCGATTTTGGAAGCGGATTGTGCCGGGCCGCTCGGGACGCCATTCCCCGACGCGGGCGGTTCCTTCGTGCCTTGGTCACACCCGGCAAGCAACGGCGCGAGCGAGGCGGCTCCGCCGGTGATGGAGAGAAAAAAACAGGACCTGAGAAATTTTCTTCGTGAAAGAGCGGCCATATTGCGGTCACCTTCCACTCTTGAGGGGTTGGTGGACTGCGCTTCGCTGCGACGTCTCGCTCTGAAGAGAAGAACCTTGAGTCGAAGTGACTTTCGCACAAACAGTGTACCACATATTTTCCGCGGCGACAACACCTTTCTGCCAGAGAATAAAGGGAACCGGGGGGCGAACAGCTAGAACAAAAGGGTGGCCATTAAAGGTTCTCATGCGCAAAGACGAACAACGAAGGATGAAGGGCGCGTGAGAGTCCAAGGTTCAAAGTTGAAATTGTTCCCTCAGATCTCTTCCGAATCCCCCCGAATCCGAGAAATCAGCGTATGAGGACGCTGTTTTGAGACCAACCACGGAGGTCATTTTCTCGACGGAGGTTCGCTTCACAGCCTGGCGAATTTGTGTGAGCCCTGACGCCCCGTTCAGCGAGATCCCGTTTTATGAAAAGGGGAAGAAGGTGGGCGCACAGCCGTGCGCCCCTGTGAAAGAGATGATCTCCTGAACTCGGCGCAGTTGCTGCGGATAAAAAGACATTTTCCGTGTCCGGCCCGAGAGGCAAAGAACATGGGAGAATCCAAGGCGGTTGCGACCCGGCGCCAATTTCCGGTCTTTCCCCGACGATGATTCGCGGTCCCGCGAGCCAGTCATTTTTTGGGGCGGGCGCCGTGGCGGAGGATGTCGATCATCTGCGAGTGGATTCTGCCGTTGCTGGCGACGATTTCCTTCGAATATATGCTGAAGCCGTCACCGACGAGGTCGGTGACCGTTCCGCCGGCCTCGACAACGAAAAGAGCGCCGGCTGCGACGTCCCACGGGAAGAGCTTCAGTTCCCAGAACCCGTCGAACCGGCCCATGGCGCAATAGCAGAGGTCGAGCGCCGCCGAACCGGCGCGTCTGACCGCTTGCGCTCGAAAAATCATCGTGTTCCAGTTGTCGAGATTGTTCGCCTTGCTCTCCCGGAGGTCGTAGGGAAAGCCGGTTGCGAGAAGCGCGTTGTTGAGGTTGTCGGTCTCGGACACATTGACCGGTCGTCCGTTCAGCATGGCTCCTCCGCCTCTTGCGCCGGTGAACAGCTCGTCGCGGACGGGATCGTAGACAGCGCCGAGTTCAATGGCGCCTTCGACCTCGAGCGCGATGGACACGCAGAACATGGGAAACCCGTGCGCGTAGTTCGTGGTGCCGTCGAGCGGGTCGATAATCCATCGATATTTCCCTTGTTTCTCCGGCACATCGCTTTCCTCGGCGAGAATCTGGTGACCGGGATACGCTTTGCCGATGCGTTCCTTTATGTGGTCCTCCGATTTCAGGTCCATCTCGGTAACGAGGTTGATCTCACCCTTGTGCTCGATCCAGGCGATTTTATCATTGCCGTCGCGCAATATGTTTCCTGCGGAAACAGCGACCGCGGCGGCGAATCCGAGCAGTTCCTTCACTTGTCTTATCTCCTTTCAGCCGAATGTGTTGAGGGAACGCGGGAACATATATGAAACGAATTGCCCAAAAGAAGGAAAGATTCTTTGCTGTGTTCAGAGTAACAAGGGAGACGCCGGGGCGCAATTGCGGCAACAGGGAATCACGGCGAGCGTGACCTTCGGCCGAGAAACGCATGACCTCGGAATTGGAGTTCCGCAATTCGCTAAAGCCGCTGCGCGCAGCATCATATCGCCAATATTGATGTTGCGAAAGGCGCCGGACAAAATTCGTACGGTTGAAAGGCCGCACTGTTTACATTTTTGTAATAGAGCGCTACAATTATAGAGGAAATAGTTGCTGTATGTTATCGCAAATCTGCCGATAAGAAAGATGGGGGGTGGCCCCTCCGAAAAAGGGTGTGGTGGCAGATGCAGCCCAAACCAATCGAATCGCGGAATTTGCTGGATATCGACGCGCAGAAGCGGCTTGTCGATATGGAAGGAATTCTGCATCTTCGCAGCGTGCGCGAGCACAAGGAACACCCGGCTGAGACCGATTATGACATCATTCACGACGAGGCCGGCCGCCGCAACCGGGAAGAGGACGCAAGGAAATTCTTCGAGCGACTGAAGAAATCCCGCGAGCGGCGCCAAAATCAATCGCCGGAAGCCGCCTCGGAGGCGGTTGGAGAAACCGAGTCTCCGCCGAATGGTCAAAAGGGCGCTCACCTGGATATTGAAGCCTGAAGAGACTTCGCCAAATTTCCCCGTCCTCTATGCAGGTTCTTCTCGTTGACAGCGAATCCTTCCCTCCGTTCGTTTGCGGTTCCTCATTTGGCGATTATGTCGTTCAGTTCGCGCAGCAGCGCGTCGATTTGTTCATCGGTTCCTACTGTTATTCGCAGGCAGTCGTCGAGTCGCCGCAGCGGGAAGTATCGGACCAGGATTTTTCTCCGTTTCAGTTCTTCGTAGAGGTCGCTCGCGTTTCCGTTCGGAGATTTTACAAGAACGAAGTTCGATTCGGACGGATACACCGTGAACCCGAGCTTCGCGAGACCATCTGTGAGCCGGGCGCGGGTTTGCACGATTCTTTCGACGTTTCTCCGCATGTGCTCGATGTCGTCGAGGGCGGCGTTCGCCACGAGTTGGCTGAGGAGGTTTACGTTGTAGGAATCTTTCGTTTTCATCAACTCGGAGACGAGTTCCTCGTTTGCGAGCGCAAAGCCAACGCGTATTGAAGCGAGCGAGAACGATTTGGAGAACGTTCTCAGGAGCATGAGATTGGGGCATTTCGGGAGCATGCCGACACATGAGCACTCGCCGAAATCGGCATAGGCTTCATCTGCGACAACCAGCCCGTTGAACGATTCGCACAGTCTCTCGATTCCCGTCGGGGACACCGACTTGCCGGTGGGCGAGTTCGGGTTGGCCACGAAAAAAATTTTTCCGGATTTTTGGAAGACCTCGTCGGGCAAGTCGAAATTATTGTCGAGTTCGACAGACTCGAATCCGACCGCGTTCAGGCGGGCGAGCGTCTCGTAGAGCACGTACGTGGGATACGTGAAAAGGACCTTTTCATCGGGGTCGACGAATGTTCTGATAAGCAGGCTCAGCACTTCGTCTGAGCCGTTTCCGACGAATATCCGTTCCGGGGCGACGCGGTAGATTTCCGATATTTTGGAGCGCAGGCGCACGAACACGGGGTCGGGATACTTTCGCATGTGTTCGCCGCTCACACTGCGGAGAACCTCGAACACACTGGGAGAAGGGGGGTAGGGATTCTCGTTGGTGTTCAGCTTTATGTAATCGGCGCCGAGGGGCTGCTCGCCGGGAACGTAGCCTTGCACGCGTGACAGGTGTCTTCGGGCATAAGTCATCGTTCCATCCTCATTCTCACTGCGTTTGCGTGCGCTGTCAAGCCTTCCAGTTCGGCGATTGCGATGATATCGTCGGCTTCGGCCCTGAGTTGTCTGGCCGAGTATTTGACCAGGCTGGTAACCTTCCGGAAATCTTCCGTGGTCAACGGAGAGGCGAACCTGGCCCTGCCGCCGGTGGGAAGCACGTGGTTCGGTCCGGCAAAGTAATCTCCGACGGAATTTGGGGTCTGATCGCCGAAAAAGATGACACCCGCGTTGTTAATTCGCTCGGCGACGTGGTGAGCGTTTTTAACGAGCAACTCGAGGTGTTCGGGCGCTCGCCGGTTCGCAAGGTCAATGGCCTCGTGTATACCCCGGGCAACGATGGCGAGCCCGTTTCTATCGAGGGATTTTCTGATGGTCTCGCTTCGCTCCAAGCCTTCGATTTGAATTTTCATTTCCTCGATGACTTCCCTCACGAGCCTGCGGGAAGTGGAAACGAGGATAGCGCTCGCCATTTCGTCGTGTTCCGCCTGCGAAAGCATGTCGGCGGCGACAAGCCTCGGGTCGGCGGAAGAATCGCCAACGATCATGATTTCGCTCGGTCCGGCCTCCATGTCGATTGCCACCGCTCCGGCAACAAGCCGTTTCGCGACGGCGACATAAATGTTGCCGGGCCCGACAATCTTGTCCACTTTCGGGATGGTCTCTGTGCCATATGCCAGCGCGGCGATTGCCTGCGCGCCTCCAATCCGATAAATCTGCGTCGCTCCCGCGATGTCGGCGGCTACGAGGAGCCCCGGATGAATGGCGCCGCCTTCGCCGCTCGGGGGAGACACCATAACGATTTCGGAACATCCGGCGACGGTCGCGGGCGCGATATTCATGAGGACCGACGAGGGGTAAAAAGCTTTTCCACCCGGGCAGTAGACGCCTACGCGCTCGATCGCGGTGATTTTTTGTCCGACGAACGCGTTTCGCGAGAAGCGGGTCACCCATGTCCGCCGAAGCTCTTTCTGATGAAACGAAATGATTTTCTTGTACGCTCTGCGAAGCGCGCCGAGCGAATGACGGGAGACAGCCTTGTAGGCGGAGAGTATCTCCTCTCTCTCAACTTGAAAGCGGGAGGGTTTGAGTGAAACCCCGTCGAACTTTTCCGTGAATTTGACGACCGCCCTATCTCCTTCGAGCCTGACGGAATCGACAATTGCGCGCACGGAGGATTCAATGCGGGAGGATTCCTTTCCGGAATAGCTCGGGAACAGCAGTTCGTCAAGTTTTTTTCCGGAGATTGTTCTGGTCTCGACTACTTGAATCATAGGTCCCTCTTCATTGGCGCTTTGTCATCGCGAATACCCGGAAGAGCGTTTCCGGATGAATTCGCGTGTTTTTCCGCATCGTCGCTCCCGCGAATCGCGGCCCTCAGACTTGTATTCGTTTGATGTCGGCCCCGAGCGATTTCAACCGGCGCTCGATTTGGTCGTATCCTCTGTCAATGTGGTAGATTCTCAGAATCTTGGTCTCTTCCCGCGCCACGAGTCCGGCCAGCACGAGCGCCGCGCTGGCCCGAAGGTCAGACGCCATCACCTCGGCGCCGGAGAGGTGGGAAACGCCGTTTATGAGCGCCGTATTTCTCTCGATGCGTATGTCGGCGCCCATCCGGTTCAATTCGGCGACTTGCATGAATCGGTTTTCGAAGACCGTCTCGGTGATTGAACTCATGCCCGGCGTGACCGCCATGAGCGCCATGAACTGCGCCTGCATGTCGGTGGGAAACCCGGGATATGGCATCGTTCTGATTTCCAGCGGACGGAGCGCGCCGGAAACGGAGGCGGTTATAGACGGTCCATTGGTCTCGATATGGACGTTTGCCTCACTCAACTTGGCGAGGACCGGTCCCAGGTGGTCCTCGATGACACCATCGACCGTGACGCTTCCCTTTGTAATGATCCCTGCCACGAGGTAGGTGGCGGCCTCGATTCTGTCGGGAATCGCGCAGTGGGTGGTTGAGCCAAGGCGCTTGACTCCTTCGATGATTATTCTCGGCGTGCCTTCTCCTTCTATTCTTGCGCCGACCGCTCGGAGAAAAGCGGCTAAGTCCTGAATTTCCGGCTCTCGGGCGGCGTTGTCGATAATCGTTGTTCCGGTGCCGAGGACGCTCGCCATAATGAGGTTTTCCGTTGCTCCGACGCTGGGAAAGTCGAGACAAATCTTCGCTCCATTGAGTCTCTTGCCGGAGAGTTGGACATATCCGCGCCCGATTTTCACTTTGGCGCCGAGGGCCTCGAACGCCTTTAAATGGATGTCGACCGGTCGAAGCCCGATGGCGCAGCCGCCGGGGAGCGCGACCTTCGCCTTGCCGAGGCGGGCAAGCAGCGGTCCGGCCACCAGGAACGAGGCGCGCATGGTGCGCACGAGTTCATAGGGGGCTATGTGGTTGTTCAGTCCGGAGCCGTCGATGGTGAGAGTTCCCGTGCCGACATCGTGAACCCTTGCGCCCATATGCTCCAACACCTTGCTCATCGTCACGATATCGCGAAGGACAGGAACGTTTTCGATGACGCACGGTTCGTCAGCAAGCAGTGCGGCCGCCATGATGGGGAGGACAGCGTTTTTGGCGCCCCTGACCTTAATTCTTCCCTTCAGGGCACGTCCGCCCCGAATGAGGAACGCATCCATTCGAATACCTCGCGGTTCTCGCGTTCAGGAATTGACAAACTCGATGAAACAGGACATTGTTGCATGGGGCTCACGGTTTCGATGGCGCCCCCTCCGGGGACAGTGAGCCCTTTCCGCGATTTGGGTAGCAAAGAGACTCAAAAAAGCTTTCGCAAACGCCACACGAGCGACGCTTTCGGTCCGGGTTATTGGGGGACACCATGCCACATGGTGTCCCCCAATAACCCGAAAATACCGGCAATTCCGTAATTGGGCACAGTCGATCTGTCCCACGATTGCTCATGTCGCCGAAAAGCGAGCGAAGCGGGACTGTGATTTTGTCCGATAATTGCTTGCGAAGGGGGCTGTCCCAAGAATTGGGGACGCGAAACCCCGCGCCTCGCGGGATAGATTCGGGATTGTCCCCCGAGCAGTAAACCGCCAGATGAAATTATCGGAAACACTCACAGCCCCCGAAATTCGGAATACCGAACCCTGAGCAAGATTCACAGTGCCCCTCGCTTAGCAACCGCGTGACAGATTCTGTTTGCTGTTTCCATCTGTCGGAATTACTGAGTCAGTTCGGCGCGGTCACTCCGGTTCTGCGAACGTATCGAGTGGCGCCGACGGCTCTCTTTCTCCGGGCATATCGGCTGGTTTGGCCGGTATCGTTCCTGTGGCGGGCAACTCCGATGAAAGCGGCTCTCCGGCGGGAGCGGGGGCAACCGGTTGCTCAGAACTCTGAACGGGCGGCATGACAGCCGGTTCTTGTTGCAGGATGGAGCTCGGAGCCCCTTCGAGTCCAAATTCCTGCCACGGACTGAACTTGGTCAAAAGGAGCGACGTAAGCATAAAGGCTGCGGCAAGAACCCAGGTGGTTCTGCCGATGAGGGTGGCGCTTCGCGCGCCGAATACGGTCTGGCTTGCCCCGCCGCCAAAAGCCGCCCCCAAGGACGCTCCTTTGCCCGCCTGCAACAGCACGATGAGAATGAGCCCCGTGCATGAGATAATATGTATAAGAAGCAAAAGGATTCCGATCCAGTTCATGCCGCTTTTTCTCCACAGTTATGGTTCATTTGTCGATTGCGTTCGCGCCTGACCGGACAATTTTTTCGAAGGCGTCCGGCTCGAGACTGGCGCCACCGACCAGTGCGCCGTTTATATCGGGCTGGTCGAGCAGTTCATCGGCGTTTTCGGGCTTGACGCTGCCACCATACAGAATTGGCATCGAGGACGCGATTTCTTTGGTAAAACTCTTCCCCGCAAGCTGCCTGATCAGTGCGTGAACCTCCTGCGCCTGGTCGGGAGTCGCCGTTTTTCCGGTTCCGATCGCCCATACCGGTTCGTACGCGACTGTGACTCCCGCCATCTGTTGCGCGGTCAGGCCTGCGAATCCATTTCTGACCTGTCCGGTAATTATGGCTTCAGTCTTTCCTTCGTCTCGTTGCTGTTCGCTTTCGCCGACACAGACTATTGGCGTGAGTTGGGCCTTGAGCGCGGCCAGGACCTTTTTGTTTACGGTTTCATCGGTTTCGCCGAAATATTCGCGCCGTTCAGAATGACCAATAATCACATGGGTGCAGCGGAGGTCTTTCAACATGAGTGGTGAAATTTCGCCCGTGAAAGCGCCTTGCTCTTCCCAGTACACATTCTGCGCTCCAAGCAGTATGTTCGTTCCGGCAATTGCGGAGGCGACTTCGGACAATGCCGTAAAGGGCGGACATAGAACGACTTGAAGGGGGGAATCGAATCCATTCAACTTTGCCTTCAGGCTCGTGACGAATTCGCGCGCTTCGCCGGTGAGCTTGTGCATTTTCCAGTTGCCGGCAACAATCATCGGTTTCATTTCAGGTTTGCCTCCCGGAATACTTTGCCGTCATCGAATTGTATCATATGCCACCGTCATCTTCAACCAGGGTTTCCCGTGCCTTCTCGACGTCTTTCTTGATTTGCTCGGCCAGCGCGCCGAGCGACGGGAACTTCTGCTCGTCCCTGAGCTTATCGACGAACGTGACCTCGATTTCCGTGCCGTAGATGTCACGATAGAAATCCATGATGTGAACCTCGATGGTTCGCTTTTTCTCGGAGGTCACCGTGGGTCTGACGCCGATGTTCAGGGTGCCGGGTTTTCTGGTTCCGCCGACATGTACCCAGACGGCGTAGATTCCGTTCGACGGCACCGCCTCGTGGTGCGGGTTTATGTTGGCGGTCGGGAACCCGATGTCCCTGCCGAGCCCGGAACCGCCAACGATTGTGCCGGTGATGGAATAGTTGCGCCCGAGATATTTCCCGGCGCGGTGTATATCGCCGGCAAGGATGAGTTCCCGGATGATTGTGCTGCTGACCAGTTGGCCGTCCACATCGACCCGGTCAATCTGTTCGACTTCATAGCCGTTATCTTTGCTCATCTCTCGCAAGAGGTTTATGTCGCCCTTGCGGTCTTTTCCGAATCGCCAGTCGTATCCGACAACGATATATTTCATTCGAAGTTTTTCCATGAGGAATTTTCGCACAAACGCCCGAGCCTCGGTATTCGCAAATTCGCGAGTGAAACGAATGAGACAAAGCGCCTCGATTCCGAGAGACTCCAGCAGGGCGGCCTTCTTTTTCGTTGTAGTCAGCAGGTTCGGCGCAGCCTCGGGGTTCAGCACCTCGCGGGGATGAGGGTCAAACGTGGCAACGCAGCTTGTGGCGCCCATCTGCTTTGCCTTTTCCAGAACCCGCCCGATGATTTTTTGATGACCCAGGTGGATTCCATCGAAAATTCCCAACGTGATGCATAGCGGTCCCAGCGAGGGAATCGCTTTGTCTTCGTTTGTGAACGTGACCATACTCATCGGAAGGTGTTTTCACCGCATGTGCGGACAGAGCCTAACCGCTTTTCAAAACTCGCTTCGGATGGAATACACACGCGTCGTCGCTCCGCGAAAGCGTGCCCACCGCCAAGAGTTCGCCGTCCGGCCCGAACGCTTGCGCCCATGAATCGCATTCGGGGGGGGCGACTTGATGGCTGACCGTCACCGGCATCCCGTGCAGGAGCTTTCCGGCCTGATTCTCATCGCATGCAAGGGCGGGCAAATCCGAGAGAGCTTCCGAAACCGGCAACAGGTTTCTCATGATTGCATGTGTTGTGTTCATTTCCTCAACCGACTTTGCGGCGGCGACTTCGAATCGGCCGACGGCAATCCGCCTGAGTTCCTGCAGACAACCTCCAACGCCCAGCGCCGCTCCAAAATCGGAGCAGATGGTTCGCACGTAGGTGCCCTTCGAGCATTCGACCAAAAAGGAAACCAGCGGCAGACTCACAGTCTCGACTTCGAGCCGCCTGATTTCGACGCGTCTGGGCTTCAAACGGACTTCTCTTTGCCGCCGTGCGAGCCTGTAGGCGGGGACTCCCTTGACTTTGAGAGCGGAGAAGGCCGGCGGCGTCTGTTCTATCGCGCCGACAAAAGATTGCGCGGTGGTACGGACCCGGTCTTCTGTTATGTTGTCGACGGACGATTCGGCAATCACGTGTCCGGAAATATCCTGAGTATCGGTTCGGATGCCCAGGCGCATGACCGCATGATAGAGCTTGTGTTCGGTCTCTATGAAGCTTGCGATTTTGGTTGCTGCGCCCACACACAGGATGAGCAGACCGCTGGCGAGTGGGTCCAGCGTGCCCGTGTGGCCGACACGAAGCGGGCGAATATGCTTCCGCACGGTGGCAACGACATCATGGGAAGTCATTCCCTTCGATTTGTCGATGAGCAGCAGGCCTCCCGATGGAGCCGGCCCGGTTTCAGTCGCTTTTTCCATCTTGTCGTTCGGCCTTTTGAAGGGCTTTTCTGACGGCGGCGTACATTTGCTCCTTGGCGTACTTCATGTCACCTTTGATGGTGCATCCCGCCGCCCTCAAGTGTCCGCCGCCATCGAACCGGCGTGCTATTTCATTGACGTCCACGTGGTCTTTGGACCTCAGGCTGACCTTAATGCCGTCGTGGGTTTCCCGGAAAAGCAAGGCGACTTCGACGTCCCTGATGCCTCTTCCCAGGTTCACGATGTCGTGCGTGTCTTCCGCCGTGGCTCCCGTTTCTTCGAGCATTGCCCGGGTTATGGTTATGCAGGATATCTTTCCGTTGATCTCGAGAGTGGAATGCGCGCGCGCACCAATGCGAGCGGCAGATTGGCTCATGTTCTCATAGACGCGCTGATAAATTTGATGAGGGCTGACGCCGTATTTGATGAGCCTCGCCGCAATCTCGTGTGAACGAGCGGTGGTGTTGGGATACTTGAATGAGCCCGTGTCTGTCATGATCGCCGTGTAAAGCACTTCTGCAACCACGTCGTCGACCGGCTCTTCCATGGCGTCGAACAATTCGTGCACAACCTCGGCGACTGCGCAGAAGTCGGGTTCCACAATGTTCAAATGACCAAACTCTGCATTCTCGACGTGGTGGTCGATATTAATCCAGATGGGGATGGCTTTAATGAATTGCTCGACTTCGGTGCCGGCGCGTTGTATCGTTGGACATTCCAGGAACACAGCCACATCGAATTGGTCGGAGACAGGGACAGCGCTGACGATTTCATGGGAATGGTTGAGGAACCGGTAAATTTCGGGCACTCCATCCCGGTCATACGCAACGGCGTGCTTGCCTCTTCGTCTGAGCAGTAAGAGGAGGGCGATGAGCGAGCCTATGGCATCGCCGTCCGGGTCGACGTGCGAGACCAGAAAGAACGTCTTGTTTTGTTCGATTGCGCCGACCAGCCGCGCAATTTCATTCGTCATCTGAGCCGTTGCTTTTCTCCTGAACCACCTGGTCTATGAGAGCGAGGATACGCGCGCCCTCTTCGAGCGACTTATCATATTTGAATGTGACGTCGGGAATGTATTTGAGGCGGAGCCGACGGCCCAGTTCGCGTTTGATGAAACCCGTAGCGCTGCGCAATCCCGCAAGCGTGCCTTGACGCTCCTTTTCGCTTCCCAAAACGCTGACATAGACCGAGGCATGTCGGAGGTCAGCGGTGACCTCCACGAGCGTGACGGATACAAACCCGATGCGCGGGTCCTTGATCTCTCGCAGCACCAAGTCGCTTATTTCTTTTTTGAGCAGTTCGCCGAGGCGTTGTCGCCGATTTCCCATGGTTTTTCATCACGGTCTGAATGCCGCGCCACTCGCAAAATCATTCGGCGCTGTGCGGCACTGATTGTTCGGTCTGGTTATATGATTTCGATGCTATAATCCAAGAGTTCCGCCTCAAAGTTTCCCTCAATAAATCTGACGACCTCCGCAAGGACCCGGTCTGCGTGCACTTTGTCATTGGATGCGCAGCAGATGCCCAGCGTTGCCCGCTGCCAGAGGTCGTTGTGGTCGACTTCGGCTATCGATATATTGAATTGCCGCCGCGTTCTGTCCTTTATGCTTCTTAGAATTTGCCGTTTGCGTTTCAGCGAGTTGTTGCCGCGAAGCAACAGGTCAATTTGCAGGATGCCCACAACCATCGTTTAAAGCGTTCGGGCAATTTCCTCGATTCGATAACACTCGATTACATCGCCCACTTTGACGTCGTTGAAGTTTTCCAGCCCGATGCCGCATTCCGTTCCCGCAGGCGCTTTTTGGGCGAATTCCTTATAGCGTTTCAACGAAGCGATTTTCCCGTCGTAGACGACGATTCCATCCCTGACCAGTCGGACCCTCTGGTTGGCGACAATTTCTCCGTCGGCAACCCGGCAGCCGGCGACGGTCCCGATGGAACTGACTTTGAACGTTTGGACCACTTCGGCGCGCCCGAGGAAAACCTCTTTTCTCTCCGGTTCGAGCAGACCTTCCATAGCCGCCCGCACGTCATCTATCACGTCGTATATGACGCGGTAGAGCCTGTAATCCACTCCTTCTTTCTCGGCAAGGTCGCCAGCTTTGGCGTCGGGTCTGACATTGAAGCCGATGAGGAGAGCATTGGAGGCGGATGCGAGAATAACGTCGGACTCGTTGATGGCGCCAACGCCCGAATGGATGACATTCAGTTTCACATTGTCCGTCGGCAGTTTCAGCAGCGAATCCTGCAGCGCGGTGACCGACCCTTGAACATCACCTTTGAGAACGATGTTCAGTTCCCTGATTTCGCCAGCCTGGATTTGTTCATAGAGGTCTTCGAGAGTCACCCGCCTTTGCTGCATCATCTCTTTTTGGCGCTGTTTGAGCGAACGCGAGTCAGCTATCTGGCGGGCTTTCTTTTCATCCTTCATTGTGACGAAAGGGTCACCGGCCTGGGGAACTCCCGCAAAACCGAGCACCTCCACGGGAACCGAGGGGCCGGCTTCGGTCAAATTTCTCCCCTTGTCATCCAACATTGCGCGGACTCGCCCGTATTGTTTTCCGGCCACGAAAGAGTCTCCGACCCGCAGGGTTCCGCTTTGCACGAGAACTGTCGCCACGGGTCCGCGGCCGCGGTCGAGTTTGGCTTCGAGCACGATACCGCGGGCCGGTTTGTCCGGATTCGCCGATAATTCGAGCAACTCGGCCTCGAGCAGCAACATTTCCAGCAGGTTTGTCAGCCCTTCTTTCGTTTTCGCCGAGACGGTGACCGTAATGGTCTTGCCGCCCCAATCCTCCGGAAGGAGGTCGAGGTTCGCCAGTTGTTGTTTGACCTGGTTAATATTCGCTTCGGGCTTGTCGATTTTGTTGATAGCCACCACAATCGGCACATTCGCCGCTCGGGCGTGGTTCACGGCCTCCACCGTTTGCGGCATCACGCCGTCGTCGGCGGCGACGACCAGGACGACCACGTCGGTGACATTCGCTCCGTGAGCGCGCATTGCAGTGAACGCCTCGTGGCCGGGGGTATCGAGAAAGACTACATGGCCGCTGTCGAGCGCGACGTCATACGCGCCTATGTGTTGGGTTATTCCGCCGGCTTCTTCCTCCATGACATTGGTTTTTCGGATTGCGTCGAGGAGGGCGGTCTTGCCGTGGTCCACATGGCCCATCACCGTGACAACCGGCGCCCGCGGTTTAAGGTTCTCGGGGACCTCTTCCTCCTCTTCTTCCTCGACCAAGTCCTCCAGCGAAGCGGCCTCCTGAACGTCGTAGCCATACTTTTCTGCGATCTTCTCGATTACTCCGACGTCAAGCGGCTGATTCTTTGTGGCCATGATGTCCATCTGCATGAGTTCCAGGATGAGCGCTCCCGCCTTCATTTTCAAAGCTTTTGCAAGTTCGTCGACCGTCATAACCCCGTCCACCGTAATGACCGGTTTGCGCGGACCGCGCGCTTTTCGCCGGAGCAGGCGCTCGGACGGAGGCGGAGGCTCGATGACTTTTCGCTCTTCTTCCTTCTTCAGCCGTTCTTTTTCTCGCTCTCGTCTTCTTTTCCTGCGGTCACGGCGTTTGGTTCTCCACTCGATGCGTTTCTTTTCTTCGAGCAACAAATCTGTTTCGTCCTGTAATTCCTCTTCCGCTTCGAGCTCCTTTTTGGCGGGGGCTTCCTTTTTTTCGACTACCCCTTCGGGAGCTCGTGCGGCTTTTCGAACCTCTATTTTGGGAGGTTCTTTCGCGGGCGGTTTCTCCTCCGCCTCCGGCGTTTTCACGAGAGGTTCCTTCGCGGCTGGTTTCTTTGCCGGAGCCTCTTCGACCGCTACGGCGGCCGCCGGCTGCTCGGGTTTGGCGCGTTTCTTTGAGGCCTTCGCTGTCTTTTTGGGTTTGGCCTCTTTGGGTTCGGCCTTTTTCGCTTCCTTTTTCGTTTTTGGCCTTGCCTTCTTCGCTTCGACCTTTTTTTCGCGTTTCAAATGACCGAGTTTTTTTGCAACCAGTTTGGTTTCTTTTTCTTCGAGGGTGGACATATGCGAGGTTATGGCGAAACCGAGTTCCTGAAGTTTAGCCATGAGTTCCTTGCTGGACAGGCCAAGCTCTTTCGCAAGTTCGAAGACGCGTATTTTGCTGGCGCTACTCATCGGGGATCGCCTCCTCCACATTGCTGTCAAGCGACACCAACCGGGCTGCCGCTGCTTCGATCATTCGTTCGGCGCTCTTTCGTCCGATTCCCGACAGCGATGAGATGTCGTCGATGGAAGCGTTCGCGATTTTTCTGGGAGTAGTGTAACCGGCCTCCCTCAGGATTTGGGCGGTCTTTTCTCCCACGCCGGGAAGCTCCATAAGTTCATCGATTATATCGCTCTCGAAAAGCGCCGTTTCTTCTCTGAGCCTTCTTTCGTCGATGATGTCGACTTTCCAACTCGTGAGTTTGGAGGCAAGTCGCGCGTTCTGACCGCGTTTTCCAATGGCCAGTGACAACTGGTCAGACGGGACGGTAACCAGGATGCTTTTCAGTTTTTCGTCAATCAATATATTCGAAATTATTGCCGGACTCAAGGCGTTTGTTATGAGGGTCTTAATGTCATCGCTCCACTTAATCACATCGATTTTTTCGCCCCTGAGTTCATCGACAACGGTGCGCACTCGCATCCCCTTCATCCCAACGCAGGCGCCGACCGCGTCGACGTTTGTGTCGTGAGAGACAACGGCTATCTTGGTTCTGTAACCGACCTCCCGGGCGAGGGAGCGAATTTCCACCGTGCCGTCGTATATCTCGGGAACTTCCATCTCAAAGAGCAGGCGAACCAGTTCCGGCGCGGCGCGGGAAAGCGCGATTTGCGGACCTCGCTCGCTTTCTGACGCTTCGAGCACGTAGAGCTTCATGCGCTCGCCGAACCGGTACATGTCGCGCGGCGATTGTTCTTTTGGAGGAATTACGCCTTCTGTTCTGCCGAGGTCAACGATCACGGTTCCGTGGGCCTGTTTCTTTATAATCCCGTTAATTATGTCGCCCTCGCGCTTTTTGAATTCCGCCAAAATATTTTTGCGCTCCGCCTCTTTGATTTTCTGAATGATCACCTGCTTGGCGGTTTGTGCGGCTATGCGGCCGAAGTTGCCGGGAGCGATCTCAATCCGGACCGTATCACCGACTTCGGCGTTCGGGTCCACGGCGCGCGCCTCCGCAAGGGAAATTTCCATCTTGGAATTTTGCGGCTTCTCGACTATGTCCTTCACCTGAAATACTCTGAAATCCCACTTTTCCTCGTCAAAGTCAATTTCCACATTGCCGTAATTTTCGAAACTCTTCTTGCTGGCGGTCTCGATCGCCGAACGAATTGCCTCAATGAGCACATTCTTGTCGATGTTGCGCTCACTCTGCAACTGTTCGAAAATCGGCATTAAATCTGCCTTCATGGAAGAGCTCCTCCTTGGCTTAGACGAAAATCGCCCCGATCCCCCTGCCGCGGGAATCGGTCGTCGCAGTGAGACAGCAAGTATTCATAGAACCTGCAAATTTGCGCGCGCAATGCTCGCGAACGGAATTCGCATCGTCTCCGAATCGGAATCCGCAAGTCGAACAACCAATTCGGTTTCCTCGACACGGTCGATGATTCCGGTGACCTTCCGGCGACCCTCCAGTGGAGAGCGGAGCTGGACTTTTACCAGTGCGCCCGCGAACCTCTCGAAATCCGCCTTTTTTCGGATTCGCCGATTAATTCCCGGCGACGAGACCTCGAGAAAATATGGGCCTTCAATCGTATCCTCCACATCGAGCATCGGACCGAGCAGTTCGCTCACTTTCTGGCAATCGTCAAGTGTGATTCCGCCTTCCGGCTTATCGATGAAGAGTCTCAACACTCCTCCGCCGCGCTCGCGTCTGAACTCGAGGTCGACAAGGTAATAACCTTCTGCCTCAATTGCGGGTTCTGCTATCTTCGCAATGTTATCCGCAACGGTTTCCATGGCGCTCACACATTTTCAAAACAAAGGCGGCTAATGCCGCCTTCGTGTCATCCGAATTTGAACCCTGCGCGAAAAGAGCCAGCCCCATCAACGCAAAAGAGTGGGCTGCGACCCACTCTATCGAAACGGCGGCTCGATCTCTTAAATAGTATACTACAGCGGGGAGCAAAAATGCAAGCGGTTTCTCCGACCGGTTTCTCCGACCAACAGTTTTTGGCGCTTGACCATTGGGAGATGCCCGGATGGTGGAGCGGCCGACCCCGGCGGGGGGCGTGAATGTGGAGTTTCGAGCGGCCAATTCTTGATTTTAAAGCACGCGTTTTGACAGGAAGAAAACCGCATTCGCCACCCCGAAAACCAAAACTGTTAACGTGTCCCCCCGTTCGTTGACTTTTGTTTCGGGGACATGTATCTGCCTGAAGATTGGGCAAGTTACCAAAAACCGAGCGGGGGGGGGAACTATCCCGAGGATTAGGGTCGCGAAGGCCCGCGCCTCGCGGGATAGATTCGCGACCGTCTCCCGGGCAGAGAACCGCCATATGAAATTATCGGACACGCTCGCTGTACCCAATTACGGAATTCCCGGTCTTTTGGGAATTCGCAGATTGGCGAATTGTTCCCGGAGCGTGGGTTCCCGAAGCGTGGAAAAGACTCACAGTATCCCGAAGGGGGCATCCCGGACCAGCGCGGATCGTGGGACAGATACGTTTCATCCTTTCCCCCTGAGCCCGCGCAATCCGTCCGACGCCCCTCCATCAGCGGTTTCTGGATATTCGTGGGCATTCGTTGTCAGTGGCGCGCATTCGCGTTCTGTTTTTTAAACCACGAAGGATATCATGGAGGGAGAGAAACGGGTATTCGCTGATTGAGGCGCGTGACCCAGAGCCTGCCAAGCCATCGTTTCATCATTTTTGGGTCATCTGGGGGCCATGTAAAACTACTCGCGAAGCCTGTTATGCCGCACGGGTGTTGCGTTGACAAATACTTTTTTGACAGCTTCTCTTTCAATAGACTATACTCCTGTGCGCGGACAGGACCGATTTTTTGCTGGAGCGGAAAGGGTACGTGCGCGCTTTTCGAATACCCGAGGACCTACTCATGGCCGGTAGACGAGCCAGAAACCGTAAGATCGGGGCGGTATTGCTGATCGCAGGCCTTGCCGTGTCCCTGATGGCCCATTTCGTCGGAAGCCGGGAACTCATGCGCTACGATGGAGGCTGGAAGCTGATATCCTCACCGGAACTTGGCTACGGGATAAAGGTGTACGATGCGCATCCCCCTGAAAGCGAATATGGGCGGGTAGTCATAAGTGGCGGTTTCGGTTCGGGCGCGCAAATCTATTTTCCCATCGCCATCACGCTGCTTCGCGCCGGATACGCGGTTCGTCTCGTGAATCATTCGGGAACTCCGAACTCGCCCCTGAGAATGTACTATGACAACCATCATATCGAATCGAGTGAGGCGGCGCTCGATTTTGTCTCAGGAAAAGCCGGCGTTCCGTTGTTTCTGGTTGGCCACAGCGAGGGGACTAAATACGCCGTTGTCACCGGACGCGAGATTCCCTCTGTGAGGGGCGTGGTCATCACATCGCCGGTCACGGCATCAATAGACTCCAAACAGCCCCCGAACGTGTTGATACTGGTCGCCGAAAGCGATTTCGATACCGTCAAGCGGCAGGCTCATCTGCTTCTGATGAACGGTGTCCGGCAGGCTCGGCCGGAATTCGGAACGTTGTACGGGGACTTCGGGCTTGGCACGGCGCGTTGCGCCGAGATAATTAAAGATGCGAACCACTTCAATATTTTCCTGCGACGGAGTACGCAGAGACTGCTTGTCGACTGGCTCAACGGAATTACGGGAAATTCCGATGAGGATGTGCGAACAACGAATCCCCTGCGATTTCCGGTTCTTGCGATTTTTGCAATTGTCGGAGCGGGTATATCGGTCATCGGCATCGGGTTGTTTTTCCCATCGGCCGAGACTTTAAAGTTCAGAAAGGCATTTCCTCCGTGGGTCATCCTCCTCGCATTCGTCGCTGGATGGGGGCCGGCCCCGATAATCGGCGGCATTATTCCGTTCGTGCCGGAAATTCCGCTGCTCGTCTATGGCCGTGTGCTCGCGCTCTTTGCGGTGGCGGCTTTGCCACTTGTCATCTTGGCGGCCGTGCGACCCGGGGCGGGCGCGGGCGTTCCGCAGGGTCCGTGGGGAGCGCGTCTGGCGCTTATGGGGCTGACCGCAACAATGCTGTTATTTAATCACTGGCTGGTCGGAGTCATCCCAACGGGCAGCAGGTTGGTGTGGTTCCTGATTGCAGCGCTCATCACGGGAAGCTATCTTGCCCTCGATGAATTTCTGCGTCGGGCAACGCAGGCGGCCGCCGACTGGCAAACAGGCTTCGCGCTGGGACTGGCGGGCGCATTTATTGCCGCTCTTTCGGTCGCGGGCGCGGGGTTCCTGCTGTGGTCGCCTCTGGACCAATTTCTCATCGGCGGCTCGATAACGCTCTTCGTGCTGATGGCCGGTTGCGAGGTCTTTGCCACATACCTTTACGCCACGACGCAAGATTGGTTCCTGTCCTGGTGGGTGCGGGTAACCGTCATGAACGGATTTCTCGCGGGAGTGGCGCCGATGCTCAGCGAGGACGCCTTTCGGGGCATGGTTTCGTGAGGGGCTTGTCCGCAGCGCCGGGGCGGTCCCCCCGAAGTACATGCTGACGAACCGCGGAACAGAACGGCCGTCGCCGGAGCTTGCACTATTGAATCGTGGGATGCGTTCAGAGTCAACCGTGGCGGAGCGCTTGTCGGATGCTTTCAGGCCGGACACTCATTCCATCAGACCGAGGCTCTCGTAGTCTACGCCCCGGAGGCTTTGTCCGCCGTCAACAAAAATCACCTGCCCGGTGACCCAGTCGGAACAGTCGCTTGCAAGGAAAAGGGCGGCCTGGGCGACATCTCTGGTTTGTCCAAAGCGCCCCAGCGGCGTCTCCCGAATGACGAGTTCCTTCCAAATCGGAAGATCGAGCATGTGTTGTATCAGCGGCGTTTCGGTTTCGCCGGGAGCGATTGCGTTCACGCGAATCCTGTGCTTGCCCAGTTCGAGCGCAGCCACCTGTGTCAGCATATTCACCGCCGCCTTTGCGGTGCAGTAACCGGCCGAGCCGCCGATGGGAACCGTCGAAGCCGCCGATGACAGGCTGATAATCTTTCCGCCGCTGTTCTGCTTGATCATTTGTCGCGCTGCAGCCCTGATGCCATAGAAGACTCCGGAGAGCATCACATCGAGCGAGCGTCGCCATTCGATATCGGTCAGCTCGACTATCCTGCCGCGAGCGATTATCCCCGCGCCGTTGACGAAGATATCCACTTTGCCAAACGTCTTGACTGCCTCCTCCACCGACGCGTCAACCATCTCGCTTTTGGTGACGTCGGCCGCGAACCAAGCCGCTCGCCCGTCAGCCTGAAATTCCGCCGTTGCCTTTTTCAAGCCCTCTTCATTCAGGTCGACAAGGAGAACGGAAGCGCCTTCTTGATAAAAAAGGCGCGCGATTTCGAGGTCGATTCCGGAGGCCGCGCCAGTGATGACAGCCACCTGGTTTTCCAGTTGTCGCATAATACCTGTTGTCCTCCTTCGTGAACCCGCCAAATTGGGACTGCAAACGTTCTCCCGAGTTATTCGTGCCCTGTCATCACTTCAGATCCAGAACCACTTTTGACGTGGCGTTCTTCTGAATAGATTCCGTGTCAAACGGCATCGGTTTGTAATCGAAGCCAACGAAAAGACTCAACTGGTCCGACGCGTTCGGCGACGCGGGATTGCCCGAGTTGCCTGGAGGCATAAGGTTCCTCGCGTTCGGAAACCCGTTCTCGACTTCCATCAACTGCGAACTGGCTCCGCCACCGACCACATCCACGTGGTGGCGGTTCGGGTCCATGTACGTATTGACGACGCGGCCAAGCGGTCCAAGGTCCCAGTACGAGAGTTTTTCCCATTGCCACTGCTCCATCTGCGGAACACCGAAGCGCCGCTCGCATTGATCGAGCGCATCGAGCAGGCTCTTTGCGATGATGTCATCTTTAGACTCTCGCTTCCTCGTGGTTATATCGTCGAAATAGTCTCTTGAAGGCGGTAACAGTGAGTTTTCTCCCTCAAAGGCATGGAAAATGAGCGGCAGGTGAGGCTTTTCGACGAGTGAGGGGATGCAGTGCTCCCCGAATTCGTCCATCAGCATGTTTCTTCCGAGCGTTTGGAGCCACACAAAGAAAACGGTCATACCCACACTGTCGGCGGTAACGGAGTTGTCCCACGCTTCGAGGAATGTCGCCGCACGGCGGATACGTTCACCTTTGGCTGTGCGGCATACCCGAAGGAGTTCCGGCTTGAGTTTATCCGCCGCCAGGTAGCGGGTGTCCTCCAATACCGCCTCGAGGTCGTTAAGCGTCACGTTCTCGGGAAGCTTGTCACTGAGCTGCTTCATCCGTTCCATGCGCTGGGTCCCCCAGCCGGTCAGCGAGCCATCGTAATCGGGACTCCATGGCGCGGGTTTGTTGTTCTCGAGCAAAATGATACCTTCCGGGGGGTTGATATAACGAGGCAATTGCTCGAACGGCACAAAACCCTGCCATTCGAAATCGCCGAGGCCGGAGGCCGGAAGTACGCCGGTATGGCCTTTTACCCTTTGCGGCAGCTCGCCCGCATGCCAGTATGCGATGTTGCCGTCGGTATCCGCATAAAGAAAATTGAATGACATTTCAACCCTCGACAGTGCGGTTGCGAAATCGTCAATCGTCTTTGCGCGGTTCATATCGAAGTATGCCATGAGGGTGTGTCCGTCGAGATACGGTCCCCACCGCGTGGTGTACGCCCTGCCGTTCTCGATATCCAGTATCTCGATGGGCCCGTGGATAGTCGAATAAACCGTGAGGAGCACAGGCTCAGAGTAACCCCTCACAATGATTTCCTCTTTCCGGGACAAACAGTCGAGCCATTCGCCTTGAAACAGATACTGCAGCCTCTTTCCGGGGCCAAGGCGGACGGTCTCCTCGTAGATATCCTGCTGGTCGGAGCAGCCGACCGTGATTGTCCACGCCATGTTTTGATTGTGGCCGAATCCGACCGGCGGAAAGCCCGGGACCGTGAAACCCATGACATCAAAATCTCCGCCTCGCAGGTGTTGCTCGTAATAGACTGCCGGGAATTCAACTTCGAGCTGTGTATTGGATACGAAGAGAGGCTTGCCTGTCGCTGAGCGGTTGGATGCCACCACGATGGCGTTGCTGCCGAGCCTCGAACGCGGCGAGGCCGAGGAAAATAATTCCGGAGCAGGTGAACTATCCCTGACCGACAGAGAACGTGCGATGATGTCCTCATCCAAAAGGGCGCAGAACGCCGCATCCTCTTGTGACTGCAATCCGGTTTGTTTTCCGTCCACGGAATCCCGAATGGTGGTAATGGCGTCGGGGGCGGTCGGTGACATAAGGTCTCGCCACATGGCCTGCGCTGTTTCGCTGTCAAATTTCTCGTTCAGGTAATCGAGCGTGGCCATGCGCTCAAGCTCGGCGGATTTGCCCTGTGAAAACATCCAAATGAGGTACCTCTCTGTGGCGATGATATCGACTGGAGTCCATGGCGGCGCCATGGCCGACATCCTGGCGTCTGCGATGAAGCGGTTTATGCCGTCGCAGTATGCCTGAATCCATTCGCGGTACGGCAGACCGATTCGCGAAAATGCAAGCTCTGCCTGCGGGAGTCCGCCGAGGTTGCGCCTTACCTGTATGTCGGAGTTCAAATATTCGGGCCCCGCCACCTCCGCAAGACGTCCCTGCGCAAGGAGCCGCAACTGGTGTATCTGCCGGAGACGGTCCTGTGCGATGGCGTAGCCGGCGCCGTAGAACACCCCCCGGTTGCTCTCGGCAACAACGTGTGGAACGCCGTAATCATCCCGGTATATTGTCACGTTCTCGTTTTGGGATGCGTCGGCAAGAACGGTGCTGAGCGCCAATATGAGTATCGCAGTCAATGCACACAGCAGTTTTTCTGTTCGCTCCATGGTTTCTTCCTCCCGGCATGGAAAGGTTTGATTAAGGCCCTGTTCCTTTTCATAACAATTTCTGGAAAGTCTGTTTTGGAGGGCTGCCGAACTCGAGGAATTCTATCAAGGAGCGCCTGCCCGGGTCAACATGGGTACCAGCCGGCTTCGCCAAGCAAGACGCGCCGATTCTTCTTTGAGATCATCCCCGTTGCGCATATAGTATTTCACCGCACACGGAATTCGTCCCGGTCCCACACTGGACAGTTGTTTCCTGCAGAGAGAGGACCCGCTCGGTTCGTGTCAATTCGTTCGCATTTCCCTTTATTCGCAGGCCGCATTTTCAGGCCGTCGAACGGGAGTGGGTCAGCAGGAGCAGCAAACTGCCAAAGTTGAGCAGCGATGCAAACAGGCAGGCGAACGGGATACCGAGCACGGGAACCAGGATGGTGGTTGTGAGCATTGCTCCCAGGCAGGAGCCCAACAGGTCGACACCATACGTGAGGCCGGCGGCTCGGGCAGCGCCGGGCGCCTCCTCGAGCCAGAGCGAGTTGGCCAGCGGAAACTGCAGCCCGCCGACGAATCCGGCCAGGAAGGCCAGCGCCGGAAACGCGAGCTGCGCCTCGAGCATGAGCAGACGCGTATCGGAAGTGACGCTCCCGCGTGCAAACAGGATGAGCGCCCCGAGAAGGGCCAGAGGATACGCGCAAACAAGCGCCTGGACGAACATGAACGTTCTGCGTCCCGCCGCGCCACGCGCGATGAACCTGCCGATGAAAGCCGCACCGGATGTGAGCCCCAGCATGAACGCGGTGACGATGACAGCCACCTTGTAATAAACATAGCCGTAGATCGCCTGGAACCCGAGGAGTGTGACAACCTCGATTGTTATCTCCGCGAAGCCGGTGGTCGCCACAGCGACGAGAACCGATTTTCGCCCCCAGGAAATCGGGAACAGGCGCTGGACCGCTATTGTCGCGGCAAACGCGAGCGCTATTGCGGCTACGAACCACAATGGACCAATTTTCGAAAAGAAGGTGAGGACACTCCCCGAAATATCCTTGAACTGTTTGCTCCAGAGGACGGCATCATAGTAATAGCATACGGGTTTGAGGTCCGTGTTCATCCTGCTTTCGGCGGTAGCGAGCGCGCTCTCCAGGCGGGCCTTCCGCTCGTCGGAGAGCCGGTCGGGAAGGTAGTATTCCCTGATGAACTGCAGTTGTTCCTTGATTCCTCGTTCATCCAGACGGTCGACGAGGATGTCGCTTTCGAGGGTGAGCATGCCGGGAACATTACACGAAAGGAAGATGTTCGTCTCGCCCGGCACAACCTTGATTTCGGAAAAGCTCTCTCGGAGGGTCCGGTCGATGCAGCCGAGGAATTGCTGCAGCTCGGGCGAAATATAGTTCTCGGCGGAGTTGACGCGGAAACAAAGGATGCCGGAAGCGGCCAGCCGGCCCTTGCATTCCCGGAAAAACTCGCGTGTATAGAATCGATTGATCAGGGCGGTGTATGGGTCCGGAAGGTTTACCAATATGACGTCGTATGGTTCTCCCGCTTCTTTCAGAAACAACCTGCCGTCAACGATATGAACGGTCACGCGCGGGTCGGAGAGCGCTTGGGTCGCCTCGGACGGGAAAAACTTTCGGAATATCTTTAATACGACCGGGTCGACCTCGAGGTAGTCGATATGTGCGATGGGATGTCTGAGCGCCTCCAGCAAAGAGCCATCCATTCCTCCGCCGATGAGAAGCGCCCTCTCCGGCGCGGGATGTTCCAGCAACGCGAAGTGTACGGCCTCTTCGGCGGCAAAGCGGTTCGGGTAGGAGAACATCAGAAGGCCGTTTTGGTAGAGCGATTTCTGTTCCTGAGTCTCGACAAAAGCAATGTTGCCGTATATGGAATCGTCGGAATGGGTGACGTTCAGGTTCCCCCACAGCCATCTCAAAGAGAGCGCGCGGAGCTGGGTCGCGCCTCCGAAGAAGCTCGCCAGAGCGACCGCTATGGTAATCGCTGAAACAGCGAGGGCGACTCTGCGGAGCCGTCGCTCGAGAAAAAGAGTGGCGGCAGCCGCGCTCAGGTTGAGAACAAGCAACACGGCCGCGGTCTCCGAGGGATGGAGCGCCCATATGAGAAGGCAGGCGAAGGCTATTCCGCCCGCAGCCGCACCCAGCGCCTCAAACACATAAACGGAACCAATCGAGGCAACCGGATGATGTTCTTCCCTCCAGATATGGCAGAAGAGGTCGAACAGGAACCCCAGGAGAAGGCCGACGGGAGCGAGCACAAGGAATGATGAGACAACAATGGGAATGTATCCGACGATTTCGCCGGCGGAAGCCCGCTGGAGAAACAATGGAATTGCGCGGACACCCGCGATCGAAGCAGCGCTCACTATTCCCAGAAGGGTTTGCAGCGCGGCAAGCGCCGAAACATGACTGAAGAAATCGGCGCGCGGCACGATAAGCGCGGCAAGCAGGCTTCCGAGCCCAACCCACAGCAGCCAGCTTCCGAGCATGATTCCCAGCGAGAGTTCATTGCCGTAAAACACGACGATAAGTTCGCGCATGAGCAGAATCTGGATTACGATCGAGGTAAATCCGAGAGTGATAAATAGATGGATGGGCCGCTTCATGTCAGGGATTCCCCGAATGCCGGATTGCCGAATAAAGAATGTCGCCCGCAGGAGCGCAAGGCGTCTTGACCGTCGGCTCTCTCGTTAGGGAGATAATACCACAGGATGCCGAAATTGACACCTGTAAATCGATGTGTTGAACAAAGGTTTAAGATATTCGCCGCGGGACAGAACCACAGCCCTCAATCATATGAATCGCCTCCTCCGGATTCCTCACTGGCGGTTTCCCGAATTCGCAGCGTGATTGTTGAGCATTCGTCCAAACAAATCGACGCCTGCCGAAAGGGAAGGATTCTTCTGCGGGTGCGAGTTCATTTGCACGGTTCCCATGGTAAACATCCATCCACCAACCCGGAAGTCCCGTTGACTTGTCGGTCGTTTTGGTCTAATATTTATTCACGCGACTACTGTTTGCCGGGAACGAATCTTACGAGAATGCAAATGAGAACGCAGAGAGCGGCCCCCTCGAGGACAAGGCGTAACGCCAAGCATCGTGGCCCCTTGCGCTACGGAGTCCTCGAATCGCAGATCGGAAGAATCTGCGTGGCCTTGAACGGCCGCAAGGTCATAGCCGTCGGCTTTCGGACCCAATCGGAACGCAATTTCCGCACGGAGCTTTCAAAACGAGCCTCGACAGCCGTTTCGCGTTCCGATGAGTCGGTTCAGGACGTCCTCACGGAGTTGAAGGAATACTTCGAGGGGACGAGGCGACGTTTCAGTTTCTCGGTCGACCTTTTCGGGCTCACCGATTTTCAGAGGACCGTTCTCCAAGAAACAGCAAAGATTCCTTGGGGCGAAACTCGGACGTATGGTTGGCTGGCAGAGCGTGTCGGCAGTCCGGGGGCCGCACGCGCGGCCGGGCAGGTGATGGCGGCCAACCCGGTTCCCATCATTATCCCGTGTCACCGCGTCATCGGTTCAACCGGAAAGCTGTGCGGATTCGGGGGAGGCGCGAAAGACCTCGAAACAAAACGAAAACTGCTTGCGCTTGAAGCAGTGACAGTTCGGGAGTTTTCGACAGAGTGACCCGTCGCAAGGTTTATTACATATCTCTGGGCGTATTCCTTCTGCTGATGCTTGCCATCCCGCTGAGCACGCTCATGTTGCCAAAAGGGAAGTCGTTTTACTATTTGGCCGTGGCTCGGCGGATGCTCCAGGAGGGGAATACCGAGAAAGCCATCCAGCAAGCCAGGAAAGCTGTCGAACTGTATCCGGAAAGCATTGTGGCAGCCCGAAACCTGGCTGACCTGTATCTTGCCGCCGGCAAGGACGAGCGGGCCGAACAAACTATCCAGGAATTGATTGAACGGTTGCCTGATTCACCCCGGGCATACTATGACCTGGGTTTGATCCGATTGCATCGTGGCGACATCGAGGGCGCCCGCGAGGCGGCGAACAAGGCGAGGACGCTGAACGCCGATTTTCCCGGCAACATGTTTTTGATGGGCGCGATCGCGCTCGAAGAGAAAGACCTGGAGGCTGCGGAACAGCATCTCTCCAAAGCCGTCGAGATTCAGCCCGAGAACGTGAACGCCCACTTTTTCCTGGGAATCGTTTATCAGAAAAAGGAGGATTACGACAAATCGATAGAGCCTTTGAAGCGGGTGGTGGAACTCACGCCCGACTTTGCGCCCGGCCACGCCGCCCTTGCAATGAGCTACTTTCACAAAAATCTCTACACGCTCGCGTTGACGGAATTGAAAACGGCGGTCGACCTCGACCCGTCGGATTACAACTCGATGTATAACATTGCGTGCGTATATTCGCTCAGAGGCAAGACGAAGCCGGCCTTGAAGTGGCTGGAACGCGCTATTGACAACGGGTTTCGTGATTTCGAACACATGAGCAAGGACCCCGACCTTGACAACATACGGGACGAGCCGGGGTACGCCGAGCTCGTTGAACGCGCGACGGCCCCGCAGCCTCAAGAGCTGCCGGAACCGGAATTGGACATACCGATGAGCGGTATTTCCGTCTAACCAGGAGAACGATGTCGATGCTGGAAGTGGAATTCAAGAATTTGCGGGAAATGTTCGAGAGCAGGGCGCAGGAGTTCGGAAACAAGACCTACCTCGCGTTCTACGACAGAGACATCAGTTTCACAGATTTCGACAAGCAGGTGAACCGATTTACAAATGCCTTGTTGAAGCTCGGAGTGAGCAAGGGCGACATCGTGTGCGTGTATGCGAACAATTCGCCCGAAGCATTGACCGCCTATTTCGCAGCGGTGAAAATGGGCGCAATCGCCGGTCCGATAAACTGCTGGTGGCAGCCCCCCGAGATCCAGTACCTCCTGAACGATTCCAAGGCGGTCGCGGCCGTTGTCGAATCGTGCTACCTGTCGAACCTCGAACAGATTCGCGCCGAGTGCGCTCACCTGAAGACAATCATCGTGATAGGAAACGATTCCAATCCCGAATACACCTCATTTGAAAAGGCGCTTGCGGAACAGAGCGACAGGTTGCCCGAAGCCGACATTGGTTCCGATGATGAAGCGTTCATTTTTTACACGTCCGGTACGACCGGCAACCCGAAGGGAGTTTTGCTGACTCATTACAACTCGCTCTATGCCATCGCCGGACTGGAACAGGCATTTGGAATGGAAAAGGGCGAAGAGGTCGCTCTTATCTTTCTCCCGATCTTCCACGTGAACGCCATGTTCTCCTGCATCTCCGGCATCAACGGAGGAGTAAAAATCGTGCTGCGGCAGGGATTCTCGGCCTCGGAGTTCTGGGAGGTCGTTGAAAAGCATCGGGTCACATTCTGGAGTGCGGTGCCCGCGGTGTACAACATCCTCCTGCAAATTCCGGAGACCGCGCAAGGCAGAGACCTGTCATCAGTCAAGTTCGGCATCTGCGGGGCCGCCCCCATGCCGATTGAGACATTTCGCAAGTTCGAGGAGAGCTTCGGCGTCAAAATCATGGAGGGCTACGGACTGACAGAGGGGACCGTCGCCAGCTCGATCAATCCGATTCACGGGAAGCGGAAGATCGGCTCCATTGGAAAACCGTTTCCCGGCCAGGAAATGAAGATACTCGATGACGATGACAACGAACTATCTCCCGGAGAAGTCGGGGAACTCTGTATCCGGGGCGGCAACGTGATGAAGGGATACCTGCGAAAACCCGAGGCCAACGCCGAAACCCTGCGGAACGGCTGGCTCCACACCGGCGACATGGCATACATGGACGATGAGGGCTACTTCTTCATTGTCGACCGGAAAAAGGAAATGATTATTCGCGGCGGCGAGAACATTTATCCGAAAGAAATCGACAACCTGCTGTTTTCGCATCCGAAAATTCTCGAGGCGGCCGTCGTCGGAGTTCCGGACGATATCATGGGCGAGGAGGTCAAGGCATACATTGTTCTGAGGCCGGGAGAAGAGATGACGGCGGAGGACGTGCGCCGGTTCTGCCGAGAAAACCTGGCCTCCTTCAAGGCGCCGAAATACGTGGAATTTATCGACGAGCTTCCCAAGAACATAATCGGCAAAACGCTGAAGAAACATCTGAAAAAGCATGAAAGAGAGAGAAGTTGAATGTGTCCCACGGTTCATGGTAAAGGTTGTTCGCTTCGGGGACAGTCCCCCTTCGCTGCGCAATCGTGGGACCATTTCAATTGACGCCAGAGCATGCGGGACCATAGGCCCGAATTGCGGCAACTGAGTCGAACGCGGCGGACGATGGTCATGGTCGCGGTCGCCCTTGTTTCGCTTCTCGGGTTCGCCATGATCGGCAAAACCATGCTTGAGGGATTCATCGAACGAAGCTTCGTATTCTTCCCCGCCAAGCCGGTCCCTTTCACTCCGCGCGAGTGGGGAATGCCCTTCGAAGACGTCTATTTCAGGACTCCGGACAACCTGACGCTCAATGCCTGGCTCATCAGGGCATCAGCCGATTCTCCGATGGTCATGTGGTTTCACGGAAACGCGGGCAACATCGCCGACCGCCTGGATAACGCCAGACTGCTCTTTGATCGCGGGCTTTCGCTCTTCATGGTGGATTATCGAGGCTACGGAAAAAGCGAGGGGCGTCCTTCGGAAAAGGGTATCTACCTCGACGGTCACGCCGCCTACGAACACATTGTTTCGCAAGCAGGTGTCGCGCCGGATGGTCTGATCGTGTTCGGGCGCTCGCTCGGTAGCTGCGTGGCGGTGCGCGTTGCGTCAAAGAATCCCTGCGCAGGCGTGATCCTCGAGTCGGCGTTCACTAACATGGCCGACATGGCGCGGGCCACGCTCCCGCTCCCCGGCCTCGGGATTTTCAAAGACAAGTTCGACTGCCTGGGCCGCATCTCGTCTGTTTCCACTCCCATCCTCTTTTTCCATGGGGACAAGGATGAAATCGTGCCTTACAAATTCGGACGCGAGCTTTTCGAGGCCGCCCGGGGCGATAAGGACTTCTACACAATAAAAGGCGCGCACCACAACGACACCTATATAGTGGGAAGAAAAGAGTACTTCGACAGGTTCGAGCAGTTTTGTCGCGGAAAAACGGGAAAGGCGAGAGCGGTCACCGGCGAGCGAACATGAGAAGACCTTGCGATACGGGCCATGATTCCGAGACATTCATCTGCGACTCCCACCTCGACACTCTGTCCAAGATGTTGAAGTTCGGCTGGAAGAGATTCTCGGAAATACCCTCCCACTCGCATGTCACCCCTTCGCGCCTGAGGAAGAGCAAGGTCGGCGTCGCAGTGTTCGCGCTCTTCACCGAGAAGCGCGACCCCTCCTTCCCTCCCTTACAAAGAACCCTCAAAATGATAGACATGGCGCAGGCGATGGCAAGCGAGCATTCCGACTGGATGGAACCGGTTGGAGATTATAAGGGCATCACGAAGGCGCGCAGGAGCGGCAGGCTCGCGGTCATCCTCTCAATCGAGAACGGCATCGCGATCGGCGACGACCTCGCTCTGCTGCGCACTTTCCACAGGCTTGGCGTTCGCTTCATGGGGCTAACCTGGAATCACAGAAACCGGCTCGGCGACGGCGCGGGAAAGTTTCGGGGCAGGCGCGGGCTCACTCAACTGGGACGCGACACCATTCGCGAAATGGAGCGGCTGGGCATGATTGTCGATGTCTCCCATCTGAACGAGAGAACATTCTGGCAGGTTGTCGAGTTTGCGGAGCGTCCGGTCGTCGCCACGCATTCAAACGCATTCAGTGTCTGTCCGAGTCCGCGGAATCTGAAGGATTTGCAGATACGCGCGATTTCGGAGCAAGGCGGGTTCATCGGGCTCAATTTCTGCGAGGGCTTCCTGAACGATTCCGGCGAGGCCACCGCGGCCGACGTCATCCGACACGCGATTCACATAGCCGAGGTCGGCGGGATTCAGGTGCTGGCGATCGGCTCAGACTTCGACGGCATCGAGACCACACCCCGCGGTCTGGAACATATAGGGAAGGTCCCGAAGCTCATTCCCTTGTTCCGGAAAGCGGGCTTCTCACAAGCCGACATAGCATGCGTCACCAACAAGAACTTCCTCCGCGTCTTCCGGCAGGCGTGCGACAAGAAAGCATCTCCCCATCAATGATTCCGGCGGGATAACAGAATGGCGCTAACCGACGCCGCAAGTTTTTTCATTCCCGGGACTTTCTTCGATTCGGTTCAAATATTCGGGCAAACGCGTTGGTTGCCACTGTTGGCTTTCTCCGTACTACTCACTCTCAATTTCTGGAATTTCTGTCGTGATTTTCGAAAGTTCACACGCACAAATCCTTGTCGTGAAATGGATTCCTGCTTTCGCTAGACTAACAAGAAAAAAAGCTTTCATTTGTGATGCGATTCGGTTGCGTTCCTGCCATTGGTATTCCACAAGTCTGGTTGCGGCTGTGCCTCGCCCTGATAATCAGCGAGAACTTGTCCTGAGCATTGCTCGGAGAAGCTGCGGATGAAAAAAGCTTTTTTCTCTATCCCCGAATTCCCCGCTGTCAAGGCCCGGCGTAATTTCGACGGGAAGCGCAGGACGTTTCCTGAAGCTCAAACTCGGCGAATTCTGTGTTCGGCATAACTCAGAACTGCAAGAGCGCGAAGACTTCGCAGCCCTTGAGTTTCTCTCTTCCGTGCAAATCCAGCAGTTCGATGAGGAAGTCGAGCCCCTTGATGTTGGCCTTGAAATTGCTCACGAGCTCGACGGTTGCCGCGGCGGTGCCGCCCGTGGCGAGAAGGTCGTCCACTATCAGCACGTTCTCGCCTGGTTCGATTGCGTCCTTGTGCACCTCGAGGTGGTCGGCGCCGTACTCGAGTTCGTATGTCGCGCTGAAGACGGCGGCGGGCAATTTTCCCTTCTTACGCACCGGCACGAACCCCGCCCCGAGCAGATATGCCATCGGAGCGCCGAGGATGAAGCCGCGCGATTCCATTCCGAGGACCTTGTCGATTCCCTTGTCCTTGTTTCGGTCGACGAGCAGGTCGATAGCTTCGGCGAGCGCTTTGTTGTCCTTCAGGAGCGTTGTGATGTCCCTGAACAGGATGCCCTTTTTCGGAAAATCGGGGACGCTGCGGATAATCTGTTTCAGTCTCTCACTCATCTCTCCTCCCGCTGTTACTAAATATCTCTCGACCACGAATTTGCAGACACGAAAGAATACGAATGGCAACGAATGGCGCGAATCGAACTGCACGGATTTGCACTGTTCCCGAGGAGCCGATTTTCAACCACAGCTAGGCCGCCAATTTACACGGATGAAGGCAAAGGACCGGGAACCTCGTCCGATTGGTCTCTATACGCCCTCGGCGCTCAAAGGCATTCTCCGGGGCCCGTTTTCGCGGGAATGAAAGAAAAAAAGTTTTCATTCGCGCCGCCTGTGTTCAAAAAGTTTGGCTGCGGCTCCGCTGTGCCGTGTTCCCCGTTGTTGAATTGCTTGTCCCGGCGCACGGCCGCGCGCCCCTGCAAAAAACATGAAGCCAGTATTTCTTGTATCTGGCAGATAAGAAAAAATCCGCCTGACTCCGTGGTTAAAGGAAATAGCCTTACAGTTCTTCAAAATCGATGTTGTGAAGAGCGATGTACTTCCGGAGCTTCTTTATCGCTTTCGCTTCTATCTGGCGAATGCGCTCGCGAGTGAGGTTGAATCGCTCTCCGGTTTCCTTGAGGGTGTGCGGGTCGCCATCGACGAGGCCGTAGCGGAACTGCAGAATTTGGGCCTCGCGCTCGGTAAGCTGGTCGAGCATCTGCATGAGCTTCTGGTCGCGGAACACTTTTGCCACGATGTCGACGGGGTCGATCGCATGACTGTCCTCGATCAGGTCGCCGAGTTCGGCGTTGTCGTCTGTCCCCACCGCGGCCTCGAGCGAGGTTATTTTCTGCGAATACTTGTGAAGATCGGCCACGTCGTCGGGCGACATTTCGAGTTCTTCCGCGATTTCCTCCAGGGTGGGCTTATGGCCGCGCTCCTTGTAGAGTCGCTGGCTCGCCTGCTTATATTTGATGATGTTCTCGGTCATATAAACAGGTATTCGTATTGTGCGGCCGTAGTTCGCGAGGAATCGAGATATTGCCTGGCGTATCCACCACGTGGCGTAGGTGCTGAACTTGTATCCCTTCGTGTGGTCGAATTTGTCGACGGCCTTGATGAGTCCGAGGTTGCCTTCTTCCACGAGGTCCAGCAGCGGGAGGCCATAGTGCAAGTATTTGTTTGCGACGCTGACAACAAGCCGCAGATTCGAGATGATGAGTTTTTTCCTGGCCTCCTGGTCGCCCTTCTTCATGCGTTTCGCGAGGTCTATTTCTTCTTCGTATCTGAGCAGCGGCTGGCGCGAGATCTCCTTGAGGTAGGCGCTCATGCTGTCTTTGTATTGGCGGAAGTTCGGCGGCTTCGAGGAAGGAGTGGGCTCGGAGAAGTCTTCGTCGTATTCCATCTGACTCATAGAGCAATCACTCAGCGAAACAGATACAGCACGGGAATGTAGGTGGGCCGTGTTGACGGCAGATACTGTCCTGCGACGCTTTGCGCGAGGGAACCGAAGGGGAAGCCCCGCTTTTTTTTGCGTATCACGTTCGGTTCGCCCTTGATTCCTCCGAGGGCCGCGGCCCGCTTGATGGCGTCGCTTTGAGTGCCCAGCGCATCGACAAATCCGTATTCGAGGGCCTGGCGTCCGCTGAAAATGCGGCCGTCGGCATATTGCTTCACTTCCTCGACCGGCATGGCCCGGCTCTCGGAAACGGCTTCGACGAACTGGTCATAGACGTCCATGAGCACATCCTGCAGAAGCTGTTGCTCCTCCGGTTCCATCGTGCGGAACATCGAGCCGATATCCTTGTACTCGCCGGTCTTTATGGTTTCGAACCGGATTCCGATCTTATCCATCAGCCCTTGCACATTGGGAAATTCCGCGATGACGCCGATGCTGCCGGTTATGGTTCCCGGGTTCGCATAAATTTCGTCGGCCGCGCACGCAATGTAAAAAGCGCCCGAAGCTGCGATTGACGCCATCGACGCCACAATCACCTTTCCCTTGTCTCGTGCCCTCTTGATTTCTTCGTATAACTCTTGCGAGGGCGCAACCGCTCCGCCGGGGCTGTTCAGTCTGACGACGATTCCCTTGACGGAAGAGTTTTTGATGTGCGACTTCAATTCCTTCAGAGATTCCTCCACATCAAAGATGGGTCCCTCGACATCGATGACGGCGACGCTTTCGCGGCCCGGGAATACGGGAACCGCACGGCGGCCCTGGGAAACAAAAATGAGGATAGCGATCAGGCCCATGCCGCATATGAAACTGACGAGGAAGAAGATGAGGAGACTCGTTCGACAGCCCTTGTTCATACTGTCCTCTCCGCACCGACAAAAGGACTTTTCGGTGAGCTGAAAAGATGGCTTTTCCTGAATGCACACATTATAACAACAGCCCTGCTTCATTGCAACTGAATTCGGCGCATTTACCGGTTTGGTTCGCCACCGTTTCGAATCAGAAATATTCGGCGTTCATAGCGGCCGATTCAATCCGTCCCACCATCGCCCGGCGAAAGGGGGCTGTGCGACCGTCCGATAATTCGATTTGGCTACTTCCGGGAACCGGAATCACGCGGAGCGTGACCTTCGGCCCATACCTCCATGTCCCCGGGATCAGCGCTCCGGCTTTTCGGCAGAATGGGCAATCGTGGGACACATTCAGTTCCCTGCCCTCGGCGAGAACGGGTCGATTCTTTTCGTTCGCGTTACCCGTGTTTGCAGAACAGAGCCATCGCTCTCGATTTCGATTGCGCCACACTCCTTCGTCGACAGCACGGTATGGCACAAAGGGGCATAGTTCGCGAGCCGGTTGTCAATTCGCTCGTCAATCCGGTAGGGCCTGCCGGATATCACGGCTATACGCGGGCGGACAGTTTCCACGAATGTTTTACTGAAGCTGCTTTTGCGCCCATGATGGGGTGTCTTGAGCACCTGGCTTTCGATCTTTTCTCCGAAACCGGAAACGAACCGCAGCGCGTGCTTTTCCGCGTCTCCCGTGAGAAGAGCGGACGTGTTGCCGCAGGTAACCTTGAGCACGACCGAGCTTTCGTTGGTGGTCAGGCGGCGCCCGGAAGTTTCCGGGGGCGGATTCAAGACATCGACTCTCGCATCTTCGGAGAAGAGAAGTTGCTGCCCGGCATGAACGGCTTCAACCGTAATGTCTTTTTCCTTCGCCAGATGGAGGATGTCCGAAAACCGCTCCGTAAACTCGGGAACATCGGGTAGCACAAGTTTTTCAATCCTGAAATTTTTCATGAGGAACGAAGCGCCTCCCGTGTGGTCGTTATCGGAGTGCGTGAGAACGAGCGTATCGATTCCTTTCCGCCTTTTCCAGAGATACGGCGCAATGATGCGTTCACCGCAGTCAAGCGAGGGTGTTGAAAAACCCGTATCCACAAGCATCGTGCTTCCGTCGGGAAATTCGACAAAGGAGGAGTCGGCGTCCCCGACATCGAGGAACGTTATTTTCAGGGTATCTTTCGCGGCTATTTCGCCGAGGACAGCGACAGCCAGCGCGGCGCCTGCCGCCGTTGAAAAGACTGTCATTTTCCATATCGGCGACCGGTTCCACCACAAAAGTATGATCCCGAACCCCACGAGCCCGAGCACCCAGATTGGCGGCGATGGGACATACCTTGAGCTGCCGGGTATCGCAGAGCAAAGCTTTGCGAATCCAAGAATGACCCACGTAATTGCTTCCACCGCCAGTCCGGGCAGGATGGCTGCCTTCATCCAAATGAATCCGGCGGCCAGGCAGGCGAATCCGGATGCGAGAACGAGCGAGAGAGCGGGAATCACGACGATGTTTGCGAGTGGGAACACGAACGAAATGAGGTTGAAGTGGTAAGCGACGAGCGGGAGCATTCCGACTCCCACCACAAGCGACGCGTAAAGCGTGACGGCCAATTTATGCAGCACGGATGAAGGCGCCCGGTGAAATTTTTGTTGGAGCGCCGGATAAATTGTGTCGCTGAAAACCGGTTCGAACGTGCAGAGCAACACGACTGCCGTAAATGACAACTGAAAGCTGGCTTCGTCTATGACGGTCGGATTCATGGAAACAATCAGGAGCGCAGCGAAGGCAACCGCCGTCAGGAAGTCGCCCTCCCGGTTCAGGTAGTATTCGGCGAGCACGAGGGTCAGCATTATTGAAGCGCGTATCACCGGCACGCTGCCCCCCGTAATGACCGCATAGAACCATACGATCAGGATTCCCAACGCGACGCGCAAGCGCACCCGTACCGACGCGAGGACAAGCGAGGCGATGAGATACACGAGCCCCACGTGCAGACCCGATATCGCCAGTACATGAAATGTGCCCGCCCTCTTGAACCAATCCTGCATTTCCGGCGTGAGCAGGCCGCGCTCTCCGAGGAGGATTGCCGAGAGGAATGCCCGCGTCTCATCGGTCCGCGTCGATACCGAGATGATTTCGAGTCCCCGCTGTCGTATTTTGTTCCTCCATCCGCTCAGCCTATTCTGTTCGGTCCCGTGAACGGCGACGGCTTCGGGACCACGGGCATACATTCTCGAAAAAATTCCCCTCCGGTACATGTAGCGCTCATAGTCGAACGACCGGGGATTCTTGAAACCTTCGAGAAGCTGCAACTTCCCGGATACCGAGACGATGTCGCCGGGTTCGATCCCGCTGGCGGGCTGGTACCAGTTCACCAGCACTTTACCGCTGACGGGCTTGCGGACACCGTTCGCCTCTATGCAGTCGGCGTCGAGAGTGAAGGTGGCTCGTTCGCGCTCTGCGAAGGGCCGTGCACCGGCCACGACTCCGAAGAGCCGAACCCTCAACGGTCCCCTCGAGGAATAGTTTCGCGCCACCTCGTCCGGAATCTCCGACACATACGCCTGCACCTCGTACATGCAGGCGCCAAGAAGGAAGGAAGCGGCGAGTGTCAGGAGCGTCGAGGGGACTCGTTTCTTCATGAGCAACAGCAGAATCGCGAACAGCCATGCCGTGAGGAATGCGGCCAGGACAGGTCTGAACGGCGGAGCGCACGCGGAGGCGAAACCCATTCCCGCAATAAGGGAAGCGACAAACCACACGAGAGGTCTTCGTATCAAAGCGCATCTCCGCTCGATGTTCGGACAGATAGTATAGAGGCGAAGAGTCGATGCGGGTGACCTTTTGAGTGCCAGCGATTATACAATATTGGAACGATTCGCTCCAATTCCCTTGCAAAGGAAAATCGATTATAATGATGGCTTTGCGCCACCTCATCCGTCTGCAAACCAAAAAGGAGACCGCGGCAGTTGAACGATTCCGGGAAAATCGCTCCACTCACGATGGCGCTGCTTGGGATGGGATGGTTCGGAACACACTTTTTCTGGGCTTTCTATGGCGGCTCGATGCAGCTTTTCCTGAATGATTTCACCGACTCGAAATTCAACATTTCGCTGGTCCTCAGCCTTGCCGGCATCGCAAACTGCATTGTTCCGCCCGTTGTCGGATATATCAGCGACCGAACCCATACGCGGTTTGGACGCCGCAAGCCATACGTCCTCGGCGGCATGCTGGGCGTTTTCCTCTGCGTGGCGAGTTTGCCTCATATGCTTACCATAAAAGCGGTCGCGGTGGTCTCGGCGGCATTGTACGTTCTGATGAGCCTGGCGGAGACCCCCCTGGTCTCTCTGCTTCCCGATATTACGCCGCCTCGACAGCGCAGCACCGTAAGCGGGGTGGTGCATCTCCTGGGAAGCTTCGGACTGATCGCATTTTTCCTGATAGGTTCAAGAATCTGGGACGAGCATCGGGCCGCCGTTTTTTACATGGTGGCGTTCGTCTCGTTCGGTGCGGTCCTTATACCGCTGTTCTGCATAAAGGAGCCGGTTGTGTCGCCGAACGAGGTCGCGGCGAAGACAAACCCGCTCGAGTACCTGAAAGGGGTGGCGAAAGAGACAAATGTGATGAAGTTCTTTGCGGCTCAGTTCTCCTGGTGGCTCGGCTTCTATATGGTCTCTTCATTCCTGACCCTTTTTGTGGTCGAAGAATTAAACGTGTCCGAAGGAGATTCGTTGCTGGTCCCGATGGCGCTTACAATCGTTTCCACCATTTTCGTTCTTCCGCTGGGAATAATGGGTGACCGGTTCGGTCGGAAAGCGCTCCTCCTCATAATGGTCGCGTTTTGGGCGGTGGCGGGGCTGTTCATCGGATTCTCGCAGTCGCTGGCGCATGCGATAATTACCGTAGGCGTCACCGGTATCCCGTTCGCAGGCGTTCTCGCGATTGCATATGCGTACCTTCTCGACCTCATTCCGGCAGAGCGTACGGCGGAATTCGTCGGTTTCAGCTTCATCAGTCTGTCGGCTCCAATGATTTTCGGACCCATGCTGGCGGGCACATTGATCGACACGCTGGGATACCGGTGGGTATATCCCGGAGCCGCGGTTTTCATGTTTCTTGGTTTTATTTTTCTCAGAATGACCGAGCCGCGCCGCTCAACCACAGAGGAGAGTTATTGATGAAACAGATTCAAGAACCGGCGAGAACAATTCCCGTGATGGCGGAGACCGACGTCCTGGTTGTCGGAAGCGGCCCCGGCGGTCTCGCGGCAGCCATAGCGGCTGCGAGAGAAGGCGTTGAGACAATGCTTGTTGAGCGGTGGGGTTCGTTCGGCGGAAACATCACTCAGTGCCATGTGGCATCCATCGCATGGTATCGCTATGAGCAGACGGTGGAAGCCGGAGGCGTCGGCATGGAGTTTGAGAGACGAGCCGATGAGCTGGGCGCGAACCTGTCAATGGATTTAAGCCGGTATCTGGACGATGAAACGCTCAATCTTGTCGCCCCAAAAATGCTGGGGCTGCCGAATCCGCCGCCTTCGTCGCCGTCGCTGGACCCCGACATGTTCAAATATGTGGCCGACAAAATGGTGCAGGAGGCTGGCATTACCCCCCTCTTGCATTGTCTCACTGTGGATACGATTATGGATGGCGAAACCATCAAGGGCGTGGTCACGGAGAGTAAATCCGGAAGGCAGGCCATTGTGGCCAAGCGGGTCATCGACGCCACGGGCGATGCCGACATCGCCTATCACGCCGGCGCCCCATATCGAAAATGTCCCAAGAATGAGTTGATGGAAGTTTCGATGAATCTCGGCGCCAGCGGTGTGGACGTTCCGAAATTCATACGGCATGCCGCAAGAAATCTCGCCTACATAAAAGATTGGGCGAAAGAGACATCGGGGAAAGAAGACAACGAGCTTTCGTCTTATATGGTGGAGCCATTCAAGAAAGCGAAGGAAGCATGCGAGATTCCCAAGGATGTGAAGATTGAAAGCTTCTGGACGAATGTGACCCCGGAAGGAGAACTCAAGAACCTGAATGCCGTGGATATGCCGGGAATAGATGCGACGGATGTATGGGACCTCACCAGGGCCGAAATGGAGGGGCGACAGCGAGCGATATGGGCATTGAACGCGCTCAAGAAATACACCCCCGGCTTCGAAAACGCGAAGCTCAGGAGCTTTGGCTCGACTGTGGGCGTTAGGGAATCGAGAAAAATTATCGGCGCTTACAATATCACCGAACGCGACGTCAGAAACGAGGCGCGGTTCGAAGATTCGATTGGTATCTTCCCGGAGTTCCTGGATGCCTACGGGGTCGTGATTTTGCCGACCACCGGCAGGTACTTCCACGTGCCATATGGCATCATCCTCCCGCAGAAGGTCGAGAACCTGCTCGTGGCCGGTCGCTGCGTCGGCGGCGACAAGATATCGCATGCCGCCACCCGGCAGATGATGTGCTGCGCCGTCACCGGCCAGGGAGCGGGCGTCGCTGCCGCCGCTTCCCTTAAGGACGATGTGACGTGCAGGCAGGTCGATATTTCGAAGGTTCAAAAGGCCCTCAAGAAACAAGGTGTCAGAATCGAATAAGCGCTCGAACGAAACGAAATGGAGAACGGAAGACGTTCTTCTTCCGAAAAGCGGGACCCTGATTCCGGGGACATGGATTTATGGGCCGAAGGTCGCGCTCCGCGTAATTCCGTGTCCCCGGGATTGGCGCAAATCGAATTATCGGACACATTCGACACGCTGGGTTTTCACCGCCGCAGTGAATCTGACTCGGAAACGGCGCAGCCGTCATCCGTTTCCTCCTTTCAAAAGTAATTATGTTTTCGATGCTTTTCGGATTAACGCATATGTTATACTATCTCACTATTCTTATTTCTGCGGCTGAAAGGCGCCGGAAATGAATACTATCCGCTATGCCGGAAACTGTTTTGCTTCATTCGAGTTGCACAAACAATTCGATGGATGGTCGAACACGGCATCGCGAAATGTGGAAATTCGAGGAAAGGAGAAATAGTTAACATGGGCGAATGGATGGACGGCTATCTTGCAAAGCTTGAAGCATGCCGGGAGGAAAATCTCGCGGGTGGCGGACCGGACCGCGTCGAACTGCAGCACAGCCTCGGCAAGCTGACGGCGCGAGAGCGCATCGAATATCTGGCCGACCCCGGCACGTTTGAAGAGATCGGCTCGCTTGTTCGCGAGTTTCGAGCGTTCCCGGATACCGGGACCAAGCCCAGCCCCGGTGACGGCGTGGTGATGGGGCTGGCCAAGGTGGGCGGCCGGCAGGTCATGGTCTTTTCCATGGACTTCACGGTTATGTCCGGCTCTTTCGGCGACCAGGGTGTATGGAAAATCGCGGAATTGGTCCAGATGGCCGGACAGGAGCAGATACCTCTCGTCGGCATCTTCGATTCGGCCGGAAGTCGCATAAGCATGACAAACGGATTCGTCGGACAGTTCGGCATTGCCCGGGTTCTGAAGAATTATTGCCATTACTCCGGGGTAATTCCCCGCATCGCCCTGGTCTTGGGCCCGTGCACCGGCCCGATGGCCAAAGTCCCCGTGCTGTCTGATTTCCTCATTATGAACAATAAGACCGGGTTCTTATGGTTGGGCGGACCTATCGAGTCCGAAGACGCGGGCTCGGCCGATTTCCATATGACCCGTTCCGGACAGTGTCATCTCGTGGCCGACAGCGACGAGGAAGCCATCGACCTGTGCAAACAGCTCCTGGAGTTCATCCCCCAGAATTGCTGGGAGCGGCCGGCGGCAATCGAACCCACCGACGACCCCGACCGGCGGGAAGAGGCCCTGCTCGATGTGATGCCCGATAATGTCCGATTCACGTATGACATGCACGAGATTATCGATCTGATCGTGGACGACGGAAATTTCTTTGAGCTTCAGGAGGGTTTCGCTCCTAACATGGTCATCGGTTTTGCCCGGTTTGACGGCATGGTCACTGGTATCGCCGCCAGCAATCCGGATGAGCTGAGCGGCATCATGGAACCGGATTCCTCTGACAAATACGATCGATTTCTGATGTTCCTCGACTGCTTCAACGTTCCCTTGCTGACCATGTCCGACACCACGGCCTTTCCTCCGGGCGATCGGTGGGAGCGCAAGGGCGTTATCCGCCACGGCGCCAAAAACCTTCACGGTTATTCTCATCTGACCACGCAGAAAATCACCATGGTGCTGCGGCGTTCCTATGGCGGTTCGAACATCGTCATGGGATGCAGCAAAATGGGGCCCGACTTTATCTACGGCTGGCCGACAACAGAGTTTGCGCCCACCGGCCCGGAGATGATGGTGCACGCCGTGTTCCACAAGGAATTGGAGAAGGCCAAGGAGGAGGGCAACTACGACGACCTTTTCAACTTCTATGTCGGAATTCTTCGTGAGATGTTCAGTGTCATGACAATGGGCAAGCTTTTTACAACGTGGTACACCGTCCACGAGGTCATCGACCCCAGGGATACGCGACCGCGGATTATCAAGGCTCTGCATGCCTCGGCCAATAAGCAGGAACAGCGGCCGGATAAGAGACGCTATATCAAGCCGGCGTAATCGACATGCTGAACTTCCGGGAGAACGGAAAAAACATATGAGCGAATCAGGGGGTTATCCAAACATGGGGAACCGAATGAAAGAGGCGATTAAGCGCTATCGCGAAATACAGCAGAAAAACCAACTGGGGGGCGGCGTAAAACATATAGAGCGCCAGCACAGCCGCGGCAAGTTGACCGCCCGGGAAAGGATCGACGTTCTCATCGATGAAGGATCCTTCGCCGAACTGGGCTCGTGCGTGAACACTACCGGAGTCCGGATCGACGGCCGTTTTACCGACGCCCCGTGCGACGGGGCGGTGGTGGGCACGGCCAAAGTCCACGGCCGCACAATCATGATTTACTCGTCGGACTTCACCGTCCTCGGCGGGTCCATCGGCCAACAGCATATCATGAAATACTGCCGGGTGCTCGAAATGGCGGCATCGTGGGGTATCCCGCTTGTCAACCTCCTCGATTCATCGGGTGGCCGTCTCGGATACCGCGATGTGGCCATGGCCGGTGTGGACTGGATGTTCTACCTCGAATCCATTTACTCGGGTGTTATCCCTCAGATTACGGTGTTAATGGGACCATGCATCGCCGGCGGAGCGTATCTTCCGACATTGTGCGATTTCCTGCTCATCAGCCGAATTTCCGGCAACCTGTGGCTGGGCGGGCCGCGTCAAACCGCGGCGGCCACATCCGAAAAGATAGACCGAAACGTGGGTGGCGCCGACTATCATATGCAGTTGAGCGGCACGTGCGACCTTGTGGGCGACGACGATAAGGAAACCATCCTGGCCTGCCGGGAACTGCTGCGATACCTGCCGTCGAATTATCGTGAAAAACCGCCGGTCCGGGAGCGGAGCGATGACGCCAACCGCGAGGTGGAAAAACTGGCCGATGTCGTGCCCGATGAATTTGACAGAAAATACGACATGCACGACGTGATCCGCGAAGTGGTTGACGACGGAGATTTTTTCGAGCTCAAAGACGAATACGCCAAACAAATCATCGTCGGATATTGCCGCTTCAACGGCGAGGTGGTGGGCCTCGTGGCCAATAATCCGGCCGAGCGGGGCAGCATCTACGAAGTCAACGCCTGCGACAAGTACTATCGCTTCCTGCAAACCCTCGAAGCTTACGGCACGCCGTTGGTCAACTTGGTGGACACGCCACCCATTGTTCCCGGCGAAGAAGAGGAGGCCAGGGGCTTGCTTCGCCATATCGGCAAGATTGTCGATGTGTACGCGACGGCCACTATTCCCAAGATCGGCGTGGTACTGCGTGAGGCCTACGCCGATTCCGGCAGCATGATACTGAGCGGCGTGAAAGGGCTGGGGGCCGACCTCACCTACGCGTGGCCCATCGCCCGGTTCGCCGTCGAGGCCTCCGAGCTTGATTACCGAAAAATCTACGATAAAGGCATCGAAGACGATGCGTATGAGGCTTACCTGAATCGGTCTCGCGAAAAGGTGGATGTGTTCGACGCCGCCTACTCCTGGACCGCGCAGGTGGTCGACGAAATTATCGAACCCAAGGACACTCGGAAAAAGATAATTGAAGCCTTGGATATTACGAGGAGCAAAGCGGAAAAGCTGCCGCCAAGAGCAAAACGGCACGGCTCATCTCCAACGTGACCCGTATTTTTGCGCGGCCGCAAACTCAATCACATCGAATGACAGGAGGTATCGGATGAGTGACAAAGCCATACTGACGTGCGCGCTCACGGGTGTTCTGACCAATCCCAGCATGGGCAACATTCCGGTCACACCCGAGGAGATGGCCGACGCCGCCGAACAGGCCTGGAACGAGGGCGCCACCATTGTTCACTGTCATTTCCGCGACCAGAGGCCTGGCATGGGCGCTGCTCCCACATGGGATGTCGAAGTCGTTAAATCAATTGTCGACGCTATAAGGGAGCGAGTCCCGGGAATCATCATTAACCAAAGCACCGGCGTGGTGGGAGCCGACATTTCCGGACCCGTGGCCTGCCTGGAGGCGGTCAAGCCGGAGATGGCCGCGTGCAACGCCGGGTCGTTGAACTACCTCAAACTCAGAGAGAACGGGACCTGGGCGTGGCCGCCCATGGTTTTCGATAATCCCGTGGAAAAAGTGCAGGCTTTCCTGGACGTCATGGCCGCCAACAATATCGTGCCCGAATTCGAATGCTTCGATTCGGGAATCGTGCGCAGTGTGGCCTTGTACAAAAAGGCCGGGATGTTCGAGGGCGACCCGCATATCTCGCTCGTTATGGGCGTGGCCAGCGGCCAGCCGGCCAAGCCGGAATGGATACCGCTCTTGAAGAACGAAATGTTGCCCGGCACACACTGGCAGGTAATCTGCGTCGGCCGGAAGGAAGTCTGGGACCTCCAACGCAGAGCGCTCGAGGAAGGCGGCAACGTGCGCACCGGCTTGGAAGACACGTTCTACCTGCCCAATGGCGAGAAGGCCCGGAACAACGGGGAGCTGGTCGCCGCTCTGGCCAGGATCACCCGCGAGGTGGGCCGCGAAATCGCCACGGCTGACGAGGCCCGCCGGATTCTCGGACTCAAGAAATGACCATCCCGCGGACGAGGAGGAGAGATGATGAGCCAAAACCAAGAGGTTCTGTACGAGGTCAGGGATAAAGTGGCTACCATCACCATGAATCGGCCGGAACGTCGCAATGCGCTCAACCCCAACGTCATGGCCGGGTTGAACCGATATCTGGACCAGGCCGGGGCCGACCCCGGCGTGTCGGCAATCGTTCTGACCGGCAGCGGCGGCAACTTCTGCTCGGGGGCCGACCTCGGCGGCAGCTTCGATTCCGAACAGTCGTTCCTCGGCATGCACCACGACCGGGGCCATTACGCAGACCTTCTGATTAAAATGAATGCGTGCAAGAAGCCTATACTGGCGGCCGTGGAAGGATATTGCTTGGCCGGCGGGACAGGACTCTGCATGTCCAGCGATGTGGCCGTCGCAAGCGAGGACGCGCAGTTCGGTATGCCCGAAATCAAGCGCGGTCTTTGGCCTTATATGGTGACAGCCGTGCTCATCCGCAACGTCGGCCGGAAAAAAGCGCTCGAGTTGTGCATGACCGGCGACCGTATACCGGCGGCCGAAGCCGAGCGCATCGGCATGATTAACTATTGTGTCTCCAAGAGCGAATTCCGGGAGAAAGTGGCGGAAATGTCCGCCAAGCTGTCGTCATATAGCCCCGCTGTTATGGGACTTGGAAAGGCGTCGTTCTATCGTATAGCCGACATGGCCATGGGCGATGCCCTGCGCTATCTCCATTCGCAATTGACCATCAATACTCAAGTCGAGGATTTGATGGAGGGCATCGCCGCTTTCATGGAGAAGCGCGACCCTGTGTGGAAGGGACGTTGAACACCCCTGTTTTCATTGACCCCAAACCCCAAAAAATCAGGAACAAGGAAGAATGAGCAAAACCATCGAAGTGAGAGCGCCAATGTCCGGAGTGTTCTACAGGAGACCAGCCCCTGAGCAGCCCCCATACGTCGAGGTGGGCGATACGGTCAAAAAGAAGCAGGTTCTGGGATTACTCGAAACAATGAAAGTCTTTCAGAAAATCAAATCGCCGGCGGCCGGCAAAATCGCCGAAATCATGGCCGAAAACGAATCCCCGCTGAAAGATGGGGACCTGATGTTCGTTCTAGAAGGCGAATAGGAACTGTTCAGCATGTCCGATAGCGAACACGAACAATTTCTTCATGGAACGCCGCGCCCGCAAACGCATCTGCGCATGCTGAATCGGCGACTCTATAATTCGTAATTGTCTGAAACACCATTTTCCCGAAAAGGGTGATAAGCGATGCTCTCCAAGATACTCATAGCCAACAGGGGCGAGATCGCCCTCAGAGTCTTGCGCGCAACAAAGGAGCTCGGGATAAAGAGCGTGGCCGTGTATTCCGAAGCCGACAAGGACAGCTTGCATGTGCGTCACGCCGACGAGAGCGTGTGCATCGGGCCACCCAGCAGCGCCCGGAGTTATCTGAATGTTCACGCCGTCATCGAAGCGGCAAAGAAAACGGGCGCCGAAGCGATTCACCCCGGCTACGGTTACCTCGCCGAAAACGGGAACTTTGCCCGCGCTTGCAAAGACGCCGGCATCGTCTTCATCGGGCCAACCCCGGAAAACCTCGACCTGGCCGGTGACAAAATCAAGGCCAAAGCGCTCATCAACCAAGCCGGAGTGCCCGTAGTCGCGTCAAGCCCCGACGGCGTGGGTTCGATTGGCGAAGCGGTCGCGGTATCTTCTGAAATAGGCTATCCGGTCATGCTCAAAGCTGCGGCCGGCGGCGGCGGGCGCGGCATTCGCATCTGTCCGGATGAAGATACCTTGAGGGAAGAATTCCCCGTCGCCAGGGCGGAAGTGAAAGCGGCGTTCGGCGACGACTCGGTGTATATCGAGAAGTACCTCGTGAATCCGCGACACATCGAGTTTCAGGTTTTGGCCGACAGGTTCGGCAATGTTATCCACTTGGGCGAGCGCGAATGCTCGATTCAGCGGCGCTACCAGAAATTGATCGAAGAGGCGCCCTCTCCCGCCATGACGCCCGAGCTGCGGAAAGCCATGGGGGAGGCCGCGGTGAACGCGGCCAGGGCGGTGAACTACTTCAACGCGGGAACGGTGGAATTTCTGCTCGACCAGCAAGGCAACTTCTATTTCATGGAGATTAACGCCCGCATCCAGGTCGAACATCCCGTCACCGAGGTGGTCACCGGCGTAGACCTGGTCAAGGAACAGATTCGGCTGGCCAACGGCGGAAAGCTCGAATACGGTTTCGACGAGATCAAACTGAGAGGCTGGGCCATCGAGTGCCGGATTAACGCCGAGAATCCGGACTTCAACTTTGCGCCTTCACCGGGAATCATAGAAGAATACAGCCCTCCCGCCGGCCCGGGGGTCAGGCTGGACACCCACCTCTACCAGGGATATGAACTGCCGATATATTATGACTCGCTCATTGCAAAACTCATCTGCTACGATGCAACCAGAGACGCAGCGATTCGCGTTCTGAAAAAAGCTCTCCGCGAGTTCACCATCAAGCCGATAAAAACCACAATCCCTCTCTATTTGAAAATCGTCGATGATCCCGAATTCCAAAAAGGAGACATCCACACCGGCTATATCAAGAAGTTTGTTCCGGACGACGACGATGATGACGACGACGAGTGATACGTTCTTATGGAAAGAAACCGCTTCGATAAGGACGTCCGGACAAGGATTGAAAGGAATGGCGGAACCGCGGGTTGTTGAGAGCTTTCACACTATCGAGGCATGCGAAGATTATCTCGGCGGCGTTCGACAAGTGAGCCACGTGTTTATGTTGCCTCGGTGGGTGCGGGCATGGACAAAAGCTTTCGCCCCCGATGATAAGCTCGATATCCTTGTAATGAAACGAAATGAAGAGGTGGTCGGTGTCGCCCCGCTGTTCATCAACGGCACGACGGCCTCGTTCGTCGGCGATTCCGAGGTTTTTGACTACATGGATTTTGCCGTCGCCCCCGGCCATGAAAAGGAATTTTATTCAGCGCTTCTCGCCGAGCTTTCAAACCGGCGCGTGACAACCCTTGATTTGCGGTGCCTGCGCCCGGAATCAACGGTGTTTTCCCATTTGATCGCGACGGTCCGCAATCGAAACGGCAGGTGTTCTTTCGAGCCAGACGGCGTGTCGGTGGAAATCGACCTCCCGTCCGACTGGAATGAATACCTGAACATGTTACACCCAAAACAGCGGCACGAAGTGAGGCGCAAATTGAAGCGATTACGAGAGGCGGCGGACGTCCATTTCCTCGTCTTCGACAATCCCGCAGAAATATCGGGGCATTTAGACATGTTTCTGAAGATGTTTCGTGAAAGTCGGCCGGATAAGGCCGTCTTTATGGATTCCCGGATGGAATTCTTTTTTCGGTCGATGACACGCGCAATGTCCGAGGAGGGCATACTTCGTCTTTTTGCGCTCAAACTGGACAACTCAATCGCCGCCGCGTCAGTCTGCTTCGATTACCGCGACACGATGTATCTTTACAACAGCGGATACGACCCTCGATACAAGTCGCTGAGCGTTGGCTTGCTCTGTAAAGTTCTCAGTATCAGGCACAGCATCGAAGCAGGGCGCAAAAAGTACGACTTCCTCAAAGGCGCCGAGCCCTACAAGCACCGGTTGGGCGGAAAGGAAGTCCGCCTGTCGAGATGCCGGGTTGTCATGAAACCGCAATAAGGAATCTGTCTCACGATTGCTCATGTTGTCGGGAGGCCGACGCAGGGGACTGTACCGAATTACGGAATCCCCCCGTCTTTTGCGCTGAGCGGAGCGAAGTCCCGCGCATTCGCGGGATAGATTGGCGGACTGCCCCCGAAGCACGGATTCCCGATCGTGGGACACACCCTAAGGAGAGATTTGGAGATGAAACAAATCTGCGAGGATTTGAGAGCCGAACATGAAGCCTTGGACGCCGTCGTTGCCGACCTGAACGACGAACAGTGGATGCTCATGACCCCTTCTCCGGGATGGAACATAAAAGACCAAGTTCGCCATCTGGCGTATTTTGACGACCGAGCCGCTCTGTCGGCCTCCGACCCGGATGCGTTCGCCAAGCACATTGAAGAGGTGATGAGCGACCTCCCACGCTTCATGGAAGTGCTTGAAGATGTCGGCAAGGATATGCCGATTCCGGAACTAATGGAGTGGTGGCGTCGAGAACGAAACAGGATGCTCAACGCCTATGCGTCCCTCGGCCGCAAGGACCGGCTCCCATGGTATGGCCCGCCGATGAGCGCTCTCTCTCATGCAACTGCCCGCCTGATGGAGACCTGGGCTCACGGCCAGGACGTTTTCGACGCCCTGCGCTTGAAGCGCACAAACACCGACCGCCTTCGTCATGTCGCCCACCTCGGCGTGACCACATTCGGTTGGAGCTATTCGAACCGCGGCCTCGAGGTTCCCCAAGCACGAGTGCGAGTGGAGCTCACCGCCCCATCGGGAACCGTATGGACGTGGGGACCGGAAGATGCTCCGGACAAGATAAGCGGCCCGGCCGAAGATTTCTGTCTGGTCGTGGCCCAACGACGTCACGTGGACGACACCCGGCTCGCAGTCGTTGGCGAAACGGCCCGAGACTGGATGCTGAAGGCCCAGTGCTTCGCCGGTCCGCCGACCGACGGGCCACCACCCGGCGAGCGTATTGTCCGGCTCGAATGACGCGGTCCCGTCCGCTTGGCTCAAGTTGCAGTCTCCGTTGCTGTTCCGTAAGTTTCCGAACATGCGTCGCCATTTTCGTGAGGCAGTCACACCACTTCCATATTATTGAACTATGGCTATCGATTCTTTTGTCATACGAAGTTACCGCCCGGATGACCTCGGGCGATATCTCCGATTCCATGGCGATGCAGAAGCCATCTGCCACTCGCCGGATACATTCTTCCTTGCTTTGCTTAAGGACGAAGTCTCCGAACCGACGGCCTTTTTTCACGAGGACCTGCTTCTGGCCGAGAAGCGGGGAGAAATTGTCGGCTCCTGCCGGGTAGTTCCGGAATCGGCCATTGGCCGGGCCGTTCTGAGGCTGTTTATCGCACGCGGGCTTCTGAGCCGGGAAATCCCGGAGACGCTGGTCGGTTCTGCAGTTAACAGGGCCGGCGCTCTTGGGTTGGAACGAGCGCACGCCGACGTGAAGGATGACGACGAGGCCGCTCGGAATTTGTTCGCGCGCCTCGGATTCAGGCCGGTCCGCCGGTATACCGAGATGGTACTGGATATGAACCGAGTCCCCGTTGTTCAGTCAAAGCGCAAAGACCTGACCTGCCGTCCGCTCGAACCGGGCGCGGAGGAGGAATTCACTCGCCTTCAAAACCGGGTTTTCGGCGGTTCGTGGGGATTCTGCCCGAACACGACTCCCGAGGTCCTTCGGCAGTTGAACACGCCGGGTTACGGCCATGATGGCCTGATAGTGGCGTATCGGGGGAATAAGGCCGTCGGTTACTGCTGGACCGCCGGGCCGCATCGACCAAATGAGAAAAGCAAGGCGGCGAGCGGCCGAATACACATGATGGGCGTGGCCCCGGAGTCTCGCGGTCGAGGGATAGGGACACATATCCTGCGGGTTGGCCTGGAGCATCTTGCGGTTAGGGGCGCTCGAACGGTCGAGTTGACCGTGGACCACGAAAACGAGCCGGCTGTGTCGCTTTATGCAAAGGTCGGTTTCAAACCGAAGACGGCAATTATATGGTACGAAAAGAAGATGAAATAAAATAGAAGCGGCTCGAACCATAATCGGCGAGCGGCGGCGCCCTGTTTATTCAAGGAACTGTGAAAACAATGATAGATGAAAAATACGCTGAAATCTGCAAGATGGCTGTCTCTGCCGTGCCGGGCATCGAAAGAACCGGCCTGCAAGTCCTCGAACTCCGCGACCGGCACGCCAAAGTTCTCATGCCTCTCGACGAGCGCAACACGAATCACGTGGGCATCATGTACGCCGGCTCCCTTTTCACGCTGGGCGAGTTCTCGGGCGGAATCATTCATCTGGTCAGCATGGACTTCACGAAGTACGTCCCCATCGTGAAGGAAGTCCATATTCGATTTCGGCGACCGGCCATGACCGACATCACGATGGAAGTGACCATGTCGGAACAGGAGGCGAGGCGGCTTGGAGCCGAGGTCGAGGAAAAAGGCAAGGCAGATTATGAACTTGGCCTCGAATTAAAAGACCAAAGCGGCGAGACCGTGGCCGAGGTCAAGGGCGTGTGGCAGACCCGAAAAATTCCCGAGGGCATGGGCTTTCCCTTGACAAAATGAACCGGCGGCGCCGGACTCAGACACGGGAGGAGAAGATGAGCGATAACAAACCGAATTCTCGAAAAACTATGAAACTGGTCGCGTATGCCATTGTGGTTCTGGCATTGGGGTGGATAGTGTTCTCGATGATTTCCCGACGCCATCCGACCCTCCCGTATCCGGAACAGGCGGCGGGCGAAGTCGGAAAATCTCCCGAATTCTCCGAAAGCTTGCCGAATTTCATTGTCATTAATGCGGATGACCTGGGATATGGCGATTTGGGATGCTACGGCGCTCGGGCCGTCAAAACGCCGAATATCGATGGGCTGGCCGAGCAGGGAGTCCGTTTCACTAATTTCTACGCCTGCGATTCCGTATGCACGCCTTCGCGCGCGGGCCTGCTGACCGGGCGCTACCCCATACGTATGGGTTTTTGTTATCCCATTTATGCTGAGGATATGACTTTAAAACAGGCGGCATTGATGAAGGTGGGCAACCTCGTCACATATCTTGGTACCCTCGATTACGCCACGGAAGAGGGACCTGGCGGATTGCATCAATACGAAATCACTATTGCCGAAGCTCTGAAAGCACGTGACTATCGAACGGGAATGGTCGGCAAGTGGCATCTTGGAGACTATTCCACCAATCCCGATTACAATCCAAGACGCCACGGCTTCGATTTCTATTTTGGAGTGCCGCACAGCAATGATATGCATCCGTTCCCGCTCTACCGAGATGAACAAGAGTTGGAATCACACATAACAGACCAGCGCAAACTCACGAGGCTGTATACCGAAGAAGCGATAAAATTTATAGAATCATCGCTCGACACCCCGTTCTTTCTCTACTTTGCCCACACCTTTCCTCATCGCCCCCTTTTCGCGTCCGAATCGTTCGAGGGCAGGTCGGAAGGCGGGATTTTTGGGGACACCGTGGAGGAGGTGGATTGGAGTGTGGGCCAAATACTGGACACCTTGGAAAAGCACGACCTCGCCCGGAACACAATCGTAATGTTCACCAGCGATAACGGACCCTGGTATCAGGGAAGTCCGGGGGGATTGCGAGGCAGAAAGGGGCAGAGCTGGGAGGGGGGACAGCGAGTGCCGCTCGTTGTTCGATGGCCCGACCGCATAACTCCCGGCGGTATCTGCCGTGAGCCGGCCATGAATATCGATGTGCTGCCAACGTTTCTGGAAATCGCGGGCCTGACATTGCCGACGGACAGGATTGTTGACGGCGAAAGCATAACAAAATTATTGGTGTCGCCGGAAAGCAAGTCGCCGGACAGACCGCTGTTCTTCTACCACATAGGCGAACTGGAGAGTGTCAGGGTCGGCGAATGGAAATATGTTCGCGATACCAGCCATTATACATGGCCGATGCCCGTGAACAAAAAGTTGGGCACGATGAGCGAGCATACAGAGGGACCATTGCCCCTCTTGTTCAATTTGGAAAATGCTCCGGACGAATCCTACAATCTCATGAACAAGTATCCGTTGGTCGGCGAAGAGCTGGCTGACATAATTGCAGAATGGGAAAAGGAAATGGAGGCGAACCCACTGGGTCTCATCAAATAAGCGAAGCGCCCGGTGAAAGCGATTTTTGAAAGCTTGGTTTTTTCGGCCTAGATTTTCACGTCGCGGTCTTTCCAGTACGGCGCCTTGATGATTTTCTTCAAAATTTTTCCCGTGTCGGTTTTCGGCAGCTCATTCACGAAATCCACCGACCTCGGAATCTTGTAGCCGGCCAAATGCTCGCGGCAATAGCTTATTATTTCCTCCGGCGTGGCCGTCTCTCCCTCTCTGAGAACGATAACCGCTTTCACCGATTCACCCCATTCGTCGTCGGGCACTCCGATGACCGCCGCCTCGAGAATCTTGGGATGTTTGTAGAGAACCGACTCGATTTCGGCCGGATAGATGTTTTCGCCGCCGCTGATTATCATGTCGAACTTGCGGTCCACGAGGTAGATAAACCCGTCCTCATCCATCCGCGCCATGTCGCCGCTGTAGAACCAGCCCCCCTTGAAAGATTTCTTCGTCGAGTTCTCGTCTTTGTAATACTCCGTCACTTTGCCGAGCGTTGCGCCCTCGCGCGGGCGAGAGATGAATTGGCCGACCTCGCCCTGCGGCACGTCGTTTCCTTCGTCGTCCACAATCCTCACTTCGACCGTCGGCATGGGCATTCCCACCGAGCCGGGTCTCTTGATCTGTTCCTCCGGCGGCAAATACGCAACCACACCGGCCTCCGTCCCGCCATATAATTCATGCAGCCCAGCATTTTTGAAGTTTTCGACGATCCATTTCTTCGTTGGGAAAGGGAGAGGGGCCGATGACTGGATCAGGCTCTTCATGGACGATGTATCGTATTTATCGAAAACCTCCTCGGGCATGTTTTTCAGCCGGTTATACATCGTGGGCACCATCGAGGAGAAACTGGCCTTGTATTTCTCTATCAGGCGCAGCGCTTCCTCCGGACGGAACCGCTCCATCACGACCACCGTCTGGCCCGCGTAATGACTGACGGTCGAGGTGTTGATCGCATTCATGTGAAAGAGCGGCATCGTCAGCAGTTGGACATCGTTTTCGTCCAGTCTCAAGAGTCCCAGCAGCGAGATTTGCTTGATATCCCAATCGCCGTGCGGGGTCACCGCCCCTTTCGGGAAGCCGGTCGTGCCAGAGGTGTACCCGATAAAGAACGGGTCGCCCGGCTGATTCTCCACGCCCGGCTCCGTGTCTGGCGCTCCGGCGACAAGCTTTTGGTAATCGTGCATATCGTCCGGCTTGTTCTCTCCGAGAAATATGTAACGGTTGGGAGCGACCTTGGAAAGGTCTTTCTTTATGGAAACGAGCTTTTCGAGGAACTCTTCTCCGACAACGACCGCGCACGAGTCAGAATTGTCTATCACATATTTCATCTCTTCCGGCGCGAGCCGCCAGTTCACCGGCACCAGCGTCATTCCCGCCTTCACGAGGCCGTGAATGATTTCCAGGAACTCGGCGCAGTTGCGCAACGCCACCGCCACCCGGTCCCTCGGTTTCAGACCCAGCGACTTCATCGCGTTTCCGAAACGCGCGGCGCGCGAGTTCAGTTCCGCATAGGTTATCGCCCTGTCATTGAATATGATGGCTGCTTTGTCGGGGAATTCGTCGGCGTTTAGTTTCAGTTTGGCTCCCAAATCCATGGCCTGTTCTCCTCACCCGTTGACCCGTACGACTTCAAATTTCGCCCGACAGTTTATCAGAAGAGCCGTTTCCATTCAAACGCGGCATTCGGCGCCCGCGCTCTTCGGAATTGCCGCTTGCCCTCGCGGCGAGAAACTCGAACACGCTTTCATCGACGTCTCTCGCCGAGTGAAAGACGTACACATAGTCGAATCCCTCTTCCTTCAGTCCCGCCAGCGAAGCCTGCAGCCGCTCCCATTGGCGGCGGAGGACCTGCGTCTCCACACGGCGGCCCCTGCGCTCCCGATTGCGGACAAGGCAGATTCTCTGCGATAAATTGAAGACAATGCCCACCGTTGCGCAATCGTGCTCGCGCCCCATCCGAATCAAGGGCTTTCTGGCGTCCGGGTGAATGTTGGTGGCGTCGATTACCGTCAGCCTCCCGTTGGCCAGCCGCTTCGCAGCCACGAAATGAAGAGCTTCGAATGCGTCCTTCGTCACCGCCTGATTTCGGGCGGAATCCGAGACCATCGCCCGGAAGTGGTCCGACGACAACACCTGCGTTCGCAGAAAATGCTTCCGCGCAAACGTTGTCTTGCCCGAGCCCGACGGGCCAATCAACAGAATCAGGCAAAACTTCGGAATTCTGATTATCATCGCAGGCCAATGTATACGACACCGGCTGCCAAAAGTCAAGGGAACCTTTGAAATC
>CAYVQZ010000018.1:0-74273 GCA_964453435.1 uncultured bacterium
CTGACAGCGACAGACACTCTGGTTTCCTCAGATAAGGACCACACCTTAGGGAAGAGCCCGCTTGGTGAAGCTCAGTTTCCGGCCTCCATCAATCGCAGAGGCCGGAGCGGTGACATGCGGACACACCTTCGTGAGGGGCGCCAAGAGCAGCCGTGTTGGCGGCATTCTTTCCTGCCTTGTGCTTTTCATGCTCATTCTATTCGGCCTGCTTAACGCCAACCAAATGTTTTTGTTGAATATCCACAGCGACATGCTCTACCTCGTCAGTCTGTATCAAGACCTTTTCGTATACCACAACACGCTGACCGGCTGGAACTTGACGCCGGCGCCCTACTTTTTCCCTGATATGCCGCTTTTTTTCCCGATGCTGGCCCTGACTCCGGACATCGGATATGGATTTACCCTCTATTCCCTTATTTTTTCGGGTTGTCTGCTGCTGGTCCTCACAACAATCTCAACGGGACTGAGCATAAAACCGGTAACCGCCGCCCTGGTCATACTTTCAGGGTTCTCATTTCTGGTCGCTTTATGCCAGAACCAAGATTATGCGCGGCTCTTCTCTTTCTTCTTTTACCCTTCGTTTCATTCCGGCGCTATCCTCGGGGGCCTCCTTTTGTTGGCGCTTACTGTAAAAGTCGTCAAAGCAGGGCCGTCTTTTCTCAAATATTTCACCATTTTTACCCTGTCGCTTTTCCTCACAATTTCGGACATGTTGATAATTCCGCAATTCCTGCTGCCGCTTACACTGGCCATGCTGTTCTATAGTCTCGCCGACAGGTCCACTTTCCACACGTCCTTGACCTATGCCGCAGTTACGACAGCGGCCATGTGCAGCGCTTTCCTTTTGCTGGCGGCTTTTTCATTGTTGGATTTGTTTACCATTCCCCCTGTCATGGCGGAGCTCTCCTTAAATCCCAGGGAAATTCCAGCGAAACTCGCATTATTTCTGGTGGACCTTCAGTTCTATGCTGTCACATATCGCGTGCTTGCGGGAATCTTCGCCGCATGGATACTGGCCTCTTTTCTCCTGTTTCTTACTACAATGTATTCCGCGCTCGGGAAAACAAAAAATAATGAGAGAAACGAAGCACGTCCGCTCATCTTTCTAATTATATTCTCGTTCCTGTCCATTGGAGGCTGCCTCGCTGCGCCGGTCACTGTCAACCGCTGGGAGCCATGGTGCTTTTCTTATATACAGCCGGTTTTCGTCATGCCCCTGTTTCTGCTTCTTCTTTTTGCGGGATTTCTCGACAGGTACAAATACATCTTTCAATTGTTGGTTCTGGCCGCAGGCGTGTATTCACTTTCACAAATCGCGCCCGGCATCGCGAATTTGAACGCAGACCACTTGCGCCTGCCTTACCCAAAGCCGATACAAAGGCTGGATGAGATTGCCGATGCTTTCGACCTCCACTACGGCTATTCCGACTATTGGGCCGCAAAGTACGTAACTGCCTTCTCCCGGCGCGGCCTGCGGGTCAATCAGATTAAACAGGATTGGGATATCGACCTCTGGATCAACAACATAGCCTGGTATTTTACGGATTCCGGGAACAGGAAATATCCCCAATACGACTTCATCCTGTTCACTCCCCCACTGCGCCCGGAAATCGAGAAGAAATTCGGGCCGCCCGCGTTCAATGAATACGTCGGTGGAAGAGAAATCAGTGTTTACAACAGAAAACGCGATGTGGCTTTCAGAAATTTCCTCCGTGTACCGGCGCTCATGGCCGCCGATGCCGAGATGCCGCTCTCGCCTCATATTCCCGAGGCTCTCGGAAGCTATGCGCCCAACGGGACAACGTGGAACTCGCCGGGCGCAATCACAATCCCGGAAGGTGAGGAACTTGTTGTTCTATTTCAAAAAAAAGTGTCAGGAGAAGTGTTGGAAATCGCCGCTGACGGAAACGACCGCTATGAGGTGCTTTTTTTCAACGACCAAATGCAAGTGGGAGACAAGGTATTCGTGCAAAATGCAGTCGCGACAAATTTGCAGGTCAGATATCTGTTGCTGCCCGATTCTTTTCATAGCAATTCGTTTAACAGATTGCTAATCCGCCCTGTGGAAGGCGATGGGCAGCATAGTATCGGCCATATCTTCTTGTATGAGGACAGCTATTCGAGCTAATCATATTTTCTCCAAAAGAGCGAGGGCGGCCATTTGTTCCCAGACAGAGTTCGGCAAGGGCATGGATTTTTCAAACGTCATTTCCGCCACGGAGAGGAATCGCTCCTTCGACGCGACCCACTGTTGGATTATATCAGGGGAGTCCTGATCTTGGCGGTCATGGTTGCCCATTTTGGGAGTGGTGTCTTTGAGCATGGACAGGTTAAGTGGCCGCTGTTCGCCGTTTACGTCGGAATAGTAATGAACGAAATCGGACATTTCGCCGCCCCCGGTTTTTTCCTCCTTTCGGGATATATCAACGCAAAGCTCTACAAGCCGAATTTAAACATCGGGAAATATTTCAGGCGCAGATTTCGCTCCATCGGCATACCTTACATAGCCGTCAGCCTGAGTTATGCGGCATGGAGAATCGTTCACGACCAATTCTCTTTGAAAGTTTTCCTGCATTCCTTCTTTCTTTTTGGGGTGGACGCGCAGCTATATTTCGTTCCCGTTATCGTACAGTTTTATCTCCTGTTCCCGTTGCTCGCGGCATTACTGAAGAGCACGGAGAATAATCTGCGGAAAGCCCGGGCGCTGTTTTTCGCGACCATTGTGTTTCATATGCTTTCCGGAGTCTTGACATATAAACAACTGCTTCCCTACCTCCACATAAGAAGTTCCTTCATCTTCTGGTGCCCCTATTTTTTTTGCGGGATGCTGCTCGGATTCGGTTATATCCGAAAAGGACGAATTCATAACCTCAAAACTCTCGGTATCCCTTTAATGATTGGCGCAATAGCCTTGATTTATTACGCGACAATCATTACAATTCGACCGTTCAAGCTTCTCGAGTTTGCGTATTCTCACACACGGCCCTCCTTAATGGCGTACAACGCCGTGTGTGTTTGGCTGATACTCCTCATAATTTTGGACAGGCCTAAAATATCCAGTAAGACTATGAACTGGCTCGGACTGCACTCGTACATCATCTTTCTATGGCACCAGCCGGTAGTCCGTACGCTTCTGAAAATCGCACCGGTCACATACGCCTCTCCGCTCTATTTCTATCTCCCCCTCATCCCGGTTATTGTCTTTGCTTCCGCGATTCTCACCGCTGCAGGCGACGTATTGTGGCAAATTGTGCGAGATGGCGTAAGGAATTTCCTGATACCCGCGCCGAGCGGAATTTCGGACCAATCCCCAGTAGCTGCAAAAGCGTCTGGTTTACCGAAAACCCCTGCTCCCGGACCGGTGACCGCCCGAACAAGATGGCGCCCTCGAGCGCGCTGAATTCGGCACGCCCCCCGCCGGAGAGGAATACCGCCCCCCAGGCAAGCCGGTACCAATGCCGCGCCGGCTGAAGAAACACCCACAAATGTTTTCCGTCACTTGCGGAAGGGCAATCGAGCGATATCCCGGCGACAGAAACCGGCAAAATACACGTATCCGCATGATAACCAAGAGAGCCGCTGCTGGAATTTCGCCCCGGGAACCCATTGGCTGTTTCCGCAATGTTATGGTCGGCGGCCACCAAAACAGGTCGGTTTTTGAGAGGTATAATATTTATATCGAATGCTGACCGGAGATGAGCGGCAGAGCGACACGCCGCCTGTGCGCAAGCGGAATCCTGTCCGAAAAGCCACAATTTATCCGAAATCAAGGAATGAGCCGCCCAAAGACACTGCATAGCACGGGAAACATAATTTGTTGCAGTGACCGGCAACAGGAAAAGTGGCGGGACACGGAATCGAATCCAAGCCGCAAGGACTTTCAGCTCTTTCAACGCTTTTTCCGACCGTCACCTTCATGTCGCACACGCTTCCATTCGCCGCGAGAACCCACTTGGTCCTCCATCTTCATTGCCTTGAGGACACCCATCGTTTGCAACTCGCAAACATTATCCCCCACGTTCACACATATTTCAATAATCATCTCCGGCATCCGGGCCAGTGTCTCCGCCTTCACTTGCTCCTCCTCCGCAGGCTTAAACATAAGGGCGCACGTTGCGATGTCAATCTGCGGGTCTTTCTTTCAATCGCAGGATTGTCGTGTCACCGAATCGTCTTTCCACCTTGTATGCGTTCCGGATATAGCTGTCAATTTCAGGAAATTTCTCTTCGGTTGAAACTCCCAGCGCCGGCGTGCTATACGCGTAAACGACGTATCTCACCCCTTCATCCTGCAAACTTCGCACTGTCTGCTCGCGAATATCTTTCGTTATCGCATAAACGACCGGGTAGCGTGTGGGGCTCTCCCGCTCTGTCAGAAAGTAGTACATCGGCGCATACGGAAAGACGTAGACCGGCTCGTCAGGAGATGTATGACCCTTGATATATTCGACAACCTCGCGAACCATTTGGGCAACCGGCAACGGAAGCTGAATGTTCTCGGCACGCGAAACATCGATTGGCGAATAGCTTTTCCACAATTCTCCTCTCTGCAGATAATGAGTGTGGGGGCGCGTTCCGGGCCAAAACACCCGTGGCTGAAAATATCCAACCAAACCAAATAAAATAAAAAGCGCACACGAAGCATAAAAGAAAATCTCAATTTTCCGATGCATCTCTTTCCTGCAGACTGTGGAGAACCGACCCTTCGACCAAAAGAGGTCCATGTGCGCCGCAGTCAGAATGAAAATCGGATAGAGCACGTTCTTTATTTTCATGAGCGAATATATTCCAAAAGCTCGTTGAAACATAACGCCGCCCAGCGTGGCAATACCAAAAAGAAGTATGCTTCTGTTTGTGAACTTCCGTCTCAAAAACAAAATGAGGCAGAAAAACACGCTGCCCAGATAGAATGCGACCGGCCAATAAGCCAATAAAATTTCAGTTCTCCCATATTGGCTCTCTCCCGACGAACTGAAGATTTCCATAAAATTCGGAAATCTCAGGCTCCATGCGCCTATGGAATAATATCCCGGGACAACAACCATAGCTTCATAGAGGCTGCAAAGCGCATCGTGGAACCAAAAATAGGCCAGAACGGGAATCAGAATAACAAGCACCCCCGTTCCGATTAGCAACACATGAATGAAGAACCCTTTCAAATTTCGTTCTCTATAGTTGTACGCCGCCGACATCGCCACCATTGCCACAAACGAAGCCAACCCCAAATCCTGGCTTAGGAATAATGCAAAGCCCAGGGAAACACCGCCCAGAACCAGATAGGCCGACCTCCTGTTAAAAAAGAATGCGTGGAGAAAATATAACGGAACAAGAGACACTGCAAATCTGCCGAGCGACTGCTGGACAACGGGAAGCATCGGAAAATAGAAATAGACGGTGAGTAACAGGCCTGCAAGCAAAAACAGCTTGTTTCCGGTCACCTGCCGAAGAACCGCAAACACGATAAGATAGCCGATGAAATAACAGAAGTAGGCATAGATTCTGCCGAGAAGTATCGATGGTCCGAACAACTCCGCCAACCAATATTGCGGCCAAACCAGAAAAGGGCCTCCATAATAATAGATTTCCTTATATAGAATCTTCCCCCGCAGCAGTTCGTCGACCCAGCGGAGATAAATTCCCTCCTCAAAAAAGAACCCCCAGTCCCACCAATACCAATTGCAGTAAAAAAACTCTCTGTAAAAAGTTACGACAAATATGAAGAGCGCCAAACCAGCCCATTTAACCACTCCCATTCGAGGGGGGCGGTTCTCCTCAGGAACTGTCAAACCGCGCTCCTCTTGCCGGTAGTCGCCCCAAACACCCCCCCTGGAAAAGTGAAGATAACTGACCGCAAGAAATATCGCCAACCCGCTCAAAAGGGTTACCGATACCCCAACAACGTAGTATGGAATCTCCAGATGTTTTGGATATCCGTCAAGAATCGTGCGGCTGATGATACCCAGTTCATGCGCTTTTTCTAACGATGGCTCGACCGGCAGCAAGGAGAGAACCGACACCCCGATGAGGAGGCCGGCCAGTAAAGAGAACAGCCCGGCGATGAGCTGAAAAATTTGAGAGGCGTCACTACGCAAGTAAATCTGATACTTCCTTATCGCAGCGCCACGAGAGTTCATTTTCTGAGAGATTCAACAGTTACTTCATAGCCTTCATTTTGGTTGATTATACGTTTAGAGCCTTCTCTGTTTTTTGTAATCGCCTTTACTCTCCGGCAAACCGCTAGAAACAAATCACACCGTTCTCAATCGATATACCCAAGGGCGCGCAGCTCCCTTTTAAGGTCGTCGGTCATTTCGACCTGAGTAAAAGCTGCCTCCTCCTGTCCTCTCTCAACTGTCCGGATGTCCCTGCCATCCGCTCTGATTTCCGCAATATAGCGAAGGTCTTCTCGGCCGCTCGGAGCAATGTGTTCGGCAATCACGACGCCGCGCTCTCGGAATAGAGATTTCTCCGGATCGTTCTCGATTTCAGCCAGCTTCAATACTGTTCCGGCTATATCGTCGATTCCCACCAACTTATCAGATTTCCCCGGGGGAAGACCGTACACCACCAACGGAACAGTGGTTTGGTCCTGATAGGGTGGTCCCGTGTGATTCAAGCTGATGTAATCATCATATGTCTCGCCGAGACCTTCGCCGTGATCAGACGTTAATATGAGATACGTGTTATCTTTCGGCAGCGCTTCCAGCACAACGGTGATAAACCGAAAAAGTCGTTCGTCGCATCGTCTTACCGCATCGGCATATAGTTTTTTCCTGGTCTCCAATGATGCGACCTTATCGAATCGGGAATGACTCGCGATCAAAAACGAATCGGCTTCTATGCTCATAACTTCGGGAGGGAAGAAGTCTGCCCAAAACTGGTGGACCATAAAGGAATGGACAAAAAGAAATACCGGCCTCTTCAACCTCACTTTTTGGAGATAACGCTCGGCCCAATCAAAGGACTCTCCCGTGTCCTGTAGTTTCCTGGGTCTGCTCCAGTCCACCTCCCGGAACTCATCGAACCCCCTGTCGAATCCCCATTTCTTGCTGAGAAATCCGCCGCAAATAAAGCCGCACGTGCGATATCCTTTATCCTTCAGGATTTCCTGGAGCATGCTCACACTGGACGGAATTATCGCGCCGGCGATTTCTACTCCGTGCACGCCGCCAAGTTGACCGGTCAGCATCGTGACGTGGCTGGGTTTGGTCCAGGTGGAATTGGAATGCGCATTCGGAAAGACCAGGCAATTCTCCTTCGCCCATCCATAGGTCTGAGGCATGTGTTCGGGACTAAAATAGTCCCCGCGCAGAGTGTCGATGCTGACAAGGACGAAGTGCGGACGCGCCGTCTTTGTCGCGGGCGCACAGGAGAAAAATATGAGGATAAATCCCGTTATGAAAATGCTGAAAAGATGTTCCTTTATAAATAACGTCATAGTTTTCCATCCACACGCTTCAAACGCTCAAAGAGTCGATACTTTCCTCAACGAAATCCTGAAATTCTGAATCATTGAATGTACCCCAACGCCTTGAGATTTTCCCGCAGTTCCGGCGGAGCGGCTTCCATCGATTCGTCCGCCGTTATGTCCCATTCCCCCATCTCGGAAGTAAACTCGAAATATCTTCTCCGCAACTCGAGCAGCTCTTCCTCTTCGAGCGGAGCGAGATTCCTGGTTTCCCGCGGGTCACTGGCCAAGTCATAAAGCTCCTCTTCCTGTCCATCGCCATGGTAGATATATTTTTTTCCGTCAACCAGTATGCATCCGCCTTTGATTCTGTTGACGGCATAGACAGGAGACCGCTGCCCCCTTTGGGCCTCTTCCGCAAAAGCAAGCAGCGGACGACCCCGCAATGGCGGGTCGCTCTCGAGGTCCAGCATCGACAGCACAGTCGGAACGATGTCGAGCAGGGATACCACCGAGTCGACACCGACCGGTTCCTGCCCCGCGCTCGCGGGCAGCTTCACAATCAACGGAACTCGAATCTCCGAATCATACGGGGGATTGCAATGGACGTCCGCCACCATTTTGCCGTTGTTGTGCGGCTCAGCGAATGACTCACCGTGGTCCGAAGTGAAAATTATGAGAGAATCATCGTATATGCCGTGTTGTTTGAGTGCAGCGAGCAATTCGCGAAAGAAACCGTCGAAAAGTCTGATTCGAACGTCGTACCAATCTCTCCACTCCTTCCTCTTGTTGCGCAAAAGGGAATAAAAGTCGCTGTTTTTTGGAACCGCAAGAAAATGTTTCGGGTCTTCAAGTTCCGGGAAAACAGACCGGGCCGCCCGGAAAAGTTCAGCAGTCTCCCCCCCCGTTCCACCGCTCCCTATGGCAGTCAATTTTTCGCCCATCCAATAGTCATGGACGACGTATGTGTGAAGAAACAGAAAGAAATTCTTCTCGGCATTGGACCCAACCCAGTCCCTCGCCATCCGAAGAGAATTGGAATCCGGTCCGTACCGCTCGTAATAAAAGACGAAGCCTTTCGGAAACCCATAATGCGATGAAACAAACCCTCCATCGGTGAACGCCGCGCAGTAATAACCCTCTCCCTCCAATATTTCGGCCAACGTCGCATAAGGAATCGATTTGCCCGAGCCATCTCCCCGGAAAAAACCGTCCCTTCCAAACTCGTTGGGGAATCGCGATGTCAACATCGATAAATGGGAGGAAAGCGTCCAAGTGGATTGGCTGAAGGCGTTCCTGAACATAAGGCTTTCCCGTGCAAACGAATCGATTGCCGGGCTGACATCCCTCGCGGCTCCATAACACCCGAGCGCGTCGGCGCGAAGCGCGTCTGCCGATATCAAGATAACATTCGGCCTCTTTGAATTCACGGAAATGATTCTCGGCTCGCTCCACACGATATGCGTATTCAGCTCCCGAAAATGGCCGAAATCGACCGGAGAATGCAGGAAGAATTTCGCCGCTTGAGACCACCCGATTTCCCACAGGGCCGGCTCGCCCTTCATGAAGAACCGCACGACCTCGCCTTCTTCAACCGGTGAGAGGTCGATCTCGATTTCCTCCCACCCGAGATGGCCGTCATCGGCCGCGTCCAGCACACGCCTCCTCTTTTCAAACACTTTTCCCGAGCCATCCCTCACCGTAACCTCGACAATCAGCGGCAGACGCCCGTCCCAAGAAGCCCCCGGCTTGTCAAACAGCTTATAAGCGATTACGGCCCGTGCATTTTCATACCGAACGCCGACGGCATGCTCAATCTTGTTTTTCCGCGCGAACGTCTTTCGGCTGACTGAGTCGTGCAACACATAGCCGGCATCCGATTCAGAAAAAAAGAAATGCCGGTAAAAATCGTCGAACGCAAGCGCGATTTGATGAAGCCCGAAAAACGATATCCCGAGCGCCACAGCCGCCAGCGAGAGCCACGCATTCCCGACCAATGATGAGCCGGTCGGCTCGGCCCCGCCGCTCTCGGAAAAACCTTCTCTCCTCAGGCTCACAACGACATAGGTTTTGAGAATGAGAAACATTGCCACATATATCGCCAATAAATAAAGAAAATAGGGGAAGGCGGGACTCGGCCACATCATGTAGAGGAGCGCCTTCTGGACGGGGAAGAAAAACAGAAGCCCGAACGGAAGGTATGTCTTCATATCCTCGGCCTGCACCCTGATGCCGCTTTTCCCCGTCAGCAACTTGAGAAGCCGCCTGTTCAGGTATGCAAATGCGTAAAAAAACAAAACGCCCGCCAGGCAGAGAACCAGCAGCCGAAAGTTCCAAAACGCGTCCGCTCCTCGTTCGACCTTATAGAACTGATAGCCCGTTCCACAGGCGACTCCGAAAAACAGTATGGCAAGCCGAATTTTCCACACGGACGTCCCGTGCGGATCACTCGTTGTCATCGCCGAATTTCTTCGCTGCAAAATTTCGAACAACGTTCGCGACTCCTTTTTTATATCCGCCAAAAAAGGGTGTTCAATCCGAGGAATGTCGGCGTGCGACAGCGGCGCCGCGATTGATGGACATCGTTAAACGCGCAGGCAGTCATAAAATATACACCCTGCGACTCCCTGAAAGAAAAATGTTCGAACAAGGCCATTTTTCCGATATTTATTATAAAGCATATCGCATTTCCTCTGCAATGCCTTCGAACAACCATTTCAAGCCGAGGCCGCCTCTGTCGCCCCGGCCTCGGCACTGGCTCCGAGACGACCTTGATTTCTCCTCTCACCCTGTGTTAATTTTGAACGGTTGCCCGTATACAGCGGGGCGGGTCTGAGGCGATCCGGACAATCATTGTTTTGCCGTATTTATGAACGATATTCGTCGATGTGCGAGTCCCCGGCCAACCGGTCAGAAGATGCAGATGGTGTCATCCCGCCAGCCCAATATTGATATCAGCTACATCAACCACCTTTCGCAGCGTTGCTTTAGAAAATATCAATGACAACAACAACGGCAAAAGAGAGAAAAGAAATGCGCTCGCCGCCATGGATTGCGATCTATTACCTCTGCGGCCTGTTTTTTTTTACCATCATCCTTGTGGCGATTGTGGGACAATCCCGCGTTTTGAACTATGCCGCCACTACCAAACCATATGCCGGTTTCCTGAGCCAGTTAATAGAGAAAGACTCGCCAAACTCTGAGACCGGCCAAAAAATTATCTGTCTCGGAGACTCGAACAACCACTTTCCCCCCTCACTCAAATACGACCGAAGCTCCGAACACGTCAACATTTATCTGGGCGGCCTCATTCAGGAAACAGTAAGAGCCTCGGCGCCGAATTCGAGAGTGATCGAGTGGGCGTTCCCCGCAGCGGATATGTTTAGTTATTACTGTATCTATTTCGAGGCGGAGAAATCCAACCCCGACCTGATCATCATTCCCATCAATTGGAGACTCTTCGGGGCCGAGGGGGTAGAAAACCAGCATGTGCGTGTTACCTACCCGTGGATTTCAGCCCTCGTGCCTTTCCGGGCTACCGTTCCGCAGGGACACACCGACCCACTCCGCTACTCCGGTATCACTTTGTTGAAGCGGATTGGATACAGATTCCTCCTCTACTCGCTGTATCCGATCGGAATAAAGTGGTGGGCGCAGGAAGCCATGGAACTTCAGCGCGATCCCACACAGCCGGACCGAAATAATCTGCCTGCTGAAGGCATCGGGCCGTTAATTGACGAGGAAGCTCAAATGCGAAGGGGATTCGAGACAAATCTCGATGAGATGAAGCAGTGCTTTACCATGACGGTCAGCGAAGAAAGTCCTCCGTTCGTCAGCTTCGCCGCCCTCGCCGCTGTTGCATCGGCCCGCGAAACCCCTGTTCTTTTCTTCATCTGGCCCCTTGACAGAGAGTTGCTCGAAAAATTTGGCATTTACGATGAAGATGAGTTCGAGCGCTCCAGGCAGCTTATCGTCAAAACCACTGACAAAGAGAATATATATCTCGCGGACCTCTCCGGCCTGCTCGAACACAAGTTCTTCTTTGACCATGCCGGACACTGCACAATCGAGGGTCGCCGAAAGATTGCGCATGCGCTCGCGCCCACGATTCTCGATATATTACAGCGAGACCGTTCGGAATTGGAACGCGACCACGGATTGCAGGATTGAAAAGAATGAAGCATGGGAACACGAATTACGAATTATTTCTCATGGAAGCTTCTTCATGCCTCGATGTAGAAGATATGTTCTTTGCGGCCATTCCGCGCCGCGTGCTCCGCGCTCCGGGATTTAGACGTCTTTTCAAAAAAATTCGCTTAATTCGTGTAATTCGTGGTTCAAAGATTCAAATTGCTTTCTTTCCGTTCTTTGCGGCTTTGCGCGAAATAGAGGGTAAAGCGTATGTTGCCGATGCTGCGAAATGATATGAAGCGCGCCATGAACATTTCCGTCATCACGGCGGCAGTCGCATGCTTTATCGCGAACGCATTCTTGCACATTAGCAAAGCAGGAGAGTCCCCCACTTTCAGCCACCTGAATGCCGACCTTTATTGGGTATTCTATCCGAACATGGTCTTCACCAAAAGGGCAATGCTCTCCGGATTGCTTCCCCTCTGGAACCCGTATCAGTCGACGGGCGAGCCCTCGCTCGCGGGACTGCAATGCGTGCTTTTCTACCCGTTCAATTGGACCATATTCTTTCTGGATGTGCCGTATGCGATGCTGGTGGTTCAGGCGTCGGCAGTGTTAGTGGGGATGTTCGGCACAGTGGTGTATCTCAGGTACTTGAAGATACATGCCGCCGGCATTTTACTCGCCGTCATTATGTTCGGCTACTCGACGCTTTACCAGAGCTTCAATTGCGCGCTCGGTTCGACGTACGCGTGGCTCCCGCTGACTCTGTGGGCAACCCACAGGCTTTTCGAAAGACCGAGTTTCCCACGCTCGGTCACGCTCGCCCTTATTCTCAGTCTCTGTTTCCTCGGAGGAATGCCGCAGTATTTCTTCTATACCTGTGTTGTCCTGTTCGTTTACGTCGTAGTTCTTGCGATCTCGTCGGGCATCATCCTTCGCCTCAAGCCTCTTCTCGCCCGTGCCGGACTGGCTGCCGCCGCGTTTGTGCTGATGGGCGGCCTGGTCGCCGTACAGCTTCTTCCGACCGCAGAACTTTCCCTCCGCTCGGAACGCAATATCGCCGGCGAACTGGACTCGCGCCTGGCGGGACCGACCCACGGCAACCGTTTCTCGCTTGAAGATATGGCCCGCGATTATCTTGAAAGGAAACAGTGGCCGGCCACCTGGGGGCAACTGCTGGTGATGCCATATTTCGGCAGCCTCCTGCTTTTGTTTCCGTTCGCGTTTTCATCCGGACGGCACAGGAAAACGTCGCTCGCCCTCACCGCGTCGCTTGCGTACACCGTTCTTTTCGTGCTTGCAAAAGAAGAGCCGATGCTGGCGCTGTTCGGGGAGATACCATTTTCCGACACATTCCGGAACCACACCAAGATGATCGCGTTCGGTCATTTCATGCTCGCCGCACTGGCAGGCATTGCCCTCTCGTCCGTGTTCGAGCGAACGGACAACCCCTCCCCACGCTCGGACAAACGGGATGCCTGCGCGTTGTTTTTAAAAATCGCGTGCGTTTCGGCGGCCTGGTTTGGAATGCTTTACTTCAACAGCGCCTCGAGCTCAAATGCGCCCCGCTATCTCCTCGTTTTTGCCCCAGTGGCTCTTGCGGCCGTCACCTTGCTGCTATCGTCGCGCCGACTCGCTTCCCCTATCAAATACACGGCCGCGCTCGCGACGGCATTCTGCGGCGCGATAGCCGTCATCATATCCGTCGGCATGCTCGACTCGTTCTCATACGTCGTCTTCTTCCTTCCATTGGCGGTCGTTTTACCTTTGCTGATGTCTCGCTCGATTCGACTTTTTCCCCGGGCGATGAGCATTGCTCCGTGGACCGTCACCCTCCTCGTGCTCGCCGACATCGTTCCCTGCAGAAACGTGACTGAAACGGTTCCGGCCACTACCGTGGAAAGCGCACACAGCGCCATAATGGAAAAACACATCCAATGGCTCCGCGAGACGGCAGGATATTATCGGGTTCTTTTTGTCCCCAAATTCCATTTTTCCCCATTTAACGTGGGAACCCTTTACGAACTCTACAATGTCAATAGTTATCAGCCGCTGACCCTGGAGAGATGGACGAACTTTTTCTTCGAGATGGTCGAACACCCCTCGTTCGATTCGCCTGTCCGGTCCGGAGTCATCCACGATACGAAGGAATTTCTCCAGAAACCTCGGTATGCGGGGCTGGCGTCGCTGAAATACGTATCGGCGGGAGATAAGTTTTTTGACGAACACGACAACGATTGGCGGCTTCTCCAAGAAAACACTCCCCTGGCCTTCCAATATGTCTACGAAAACGTCCACGCCCTGCCGAGAGCCTATCTGGTCACCGATTATCTGGTCGCCCACACCGAGCGAGAAAGCCTTCAGTCGATCGAGGACAATATCTCACGGCTTGCGGATATGGTGATCCTGGAAAACGCAGCGCCGTCGTTTGAACCCGGCGGAGGCGCCGCCGACCCGGGGATTGCGCGAATTACGGAATACGAAATTAACAAGGTCGAGCTTCACGTCGAGACGGCCGAGCGCTGTCTCCTTGTCTTGACCGATTCGTATTATCCCGGCTGGAACGCATACATCGAGGGAAACGAAACACCCGCCAGGCGGGCCACCGTGTGGCGGGCCACCGTGTGGCGGGCCACCGTGTGGCGAGCCACCGTGTGGCGGGCCAACTCGTTGTTCAGGGCGGTGGAAATACCGCCCGGCATTCACAAGGTCACATTCAAATATCAGCCTGCAAGTTTCCGATGGGGAGCTATCGTCTCGTTCAGCACGCTTGTTCTGATGACGGCGGCCTTGGCCGTCGGAAGGTTCCGCTCTGCATGTCGCAAACCCCACGCTCCCCAAAATATTGCAACTTCGGCGGAAATATGATAAAAAGGCCTTCGCGCTCGAAGAGAAAACGCATATTATGAAAAGATGGTTTCTCGTACTGCTGATTTTTTCGCTGCCCTTGCTCCTTCTACTTGTGCGAAATGAGCCCAAAAGGCCGAATATTGTCCTGATCATTATCGACTGCTGGCGCTACGACCACTTTTCTCCGGAATTCACGCCCCACATTTGGGACCTCGCACAGCAAGGAACAACCTTCTCTCGCTATTATGTAAACGCCGGCATGACTCATCCTTCCATGGCCTCCATTTTCTCATCCCAACACCCCGAATTTTCGGTCAAAACATATGGCTCGCACGGGTTAACTCGGTTCGGGACTATATTTAATGAATTGGGGCATGAATTATTTCCTGATTCCGTGATAACATTTCCCCAGCTTTTGAAGAACAATGGGTACCGGACTATTTGTATGACTCACAACCCGCATACCAAAGACTCCGCCGGATACTCGGACAAACACTGGGTGACCGCGCGCTACACACCGAAGGAATCGACGGCTTTTACAACAGAAGCGATCAGAGAATTTCAGAGCGCCCGCAAACCGGCCTTTCTTTATCTGCATTACATTGATGCGCATTCGCCGTATAATCCACGTCATTGTGGGCCAAAAAGAAAAAAGCTTTTCAATGACTATGTGATGAGCAAGGACGACGCTTTCAAGCAATCGGTATCCAAAATCGCTCTCGAAGAATACCAAAATGCTCTCCTGTATTTGGATTCGGAGATCAAACGACTTGTTGAATCTGTCGGGCTCGAGGATTCCATATGGATTATTACGGCAGACCATGGCGAACTCTTCTTTTCGGAAATCGGAGAAATATGTCATTTCGGACATCTACCTGAAGAAATCGTTCATGTCCCCTTGATCATCATCGGCCCTGACATTCCACAAAAAAAGAATGGCGCTTTACGACAGGCCGTGGATTTATTCCCCACCATTCTTTCATTCGCCCGGGTCCAACCGCCGGAGGATATTATGGGCCACAACCTTTTTTCTGCGCCCCTCAGGCCGAAGGTTCTTGCTGCATCGCACATCGAAACGTGCATTATTACGGAAAACGATATCAACCGGATTTCTGATGAAAGCGAATCGTTTTCGGCCGAAGCAGGCGTAACTCATGAACCCCTTGACCCCAAATTACGTGAAATGAAAGCGGAACTGGAAGCGCTAGGCTATCTTCAGTGATTCTGTCCTTTCATTCAAAGCGACTTTCCAGCACTGCAACTTCTTTGGCTTCGCTCTATATGGTGTGAACGACCGTGGACCTTCATGGCGAACGAGCGCTGAGGGATTTTCTCGCCTCGCCGCGGCTGCTCAGGTGGCTGACGCTGGCCCTTTGCCTCATCCTGGGGCTCAAAGCAATCATTTTCTTTTCTCGATTCTTGCTCGTAGCGGCCTACCCCTACGAATGGTCGGCAATGGATGGATATTTCATATACCATGGCCTCCGGCTGATTTCCGGCGAACCGTTGTATCATGCATACGATTCCGTCCGGATGCCCTTTAATTATGTCCCGCTCTATGCGGTGGTCGCCGGCATCATGGCAAAAGCTTTTGGCCCCGGTGCCTGGTACGAACGAGCCTTCAGCATGACCTGCGCGGTCTTCATTGCGATTCTCATCTACCGGGCGGTGATTGAAGCCAATGGAAACCGGATGGCCGGACTGTTCGCTTCACTGCTGCTTTTTGCCCCTGCCGCGCTCTCTGTATGGTTCATCGTCAGGGGAATCGATGTGCTCGCTACTCTCTTAATGCTTGCCGCGGCGCTTGCAGTATCCTCCGGGGAGAGACCTTCAAGAGGCAATGTTATTGTATCCATACTGTTGCTGGCAGCAGCGTTCTACACCAAAGAGCCGACCATATTTGTGACGGCCGGTGTTATTACGTATCTGTCAACAAGAGATTTCAAACTGGGGGTAGCTGCCGGAATCGCATACTGCTTGATTGTTCTTGCGCTCTTGGGGATTATTCAACTTCTCAGCGACGGATGGTTTCTGGAAAACACCGTTATCATGCATTCAACCCATCCCCGGCATCTCAAATTTTTCGTTGACCCTCTCCGCACTTTCTTGGTCAGCCTGTTCGTGGTGTTTCCCCTCGCTTTTGTATGGGCCTGCCGAGGAATCGGGCGCAAACCCGACATATGGGCCATATACTTTTTTTCTACACTTTTTTCTACGTTTCTTGCGGCCAAGGTGGGGTCCGCCCTGAACTATTTTATTCCGTTGTTTACGGCGACGTGCATAAACGTGGGGCTGTGGCTGGGAGACAAACACTTCTTCGCGAAGCGCCCCCTTCGGTATGGCGGCGTTCTGGCCCTGCTTCTCATTCAAGTGCTCTACTTCTTTACCGATCAGATTCGTATTCCCTCGGAGGAAGACTATGACCAGGCAGCCCGGTTGAATACCTATATTAGGATGAATCCGGGCCCGCTTTTCATCGAACGAATCGACAGCTTTGCCGTGCTGAACGGACGCGATGTGCTCATAGAAGATGTTGCGCTGCCGTATATCATCGAGTCCGGAAAGCTCGACCGAAAACTTTTTGAGGACGCCTTCCGGGAAAGGCGGTTCTCCCTGGTTGTTCTCAATGAGAAATGGCCGATTGTGGAAATCCTATTCTGGAAAACGCTTCAGGAAAATTATGTTGTTGTGGACAAAGTGGATATAGGCTTGTTCTTCGATGTTCACCCGTATGCGGTGCTCGAACCCAGGAAGAACGTGCAGCATCGTGCCCAAACATACCTTGAAAAAAGTTTTCCCTTGTAACGTCGTTTCCCGATTCGAGACTCCGATTCTACCGCTCAGACTGCAAGCCTTCACCGCAATACCCGCCCTCGAGCGTTTCCAAAACTATTCAGATTCTTCATCACCGGAATGTCTCAAATGTAATTGGGCGTGTTGCCGAAAAGGCGATTTCTTCCAGAAGGCTCCCATACGGTCATTCTGAGGAGCAAAGCGACGAAGAATCTCTCTTTTTTGGCGCAATCAATCGCGAGATTCTTCGCGGGAGTTATCCTGAGGAACTCGAAGGGATCAGAACGACAACCAAAAGCGCCCGAAAAGTTATTCCGGCAACAGGCCCTAATTGACTCGTTTTTTCCTGATTTGTTATAATAAATTATAGAATGGTTAACAAATTTCGGATTCGAACAATGCCGGTTAAAGGGCTGCCCATTCCAATTCATTTGAATTAATTTTCCAGCCTTCTTCCATAGCCGCGAAAGGGCTTCCCGGAGTACAAAATGGCCGTCGATTAGGACGGAAATAAGGGATGCGAGACACGCAAGGCAACTCGAACGCCTCAAAAAGAGCAGAAATATCCAGAAGGTCCTTTTTGCGGGACTGCGGGAAAACCGCCGGTGTGGGGCTCGGAGGAATTTTGTATTCTGCCTGCTCGCCCACGATATTGACGGGAAGGCGGGGAAAGCCGAATATTGTATTTATCATTGCAGACACACAGAAGTATGACAGGCTCGGATTCAACGGGTATTCCCCGACTACTGCGACAGGGAAGAAAGAAAGCCCAAGCCCGTATCTTGACCGCATAGCTGAGAAGGGTGTCGTATTCGACCTCACATACAGCCAGTCTTCCTTCACATTGGTGTCTATTGCCTCAATGTTGACCTCAACGTATCCCCGCAACGGACTGCCTCTCGGTACCGAGTGGAAAAAACCGTTGGACGAGTTCGAAAATCTGCCCGAGCCAAACAGATTCAACGAGCTTATTGTCGAGTTGACCGGTTCGAGAAAGTTATATGAATTCCTTGAATCAATTAATCCCAGCAGAGCGCCAAGCAAATATACAGATGGCGTAACATTGCCTGAAGCATTGGAAAAAGCCGGCTATGAAACCATTGCGGCAGTAAGTATGCCTCTTCTTGATGAGGCAAGGGGATTCACAAGAGGGTTTTCTCGATTCTCCTTAGGCTGCGGTTCGCCCACATTTAAGAGAAGGGGTGATATCACCGTCACAGAGCTTTTGAAAATTGCAGGGGAAAAGGAGAGAGATAAGCCCCTCTTCACGATGCTTCATCTCTACGATGTTCACACGCCATACGATGCTCCGCCAGAGTACAAAATGATGTTCACTTCGGAAAACCATGCGAATGACATGTATGTGGGACCTATCGACGATATGGCGGGTAAAAGCGTGAAAGAACTCTCCGCTGAATACGATGGCCAAGTGAGGTTTCAGGACAAGAACATCGAAAATTTCCTGGAATCCTTGCGAAACAGCGGCCTGTTTTCCTTCGACCGAGACCTGCTTGTATTCTGCTCGGACCATGGAGAAGACATCGGAACGCATGGAATAACATGCGGACACGTGACCCTCTACAGAACCGTCACCCATGTTCCGCTCCTGATATGCGGAGCAGGATTGCCACGTGGGAAAAGGATAGGCTCGCTGTCGGCGAATACCGACATTGCGCCCACCGTAGCCGACCTCGCCGGGATAAAAAAGCCGAACATCTGGGAGGGGACAAGCTTATCGGGACTTATCTATGGAAGCGAACAGAACATACATGATGTCGTTTTTTCCGATTCCCCCGATTTCCGCACAACATCCGTGAAAACGGCGGATTTCAGCTATACCCAAAGGTTTCCGTTGCCACCCACAACCGTGCCGGAGGCTAAAAGCGGCTTTTCCCCGACCGGCGAAGTCGATTTTCCCGCGGAACAACCAGGCGCCCTCACCTTCAAGTGGCCGGATACGATTGGCGAGAGCGACGAAGGCGATGTCTTCACTCATCTGTCCTTATCGTGCATCAGGAATCCAATGGAACCTCTAAGAGTTTCCAGTACACATGATTTCAGGTATCGGGGAATAAACTCGATTGACGGGAAGGGATCAATTGCGCGAGGAAACGGTCTCATGCAAACCACGGTAGGCTCATTTGGATACGAATTTTCGGAAGAGTACTGGAATGCAGATGTTGTGTGGGGAAACAGGTACGAGTGGCGCGTGCGGGTCTACCGGTCGGAAAGAGAACAGGAAGAGACACTGCTTGACTCCGGACCGTTATGTTTTAAACCGAAGCCGACACAAAACTTTATCGAACTCTTCGCTTTCAAAGACGACCCCGGCGAAACGAAAAATTTGGTTCATGACAAAAAGTATAAACACGTGGCAGCTAATTTGAAAAAAGTTGCCGAGGAATATGGAAATAAGAAATTGGAAACCAAATTTGGGTTCAATGAAGAGGATGTTCAAGGCCTGAAAGCGCTCGGATATCTGCAGTAACCCCTCCACCCCAATCCCAACACGATACCACTAAACTGTCACATTTTTTTCTGAACTTTTTATTTCCCAATCCATGGCCATCAAGCAGATGGGTTCCGGTTTGGCCCGACTGAAAGCGAGCTGATTGCAGTACGCCAGAAGTGCGATTTGCCGCTTTCATTTGCTTTGATTTTCCATACGTGAAGCGTTCTGCTTTTGGCGCAATGACTGCAAGAATAACAGAGCGACGACCACGACAAGCGAACCCAACGAAACGACCGCCCCCCTCCGGACACTCGCGGGCCGGTACTCAAAGGCGACTTCGTGAGCGCCCGGCGGTATTTCCACCGCCCGGAATAAGGAATTTGCGCGCCAGATGGGTTTTGGCTCTCCGTCAACGAGCGCGACCCAGCCCGGATAATAGGAATCCGTCAGAACCAATATCGCATCTTCCCCTGCCTCCACGGTTACCTCAACCCTGTTTATCTCATATTTTTCTATGGCAGCCTCTCCCGGATTCTTGTCGGACACAACGGGGGCAAAGGAAGGAACCCCATTTTCAAGGACCACCAAATTATTAAGCCGGGAACTGTTCTGTTCAATGGCCCGAAGACTTTCTCGTTCATTGTGAGCAACCAAATAATTGCCGACGACATAAACCCGTGGCAGGCAAAAGATATTTTCATAAACAGAAAAGTCGGATTCCTCGTCACCGCCGTGGCATAAAACCCAGCCGTCTTCCAAGTCATTCCGCAGCCTGTTTCCGGCGGGGTGGTCTCGGATGTAATAGCGCAGGGAGGCCAATCCGGCCATTCGGGCGTTTGACAAAAATTCGCCCTCAAAAAATTCTATCTCTCCAAGGAATTTCACCCTGCCGTCAGGAGGATATATCTTCTGAAAAACTTCAGCGCCAACGGTTTCCCGCACGAAGTTTTCCCAGCGCTTCAAGGTGAAAGGTTCCGCGCTGTTCAGGTTGAAGAAAGAAACCATGCTGGCAACGTTGGAAATTGTCCTGCCATTCAAAGTCAACGCGACGCGGTGGTAGCCGGCGTCGGCCTTTATCCATTCTATCTCCTGCTCGAAATCATCAAAATGAGTCCGTACCTCCGCGGGATTCGTCCATCTCACATGCCTGTATGAGATAATGTCCGCCAATAAAAGTCCGGCTACAACCCATAAGGCGGCCACCTTCAAGCCGGGCGAATACTCGTCGGCGCGAGCCAGAACGAGAAAAAAAGCAAGAACGGCGGCAAGCAGAATTCCGGCATGTTGCACTGGCCGCAGCACATCGTAGTTCAAAAACAGCCCGAGAGACGTAACGACAATCGCCGCCAGAATTCCAGCATTCCGTGTCCGTTTCGGCAGCGACGAGGATATCAACAGAAAGATAAGCACGACACACACTTCCAGGAGTAATATCACCATGTATGCAGGCGAGTTCCGAATTAACCTCGACAGCAGGCAAAGCAAGGGGAAGAGAAAGAAAACCGCGCTAACTATCACGAACAGCCAGAACCAACGGAAAGTTCTCGCCCGCCGATCCCACAACATGAGCGGAGTTTGCTGCCACAGAGAAGAGAGCCCGATTCCCGCGAGCATAATAATCAAGAACCAGGCCGATTCCATGATTCGCACATGGACCCGAAACATATCCGCCAGCAGAATCTTACGGAGAAAAAACAAGGAAGGAATCTTGTTTGACAGCACAAAAAGCATTGAAAAGATGAATGCAGCTACTAAACTTATGACAACCGCTCTACGTCTTTTGGCCCCGAATGCGAACGGCAGGAGAAGTACAGTGGCGCCTAAATAGGTCGCGTGGTTATCCCTTTGAATGTAGCTCCACACGGCCCCGATTGGGTCGAACCGTTGAGAAAACGGATCGCCTCCCGAATACAGGTTCTGTGTAACATTGCGAGCAGACTGGAGTGACAGCTCAAGAGTCGGAGCGAGCTGGGCCGCCGCTAAACCCGTCATGAGCAGGAAGGCCAGGCCATAAAGGCATGCTATCCGTACGTTCGCTCGGAATCTGCGGTCGGACCGGGTAAAAAACATGAGGGTAAGCAAAAAAACCGAAACCAACAGGCAATTATAGTAGAAGAACTGTTGGTGCCCACCAAGAAAGGAGAGGGCGAGAACTCCCGACAAGCCAACGGAATTTCGGAGATTGGGTTTTTGGAACAAACGGCAAGTCAACCAGAAAATAGTCGGGAGCCAACAATAGGAGGAGCCCATCGCCAGGTTGAAGGTTCCATTCGAGGGAGCGCTGGCATTCATGACCGAATAGCCGAACAAAATTGTTGTAAGCAGAACCGCCGGCCATTCAAGCTTTAAGTGCCTCGCGAAAACGAATGCTCCAAGCATGCCGATGCCTACAGCAGCTATTTGAATAACCAAAAACGCAGAGGCCAAGTCCATAAAAAAAATGGTCCAGTTAACAGGGTACAGAAGCCCGCAAGGGGTTGCTGCAAAAAAGGGAGCGCCAATCGCCTGATAGGGATTCCACAGGGGAAATGACCCCGCCACAATACTCCGTTTGGCGAAGGTCAACAAAGGAAAATAATACTGGTACAAATCCGAAAGGGAAATACGAACATCAGGGAGACTACCCTGCTTCACATGATAAAGCGTGCCAAAAACAAATCCCAGAACCCCAAACAGAAAGAGGAAAAATGGCACCAGCCGCTTCATGTCGGGCTGTCCCCACGGTCAGGAGAAATCAGGCAGAGCACGCTTGACCGTATTTGGTCACAGTGGAAAATTGAAAGAAGCACAGAAACTCGAAACCCCCGACCAGAAAAGAATGCGCGGGCGGTAACAAATGGAATGCGGAGCCAACAAGATGGAGGCCTGCCTGGCATAAGAGACCTTCTCGACGATGAACAAACCCGAATCACGAAGCCACTTTCGGCAAATCACGCGCAGGCCCGATGATGCGTAAGTCCTTGTCTCCCAGTGCCGAGGGCCGGAATCGAACCGGCACGGTGGTTACCCACCGAGGGATTTTAAGTCCCTTGCGTCTACCTATTCCGCCACCCCGGCATCATCTTTCCAATCACATAGAAAATGGCGACCCCTGCGGGGCCGCCACGAAGCCTCGATTTTGGAGGCGGCACCCGGATTCGAACCGGGGAATAAAGGTTTTGCAGACCTCTGCCTTACCACTTGGCTATGCCGCCCTTAACACTTCCAAGTTTAGTACGAGATTCCGCATTTGTCAAGGCTGCCATCACGTAGAGCGATACCTCGCATCAACTTGTGACACGCACCCCTGATGGCAAAAAAGAGCTCCTCATCGGGAAATTACGTGGGCTATCGCAGGCGCCGACAAAATATATGTGAATAGTCGATTAGCTCGGACTGAAGGAGTTCTCCTCATCCGAACTCGCCGAGGCGCTTCCGTGCGGTTTTGCGTTCGACAGCAGTTCCCAGCGCTTGGGCCGGCCGCCGTGAGCTCCTGCGCACGCGGCGGCCGCGGGTTCAATCCCCCCGATGCTCGGTTCCACGAACAGCGGTTTTCACGAGCCAGGCTCCGACCCTTTTGGCGAACCGTACTTCGGTTTAACGACGAGGGCTCCGGTCGTTTTTGCAGCGTCTGGCAAGTGCCCCAGTCCCGAAGCCGCTCCCGCCTTTTTGGAAAGTTCGCGCATATCCCCGAAATCGAGCGCCCGTGTCGGGCACGCGGCCACGCACACCGGCGCCTCCTTGTTCTCGAGTCGGTCAATACAGAAATCGCATTTCTCGGCCACGGTTCCGTCGTCGCCCCGAAACCCGATAGCCCCGTACGGACACGCCTCCTCGCACGCTCGGCAGCCGGTGCATTTGGCAGAGTCGATCAGTACTACCCCGTCCTCCGCGCGCTTATAGATTGCATCTTCGGGACACGCCTCGACGCAGGCCGGGTTCACACAATGATTGCACGATATGGAGACATGATACACGCCCACATCGGGAAACCTGCCTTCCTCATGTGTCTCGACCCGTCGCCAGTAGACCAGCTCCGCCGGCAGGTCGTGCCAGTCCTTGCAGGCAACAACGCACGTGTGACAGCCCGTGCACCGGGTCTGGTCGAAATAAAATCCTAACTGCACCGAAACCTCCTGGAATGGAAAACTACAATTTCTCCACCTGCACCCGCGTGGAATTGTATGGCGTTACATCGACCAAGGTATGGATATCGGGACAGACAGCGTTCGCGCATCCCCTCGTATCGACACCATCGGCGTCGAATTCGAATTCGATGCCCTGATCGATGTTGATCGTGCCGGGAATAATTCGTTCGGTCACGCGCGCCGCAAGCTTCGTGGCTCCAATGTTGTTCGAGACTTTCACCATGTCGCCATTCTTGATGCCGCGCTCAAGCGCGTCGACTGAGTTGATCCATATCTCCTGTTTCTCGGTCTCCCGCACCCATGGCAGATTGTAGAACATCGAGTTGCAGCTTTTCTTGCTGTGACCGGTAATGAGCTGAAGCGGGAACCGGGCGTCATCGGGGCGGCGCTCGGGCTCGATGTATTTCGGGATCGCCGGAACGTCGGGCTTTCCGATATCCGCAATGGATTGCGAATAGATTTCTATCCTTCCGCTCGGGGTCGAAAATGGATTGTTCTCGATATCGTCTATCTGCTCCTGAAAGGCTATGTGCGGCTTTTCCAGTTTGTATTTCAAGAATCCACGCCTCTTGAACTCATCCCAATCGGAGATATCGGCGCTGCCGGTCAGGTAGCGCAGCCACTCCTCTTCCGAGGTGTCGTTATACCCCTTGATGCCCAGGCGTTCAGCCAGGTCGGCGCAGATATCCATGTCGTTTCGGCATTCTCCGTACGGTTCGACGGCCTTGTTGGAAAAAATGATGTAGTGGCCGAAGCACCAGGGAACAATGACGTCGTTGCGCTCGAATTGGGTTGTTGCGGGAAACACAATATCGGCGTAACGCGCGGTCGCAGTAAGGAAATGGTCGTGCGCCACCATGAACTCGAGCGTCTTCAGCGCGCGGTCGGCCTTCCGGATGTTGCCCAACTGATTCACCGTGTTGCCGCAGACCGAATACACCATCCTGATGTCCGACGGATAGCCGCCCGCGCGTCCTTCAATGATGGCGTCGGCCCATTTATTCCAGTGAACCGACACGTTCCCGGAAGAACTGCCGCCGGGGAACTGCATCACCTTCGTCTGGATCGGATAGCCGAAAAACGCCACACCCGTGTCTCCACCGGCTACTCCGACATTGCCGGTCATCGCGCAGAGAGTCATCGCGGCGCGGTGAAACTGTTCGCCATGGAAGGTGCGGGCCGGCCCGTGGCCCACCGAGAGCGCCGCGGGCTTCGTGGTTGCATACGCCCGCGCAAGCTCCGCTATGGTTTGCGCCGGAACCCCGGTTATCGCCTCCGCCCATTTCGGCGTCTTCGGCACATCGTCCTCCTGCCCCATAACGTAATCGCGGAATCTGTCGAAGCCGACCGTGTATTTGTCCAGAAACGCCTGGTCATGAAGCCCTCCATCGATGATCACATACGCCATGGCAATCAGCATGGCCGTATCGGTTCCGGGGCGTATCGGGACCCACTGGTCGGCAAAGGTGGCAGCCGAATCGGTGTAGCGCGGGTCAACTGCAACAATGCGGGCGCCGCGTTCGTGCGCAAGCGCGAGGTAGTACGTCGAGTTCGTGCCCCACACCGAGTCGGTCGGATTCCATCCCCACATGATTATCATCTTCGAATTGAGCAGGTCCTCCCGCTCGCTGGTCGTAAAAATGCTGCCATAGGTCTGCATGGCCGCGAAAAGGCCGCCCTCGTTCGACACAATCGAGTGAAGCTCGGTCTGACCGCCGAACATGTTCAACAGGCGGTCTATGCACGCGCGCCGATGATACGAACACAACATCATGCCCGTGTGAGAGATATTCATTATGGCGGTTGGACCATATCTATCCCGGACTTCGAGCATCTTGTTCGCGACGATGTCGAGCGCTTCCTCCCAACCGATGCGCTCGAATTTACCTTCGCCCCTCTCCCCCGCTCTCTTGAGCGGGTGCTTCAGCCTCTCGGGATGGTACAGGCGCTGTCGGTATGCGCGCCCCTTGAGACATGCGCGCAACTGTCCGACGCCTGGCTCGTCAGGCAGCGACTCGTCGCTCGTTATCCGCGTGACAACCCCATCCTCCACATGGGCAATCAACAGACAGCTACCGCCGCAATCGTGCGGACAGCCGACCGGAATTTTCCGAACGTTTGTTCCCATATCATGACTCTCCCCGAAAAAAGATTTTGAAGTTCGATAACGACATTCATTCTAATATCTTATGACAAGGCTGTCAATGGAGCGTCTCAATAATCCGAGATGTTGTCCCGAATTTTTCGGTTATGCTATAATCGTAAAAACAGATTGCCCAAAGGAGATCGCAATAATGAAACCGGCGCGACTTATCTTTCTGCTTCTGCTGCTGGCATTCGCTTCATGCGCGCAGCAATGTCAGGCCGACGTCCCGTCTGACCAAGCACAGCAGGACCGTCTGCAGACGGCGCGCGAGAACCTTGTTCGCCTTCTCGAGCGACAGGGAATCACCGACGATAAAGTGTTGAACGCCATGCGAAATGTGCTTCGCCACGAATTCGTACCCGAACAGCTCCTTTCGCAGGCATATGCGAATCGCCCGCTTCCAATCGGCATGGGACAAACGATATCGCAACCTTACATCGTGGCGTATATGTCTGAGGCGCTGAAATTGAAGGGCGGCGAAAAGGTTCTGGAAATCGGAACCGGCTCCGGTTACCAGGCGGCTATCCTTGCAGAAATCGCGGGAACGGTCTACACGGTTGAAATTCTCGAGCCGCTTGCCAAGCGCGCGGAAAAAACGCTCGAGAAGCTTGGATATGAAAACATCTTCGTGCGAGTCGGAGACGGCTACCAGGGCTGGCCCGAACATGCGCCATTCGACGCGATTATGGTCACCGCCGCGCCTGACCATGTACCCGAACCGCTGGTGGAACAGCTCAAGGTCGGCGGCAGAATGATAATACCGGTGGGCGAACGCAGTCAGAGACTTGTCTTGATTACGAAGGACGAAAAAGGCGTCAAACAGGAGCGGGACCTGCCCGTCCTCTTTGTGCCCATGACCGGCGAGGCGGAAAAGCAGTAGGAAAGCGAAACATGGCAGATTGGGACCAGCAAGACTTTTATAGACTCCTCCGGATTGACAAGGAAGCCACCCCGACCGAGATCGAGGAGGCCTATGCCAACCTCACGTCCGCTCTCGATCCCGATTCAAGTCCAAAAGAACAAAAACGCGCAAACGCATTGGCCTTCATAACCGCCCACACCGCCCGGCAAACGCTCCTGGACCAAACAAAACGAACCTCCTATGATGCAAAGTTGAAGGAGGTTCAGGAGACCGAGGCGGAAAAGGAAAAGATTGAGGCCAAGCGTGCGGGCAAACTGCAGGAACAGCAGTCAATCGAAGAAGACGAAAAACTGAAGAAAGCCGCGCTTCGATACGAAGCCGCCCGAAACGCGCTGTCTGATTTCTATTACAACCAGCTTTTCGCGGCTGCGCGGCAAAGTTCCTTCGAGACCATCGAGCCGGAACAACTCATGGGCTGGCTGAGCGCTGAGCGAGCGGAATCATTGAGAAAAGAGGAACAAAAGGGCCGCAAGATTTCGTTCCGGATCGATTTAAGCAGTTTCGGCGGGGTCCAGGATATGCGAAAGAAACGGGGAGACGAAATACCGGCAATTATCGACGAGTTGACCAGGACGTTCCACCTCGCATAACGAACGATGAAAAAGAAAATCCAACAGACATTTGGCGTTTCCAATGTTGGAGAGTTGAAGAGGTTAATTGTCGCAAACGCCGTTGCAACGGGCAATTCCTTTGCGTTCCACGACCTGTTTTCCCAACTGAAGGAATTCGCCGACACCGACAATGAGTCGGCGGTCACGCCCGCTGTTCTTAACCGGCTCGCTTATTTGCTTCCCACCCGGGATACGACGGAATCGCCCAAGTTCCGGAGAGCAACAGAGATTGTCGGCGAGTATAGCTTGAACGATGATGTCGTTCCCGCAACGCTTTTGGAGGAAACCGCCAAGGAAGCCGTCTCGCGCGGCAAATTCGCGTACGCGGAGGACGCATATCGGCTCCTCGGAATAAAAAAAGAAATCGTTGCTTTGTATGCTCAGACGGGCGAACAACTGCTCCGGGATGACAAGCCAAAGCAAGGAGCCGTGGCGTTCCTTGTGGCTGCAAGCCTCGACCAACCTCTCGGCCCGCACTATCAGGACCTCGGCCCCGAGCTGCATTCAGCCTGTCAACGTGAACCCGACAAATGCGTTACCGCGCTTCCCATCGATTCCCTCATGGATGAGGCGATTAAATTCCTCATAAGCAATGATGACCTTGCGCAGAGGTTGCTCTCGACAGCGAAGGCGGCGCACAAACCGCACATAATAGAAACCCTTGCCGCGGCACGCGACACCAACCTCCACGAGTTCATGGAAAACCTCAGGAAAGGCGCGGTCGAACTCTCCAAAATCGGCGACGGTCAACCCGACGATTACTCCCCTATCGGTCCGGCCCTGCTGGGAAGAATCGCTCCGACCGGGCAGGCCTGGGAATACCTCAAGGAACTCTCCTTCGAACATCCGATCGCAGCCCTGTGTGTCTGCCTGAAGCTTATCCGCCAAACGCCCGTCCTCGTTCCCGTTCTCCGCGACGGAAAACCACTGCTTGAATTGCTGCTGCCGGCCGAATTCCAAAAGGAATAAGGGCCGGTTGCTCTGCGCAAATTGTCTTCTTGAGTGTGTCCCACGGTTGTCCATTCTGCCGAAAAGCCGAATCCCTAATTCCGGGGAGATGAATTTATAGGCCGAAGGTCACGCTCCGCGTGATTCCGTGTCCCCGGAATTCGCAAGCCCTGGTCAAACGTGAGACACATTCACTGCCCCCGAAGCACGGGGTTCCGAACCTCGGGACAGATTCTCCTACCCCCTTTCCGCTCCTCCTCGCTCTTCTTGATAATCTCCCCGTTCCGGCAATCCGTGTCGTTCATAAATCGGCTGTCGGAGGCAAAAGACTTGATTTCTCTTTCAGCGTCCCATACTTGCTTCCTCACGCCTCTCCATCTCGCGCTCCTTGTAAATGCGCGCATTGCGCCCCCTTCTTCTTCGAAACTCTTCAAACTTCGGGAATCAGTGGGGGCGGGTGAAAAGCAACGCAGGCTGGTCTTGATGCGGGATTGACGCGCCTCGCTTCCAATTCAATCCGCCGCGGCCTGGTTCTCACGGGAGGTAGCGGCTGTGAAGACCAAAAAAATTAGCTGCTCCACCTTTCACCGAGCAGCTATCCCAACAAGCTTTCACTTTGGTGGGCCCAGCAGGGCTCGAACCTGCGACCAACTGATTATGAGTCAGCTGCTCTACCGACTGAGCTATGGGCCCCGTATCTATTATTCTAGTCACGGATGAAGTGTTTGTCAAACCGCGAAAAGCGGTTTCGTGGTTTGACAGTAAAAGCTTATATCTGTTATACTTTCGACTGGTGGCAGAACTCTTCGCAGACTTGTGAGGAGGGCTAGCATAACTGGTAATGCACCGGTCTTGAAAACCGGCGCCTTCGGGCTTGGGGGTTCGAGTCCCTCGCCCTCCGCCGCGAAAAAGGCGGCTCTGTGGATATAGTGGAGAGGTGGCCGAGCTGGTTGAAGGCGGCACCCTGCTAAGGTGTTAGAGGGGCAAAACTCCTCTCGAGGGTTCGAATCCCTCCCTCTCCGCCGCATGTGCGCCCTTAGCTCAATTGGATAGAGCGTCTGACTACGGATCAGAAGGTTGGGGGTTCAAGTCCCTCAGGGCGTACCAAAAAACGAGGAAACAACGGCCCCTCACCAAACCGGTGAGGGGCCGTTCTTTTCCGTAAGTTCGGCGGCGGTTGCTCTTCCGGCGCCGACGGTATAGTTGTTAATAGCCTCCTTCCGCTAGTTGCGCCCGCCGGACCGATTCCATGACTCCTTTGAAATAGCCCCGCAGAAAGAGCTAGTCGGCGGAAACAGCATACTGTTGCATACTACGGATTTCCCGGTGAGCATGCGGACATTCCGCATCCATGTAACTGAATCGGAGCCCCTCGACGCGGATTTCGATATTATTGAAACAGGGGTCATCCGCCAAGTCGGCCAACAAATAATGGATTTCAATCGGCTTGACTTGAGCCACTCGCGAAAAATCCAGAATGAGCCGGTCAAAGCAATCGAGGGCGAGCAAGGAATCGTGAATACGTTCGAATGCCCGCACGCCGTCAAATTCACCTTTGAAGTTTACCTTCAGTTCCCGCTTATCATTGAGTAACCTGTGTGAGCACTGATGCATATCTGTCCTCCTTGCCACGGGATTCGTTTGATTCGTGACCCCCGGCTTTTCCTGATTGTTCACGACGACTGTTTGACCGCATTTCCGTTGACAACAAGAAACCGTCCGCAGAATTCGCATTTGTGAATAAAATTCTTGTACCGAAGTATCTCATGTGTCTCAGGATAGATCATGTTGCACGCGCTGCACACGCCATCCCTCAAAATCGCCACCGCGGTTCCTTTTCTCTCCTTCAGCCGGTGATATTGCTTCAAAATCGACGAGTCGAGGTTTCTCTCGACTTCCTCGAAAGCCCCGGTATTGTCACCGCCCTCGCCATCATTCTCCAATTTATGCAATTGCAGGAGTAGTTTCACTTGAACCGGCGTATCCATGCTCCCTACCTCCTTTACAAAACCGACCCCTTGAAATTTCCGATTTTGCTCATCCCTGAGAACCGCGCCCCGCGACAATCCTTCGAGTCCGCAAAATGTCACGGGCATAACCGCATCCGGATATATTTCTCACGTGATATTCCGATGCGAAATCAGCACTGCATATCCGCACATTGGCGTTTGGCTCCCTCATGAAAACCTCTCAAAGACATTAAAGGAGGGGCTTCAGCTCTTCCCAATCGAGTAATTGAATTGAAGGCCCTCAATGCGAATTTCGATATGATTGAACTGCGGGCTTGCCGCAAGCTCGGCAAAGAAACGATACAGTTCGACCGGTTTGACCTGAGGCACATTGGAGAAATCGAGAACAATCCTCTCATAATACCCAACGGGCGCCATGGCGCCGTTCATTCGCTCAATCGTTTCCGAAGCGTCAAAATCTCCGGTCAGCTTGAGCCGCGCCTCCCTGGGATCACGCATCGTGGTCACGGGAGACCGCTTCACAACTTGTGGCTTGTTCGCGCAGGCTCTTCCGGAATTCTCGACCATATAACGTCCGTTTCCCGGCTTTTCCGCCGCGGCTTTCGGCTCACGGAATCCTCGTTTCCGCGGCTTTGAATGCAAGGATTATCTCTTTTCGACCCGGAGCCTTCAGAATTGTCTCGTAAAAACTGTTGTGGCTGAAAAGCCTGGCGATCCTCGCGAGCAATTTCAGGTGTAAATGCCCGGATGACCGCGGACCCGCCAGGATAAAAACCAAATGAACCGGCTTCCCATCGATAGCGTCAAAATCCAGCCCGCCAGGAATCCGAAAAACAGCGACGATCATCTTGTCAAAGCCGATGGTATAGACGTGCGGCACGGCAACGCCATGTCCGATGCCGGTGCTGGCCTCGCTTTCGCGACCGAGCAGGTCCTTTAAGATTGTTTTCCGATCAAGCCCGTCGGTTCGCTCGCATATCTCGGTTACAGCCTTTTTTAAGAACGTTTCCTTGTTCCTTGCGTTTTGCGTATCAAATATAAGCTCTTCACGAAGAAACGGCCACAGATACTGGCTCCCGTTCCCTCGAGATTGAGAGTCAAGAATAGAAGACTTATCACCCCGTAACGCAGTTGTCCTTATGGACAGTTTCAGACCCTTGAGACCGTATGCGTTCAGGAGACCGGTCAACTCCATGAAATCCCCCGATTTCATTCCCTTTTCCTTTGCCATGCGAAGAAAATCGACCGCCTCGGGCACATCCTGCACAAAGCGATTCAGGTCCGGACCAAGCGCATGTGTTACGCAGAATAAGTAGCCGCTCGGCACGTGGAGCGCCTGCTCAATTTCCCTTATCCGCTTAGCGGCCGGCGGAGGCAGTTGGCCGCGTTCGATCATGCTGAGATAGCTCGGGGAAATATCGATGGCGCGCGCGAGTTCCCTCAACCCGACGCCAGCCTCGATGCGCAATGTTTTCAAGATATGTCCGAATTCCACCGGAACCTCCGATTGTTCAGTGTTCACTAAACATTATACACCGAAACCGCAAACTTGTCAAGAGAAATCGACGCCCAAATCAACCAATACAGAAAATGCCAAAAATACGCTTTCCCTACAACCGACCGGTCGGGACAATGCCCGGGGTTACCCGCCCCTGCTCAGGCTTTTTTCTCCACAGGGAATGCCGCAAAATTACTATGGCGCCAATGGTTCAATTTGACAGTCGGAGGGCCTTAACTTACTCCGCGGAAGGCTTCGATGAGGATGGCAGCGACTTCCGGCCTGGTGAATTCCGGAGGGGGTTTCTGGCCGTGCCGCAGCATCTCGCGAACTTTGGTCCCGCTGAAATTGATATGGCTCGCGCTGTTATGGGGACATGTCTTGGCGGAAGCCATCGAGCCGCATGTAATGCAGTAGAAGGCGTTCTCGAAAAACAGCGGCAGTATTCCGATTTCTTCCGGAGCGAAATCGCTGAAGATGCGGTGGGCATCATATGGGCCGTAATATGAGCCTACTCCTGCGTGGTCTCTTCCGACGATAAAGTGCGTGCAGCCGTAGTTCTTCCTGATAATTGCATGAAATATGGCCTCGCGCGGACCGGCATACCGCATGGCGGCGGGGAACACCGAAAGAGCGACGCGCGTCTTCGGATAATACTTCTCCAGCAACACCTCGTAACACCTCATCCTTACTGCGGGCGGTATGTCGTCGCTCTTCGTTTCACCCACAAGGGGATGGATGAGAATCGCGTCCACGACCTCGAGCGCACACTTCTGAATATATTCATGGGCCCGGTGTATCGGATTGCGAGTTTGAAACGCGGCCACTTGACGCCATCCCTTCACCTTGAAGAGCACCCTTGTTTCCTTTGGGGCGAGTCTGTACTTGTTCAATATACAGTGCTTGGGACCCTGCAGCGCGCTCACCGTTCCACCGAGATATACATCACCTATCCTTCGAAGATACCGATTGCCCGGGTGAGCGACGTCGGTAGTCCGTAAAATGCATAAAGCTTCACGCTGTTTATCAGCCTTGAACTTGTCTTCGAGATGAAGCACTCCGACGAGATTCTGTTGTTTGTCGTAGAGCGCCACGTCCGACCCGATTTCATACTCGCCGCCATCGCCCCGCTTGACGGCAAGAGTTACCGGAATGGTCCAGACGAGCCCGCTCGAAAGTCTCCGAAGGTCGAGAACGCTGACATAGTCTTCCTCTGTCATGAAGCCCTCCAGCGGGCTCATGGCGCCGGTGGCAATCATTTCAAGGTCCGAGACCTCGCGTTCGTTCAGAACAATCGAGGGCATTTTCGGGACAAGCGCCCGCAGCGCTTCCCGCTCCTCTCCCCCAAGAAACCTGTTCACCAGTTTTCCACCGTGTGGCCTGATCATCGACAGAATTTCCCCTACCGGAGACCTCAATTACTTGTTCCGGCTCGGCGTTGGCATCCCTTCTAATGCCTCTTCCATGTCCGATAGTATCTGTTCAACCGATTCATAGAATATTGTGGTATTTGCAGCGAAATGGAGCAGAATATCGTTGAGGCCGTCGGGAATGTACGGAAACAGCTTTTGCAGATTCGCAATCCTGTGCCGATAAAATGCCAGGGCGTCGTCCGACCCAATGCTGTTTTTGACTTCCTCGGGGAAAATATTGGACCGCCTCAGGTGATAGAACGACCCCAATCCCATACCCAGACAAAACTGCAGCATATTGCCGATGCTCCATATGTCAAAGTCGGAGTAGTCCTGTGTCAGGTCAAAATCGATCCACCGATAGTTTCCGCTCTCCCGCTCAATCAGGATATGGTCGCTTCGGATGTCTCCATGGCATGTGCCATGGTCATGCAGAAACCGTATCGATGCCACACATTCCTTGAGCTTTCCCAAAATAGCCGGACAGAGGTCGAAAAAATATTCTTCGTGCGAAAGGTTCAATTCGAGAATAAATGAACGGAAACTTTTTCCGCGGATATATTCGAGCACGCGAACCTGGTTGTCCCGCTCATCAAGGAAAGAACGGCCATGCATGAAACCCGGGTGGTCGTTGACCAATTGAAGCACCTTGGCTTCCTTTGCCGGGTCTCTGCGACACCGTACTTTGAGCTGGCCGATTTTTACTTCGAACTCCTCGTGATAAGCCAACTTCACGATGCGGTGGGACCCCGTCGCGAGGTCGACGGCTCTTTTGACCCAGAACATCGGTTCGTCGCCCATACCAAATCGTGACTCGTAAATGTTTCCCGTAACGATGAGGTAAACCCCGTCCACGGAAAGGACCTGGCCCCGGTGTATCTTCATGAAATCGGTGGTGTCGGTTACTATTTCCGGTGGACCGGAAATCGCTACGGAAGACACCTCGGAGATACGCTCCTGAATCCAATCTTGGTCGTTTGTTTTCATACAAGCGCTCGAACTATACTCTTCCCAAAAATTATCCGCATCCGGCGCGAAGCCAGCTCGCTTCACCCATCGGCTTCATAACGCTGTTTTGAAAAACAGCTTTATTACATCTCGGGGCATAATTTTGGGGTAAAGGTCGGGCGGGAAAAAGCGAGGATTCAATGAAGCAAAAAGGTGAAGTTGGTTTTTGTTTCAACCTCCCTGTTTAATGGCCATTCGCAAAGGTTCGGCTTCCACAAAGTATATAACACAATTTGTGTTCGATGTCAAAAAGCACATGCCGGCTGGTTGCACTTGTCCCGGGACGTCTCCATTTGTTATATTAGGGCTTGGATTTCAGAAAAACTACAGGAAGGCATAAGGAGGCTCTATGGACTGGCAACCGAGCGAGCAAGAAGAAGAATATTTTAAGAAGAAGGAGCTGGAGCTTCTCAAGAAATTCGAAGAGGAGCGGGAGGCATATCGGGCCGCAGAGGAGAAGGAGAAAATCCACAAGCTGCATTACATGAAGTGCCCGAAATGCTTTGGGGATTTGAGAGAGAAGAACTACAAGAGCAAGGTAAAGATCGACACGTGTGAGGGGTGCGGCGGCGTGTGGCTCGACGCGGGCGAACTGGAGATGCTGGCCGAAAACGAGGAAGGCTTTGTCTCGAGTTTCCTGAAGCACCTCACCGGAAAATCGAGATGAAGAGCGGGCCTCGCGATTCGCTTATTCGTGGTTCGGGAGTACTCCGCCAAAGCATTCCGCGAATCCAGGTGTGACCCATTAATGACTGGATGCGTGGATTGGCGGGCTGCCTCCGAAGCGCGGATTGCCGACCCGTGGGAGGGATTCACAAATCCCTGCGCCGGCAAATGTTGAGACAGATGCCTGGAGGGAGTTCGGCGAACAAAGGGAAATCTCGTTATTGTGAACCCCGGCCGGAAGGCTGTAACATGTCGCACTCTCGGACGGCCTTGAGATTTCTCTCTCCGTTTCAACGCGGCCGGTCTTCGCCGTTTTTCGTTCCGGCGAGGTCATGCGGTGTTTTCACCAGACTGATAAGTGTGTGACCCGGCCGGGGCGTGAGCTTGTCATCTGTCGTAAAGACAGAAAGGTTGCCGTATTTATCAATCAGGAACAAGGGTATCGCATCATCGCCATATCGTCGCTGAAAGTCCTCATAGGTGAACTCTTCCGACAGCCGGCTTTTCTTAATTTTGGCACCCGCTTCGAACAATCTGTCGATTGAGCGAAAGGTCATTCCGGGGGCAAAGAGGTGGCGACCGTGTAAATGGTGCGAAACCGCGTCTCTCTGCCCCTCTTCCTCGCCTTCCGCAAGAAGTTGAAACACCTCGGCGCGACCAAGGATATCCGCGAACTGTAAAGTCGCAAGCGAATTGGCCTCGTCGTTCGTGGTCAGTGCGAGCATGCGGCCCATCCCGCTCAATTCCACTTCATCGAGGAATCGCTGAGAGAGAATACCCGCGTGAAAGGTTGGCAGCCCGGCCATCCGCGCCCTGTAGATGTTGGAACGGTTCGTATCAACCAACAGAACCGGAAGCCCCTCGGCGTAAAGAGCCTCGGCGATTTCTCTCGCCCACGAATGAGCGCCGAGGATAACGAGGCCTTGGGGATTCGGTTTGGCCAAATCCAGTCCGCGCGCCAGCGGCGTCGCCAGCAGTCCGTAAATGAAGACGGTGCTCACAATGACCAGGAACGTGAACGGCACGAGCAAGCCGGCGCTCGAGTAACCTGCCTCGGCAAGGCGATAGGCAAAAATGGACGACACCGCCGCCGCGACAATGCCGCGAGGCGCCACAAAGGAAAGAAAAATCCGTTCACGCGCGTTCAGTTCCGAGCGCAAAGTGGAAAGGAATACGGCAAGAGGGCGCCCAATCAATATCAATGCTCCGACGAAGGCTAAACCGCTCATTCCCACCTTATCAAGGTCCTCGAGTTTCAGACGGGCCGCCAGCAGAATGAACAAGCTCGAGATCAACAGAACGCGCAGGTTCTCCTTGAATTCGATGATATGCTTCACCTTTACCCTGTGCTGATTCGCCAAAACAAGCCCCATAACCGTTGCCGTCAGGAGTCCCGATTCGGTTTGAATGACATTCGAGAGGGTGAACGACCCGATAACGACGGTGAGGGAAACCGGATTCTGCAGGAAATCGGGAATCCAGAATCTTCGGAGTAACAGAATCATTAGCATTGCTGCAAGCGAGCCAAGTATTCCTCCCACCAGGATGGTTCTGAGCAGGCCGGAGAGCACGACTGTCGCAGCATGCTGTTGACCCGCAATGATTCCTTCGAAAACCAGGACGGCGAGCATGGCGCCAATGGGATCGATGACGATTCCTTCCCATTTTAAAATTGAGCCGACTTGCCCGATTGGGCGAACGTGCCTGAGAAGCGGCACTATCACGGTGGGACCCGTGACGACAAGGATAGCGCCGAGCAGTAATGCCATGGTCCAGTCAAATCCCAAAATGTAACGTGCGGCGACCGAACCCACGGCCCATGTGGCAACCGCACCCACTGTCACAAGATTTCGAACCACATGGCCGATATCCCGCAGCTCAGCAATTCGCAAGCTCAGACCGCCCTCATACAAAATGACGGCGACTGAGGCAGAAACGATCGGGAACACCAGTTCACCGAAAAGCTCATCGGGGTCGAGGATGCCCGCGACCGGTCCCGCGACGAATCCGAAGACCAGGAGAAGCAGGATGGAAGGCAGGCGAACTCGCCATGCAAGCCACTCGGCCACCACGCCGAGAATTATGACCGTCGCAATTCCTATGAGGAGATGTTCAGCCAAGTCCGGCGCCCCCTTTCCGAAAAACTCATTTTACAGTATGAAGCGCCAAGGCCGATACCGCAAAATGGAAGCGAAAGGCCGGTGTGCAACCCGAAAGAGCGAATGGATCCGGCGGTCGAGGCTTATGCATGAAGAATCGGGCGCATTCGACGCCGCCATGGGGCTTGTCCTTTTGTCTTTTTGTTGACATTTCGGGCTTGTTTTGAGATAATTTTAATGTCATAGAGGAGTCGGGGAAAGGGAAATCATTTGGCGCGCTCACCCCGGCGCGGATATTTCCCGTTCCGCGACTTGGTCCGCAGGGATTCTTCCGAATCCCGGAGTGCTCAGTGATTCAACAATATTGAATCGGGTTGAGGTATGTCAAAATACGGATTCGTCCTCTCCGCGTTTGAATCCCGCCCTTTTTTCTTGCATTTACTCGTTTGTTTATCAAAAGAATTTGTCCCGTGCCTGCCCGGAATGTGTTTCGGGGAAACGAGACTGTACAGGCAGGAAAGGAAGTAGTCTCTTGGAAAATTTCAGGGTTCTGGTCGTCGATGACGAAGAAGACTTTCTGCACACTCTGCTGAAGCGCTTGAAAAAGCGGAACCTGAACGTCGAGGGCGTGTGCAGCGGGGAAAAAGCGCTCGACTCATTGAGTCGTGACACAGTGGATGTGGTGCTTCTGGATGTCAAGATGCCCGGCATGGATGGAATCCGCGTTTTGAAAGAGATAAAGAGGCAGTATCCGCTCACCGAGGTGATTATGCTGACGGGCCACGCCAATGTGGAAGTGGCCATACAGGGTATGGAGTCGGGGGCCTTCGATTATCTCATAAAACCCATGGATATCGAGCATCTTTTGTATAAGCTTCAGGATGCATACAAGCGAAAAGCAATTCAGGAGGAGAAGATCGGGAATCTGAAAAGCAAAGCAACAGACCGGGAGTTGTAAATTTCGCCATTCTTTTGAACAAGAAGAGCACACAGATGCAGAAAGGAGAGCGGCACTTTCATGGGTTTCTTTGGAAATTGGGGTAGATTTATGATGGCGGGCGCCGTTGCCCATGCGAGATGGGAAATGGAGGTATCCAACACTATCCTGCGTGACAAGAGGCGTCTGCTGATTCTTATGCTGCTGATCTTGCCCATACTGCTCGGTGGCTATGCTTTCGCTGAATATGCGGGCGAAGCGCTTCCGGAAGTGATCGGCGGCAAAAAGGCATACAGTCCGGCCCATTACTCAATCGGAATCTTTGTGGTCTCCATTCTCATCGGCCTGGGCGCCGGTCTGATTACCGGTTGTATCGGCGCCGGGGGCGGTTTTGTGATAGCGCCGGCTTTAATGAGCGCGGGAATCAAGGGGATACTGGCGGTGGGAACCGATCTGTTCCATATTTTCGCCAAGGCGATTATGGGCAGCGTAATCCACAGAAAGCTGGGCAATGTGAGCGTACCCCTTGCGGTGGTTTTCCTGATCGGCGCCATAATCGGGGCTACGGCCGGCGGCCTCATCAACAGGGTCCTGTACGAGATGAACCCCATATTGAGCAACGCGTTCATTACGACAGTTTACTCGCTCATGCTGGGTTCGCTGGGTTTTTATGCGATGGCCGACTATCTGAAGAGCAGAAAGGCGATTGCGAGCGCAAAGAGGGCGAATGCGAGTGGAGACATCCATGGCGGCAAAATTGAAGGCGCAGATATGGGCGGGCTCCCAAAAAAACTCCAGTCGGTCAATGTTCCGCCGATGGTGAAGTTCGATCATGATTTTACGCCCGGCGGACGCAGCATATCCTGGATTTTTCTGGTCCTGACCGGCGCACTGGTAGGACTGGCTGCCGGTATAATGGGTGTCGGTGGAGGATTCTTGACATTCCCCATATTTGTCTATGTATTGGGCGTGTCGTCATTGACGACAGTCGGAACCGACATCTTTCAGATTATATTCACCGCGGGATACGCCGCGATCAGCCAATACGCAATTTACGGCTTTGTATTCTACACGCTTGCCATGGGAATGCTTCTCGGCTCACTCATCGGCATACAAGTCGGGGCAATGGTGACAAAGGTCGTTCCCGGAATAACGATTCGTGGCTTTTACGCCATGGCCGTGCTGGCCGGCTTTGTCAACAGAATCTTTGCTTTGCCCGCACGACTGGCCGACTTGGAGGTTCTCCCTATCTCGAAGACCATGGCCGGTGTCCTTGAAAGCATCGGCGTGTGGGCGTTCTTCCTCGTGATAGGTGGATTCGGCGTCTGGGTGATCGGGACATTTTTCCGAAATATTCGGACATTGAAAGGGGAGGTGACGCCGGTATGAGTTCGAAAGCAGGAAGAACGGTGGCGGGCCTGGTGTTGTTTGCAGTGTTTCTTGTGGTCCTGGTGCTCATGTTCATGCCGTTATTCAGAGGCAGAAACGCGCTTCGGTACCTCGATGACTTGTATAACTCGATCTCGAAGGGTTCTGCGTATTATATTCCTTCGGTTACCAAGGAAGCACGCGCGCTTGAGGGTCGCTCCGTCAGTGTCCGCCTGATGATGGAAGACGAGGACCATGCCGAGCAAACCGCCCTGCTCTATCGGAAAAGCGGCGCGGAAGTCTCCACCTCGGGAGAAGCGGTAATAGTGACCGGCGATTTGGGCGCCATTCTCGCAAACTGTATCGCCGACGCCGATGTGATGTATAATAATAGGGGAGACGAGATCAAAGAAAAGTACGGGTACGACGAACGACAGGTGCTGTTCAACTGGTGGAAATCGCTGAAAGAGCTGGACAAAGACCTGGGCAAGCAGAAAAACTTTAAAGAGGCAAAGCTCGTATCAATGGTAAATAGCAAGGCGGTCGAAACCTCGTACAACTATTATCAAATCGATCCGCAAAAAATTACCGGCCGTGTCGGCGTGGTAATTTTTTCCTTGGCGTTTTATGTCGTGTACACGCTGTGGTACGGCTTCGCAATCATGTATCTTTTCGAGGGTTGGGGTCTCAAGCTGACCCATTAGTGTGCCTTGATACGATAGCGAAAGGGGGCTAAGGGCATGAGGCAAACGCTGGATGCCTTTAGCTCTCTTCTTTTGTCTGCTGTCGAATTCAGGTTCTTATGCTAGATTTCATTCGAAAACTCTTTTCACGCGAACAGGCCACACCCTACAGCGCGGAAGAACTCAGGGTGGCGTTCAAGGAGCGCTACCATCAATTCAGACAGCTGTTGAGCGCGAACAACCAGGCGCTTGACATCATGTCGGAAATTGAGGAAGCGCTCGAGGGAACTCAACCTTTCGGAATGACCTTCGTCCGCGAAAGGTGCACTCGCGTGACGACAAACGTGTACCGGATAGTGAAACACTTGACCAGCCTCGCACCCAACAAATATGAAAGTCTATTCGAAAAGTTTTTCGAAATACAGGAAAAGATCAAGCCATACATTGACTCTGCAAAAATCCAAACCGGCGCACGGCTCGTACTTTCCCTTGCCGAAGTCTATAAGGAGCATGCAGACCAAGTGGGAGCCAAAATGGCAAACCTGGGCGAAATCAAAAACAGGATCGGCTTGAGGGTGCCGAACGGATTCGCAATCACGACGGAGGGATATCAGCGATTCATAGAACACAACGAGCTTCAATCCGAGATTGAGCGAAGAATGCAGACGGCCCACATGGAAGAATTCGATGAGTTGTTTGCGCTGAGCGAAGCCCTGCAACGATTGATCCTGGAAGCCGAGATTCCCGCCGACCTGCTGACGGCCATTCTGGAGCAGTATCGTGTGCTGGAGCAAAGCGAAGGCGCCGGCTTCACCCTTGTCATGCGATCCAGCGCGCTCGGAGAAGACCTCTACCGCACGAGTTTTGCGGGACAGTACCGTTCTGCCTTGAACGTGAGCAGGGAAAACATCGTGAACACATACAAGGAGATCGTCGCAAGCAAATATGGCATGCCGGCCATGACGTATCGTTTGAACCGCGGAATCCGCGATGAGGATGTGGCAATGTGCGTCGGCTGTATGAGCCTCGTCGATGCGGTCGCCGGCGGCGTGCTCTATTCCAGAGACCCGGTGAACATCCGGAACAGGACGGTTGTGCTCAATTCCGCGTGGGGGCTTCCGAAACTGGTCGTTGACGGCACCGCCCAGACTGACTATTACGTGCTCTCGCGAGAGGAGCCAATCCGAATCATCACGAAGGAAATTCCGCCGAAGGAAGAAAAATTCGTATGTTACCCCGGGAAAGGGGTTTGCCAGGTGGAAACCGTCGGCGACGAGGCGCGCAGCGCATCGATCAGCGATGAAGACGCGCTAAGGCTGGCGGAATTGGCCATCCAACTCGAGGAGTACTATCAATCGCCACAAGATATTGAATGGTGTATAGATACCGAGGGAGCGATAATTATCCTTCAGTGCCGGCCTCTCAAACAGTTGGATGTTTCGCGGCAGGACGCCGCGGCGCCTGCCCCGCAGGCGGAACGCGGACCGGTTATTATCCAGGGGGGCGTCACAGCAGCGCCGGGAGTGGCGGCAGGACCTGTTTTTGTTGTGGAGACCGACGCCGATATACTCAAGTTTCCGCGAGGAGCGGTTCTCGTTGCCTCTCAGTCTCTCCCCCGCTGGGCGACTGTTTTGAACCGCGCGGCTGCGGTGGTGGCCGAACGGGGGGGAGTCGGAGGCCATTTGGCGAACGTGGCGCGGGAGTTCCGCGTCCCCGCGCTGTTCGCGGTTGAGGGAGCGACTAAACTGCTGGCCCCGGGCAAGGTGGTTACTGTAGACGCCGACGGGCTGACCGTATACGAGGGCCAGATCGAAAGCCTCTTGAAGAAGAAACCGGCCAAACAACTGATGGAAGGCAGCCCTGTATATGAGGCGCTGAAGGGCGCAGGCCAGCATATAGTTCCACTCTATCTTTTGGACCCCGACGCTTTGTCGTTCAGACCCGACAATTGCCGGACGCTCCATGATATCACTCGTTTTTGTCACGAAAAGTCAATCTCGGAGATGTTTAATTTCGGGAAGGAGCACAATTTCCCCGAGCGTTCCGCCAAACAATTGATGGTTGAGGTGCCCATGAAGTGGCTGGTCCTCAATCTCGATGACGGATTCAAGGAGAACGTGGAAGGGAAATATGTCACACTGGACAATATTGCGTCCGAGCCCATGGTCGCCTTGTGGGAGGGCATCACGGCAGTGCCGTGGGCGGGTCCGCCACCCGTGGACGGGAAAGGATTTATGTCGGTCATGTTCCAGGCGACTCAAGATACTTCCCTGGTTACCGGGGTCCGCTCGAAATATGCGGATTTGCATTATTTCATGGTTTCAAAGAATTACTGTTGTCTGAATTCGCGGCTCGGGTTCCATTTTTCAACCGTCGAGACCCTCGTGAGCGACCGAACCGACGAGAATTATATCAGCTTCCAGTTCAAGGGTGGCGCCGCCGATTATGAGAGACGGCGGAAAAGAGTGCTGTTCGTCAAGGAAATCCTTGAGGGTCACTATTTTCGGGTGGACGCCAAGGAAGACGGCCTGATTGCCCGCCTCGAAGACTTCGACAAGGATTTCATGATTCGGAGTCTGAAGATTGTGGGATACATTGCCATTCACACGCGACAACTGGATATGATCATGTCCAACAGCACCTTGGTCAATTACTACAGGACCAAAATATGCAAAGACATCCAGAAACTGTTTGCGCACGAGAAGGTCCTGTACTTGTACCTGGGCGGCTCCGAAGAAAAGGAAATTTGAGGGTCAAGGCAGCCGGGCGTGCCAGAAAAACCTGACATATACAGAAGATTTCGATTGAACCTGACGGTTCTGATTCTGTTGATCGCGCTCACGCCATTCGTGCTGTTGAGCGCGCTTCTTTTTGCCGACTTTTCCTTTCTTTATCGTGACCGCGTCGAGAAACACCTCCTTTACCGAGCGCGCGCGAAGGCTGAAAAGGCTGACTTCTTCCTCGAGGAGCGAACCGCCATTCTGTCCGCCACAGCCGAACTGCACAGCTTCGATGATTTGATTGACGCAGACAAGCTTGCAAAAGTCTTCAAAGCGGTGAACAGACGGACGGGCGGGTTTGTGGACATGGGCATCATTGATGGCCACGGGCGGCATGTGGTCTACGTGGGTCCCTATGACCTCCAAGGACTGAATTATTATGAGCAGCCGTGGTTCGCGGAAGTTATGGCGCGGGGAGTTTACATCAGTGACGTCTATATGGGGTTTCGCAAGATTCCTCATTGCATTATCGCCGTCCGCCGCCAGGAAAATCAGAAATCATGGATACTGCGGGCAACCATCGATTCGGATATCTTCAATATTCTCGTTCGGGAAGCCAGGACAGGGAGAACGGGGGATGCCTTCATTATCAACGCCGAGGGCGTATATCAGACCAGGCCCCGGTTCGGTTCGGAAATCATTACGGAATCGGGCTTGGAACCGTCAAAATTCGGGCGGGGAGCCGTTATTGAGAAAACAAACCCGGACGGCACAAAGACGCTCTATGCCGGCGATTGGCTCCAAAACAAGAACTGGCTGCTGGTTATCAGGCAAAATGCCGATGAGGGAATGGAAAGTTTCCTTAAAACGAGAAACTCCCGACTTCTTTTAATTCTTATGGGCTGCCTGGGGATAATTTTCGTCACCATTCTTGTGGCGTCAATCACAGTGCGCCGCATGCAAAAACTGTTTCGGGAGACAGGAGAAAAGAATGCCCAACTGCTGCATGACGAAAAGTTTGCGGCAATCGGAAAGATGGCCGCGGGAATCGCCCACGAAGTCAATAACCCGCTTGCGGCAATCAGAGAAAATGCGGGCTGGATGGCCGACCTCCTCGAAGATGAAGCCTTCCGAAAAAGTCCCAATTATGAAGAGTACCGTGCATCCGTGCAAAAAATCGTCGCTCACGTGGAAAGAGCCCAAAAAATTGTTTACGAGATGCTGAACTACGCCAGAAAAATGGAGCCGTATCTGGAAGATGTGGATATAAATGATGTCGTCGAGCAAACGGTGAGTTTTGTGAGAAACGCCGCCCGGCTCAGCGCAACTGCAATCGAGACCGAGCTGGAGCCGGACTTACCGACCATTTCCGGTAGCCGAGCTAAATTGCAGCAGGTATTGCTGAACATCATAAATAACGCCATCGAGGCAAGCGGAACCAATGGTCGTGTTCACATCAAAACAGCGCTCAGCGATTCCGAAATCACGGTGAGCGTCACGGACAACGGCCCGGGCATTCCCAAAGATATTCAGAAAAAAATATTCGACCCTTTCTTCACGACCAAAGAGACCGGCAAGGGAACCGGGCTCGGTTTGTGGATATGTTTTCATATCGTGGAGAATATGGGAGGCGGCATTTCCATATACAGCGAAGAGGGAAAGGGCGCCACGTTTACGGTGAGACTGCCCATCGCTTCGCATGAGAAGAAGGGAGAACCAATCAAAAACTGAAGCGTTTCGCTGTCACGCTTTCCCCTCGGTACCCTCACAAAGGAACCGCTGAGGCCGTTCTCTTATTCGAGGACACTGCAAGGAAACATCTCACAATCTCTGCCGCATCGCATCTCAAAGTCACGGAATGGAGCAGACGACAGGTAGGTCCTTCATCGTGACCAGGCCGGGCGCGGCCTGTACGACGCGGGGAATCGAATTGACGACGACCGATGCGGTCGCCAAATCGCCGTGCACGCCGCCCTTGATTACAGCTTCGACATTCTGTGTGCCTGTGATGTAGACCGCATCGTACGACTCGACGGCCCCGATGTACGCCTGAAACTCGAGGGTGATCTTTTTGTTTTCGTCCTTTATGCCGTACGAAATTTGCCTGACACCCGCCGCCTCGCCGGCTTTGACGGTCAAGAATTCGCTGCTTACTTCTTGCTCGGCGATAATCGGCTCGATGGCTTCGGTGATATCATCGAGTTCCCACCCCAGGCCGGCGGCTATCATGGCGGTGGATTCGGGAAGCCCAACATGCCGTATAGCTCCCTCCTCAACCAGTTTTTGAAATTCCTCAGCCGTCTTGCCGGCTCCTATCTTCTTTTGAAAAGGAATTCTGCGGTGTGAAGCATCCTGAACCCTTACCGCCTTTACTTCTTCCACATGCTGACATATCCCCGTCATGAAGAGCGGCCATGTGTCCATGAGAAAGCCGGGGTTTATGCCCGTACCGAGTACGGTGACTTTGTGCTTTTTCGCCAATTCATCGAGTTTTTTCGAAAGTTTCGTCTGAGTCTGAAATGGGTATGACAACTCCTCGCAGGTGGAAACAATGTTCGCTCCGGCTTTCACTATACCTTCCAACTGCGGGAAGACACTCTCAAACGAAGACCCTGTAGCGTGAAGAACAACGTCGGGCTTTGTTTTTGACAATACGGTATTTCCATCGTCGGAAATGGTAACTCCGAGCTTGTGTTCCATTTCTGCAATATCCGCCAGGTCCCGGCCCACGTTCGTCAAATCAACAGCGCCGACAATCTCAACGTTTGTCTTCTTTGACGCAAGCCGCGCAATACTGCATCCGATGGGACCGCAACCAAACTGGACTGCTCGAAATCTTTTTGCCATCAAGTTCGCCTCCTCAAATAAAAACAACTCCTCCCCGAAAGATGCAATGGAAACGGGTAACCTCCGTGACATTCTGCGGCAGAACGATGTAGATGATATCTGACGAGACGTTAAAAATCAAACAGAAAAGCAGGGACGGCGAGTCTGTCTCCGGATTGCGCCGCTAACGGGATTGTGGGCCAGTCCCACGGTTTGACGGCGCCCCACCCGGAACAAGGATTTTTTGGCTCCCTGTTTCGGAAACTGGCAAATCGAATAACCTGAAGCACGAATCGTGCGACACATACACTTGTCGGTGCGGGGTTTTCGAGCTTTCAAATTATCCGACCATTCGGAAACATTGCATCGTTGCGAACGGAAATTATGAAAATCCATCTCGAAAGACGTGCAACCCCTCCCACGCGGTCGCTACACCGATGGCGCCTTTTCCGCTGACACTATCGGGTCAAACGCAGGACGCTCGCTCGATCTCTACCACCTTCGGAAACAATATATTGTTTTCTAGGTGAATGTGTTCGTGGAGGTCTTTCTCCAGGGCCTGCAACCCATCATACAGGGCACGAAATGTGAGGCAGGCGTCGCCCGGGAGAGAATAGTCGGAGGTCGTTTCCCGCATCTTTTCGAGTGCGGCGCCCGCATTATCGTGCTCATGCTCCATCTGGCGAACGGGATTCTGGATCGAGCCACAGTGTACGACCGGCTGTGGCCCTTTGGCTTCGACAAAAGCTTCGATTTGACGTATATACGGGAAGAGAATTTGTTCCTCCTTCATCAGGTGAGACTCGATTTCTCTCTTGAGCTCCTTAAATATGGTCTCGAGAGCGGAAAGCATTTCCTCATGTCTCTTCTTGTGCGCCTGGCTCGTCTTCATAATGAGCGCCTCCAGCCGGGGAAGCTGCTCTCTCATGAAAGTGTGATGTTTTTCCTCGATGTGGTCGGCCAGTTCAGTGAGCGATACGACAGACCAGTCTTTTTCGGCTTCAGGCTCCCCCGACGCCGGAAGCCGAATCGCCTCCTTCAACTCGGAGAGCAACAAATTAATGTCAACACCCTGTTTGGTTGCGGCCGTTTTCAGGTCGTGGGCGCCGCCGCAGCAATAATCAATCCCAAATCGTTCAAACAGCGACCGGGTCTTCGGATGCTTAACGACAACGTCGCGAACAATGGTTTTCTCGTCTATCATAACGGACATAGCAAATCACCTCCTCCTTAATAATGCGAATCTTTCGCGTATCGGTGCAAGTTGCCGGTGGCCGCCGTCTCTTCTCAGGCCCGCATTCCGGAGAGGCGCTTCATTCACAGGTCAGTTCCCAGATGCTCCCAAACCGACCCTCCTTCTTTGATTTCCGATGGCTTGAGGTGCGGGTATGTCGTGAACAGGAAATAGGCCAGTGGCAAAACTCCTCCAACAATGATGGTCAGGTCGGGTATCACTCGAAGGTTGCCCAAAAGGCTGACGAAACCATGTTCGAAGAACGACGCATCGCGCGCCATCCAAAGTCCTTCTTTGAAGCTGGTCCATGCCTGCAAAACACCGATCGGGAAAAGGGTGCCCAGCGTGAGGAGCAGGAGTCCGATGTTGAATCCGAAAAAGGAGAGCTTCAGGATGCCGTCGTTCCAATGTTCTTTTTTGACAAGACCTCTCCAGGAAAACAGCAGAAGCCCTATCGAGAGCATTCCATACACTCCGAACAGCGCGCCGTGTCCATGGTTCATCGTAAGGTATGTTCCATGTTCGTAGTAGTTTACAATGGGAAGATTAATGATAAATCCGAAGACGCCGGCGCCAAGGAAATTCCAGAAGGCGGACGCCACAATGAAGTACAGGGGCCATTTATACGGAAACTCTCTTCCCTCCCCATGAATTGACCTGTACTCCATCAAACCTCGAACGACCAGGCCCAAGAGGGGAACCGGCTCCATAGACGAGAACACCGCTCCGATGCCCAGCCAAAAAGCCGGCCCGCCAAACCAGAAATAGTGGTGAGCGGTTCCGACGATGCCGCTGAAGAAAACAATTGCTGCCGTGAAATAGGCTACCCGCAGAGCGGCCCGGGCGGATGCGAGCCCCATACTCACGAGGAGGACGGATGTGATACCGACACCGAAGAATTCGAATATGCTCTCCACCCAGATGTGCACGACGAACCATCGCCAATAGTCAGCGAGGGAGAGATGCGAGCCTCGACCGTAAAAAAAGCCGAATCCAAAGAATGCAACCACCAATACCGCACTGAAAACATAGAACCATATGAGGGAAGTGTATTCATCATTGTGTTTGAGGCGGATGTGGTTACTGATAGCGCGATAGACGATGAGGAGCCACGCAATCAAGCCTGCGAACAAGAGGATTTGCCACAGGCGGCCCAGTTCCAGGTACTCCCATCCCTGATGCCCGAGCCAGAACCACCAATCGCCGAGAAAACCCTTAATGCCCGCAATCTGTCCCAGCAGGCTTCCGCCGGCAACCAGAAGAATGGCGATAAAAAGAATCTGCACCAACAAACCTTGGCGGCGCGGCTCCCTGCCCCCCACAATTGGCGCCAGGTAAATGGCGGTTGCTACCCACGTCGTAGCGATCCAGAAGATAGCGAGCTGCAGGTGCCAGCTTTTCGCCCAACTGTACGGAATAACGGCTGCCACGACGGGAAACCAGAAACTGGCCGGATGCACCGTGTAGTGAGCCAACAGGCCGCCGAACGAGGTCTGTAGCAAAAACAAGAGGATTACGACAAGGAAATACTTGGCCGCCTTGAACTGGCTGGGAGTCAATGGCATTTCGATTAACTTTTCCGTGAGCGGCACTCCTTTTGTCGGACCGTACCACAACCCGTAATAATGGACGAAGTAGATAAACAAACCGAGAACAATCAGCAGTCCCAGGATTCCTCCTATCGTCCACAGATACGTTCCGAGGGTCGGCACATTTCCGATACTCTGGTCCGCGGGCCAGTTGTTGGTGTAAGTGTAATCCTTATCGGGTCGTAGCGTCGAGGCCACCCACGCGGTCCAAAAGAAGAACCGCGAAATCTGAAGACGCTCCCCCTCGGACCGAACGGTGTCGGGAAGAAAACCGTAGCGTGTCTGCCCGTTCTTGAAAATCTCGTTCCAATGCTCGACAACACGCTTCAATGCCTGAACCTCGGCAGGAGTCAATGTTAAAACGTCTTCTGCCGGGTCGTAGCGGTTTGTTTTTAGTTCCCTCGCAGTTCTCACATCGACGTAGGCCTTTTGAAATTCGTCAAGCTTCTCGTAGGCGGTGCTGTACTCCTCTCGAGCTAAAAAGTCCCGAATGCTGTCACCGATAATATGAAGGGTGCTCGCAGAAAATTCGGGACCCCGTTGAGACCCGTGACCCCAGACGCTGCCGTGATCCATCAGACCGTATCGCTGATATGTATCCTGTCCCGCGATGATATCGGATTTTTCAAAAAGCAGATTCTTTTCCGAATCCATTATCTTCCCGGGATATGGCGGCAAGTCCTTCCGCGCGATGAACCCGCCACCGATCAGGATCACAAGCGACAGAACGAAACTGATAATCGCAGCCCATTTCAGTTTTTCGGTTGACATGGGAGACCTCCTTGAAGCCGACCCAGCGCCAAAGCTATTTGAAATTTATGCCACATTTCTCAACACGCGCCATCCCAGAGACAACCGCGTCGCTGCGATCGTCCATGACCTAATTTTGCCCCAAAGGAGCCACCTGAACTTTGACTTTAGTCACAAAGAAAGTATGACAGGACTTCGTGAGTTTTAAGGAGGGTGGCTAAATTTCCGCAACTGGCTCCCATGATATCGCATTCGACAACGTCATTTTCATAGCGATTCATTGAATTAATATCAGGAAGGCCTCCCGGATATTATCTGCGAGAAGATTCTTTCGGTATCCTCGCGGCGGCAGAGTTCGGTGCCGGGCGTCATGACGGCGGCGGCCCCCGCAGCAAGCCCGAATTGAAGCGATTCCATAAGGGACTTGTTTCTGGCAAGACTAAGCACAATCCCGGCGACCATGCTGTCACCCGCACCGACTTTGCTTTTGATCGGCACGGTGGGCGCGCGCAGGTGCTCGTGGCCGCCGTTCCAGACGGCCAGTAGACCGCCCGCTCCCCGGGAGATAACTACCACGTCGCTTTGTCCGCTACTCACGATTTGTCCGGCAAATTCCTCCTGCTCCGATTCATTTTCGAGATTGTCACCCGCCAGCTCATTGAATTCTCTCAAGTTCGGTTTAATCAGAAAGACACCCTCGCGCAAGGCGAGTTTGAGCGCGTTCCCGGAGGTGTCCAGAACCATCCGTTTGCTTTTTTCTTTCACGAGACCGGCTATTCTTGCATAAAGGTCATCGGGAACGCCGGGCGGAAGACTGCCGCTTGCCACGATATAATCCGACCTCTCCACAGTTTCCGAAACCACCTCGAGGAGTTGCTTCCATTCCACCTCTTTCAGTTCGGCTCCGGGCATGCCGAAGCGATACTGCTGGCCGGTTGATTCTTCATACACGACCAAATTCTCGCGGGTCCACGCCTCAATGCGGACCGGACGGTTATGGATTCCATCTTCACCCAGCAGGGATTTCAGCATTTCGCCGGGAGGTCCGCCGGCGGGATAGACGGCGAATGATTCTCCGCCGAGCCTTGCGATGGCGCGCGACACGTTCACTCCTCCCCCACCCGCCTCGAAGCGGGGAGCGTTGCATCGAAGTTTTCGCTCGGCAATCACATGGTCAATTGAAGCGCTTTTATCGATGGCGGGATTCATTGTGACGGTAAGAATCGAATGCATGGAAGAGTAGCTCTCCATCTTTGGTCTCCGAATCCTATTTATTCTCTTTCAAAGCTTCGAAGCCGGCGACAATGTCAAGCAATTCGCTCGTGATAGACATTTGTCGCTGCTGGTGGAATTCTGCATTCAGTGCTCCAAGCCGCTCTTCGATATTTTTTTCTGCTCTCTGCATGGCGGCGAGTCGACTGGCATTTTCGCTCGCGAGCGATTCGGCGAAGGCTCTGAACAAGGAAACAAACAGGTATTGTCGAATCAAGGAGGAAAACAACGAGTCCGCATTCATTGTGTAAATCGGCAAACTTCGCGACGGCCACGTTTGTTCTCTCAGATTCCGAAGCCACTCGGCATCGACGGGCAAAAGGTGCACTGCGTTGGGCCGATACGATGCGCCCGAGAGTTGTTTGGCGTGGAAGAGAAAGACATGGCTGATTCCCTTCTTGAGGTTCCAGCTTTCAATGGTCGTGAGAATGCTGTGAACCGCTGGAGTGATTCCGGCGGTGGAGCCGGGGACTGAAACATATTGTTCGACGGGCTGCAACCGTTCTTCGACTAACCTCTGCATGCGTTCTCCCGCTGCCAGAAATGTCCTGTCTTGCGGACCTATTTCGAATTTTTCAACCGTATCCATCGCATGCGAGAATACCTGTTCGTTCAGCGGTCCGCACATACCCTGATCCGATCCGAAGATGATGATTCCGACTCGATTAAGGGGAGCGGTCTTCACCCGAATGGAGGCGTCTGATTGTGTTCCCAGAACAACGCGCAGTCCCATCGTGATGGTTTTATTGTAATCCGCCAGGGACTCGACGGCCCTTTCGTACTGTCGAATGTTCACGGCGGCAAGCGCCTTCATTGTTTTGACAACAGTGTAAAGGTCTTCTGTGCTCTGAATCAGCCGCTTCAGGCCCTCGACCGTCTTCATCCTTCTTGTTCTTTCCTTATCGGAGACAACGCGTCCGAGGCGACTTCCGCAATCTTCTCGACTTCCTCATCGGCAAGCTTTTCGCCTTTCTCGATTCGCTCGCAGAGGTCGGGCAATCTCTCCATCACCGATTCGCGCACTCGTCGCTCAGCCTCAGAGATTTGCTCGGGGGCAAGCCCGTCGAATAATCCTTCATTTACCGCCACGAGAACAGCGATTTGCTCCTTGACCGATAACGGTTCGTATTGAGGTTGTTGAAGGACCTTACGCACACGTCGACCCCGCTCGAGTGTCCTCTGGGTCTCTTCGTCGAGGCGTGTGCCGAATCGAGAGAATGCTTCGAGTTCTTCGAATTGGGAATAGGAAAGCCTGAGGTCACCGGCAACCCTGCGATATGCGGGCAACTGGGTTTTCCCCCCGACCCTCGAAACGGACTTGCCGACATCGACCGCCGGAAGACTTCCTTTCTGAAACAGGTCGGGTGAAAGGTAGATTTGTCCGTCGGTAATCGAGATCAGATTGGTAGGTATGTATGCTGATATATTCTGGGCTTCCGTCTCGACGACTGGGAGAGCGGTAAGCGAGCCCCCGCCGAGTTCGTCTCGCAGGTGCGTCGAGCGTTCGAGCAGCCGTGAATGGATGTAAAAGATATCGCCGGGATAGGCTTCCCTCCCGGGCGGCCTCCTCAGAAGAAGAGAGAGTTGCCGGTATGCGCGCGCATGACGGGTCAGATCATCGAAAACGACCAGCACATCCCTGCCCTGCTCCATGAAATATTCTCCCATGGTCGTTGCCGCGTATGGAACGATAAACTGAAGGCCGGCGGGGTCGTCCTCTGTCGTAACAACGACAACGGAATAGCTCATTGCCTTGCGCTTGCGCAGGTCGGCGATGACTTTTGCAACCGCAGAGCCCCGCTTCCCTATTGCACAGTAAATGCAAACGACGTCTTTGTCTTTTTGGTTTATGAATGTGTCGACGGCAATGGCAGTCTTGCCGGTCTGCCGGTCGCCGAGGATGAGTTCCCGCTGGCCTCGGCCAATGGGAATCAGCGCGTCAACAACTTTGAGGCCTGTCTGCAGCGGCACCGTAACCGGAGCCCGGTCCATGATGGCGGGAGCCGGACGCTCGACGGGACGCCTGGCGATGACTTTCAAAGGTCCACGGTCGTCCAAAGCCTCACCTTTCGCATCCACCACCCTGCCCAGCAACTCCTCCCCGACGGGAATATCAAGCACCCTTTCCGTTCGCCGGACCTCGCTGCCGGCCCCCAGCCCCTCGGTTTCGTCAAGCATAACGACCCCGGTTTCGGCCTCATCCACGTTGAACGCCATGCCGAAACGGCCTCCCGAAAATTCCAAAAGTTCTTCCGCTTTCACATTGCGCAATCCGACGGCCCGCACAATGCCTGAGCCTACAAAAGCCACCGTTCCTACTTCTTGCAGTTTGAGTTGCTGCCGGTGCTGCTTCAGAGACCACTCGAAAGTCTCAGACATGTCTTTCAGGACTGCGGCCAGGTCGCGGTCTCGCATATTACGTCTCTTTCTCGCTCTCGTTTTCTTCCTCTTCACCCTGTTGGCTGGTCTCCCGATGCTTGTCGTTCCTTCCCTCCCCTGTCTCCGCGTGAAGGCCTTGTCGGACCTTTTCCTGCAGCGCTTCAATGTAATTCTCCACGCTCCAGGCGAGTTTCCGGTCGGGGGTCCGGATTTCCACTCCCAGAATCAGGTCTGAGTCTTCCTCGTACTTGACATCGAAGTCCTCGGAGACAAGCATGCGCAAGGCGCGTGTGACTTTCTGTCGAAGAGGTGAAGGCATTTCGAAGCTGCTTCGCACCACTATCCCGTTGCCTTTTCGTTTGATGGAATCGGCAAGCTCTTCCCTTTCCTTCTGGTCCATGCTTTCTATCAGACCAAGGAAGCTTTCGATAATTTGTTCCTCGATCTCGGCGTTGGCGAGGTCCTTCAGTGTGCGCCGGGAAATAGCAAAGACCTCGTCGGCAACCATTCTTCGAAGGTCCCGAAAGAACGATTCCTTTTCTTTGTCGAGGGATTCCAGCCACTTTTCCTTAAGATTCTCGATTTCACTTCGGGTCTGCCGGATAAGGTCTCTTTTTTTCTTTTCGGCTTCTTCCTTCGCATCAGCGAGCAGCTTTTCGCGTTGGCTCTCGAGTTCCTCCGTTTCTTTCCGAAGCTTTTCGGCCTCCCGGGCGGCGTCCTGCTTTTCTTGTTCGGCCTCTCGGAATCGTGATTTGATTTTCTCCTCCCGTTCATCCATGGCCTTGATGATGCGGCCGTACAGGAAAAACTTCAGGAGCGCAATAAGGATGAGGAAATTGACGATTTGCGCGAAAACCGTAAACCAGTCGATAAGCACGTTCTACTCTCCTATTGCGAGATGAAATGGTCCCAGAACGGATTGGCAAAGATGAGAATCATCGAGATTACGAAGCAATAAATCGCAGTTGATTCAACCATGGCCAGGCCGACAAACAAGGTTCGCGTGATAGCGTTCGTTTCGTCGGGCTGCTGTGCAATGGAGCTGAGCGCCTGCGCCACGGCCCTGCCTTCTCCGAGGGCCGGGCCGACCGAGCCGATCGCGATGGTGATTCCCGCCGTGATGATCGAAGCCACGCCAATGATGCTTGCACTATCCACTTTCCGTATCTCCTTTCTTCTCGTCCGCCGCTCCCACTTTTTCATGATGAGCGCGCGTTGCTGAAGCGATGTAGACCATAGCGAGGACCGCGAATATGTATGCCTGGAGGAGGCCCGTCAGAAGTCCTAATGCCTGCATCAGGACGGGGAAAAACAGCGGTACCACGGCCAGCAGTATGGCCACGATTTTGGCGCCGCTCATAATATTGCCGAACAACCGCACCGCAAGGGCCAGCGTGCGAGAAAGTTCGCCCATAATATTGAACGGCAGCATGAACACGGTGGGCTTGATGTATTGCTTGAGATAGCCGAGCAGACCTTGTTGAGCGATACCGTATACCGGCACGGCGATGAATACGCAGATCGCCAGCGCCGCGGCGGTGGAAAGCGACCCCGTCGGCGGAACGTATCCCGGAAAAATCGAGAGCACATTCGACAGAGCGATAAATAAGAACAAGGTGCCGACAAACGCCAGATACTGCTCCGGCCCCTGCTGGCTGATGTCTCGAATCTGGCCCCTGATCCCACTCACCACAACTTCCAGAAGATTCTGCCAGCGGGACATCTCGGGTCCCGACGTCAACTTACGGGTTACCAGCCATGATACGACCACTAGTACGCCCATGACGAGCCAAGTAAACAGAATCGTAGCATTAATAGACAAAGCGCCCCATTGCCAGAGAACGACCGCATCCGGGCTGATATCCTTCATGCTCATGACATCCATAATAACGTCCTCACGAAGATGGCTCCGGTTCGGCGCTCCAGCGGCGCACGAGGATTCTCCGCATCAGCAAGAAGCCAAGCAGGCAAACAACCAACCGTTCCCAGCGACCTCCCATAACAACATAAAAGCCGAGAACGACAATTGCAATTCGAGCGAAAAAGCTTGCCACGCTCAGGAACACGGGTCTGCGCGAGAACGGAAGGCGGCGGACCGTGAGCCACAGGGCGCCGTAGAACAAAAATCCCAGCGCCAGGCCAATTGCGAACACGATGGAAAGTCCGAAAACATCATTCATGCCGAATTACCTCCTCATTGTTGAGGCCACCTTTGGAGTAGCGAGCGCACGACGATTGGGGCAGTCAGGCATGTTGCTGCGGAAACAAACACCATTGCGGCAAAGACATCGGGCGGAACCGCCCACTCTCCGAGTCCCAGCCCTTTTTGCATGATGACCATCGCAATCTCCGCCCGTGGTATCATGCTGAGACCGATCAGAAGCCCGCCGGACCATCCCAGGGTGACGGCAGCGGGAAGGCCGTGCCCGAGCAGTTTTCCCAAAATAGCAGCCGCCATGAGCGCCAACCCTATCCCGATACCCGCAGTCATCGAGTTTGCGTCGATGCTCAACCCGATGTGGATGAAGAAGAACGGGCTGAAGAGTCCATAGACGGACTCGAATGAGGCGTCGATTTTGACCGAATCGGGATCGCGACTGAAAGAGAGACCGGCAAAAAATGCGCCTACAGCCATGGAGAATCCCAGCCAGCCGGCAATCGCGGCCATGATAATTCCGATTCCCGCAACGGTGAGCATGAAACTGGGCGGCGACTCGATTCTCTGAAAAAGATTCGTGACCCCTGGCTCAAGGTATAACGAAAAGACTGTGCAAAACGCGCCGATCGCGAGCAACTTCAAAAGCAACAAACCGGCGGTTTTCGCAAGAATCGGGATTATGGACGCCTCTGTTTTCTGCTTTAAGACGGGGACCACGGCAAACAGCAAAGCCATAAGAATGATTCCTGAAATATCGTCCATCTCCGCCACATCAATGAGAACCTCACCAGTTTCTGTCCCAATCATCTCGCCTTCTTGCCATACACCGACCGACACACCGACGCTCGTGGCGGTGAGAGCGATTCCTATGATCACGCTGGGAATCAATGCCAGTCCCACAAGATAAGAGGCAACGAGAAACCCTGTCAGGCCGCTAAACAGCACGCCGCCGCTCCATATGATGCTGGCACGGCGAAGTTGCTTGAGCAATTTGGAGGCCTTGCTCTCCAGCCCGATTCGAAAGAGCAGAACAATCACCCCGAGTTTCGCCAGGAATCCAAAGACAACGTCGGCGCCTTCGGAGAGAAACCCGAGTTGCTCATCTGCGAGCCGAATCAGGAAACCGATGACGATGTATCCCACCAAAGCGGGAACGCAAATTCGTTCCAGACCTGACTTGACGAGAATCGCAATAACGATAGCCGCTCCGACCAGCAGAACAAGCAGTTGGGGGTCGCTTTCGTGACTATTCATGTCCGCTTTCGCGTTTTACCCAATACCACGCATTCAAACATCCGAGCACAACACCAACAAAGAGAAGCATCAGCGTCCACGAGAAGCGGCTCGGCCACGTCTTATCAATCCACAGCCCGATGCCGATAGCGATCAAGGTGGGAATTGCGACAGACCAGCCTACGAGGCCGAACATGCCAAGCCCGAACCACACACCCTGGTCTTTCTCGCCACGAGCTTTTATCTTGCGGGCCTCCTTCGCGCCCACCTCTTCGGTCAGTTCATCCGCGGCCTCTTTTCTTCGTGGCGAATCGCGATTATCCATATTCTTGCAGTTCCAGAAACCTTCGAACAAAGCCGGCTTCGATTTTTGCGGAAGCCGACCTGGCTTTTTTTTCCCGCTCGTCCAGAACGTAGAATCGCTCCCTCACAGTGTTCCGAAGCTCCCCGAGGTCCGGTCCGCGAACAGCATTCCGAACGGATACGAGCACCTCGTCGCCACATTTTACCAGCGCCCCCTCATCGACCGCGAGAAATATCTCTTTGCCTTCGTCGGATTCGAAGGAGAGAAGGCCGGGGAGCAGGACCGCGACAAAATCAATATGTCTCGGAAGAAGGCAAAATGAGCCATTTTCCGCTTCTGCGGTTATTTTTCTTATTTCCTCGTCAACAAGGACTTCAGTCGGAATCAGAACTTTCAGTCTCATCCTTTTGAGCCTCATCGATCTTCCCGATCATGTAGAGGGTTCGTTCGGGGTAATCGGAAAATTCATCGTTGAGGATTCGTTCGCATCCTTCGAGGGCATCCTCCAGGTTTACGGTCTTCCCCTTTTGTCCCGTAAATTGTTCTGTCACAAAGAATGGCTGAGTCAAGAAACGCTCCAATCGGCGAGCCCGGCGAACCGTCCGACGGTCCTCTTGTGACAATTCTTCCATGCCCAGCATCGCAATTATGTCCTTCAAGTCTTCATAATTGGCAAGTGTGCTGCGAGCTTCCTGTGCAATGCGATAATGTCGTTCGCCGACTATGTGAGGCGCCAGTATATTCGAGCCCGACTGCAGCGGGTCGATAGCCGGATACAATCCTTCGCTGGCCTTTTTTCGGGAGAGCACGATTGAGGCGGAGAGGTGACCGAAAGTATGGACGGCCGCGGGGTCGGTGAAATCATCGGCCGGGACGTAAACAGCCTGAACAGATGTAATCGCTCCCGTTTCGGTGTTGCAAATCCGCTCTTCGAGTGCGGCGAGCTCAGTCCCCAATGTGGGCTGGTATCCGAGGCGTGAGGGCAGTTGCCCCAGGAGCCCCGAGACCTCCATTCCGGCCTGAATAAATCTGAAGATGTTGTCAATCAACAGCAAGACTTCCTGTTTTCTGTCATCGCGAAAGTATTCGGCCATCGTAAGGGCGGCATGGCCAACCCGGAATCGCGCGCCGGGAGGTTCATTCATTTGACCGAACACCATCACGGTGTTTTCGAGCACACCGGCTTCTTTCATCTCCCGGTACAACTCCTCCCCCTCGCGACACCGTTCCCCTATTCCGCAAAAGATACTGACACCCTCATGCTCGCCCACAAGATTGTGAATCATTTCCGTCAGAAGCACCGTTTTGCCCACGCCGGCGCCGCCAAAAAGCCCTGCTTTGCCGCCGAGCTCGAGCGGAGAGAGCACATCAATTGCCTTAATGCCCGTCTTGAAGATATCCGACGTCGTCGACTGCCGTTCGAGCGAAGCCGGTTCCTGGTGAATCGAGCGCCATTCGCCGCCCGAAAGCGCCTCCTTCTTGTCGATGGTATCTCCGAAAACATTGAACACCCTCCCCAACAAACTGCTTCCGACCGGCACACTCAGTGGCATGCCCATGTCCGTGACCAGCGACCCCTGGGCAAGGCCCTGCGTCGAGGTAAGAGCAATTCCTCGAACGTTCTCCGCATCAAGATGCGTCAGCACCTCGATAACGATTTGCTCGTCATCACCTGCACGGAGAACGCCATACAGCGGCGGCAATCGACGTGGAAATCTTGCGTCGACGACGCTTCCGCGAACAGACACAACCGTACCCTGGTTGAGGTCGGTCGCACCGTTATTTCGTGCCATGGACGAATTTCATCCTTTCTTGCCGCTCTCGACCTCGGCGACACGACGGATGACCCGCACGACGCTGTCGGGATTCAGCGATATGGAATCGATTCCCGCATCGACGAGAAAAGCGGCAAACTCGGGGTGGTCGCTCGGCGCCTGACCGCAAATACCCACTTTGCAGCGGGCATCGTGCGCAGTCTTGACCAGCCTGCTGATGTCACGTTTCACCGCCTCGTTTCGTTCATCAAAAAGGTCGGCCAAATCCTCCGAATCGCGGTCTACTCCGAGGACCAGTTGCGTGAGGTCGTTGCTGCCGATGGAGAAGCCGTCAAATCGTTCGGCAAACTGGTCGGCCAGGATGACGTTTGAAGGGATTTCACACATGACGTACACCTGAAGTTCGTTCTTACCGCGTTTCAAGCCATATTCGGCAAGAGTATCCAAAACCTTGTCCGCTTCTTCCGGGGTCCGACAAAACGGAATCATGACAACGACATTGGTTAATCCTATCTTCTCACGCACTCGCTTTATAGCCTTGCACTCGAGAGCGAACCCTTCACGGTAACGGTCGCTGTAATATCGGGAAGCCCCGCGAAACCCGAGCATTGGGTTGTTCTCTTCGGGCTCGAACAGGCTCCCTCCAATCAAGTCCGCATACTCGTTGGTCTTGAAATCGCTCATCCTGACGATGACGGGATGGGGATGCTGCGACGCAGCGATTTTCGCGATCCCGCGGGACAGGTGATCGACAAAATATTCGCTTTTGTCGTCGTAACCTTCCGTCAGTTTCTCTATTTCCTTTTTGACATCTTTGTCCTCGAGGTCATTGAAGCGCACAAGCGCCATGGGGTGAATCTTGATGATATTATTTATGATAAACTCCATTCGCGCCAGACCGATTCCCTGACACGGCAGCCGCCACCAGCGAAACGCGGCGGCCGGGCTGGCGATATTCATCATTATTTGCGTGCGGGTGGGGGGAATATCTTCCAGGCTCACCTCCTCTTCGTCGAATTCCAGAACTCCGTCGTAGATGTAGCCCTCATCTCCCTCGGCGCAAGAAATAGTGATTTCCCGACCGGTTTCCAGCACATCTGTCGCTTCGCCGGTTCCCACAATCGCCGGTATCCCCAGCTCGCGGCTCACAATGGCCGCATGGCAGGTTCGGCCTCCATGGTCGGTCACGATTCCGGCAGCGCGTTTCATAATCGGAACCCAATCGGGGTCGGTCATTTCGGTTACAAGAATAGCATCGTCCTCGAATTGGTCAATGTCGTCCGCACTCTTGATGCGACAGGCTTTGCCGGCTGCAATGGCCTCGCCGATGCTTAAGCCGGTGAGAATTTTCTTCCCTTTCTTCCTGAGGCTGTACTGCTTTAACATACCGGCTTCTTTTTGCGATTGAACTGTTTCGGGACGTGCCTGGACGATAAACAATTCGCCGCTATTGCCATCCTTTGCCCACTCTATGTCCATGGGTTTCTCATAATGCTGTTCGATGATTGCAGCCCATCGTGCGAGCTTCAGAATTTCGTCGTCCTCGAGAACGAATGCTCTGCGGTCTTCTTTCGGCGTGTCCACGTTTTTTGTGGGCTTGCTTCCCCCTTTCGCGTATACCATCTTTTTTTCTTTGCCACCCAGACTCTTCTCGATAATGGGCTGAAATCGGTCATCCTCCAGCAAGGGCTTGAACACGCGGTATTCGTCGGGTGTGATAGCGCCTTGAACGACATTTTCGCCAAGACCCCAAGCCGCATTTATAACGACCACCTCGGGGAAACCCGTCTCCGTGTCAATCGAAAACATAACGCCCGCGCCTCCCTCATCCGCCCGAACCATTTTCTGGACTCCCACCGACAATGCCACTTTCAGGTGGTCAAAACCCTTCTCCTCGCGATAACTGATGGCTCTGTCAGTGAAAAGAGAAGCGTAACATTTCCTGCACGACTCCAAGAGTTCATCCTCCCCCGATATGTTCAGGAAGGTTTCCTGTTGGCCGGCAAAACTGGCTTCGGGAAGGTCTTCGGCCGTAGCGCTGCTTCTCACGGCCACATCGAGGTCCTCGGTCTCGTTCCGTTTGCACAGTTCTCCATATGCCTGTCGGATGGCCTGTTCGATTTCCTCGGGAAATTCAGCGCGAAGAAAAAGGCGGCGTATGGCTTTGCCGGTTTTTTCGAGCGGTTTCTTCCCGTCGCGCAGTTCATCCAGCAGCTTCTTTATTTCGTCTGTTAAATCGTTCTCTTGCATGAACTCCCAGTATGCGTCCGCAGTTGTGGCAAACCCGCCTGGCACGGTAATGCCTTGCCCTTTGAGCGACTGAATCATTTCACCGAGCGAGGCGTTTTTCCCGCCCACTTCCGGCACGTTATCCGAACTCAGATTTTCAAACCAGCGAATATATTTGTTCGAACCCATTGTGAGGCCCTCCTGTCGATTGGATAATGCGGAGGTTAGACACCTTCGTCCCTCTAATCGTCACGGCCCTTTGCCCGGCCCGAAATTTTCGAAATCGAGCAATCGATATCCAAGACTCTCGAACATTATGTCTTCCGAGATTCAACTTTACAAGTCGTCCTCCGACTCAATCCGAGAATAGCCCATGCACGATTGCTCCCATGATAATAGCCGTGTTCGTTCACGCGGAATAAATCGACGGGCTGCCCCCGGGAGCAGAAATCACCAGTTCGTGGGGCGCATACAAACGGTTTGTTCATTCATGTTTTTCCGGCGCGCGAATCGTGAGCACCGGTCGAGTTGACAGTCGAACAACCTTTTCCGCGACGGAACCAAACATGATACGCCGCCAGCCGGATTGTCCATGAGTGGACATGACAATGAGGTCGGTATCATGGTCATCGGATATCCGCACAATCTCCTCTGCCGCCCTCCCGTGGGCAATGAGCGGACGCACATGTGGTTCTTTCGGAAGCCGCCCTTTGATCACATCATTTAACTGTCTCTTCGCCGATTCTTCTAACTCCTGCTGATAGGAAGGAATATTAATTGCGGCGGGAGCTCCGGGAGCCGCGGTCGCGGGCGGATAAACCGTGGGTATGGGGGCAATGACATGAACGAGAATCAACTCTGCAGAAAAATGGAGCGCCAGTTCGTTCGCCGCCGTAAGCCCTTCATACGATGCCTCGCTGAAATCGGTTGGACAAACGATTCTCTTCAATGGCAGCATTTGATTACCTCCGCATTAGTTTGGACATCGGTTCTTATTCTCTGAACAGCTTTGTCTCCCAATTAGTTTATCCGTTATCTGACCAAGAGGAAAGAGCGTATCATGAAGCTCTTCGGCAGCCCCCGGAAAATAAGAATCTTCCACGCGGTTCGTTAATGCCAGATTGGCGGGCAGTCCATCAATTATTGCCATCAAATTATGCTAGTTGCCCGCTTCGGGGAAAAAATCCCCCGCGAAGTGCAATCGTGGGGCATACGCAACAAGTCTGAAGTTTTTCACCGTTTGCCGACAATGTTTTCCGGTTCACCGACCGCAAATTTCTCAATATTTCGGGCCGTTGTGTCCAAGATGCGCTGCACCGCCTCCCGGGTGTTGAAAGCGCTGTGAGGCGTAATGATAACATTGCGCATGCGAAGCAGCACATGGTCGGCAAGAAGAGTTCGCAAATTGTGCTGTTCCCGGAAGTAGGAACGCAGGAGTTCTGCCTCTTCTCGAATTGTCGGCTCCTCGGGCAGCACGTCAAGACCCGCCGCCCGAACTTTCCCTTTTGCGAGGGAATCGAGCAAGGCGTCAATGTCTATCACACTGCCCCTGGCGGTATTAATCACCACCACACCCTCTTTCATGAGAGCGAATTCCCTGTCCGACAGCAGATGGTGTGTCTTTTCATTTGCCGGAACGTGCAGCGTTACGATGTCAGACTTTGACAACAACTCGTTTAATTCAACGTATTCGAATCGGAGACTGGAAGCAGCCTCTTGGTCAGGGTTCACGTCATAGGCGAGCACTTTCATGCTAAATCCATTGGCAATCTGAATAACACATTTGCCGATGTGCCCTGTCCCTACGACTCCGATGGTTTTGTCACGCAGGTCGAAACCCTGCAACCCCTGCAAAGAGAAATCGCCCCTGGCGGTCCTGTCGATAGCCTCAAAGAGGTTGTGACTGATTGTCAACAACAGGCCGAAAACATGCTCGGCGACGGTGTTCTCGCCATACGAGGGAACATTGCAAATCGCGATATTGTTCCCCGAGCAATAGTCCAAGTCAATATGGTCAAATCCTGTTGAGCGGGTAGCGATCAGCTTAAGTGACCTCAGCTTTTGAAGAACATCTGAATCAAGTTCTGAATAGATGAATGTGGATACGACCTCCGCTTCTGCATGTTCACCGGCGTTGTCAACATCCAGAGGGTCAGTGGAATACGTGAACTCGTGCTCGGATTCGAGTCGTTTGAATGCTTCACGTTCCCATTGCTCAACCTCGAAAACACTCATTCTCATGTGTCCCTCCCCTCGGGATTTCGATGGGCTTTGTGTCCCTCGCCCAAGTATTTCCGACAATTTTACACCGAGTCAAACGTAGTAAGCAAAAACAGCAAAGGCCAACACCAGCAGCAAAACCCACAGAAAGACACCAAATGCCGCTTCGGTCGCGGCCTCGGCCTTGGCTTCCCGCTCCGCCTCTGTCTGGTCACGCGGCGGACGAACCGGGGCCGCTGCAGCAATGACAAGCGCGATGACCAGGGCCATGAAGAAGAATGGAAGCCAGTAGCTGCCCCACAACGGCGGGCCAAGAGGGGTCATCCAAACACCTCCGGCCCACGAGGCAAGAAATACAATGAGAAAGAAAACGAGGAGGTTGGCCCATGGTCCCGGCCTTCGGAATCCAAACACAAAAAGGGCGCTGAGAAACATCGCAAAGAAGAGAGCGAATAATATGTCAATCAGGAACATTGAGCGCCCCCATGGCTGGTTAATGAGAATCTACTGGTGTTCTGGTTTATTTTTCATAAACTCATAACGGCTTCACAGTCTATTGTTTCAACGCTCTCGACAACCTGCCTATTGAAAGCGCGAACCGGCTTGCTCCAAAGATTTCTTCAAGTCCTCAATGGCTGCATCAAGTCCGGCGGCTACGTCGCCCCAGGCTTCGCCGGTCTCAGTTCTAAGCTCGTTGAGTTTCTCTTTTGCCGCCTCCTGCCGCTTCTTCAATTCCTCCATCTGACGGTCATATTCGGCTTTGGCGTCCTCTTGTATTTCTTTCACCCTCGCATTCAATTCATCGATTTCCGAGTCCAGCTTCTTGAGTTCGGTTTCCATTTTCTGCTGGTACTCCTGTCTTTGACGCTGGGTGTATGCCGCAAAGACATTAAGAGCCTCCTCCGCCTCCTCTTTGACATCCTCTGCGGTTGGCGGCGGCTTTTCCGCCGGTTGCTCCGGCGGCGCCTGCTCACCGCAGGCGAGGCAAAACCAAGCGCCGACAAGCATGCTCGTAAACAGAATCATCACTTTTCTCATGTTCCTCCTCCTCTTCTGTCTCACGCAAATTCCCGTGACATGGAAATCAAAAGCTCCGCTCTCGCCGAGACATCCCAATGTTCCCGCTACACCTCCAAAATCCTTTTTTTATGTTCTTTCGCAACCCGTCCGCTTCTAATTTACCAGATGAATTAGCATTGATATAGCGGGTTTTACCCCTATTTTGCCGCATATTCCACTGTATTTATATGACAGCGACAACTCATTTCGTCGAAGAAAAATGTCGTTCGTGGGAAAATAGCCGGAGCTTAGGAGGACTGCCGTCCGCTTGGCTGAGAGATATTGGTTTGTGGTTTCTGCGCGATTCCGAGCAATCGGCCGCTTGCCCATGCAAGCAGTCCTATCGTAAGGGTCACAGCGGCCAGAGCAGCAAAATTGCCGATAGCCGGCTCGCGAATGGCTCGTTTCAAAACATCTCCGAAGATGACAATGGCGACGATTCCGGGAGTCATGCCCATGAATGTTGCAAGCAGGAAATATCGAAACCGAACCTGAGAGGCGCCGGCCACCAGGTTCATGACGGTAAAGGGAGCGACAGGCGCCAGCCGCGCATTAAAGACCGCCATTAGACCATGATCGCCCAGCCGCCGGGTGAGTCGGTTCAATGCGGTCCCACCGAATCTGCGAACAGTGTCTCGTTCCACCTTTCGGCCAACGACATACGTAACGGCCGCGCTCAAATGACACCCTATAAATGCAAACAGAAAAGCCGGAACCGGCTCAAAGACAATGGCGCACGCGAAAATCAGCAGAGTGACGGGAAAAAAAAGTAGCGCCCCGACTATGAAAAGACCAGGAACAACAAAGAGCGCCGTCCCATCCCGAAACCACATGGCAGCCCGCTTTGCGACCTGTGCGATATCGCTCAAGAAAGCCGGGTCCGTGAAGTGCCATATTCCCGCAAGCCCCAGCAGAACAAACAAAGCAATTGCATTTCCTCTCAAGTAGTGAAACCCCACCTTTCTTCCTTCTTCGGGAACAAACGTATTGATGAGTTCTTCAGGGTCTATGGGACGTTCCGGGTCCACAATCTCACTCTCAGGGATTACTCGCTCCATCCATTCGGGAATCTCGATGGGAAGAGGCTTGAGTGTGTGAGCGTGATTCAGCGCACGAAGCCTCTCCACGGCTCTGATTAATGAGTTCTCCGCTCTCAGAGCTTCCGCCACTTCTTCGGGGGGAACCGAGAGATGTTCCCCAAGCAGGCGGTTTCGCAGGTGCGCAATGACTTTTTCGACGCGCTCCTCCCCCGCCGCCTCTATCGCGATGTCGCATTCGTTGTCCAACCCCATTGAGCGATTGTTCAGGTTTGCCGACCCGATCCGGACGAGCGTATCATCAATCACGAGCACTTTTGCGTGCACATTCTCGCAACCCTCCTCCAGGCCCTCGACGTGTGGAAAAAATACCCGCAACCGCCCAAACGTGTCGACCTCCCGTAATCGCCTGAGAAGTCGGGAACGGAGGGTTCCCATGGTTGACTCTTCGAGCCAGCCATAGCGCCTGAGCGGCAGCACGAGGACGATCTCGGGTCCGTCCTTTTCTTCGAGTCGTTTGGCCAGGGCGCCGCCGATGATTGCAGACGTGAAATACTGATTTTCGATGTAAATGAAGCGGCGGGCCGCGGCAATGGCATCGAGATACAACGCTTCGACTTCACGAACCTCCGGGTAGCCTTTGTACGCCCCTCTCGTTCGCGCAATGGCGACGGTCACGTCTTCGAGGTCGGGGTCGAGTTCCGGCGGCCACGGGTCGTTACCTTTCGCCTGTGGACTCCGCAACTCCTGTCCGGTTGCTCGCCGCCATCGTTCGCGGACCAGTTCACCGAGCGCAGCGGCAGCATTGCCGTCAACCGCAATCTGCGCGTCATGATGCGGAGGATATCGCCTTCCAAGCGGGTCAACCCGCAGAGGGTCATCAGGTCTGTGCTCGGGCCTGTCCCATCGGTTCTTCGACAGGTCGATTCCCCCTGAAAAGGCGATTTTGTCGTCCACCACAACGATTTTCTGATGGTGAGAGGCCCCCACCGGATGTCGTCCGTCCAAACGGAAATGAACTCGGCGGTGACTGCGCCAGTCGAGCTTAAATACGGGGAAAAACTCCCTGTCAAGCGCATAAATCATGGAAAAATCCCAATTTAGGATACGAATTTCGAGACCGGGGCGGGCTGCAGCAATGGCATCCAGGAACTCTCCCAAACGGGTGGGAAATTCACGCTCGCGGTTGTCGCGAAGCAATTGTATGCGGCTGTTGAAATCCCATCCTACAATCAGGACTGATTCTTTGGCCTGGGAGACGGCTTCGTAGAAGGCGGTGAAGTATGAGGCCGCATCGATCAGGAAAGCAACCCGGTCGGCGTGTTCGATACGCCAGCAGTTCCGCCCTTTGACGAAGACGCTTTGACTTTCCTTTTCCGCCATTCGAATTACCCCGGATTCACTCCATGTGACTCATTTAAAAATGCCGGCAAGAGTGAGCGCTTTGCCCGGTCATTCGTGGTCTCGATTTTTAGTTGCGGGAACAGTCTCGCAGTCCTTGTTTCTATACGGTCTACTTTATCCAAAGACCATCGATGAGGCAAAATGGCGGAGAGAGGTCGACGAGCACTGGTTATATCATGAACAGGACCCCCCATCGGTTTCAATCTGACTTGTGGTCGGATCGGTCGAGCAGAGCGACCAGCGAGGGGTCGTACAGGTTGACTGAATCGCCGCCTTGCTTGCGGATTCCCACGACGCGGACAAAGCCGATGTAGCGGCCACGGTCTTCATCCAACGCCTCGGCGACCGACGGGAACCGGTTCTTGCCCATGCGCTCGAGTTCGACCTCAAAGTCTCTCCAATGCCTCCAACCGTCCGGCATCTCGTCTGCCACAACGACCTCGACACGGTTCGAACGCTCCCACAGACCTTGCCATCTCGGCGCCGTCAGGAAGCAGACGCACTCGTCTTCCCAGAACGGTTTGCCGTTCGTTTGCGCGCGAGTGAGATGCTCCGGTATGCTGTCGTCAAATGGCCGCATCAGACCTGGCGCCACGACGCCGATTGCTCCACCGGGCCTGACGAAGCGGCTGAGATACCCCATGTAAAGTTCGTCCGTCCCGAAATAGTGGTAAGCGTCGACACTGATGACCGCATCGAAAAAGTCCTTGCTGAACGGGAGGGCGTGCGCCTCGACCCTGAGCGGGAAGACGCGCTCGCTCACGCAGGCGTCGCAGACCCGTCTCCAGTTGTCATCTTGATTCACCCAGAGGTCCGCGGCCCAGACGTTCACATCGAATTCCCGGGCAAGGAAAATGCTGGTCATCGCCGTGCCGCAACCGAGGTCGAGTATCCGCATACCCGGCTTCAGATCCAGCTTTTCACACAACCACTCAACGAGCCAAAGCGCATTCGGCCCCATCTGGTTGTCCATTACCCACTCGGGGTCATACAAATTCGACCGCGGAAACTCCGGACGGTAGAGAACATGGGATGCGGAAATCATTCGTCGCTCCTTGCCGGCTATAAAAAAACCCGAGTATGCGCCGCCATCGTAAGGCTCCGGAAACGATTGCTAAGATAGTATCAGAAGGATTATACAGGGATATTGGCGCGCCGGCAAAAAAGGACCGAGAACGTGAGGCGGGGACATTGCTCTTTGCGGTTCGACCAATCATGGCCCCAGTTCATCGGGTCTTTCGCCGACAGAGAAAAGCGGTATGCTTCAGTAACATGGATTAGAAAGGGAACGCAGGGAGAACCTTCCCTTTGCATCCCGAATTCGGCAAGGATATCAGGAAAGAACCCCGCATCGCGTTGATGCGGGGTCTCTGAGCAGATTATGAGAACTGTTACAGTTTCTCCACGTTTTCTGCTTTCAGTCCTTTCGGACCCTGGCTAGTTTCGAAGCGGACACGGTCATTTTCAGCAAGGGTCTTGAAGCCGCCCCCCTGAATCGACGAGTGGTGCACGAACACGTCTGGCCCATCGTCCTGGGTTATGAATCCATAACCTTTCCGGTCGTCGAACCACTTTACAGTTCCTTCTGGCAACCTGTTTCACCTCCTTTTGTGATAATTGAGCAATGCAATCTGATAGAAACAAAAAAAAACCGTAAGAGCGAACCAAAACTCTTACGGACCGACCGAATTATTTTCTCCAACTCGTTTTCGCATCTAAGAGCCTTGCTCTCGGCAAAAATCATAACATGCTCAATACATGTTGTCAAGCCCGACAGCCTGACAGTCGAATTTTGTGAAACGCTTATCGAATTATATCCCGTAAATGGAAAAGCGGAATCGGAAGCCGCGCCTCATTTCTTCGCCGGGCGCAGGCTCATTGAATTCCGGGCTATGGATTTCTTCCCCGCAGGTCGCTCCAGGAAAGTAACCCCCGGGTCCGTGATCAAGGTTGCTCGGCCCCGGGGCCGTGAGACTGATTCTCCAGACGTGCTTCTATTTCGTCTAAATTCGCTGTCTCTGGAATTGTCTGGCGCCAAATTTCCAAGGACAGGTCTCTTCCCGCCCCGAGGAGCTCATTATCCGCGGACTATGCTGTTCGTTCCGGGTCCGGACAAAAACAGAGCTTGTCAGCAGTAGCAGTTCGGGTCAAACGATGGTAATTTTCTCTTAAGCAAAAAACCTTGTCAAAAAGAGCGCCCAAAAGGATTCTTGTGCATAAAGGAGGGCAAAACAATGAAGCACATAGCGGCAATGATTCTTGTCTTCGCGTGGATGGGACTGGCGAACGCCGAGTTGCAGGAAGAAATAATCGAATATAAACACGGCGACACCATCCTGGAGGGATATCTCGTTTACGATGATTCAATCGAAGGCAAGCGACCGGCGGTCCTGATTGTCCACGAGTGGAAGGGAATGGGCTCGTATGAAAAGATGCGTGCGAAACAGTTGGCGAACCTCGGCTACGTCGCGTTTGCGCTCGATATGTACGGCAAAGGAATCAGGCCCGAGACACGGGAAGAGGCGGCGAAGCAGGCGACCACATACCGCTCCGACCGCCAACTGATGCGTGAACGAGCGAACGCCGGATTGAAAACTCTTCGGCAACATAAACTCACTGACCCGAGGCATATTGCCGCCATTGGATATTGCTTCGGGGGCGGAGTGGTATTGGAACTTGCCCGCAGCGGCGCCGACATAGCGGGAGTCGTGAGTTTTCACGGCAACCTCGACACACCTGACCCCACCGACGCAAACAATATCAAAGCAACGGTTTTGGTTTTGCACGGCGCCGATGACCCTCATGTTCCCGAGGCCCACGTGACGGCGTTCAAAGACGAAATGAGCGCCGCCGGCGTCGACTGGCAGATGGTTCTGTATGGAGGAGCGGTTCACAGCTTTACGAATCCGGCCGCCGGCTCCGACCCATCAGCCGGGGCAGCCTATAACGAACACGCCGACAGACGGTCGTGGGCAATCATGAAGCTGTTTTTCGAGGAGATATTCGGCTCGTAGCGGGACAAGACATCACAAGAAGCGGTACTATCACTCCTGTCTTATTCTCAATGAGCGGAAAGTAAACCGTATTCAAACCGTATTTCAGACTCGGGCCGGGTATCGGACAGCGGTAATACGAATAATCGAGGCAACCAAAAGGGCGGTTCAAAAGCAATTCTTTCGTTGCCGGCCAGGCTATTTTTCCCTTTCCCGCGAAACAATTTCTACGACCGCGTCCGCAGCTTCTCGCACGTTCATCTCCGCTGTGTCGATCACGTGGTCGGCGGCGGCCTCGTACTTGGGTGTTCGCTCCTTAAGGACCTCCGAAATCTCATCGACAAACGATTTCGCCCCCGTAAGGGACGGCCTCTGGTGGTCGTAAACAATTCGGTTGGCAATCGTTTTCTCATCGGCGACCAACAAGAAAATGAGGCCGTTTTTCTTCAGGATATCGATATTCTCCTGCCTCACGATAATGCCGCCTCCCGCATCAATTATCAAGCCGTCCTCGTGCTCGATATCGCGGGCAACCTGCGTCTCGATATCGCGGAAATGGTCCCACCCGTGTGTCTCGACTATCTCGGGAATCGACATTCCTTCCCGCTTGACGATTTCCTCGTCCATGCACACAACCTTCATTGACAGACGCTCGGCAATTTCTTTCGCGAGCGTGCTCTTGCCCGTTCCGCGATACCCTATGAGGACGATGTTCATCACAGTCTCCCTCTTGCCCGTTGGTTCGAAAAGAGGCTGGAGTTCGGTTGTTGACAGCTCTCAGCCGAGATGTTTCTCCACGATTTCGCGCATGATTCTTGCCGGCGCGCGCTGACCGGTCCATAACTCAAACTGCAATACGGCTTGGTTAACAAACATCTCGAGGCCCGGAAGCGCCAGACACCCCATGGATTCCGCCTCCTTCAACAGTCGCGTCTTACGGGGATTATACACGATATCAAACACCACCAGGTCTTTCCGCAGCAATTCCTTCCGAATCAATGTTTTGTCGGTGTCCGGATGCATGCCGACCGGCGTGCATTGAAAAATAATTTCCGCCTTGCCGACGCCGTCGGTCAACGACGCATCGTCGAGAATTTTGCCGTCGACGCACGCGGGTGTCTTCCTCTTGAGGTCGTTCACCAGGGTGTTCAGTTCCTCGGGCACGATTCCAAGGAGGAGAAGCTCCGGCGGGCGTTCCGACGTGGCCAGTGTGAATGAGATGGCCCGCGCAGCGCCACCCGAGCCGAGGATAAGCACACGTCTGCCCTCGAACTCGACGCCGTAATCCCGCAGCGCCTTCACCGCGCCGGGGCCGTCGCTGCTTGTGCCCTTCAGCCATCCGTTCTCATTGACGACGGTGTTCACAGAGCCGATATTACGGGTAACGTCGTCGATTTCGTCCAAGTGTCGCATAATTGAAACCTTGTGGGGAATCGTGACACTCAGGCCCCGGAAATTTCCCAACGCGCGAACCCCTGACACAGCGGCGGCGATATCTTCCACGCGAAACGCAACGTAGACATAGTTCAGCCGAAGCGCTCGAAATGCGGCATTATGAATCGCGGGTGAGAGTGAATGTTCGATTGGATTTCCTATTACGGCACACAGCCGGGTAGTGGCATCGATGGTCCCTGTTTCACTCATGGTTCCCTCTCGTGTTATATGGTCAGCAGTTTGTTCGTGACCAGATTGCACATGGCCCACACGACATCCAACGCGAAGTGCTTGTCGGCCGATGCATCGAAAAGGATTTGAGCCCGCGCGGGAAACTCATCGTCCGCCACCCAGAGCACATACGCGATCCGGATTCGCGGAAGCACGAGGAATTCCAGCGCGGCATCGCCGAAAGCTATCGGTTTGCCATCAAGAAGCAGCCCTCTTTCAAGAAACGCATTCGCATCGGCGCCATATTTCCTCTCAATCTTCCAGCTTGGAAGAGCGTGAGGTCCCTTGAAGAAAAAGCTGCCATCGGTCATCTGGGTTTCCGTAACGTATTCGTTAGCAATCGGAATTTCCATGGCGCTGATGAGATAGTGCACGGAAACGAGAACCGCGTTGAAGCCGGGAGGAGCGTCGCGTGGGGTGGCAGGCCGACTGGTTCGCTCCACCCGCATCTGCTGCGGATAAACGAGCAGGTCGTCATTGAGCACTCGCAGCCCGTATGCCCGCTTTTCGACATCGTAGACCGCCAGACTGCGTCTGCAGACATCGGAAGGATCCATTTTTTGAAGATTTCTCCAGTATATCGGGTCGATCTTATCGTCTCGTTCGAAAAAGGTGTCTTCGGTCAACTTCATTCAAATGAATCCCTCTCAGAAAACCACTGCGCCTGCATCGAAAAAGAAACACCGCCTCCGCTGTGTCAGAACAATAGCAGGAAAGAGCCCGGCCGGCTTGGGTTACTTTTGAAGCAAACACTAATTATTTAGTAAAATGCACCCGAGATATCGCCAACACGCATACCCCATAGTGTATCAGAAATTTTTGGCCCTTTGCAAACAGTTTCGGACGAGCCACTGCATCATTGAGATTCACCTTTACAGGGCTTGTTACCCAAAACGCGGCGCTTCGTATATGTTTTTGACTGGCTCACCATTTTGTCACTTTTGAGGAGCGAAGCGGCGAAAAAGCTCTTGGTTTTGACATTCTTGACTTGGATTCTGCGCCGCCCTCAGAATGACAATGTTGAGGAATGAAAAACTCATTTGGATGACACATCCTATAAAGATTTGACAGAAAAAACCGCCGTAATTTATGATTGAGTTGCGAAGAGGGGCTATGACATCACCCGCGGAGTAAAGAGTCGACGGGGCCAGCGCCCGCCTTTTCTCCCACTGCCTGGCATGCGAGCGAATTGAGACATGAGATTCTCCCCTGCCGTTTGCTCATCCGGATGGAGCAGAAGAGGATGGGCGGTCACATTTCTTTTTATAATCTTTTTCTTCCTCCTGGTCTTTTTCTCCCGTTTCGAGGTTTATCTCGACAAACCGTGGTATCTGGCCGATAGCAGCATCTACTATTCCATCGCCTTGACTGCTGAAGGCGGGAGCCCATATGTCGATTTCTCGCCTCGCTACACTCCGGGAGTGTTCTATTTGAACTCATTCCTGTTCACAGTCTTCGGAATCCGTATGTCCGTGGCTCGCATGGGAATCGCCGTTTTCTGGCTGCTCGACCTGATTGCGCTCTACCTGGTTGCACGGGTCCTCATGCCGAGGAAATTTGCCGTTCTTGCGCCGTTTCTTGCGCTCTTGTGGAGTCCCATTGCTCATTGGGTCCCCTGGGCAAGCTGGTACTCGATCCCCGCTGCCATGTTCTCGCTGTTTTTCATGCTCAAGTATCTTCAAGAGGAAAGAAAGCGTCACATAGCTCTTGCCGGGCTTGCGGCGGGGATCAGCTTCTTCTTCAAGCAGTCCACCGGCACATATGCGCTCGTCGCCATGATGGCAATATACTGTGTTTGCGGCCTGCAAACGCGGTCGGAGGAGCCCGACAAATCCGGCCAAACTACAATCTCCGTTCTTTTACTGCGCGTTACAGGAATTATCCTCGGCTTTTTCGTGTTTCCGCTGCTTTTGTTGAGAGACTACAGCAAAATTGGCCACATCGTTTTTCTGTTGATACCCCTGGCCAGTTTGGGTATTCTCTCGCTTGCGGTCGTCTTTCGGTTTCACAAGGCGAAGGAAGTCCGGGCGCGAACGTCAGGAAATTATCAGGATTTTTTCCTGCCGCCTGCGATTGCGGTTGTTGTCTTTTTTGGAGTTTTTGCACTCTGGTGTCCGATTGCCAGCCGGGGATTCGGTTTTTTGAACCTGGTCGATTATCTTTTGATGTTGCGAAAATCAGACTTCGTTTATGCAGGCTCCATCCTGAAGCTCACTCCTCCCCCCTCGTTTGCGACCTTTGTCCCTGTCCTATTCTATTGCAGCCTTGGCATGATGGGGGCGCTATTCATCTGGAGGGCAAGGCCGGCGTGGCGAGCGCTCGTTTTCGGCGCGATATTGAGCGGCGATATTTGCCTCTTGCTCCTTCTGCCGGAGGCGAAGCCGTATATCCTCGCCAGTCTTCAGGGAACTTCCGCCTGGATGGTGCTTTTCCTTCATCTTTTTACGCTCTTTTATCTCCTCCGAACACTTTTCCTCAACGCTCATGACGCAGGACAGCTTCGGCGTAACATCCCACTCTTATCCGTTCTTATTTTCAGCAACTTTTTCTTTCTTCAACTGTTCCCCCTCAATTCTCTTATTCATCTGCGTTGGTCGCTGAATGCGTGGTTTCTGATTGCCGCATGGAGCGCGTATAAGGTCCACATGGCATTGGCAGAAGGAAAAGGCAAAGTGGTCCGAAATGCGCTGGATCGGGGGGTTCGCTATGGGATCGCGGTATTGCCGATAACTCTCTATTTTGGTCTCGGAGTTATCTTCTCCCTGCTCGCAGCCTTTTTTTCATATGCCTTTTTCATAGGCTTGACGAAGCCGGGCGAACCATTCCGAAACGAGTCGGCAGGGTGGTTGAAAGTTCATCCACGGGCGCATATCGAGATAACACCTGTGCGGTTTATCCAACCTGACCTGGAGCGAGTCGACGTGAGGATGCCTGCCCATACTGCCCAGGCGTTCGAAATGCTGGTGAAATACATAAAAGCGAATACAAGCCCATACGACTTCGTGTTCGGTCCCAATTTAAATTTCATCAACTTCGCTGCGGATGTCCCATCACCGCTGAGCGAAAATTATTTCTTTCCCGGATGGGTTAGCCGAGCCGAAGAAATCGAGATGCGCCGGCTTTTGGCCATCTATCGGCCCAAGTTTGTTATTTTCTTTGAGTCGGATTATCCGACGGATGTTATGGGCACGTACAAGTTCAAGAACCTGCACCCGCATGTGGCAGAATATCTTGACAGCCGTTACAGTGAACATTTGCGGATTGGTCCCTTCCGGGTCGCTCACAGAAAGTGAAGCCCGTTCTTCCCGTCAACTGCAACCAAATGAAAATATATCGCCCTTAGACCGAAGTTCCTAATGTGTTTTTGTAGTAAGTGCCTTTAGTTTGGGCGGTT
>CAYVQZ010000019.1:0-73175 GCA_964453435.1 uncultured bacterium
CCCGCCGCCTTGCAGCGGCAAAGTGCTGTCTGCGCCTGATGCCGATATTTGTTAGAATAGGTCAGACGGTGCGAATGAGGAGGCAGCCATGAGTAAAGGGGAACTGAGCGGAATCATCACAAAGGACAAGTATGACGCCGTCCTGTTCGACTTGGACGGTGTGTTGACGCAGACCGCCAAAGTTCATGCGGCATGTTGGAAAAAGATGTTCGATGATTTTCTGAAACGGTATGCAGAGTCCGAAGGGAAACCATTCGAGCCTTTCGATATCGCCACCGATTACCACCGGTACGTTGACGGCAAACTGCGGTACGACGGCGTGGAGAGCTTCCTCGAATCGCGCGGCATCCATCTCCCGTACGGGGACCCCGGGGAACCGGGCAATTACGAGACTATTTGCGGGCTGGGCAATCTCAAGGACGCAATGGTGAAGGAGCACATTCGGTCGGGCGCGGTCGAGGTGTACGAAAACGGCATCGCCTTCGTGCGCCAGTTGAATGAGCGTGGAATAAAGACGGCGGTGGTATCGGCAAGCAAGAACTGCGAGGCCATTCTGAACGCTGTGGGAATAGCCGATCTTTTTGATGTGCGGGTGGATGGATATGTGGCGGACTCGCTGAATCTCGCCGGCAAGCCTGCGCCCGATACGTTTCTGGAAGCCGCCCGAAAACTGGGTGCGCCACCCGAGCGCGCGGTTGTCGTGGAAGACGCGATTGTGGGGGTCCAGGCCGGCCGGAACGGCGGCTTCGGCCTTGTCGTGGGCGTGGCGCGCAAGAAAAACGTTGAGGAACTCAAAGAAAACGGCGCCGATATCGCGATAGAAGATTTGGGCAAGCTGCTTGCGTGAGAAAGCAGATGTTCTCTGGAAATTTGACCGCAACCAACGGCTTGCACGGATTTAAAAGACTGAAGTTGGGGAACACGAATGCCCGCGAATGACAACGAATTGCACGAATGAAATGATTGGAGAAAAGGAGCTTTTTATCGGCAGTTGCGCTTGTCTTCGTGAACGCACAGGCGGTCGGACGAAAACGGGGTGGCAGTAGCGAACAGGGGCGCGCGTGAGACAGGCTTGTTCTTACGGAATCGGAAACAGGTTGTGTGAAAAGGGAGAAGGGGCGGGAGATGGCAAAAGGCGAGCATCCACAAGAACGGCCGACGGACCTGCCAGCGGCTTTTGAGGCTGAAGACGAGAAGAAGTTTCTCGAGGGGGCTCGCGAGGACCCGGAAGAACTGGCAAGCGCCGCGCGGGTTTTCTTGGAATTCGTCCGGGGATTTCAGGCGCTCGGTTCTCTCGGCGAGTGCGTGACCGTGTTCGGCTCTGCCCGGTTCAATGAGCGGCATCGCTACTATAAATTGGCGCGCCAGCTTGGGAAAAGGCTTGCGCAGGAGGGCTATACGGTAATGACGGGCGGCGGTCCCGGCATTATGGAAGCGGCCAACCGCGGGGCGAAGGATGGGGAAGGATTAAGCATTGGCTGCAACATACAGCTTCCGCATGAACAGAAACTGAATCCGTATCTTGACCGATTTGTCGAGTTCGAGCACTTCTTTGTCAGGAAAGTCATGCTCGTCAAATATTCGAAGGCGTTCATTGTCATGCCGGGAGGATTCGGGACGCTCGACGAGGTATTCGAAACGCTTACATTGATGCAGACAAACAAGATCGAATCATTTCCCATTGTTGCCATGGGGAGGGATTTTTGGAAGGGACTCAGGTCGTTCATGCTGAGCGCCATGGTCAAGGGAGGCACGGTCAGCGCGTCGGACCTCGATTTTATCCAGATTACGGATTCGGTCGACGAGGCGATAGCCATTATCCGGCAACGGCATAATCAGACACTGTAACGGCTACCGCACATTCCGCAGTATTTCTTTTCTTCCTCTCCTCTCTCTGATTTTTCAGTATCCCCACGGCAACAAATCCCCATTTGCTGTTGGTCACCACACGATACATAGTGTAAATGTTCGGTTTCATTGCCGAACAGCCACCAACAAGTGAGGGGAAATTACCATATGTGACATAAAAACCCGCCACAAACAACAGTCCGTCTTTAATCTTGCAAACATTGTTTTTCATGAGCGGGATCGCTTCGATTGTTACAGAAAGGTACCATGCCAGTCGCCGATTACAGAGTTTACTGTGAAATGTTTGACAGGGCGCTGGAACACCACTTCGCTTATCCGGCCATAAACGTTTCTTCTCTGAGCAGCGCCAACGCCGTTCTTAAGGGACTGACCGAGAGCAGAAGCGATGGCATTATCCAGATATCAACCGGTGGAGGTTCATTTGCATCGGGTTCGGCCGTGAAGGATATGGTGTCGGGAGCAATTTCCATTGCGGAACACGTGCATCGGGTGGCGCGACACTATCCCATATACGTAGCTCTGCACACGGATCATTGTCAAGCCGATAAACTTGACAGATTCGTCATTCCTCTTATCGAGGAGACCGAGCGGCGGCGCAGTGTTGGCATGCCGAACCTCTTCAATAGTCATATGTTCGATGGGAGCGCGCTTCCGCTTAAAGAAAACCTCGATATTTCTGTCAAGCTGCTCGACCGATGTCACAGGAATGATCTCATTCTTGAGATCGAGGCAGGCGTGGTCGGCGGCGAGGAGGACGATGTGAAAGCCGAGGCATCCGCCAAGCTTTACACAACGCCCGAGGATACGCTCGAGGTCGCTCTGCGGCTCGGAGAGATAAAGGGAGCGCGTTTTCTCCTTGCTGCGACTTTTGGAAACGTGCACGGCGTTTACAAGCCGGGCTATGTGAAGCTGAAACCTTCGATTCTCAAGGATTGTCAGGATGCCGTTGAAAAAGCATTCGGAAAAGAGATGCGATTTCACCTGGTGTTTCACGGCGGCTCCGGCTCACTTCTGGAAGAAATTCACGAGGCTATCGATTATGGCGTTGTGAAAATGAATATCGATACCGATACCCAGTACGCATTTACCCGCGCCATTGCGGACCACATGTTCAGGCATTACGACGGTGTCCTCAAGGTTGACGGTGAGGTTGGAGTGAAAAAGAACTACGATCCTCGTTCATACCTTGCGCTGGCGGAAGCGTCGATGGCGGAACGTGTACAGATGGCCGCGGCCGACTTGAGGTCGTCGGGAACAACTCTTTTCAAAGCGTAGAGGAAACAGCCATGTCAGGGTCCGGCCCTCAGTTCAAGATTTCCAGGCTGGGAGAAGCGAGGATTCCCTCCCCCATGAAAGGCGTTCAATTCGTTAGCGACGATGAACACGTGTTATATGATTCGAGCATCGAGGAGGCGAAAAGGGTTCTGAGGCAGGGCGCGGAACTTCCCGCCTTTGAGGTGGCCGGCCCGAGGGAAAGAATTTTTTTTGATCCCGCGAAGCTAAAATGCGGGATCGTTACCTGCGGCGGATTGTGCCCGGGATTGAACGACGTAATTCGTGCCATTGTTTTAAGCCTCCACCATCATTATGGGGTGCGAGAGATCTTCGGGTTCCGATACGGATATGAAGGACTCGCATCGAGGTATGGGCACACGTCTATCGAACTCACGCCGAACGTCGTGGAGTACATAAATGAAGTTGGGGGGACAATGCTTGGCTCTTCCCGGGGTCCGCAAGAAGTTCATGAGATGGTCGATACATTAGAACAAATGGGTATCGGAATCCTCTTTGCTATCGGTGGCGATGGGACCTTGCGCGGCGCCCAGGCGATCGCCGGGGAGATTCAGAAGCGTGGCGTAAAAATCGCCGTAATCGGCATCCCAAAAACGATAGATAACGATATATCGTTTATTCAGAAGTCGTTCGGATTCGAGACCGCGGTTTCCGAAGCCAGGAGGGCAACGTATTCGGCTCATATTGAAGCGGTAGGATATCGGAACGGGATCGGCCTTGTGAAGCTGATGGGCAGGGATTCGGGCTTTATTGCGGCCTACTCGGTTCTCGCGGACAACCAGGTGAATTTCTGTCTCGTGCCGGAGGTGCAGTTCTCCCTCGACGCGTTTCTTCTGGCCCTGAAGGAGCGTCTCGAGAGGAGAAGACACGCTGTGATCGTTGTGGCCGAAGGAGCCGGGAAACAACTCATAGGCGCCCAGGAACGTGATGCGTCGGGCAACATCCGATATGGCGATGTCGGCATTTTCCTGAGGGATGCAATCAAAGAATATTTCAAAGATATCGGTATGGAGATAGTGGTGAGATATATTGATCCCAGTTACATGATTCGGAGTGTTCCGGCGAATCCTCACGATTCCGCCTTCTGCCTGTTGTTAGGACATGGCGCCGTCCATGCAGGAATGGCTGGCCGGACAAACATGGTCGTTGGTAACTGGAACCACCAATTCACCCATGTCCCTATCTCCCTGGCAGTATCCGAGCGAAAGAAACTAAATCCCATGGACTGGCTCTGGAGAAGTGTGCTTTCCACCACCGGTCAGCCCGGCAAAATGTTGTAGCGTCGCTGCTTCGTCCAAAGGGAAAGAATCACAAGCCAAATAGCGATGAAACTTCCGTCCAACAAGACCAAGGTTGTCTGTACAATCGGTCCCGCCTCCGAATCTCCTGATGTGATGGAGCGCATGATCCGGGCCGGGATGAGCGTTGCGCGGATCAATTTCTCGCATGGCACGTTCGAGAGCCATGCAAAAGCAATTGAGAATCTGCGTTCGGTCGCGCACAAAACGGGGCAGCGGCTCGCCATTATGGGGGACCTGCCCGGCCCCAAGATGCGGATCGGACAATTGGCGGACGAACCGATAGAACTCAAAGCCGGCGAGACGTTACAAGTGACAACGGACGAGGTTGTTGGCGATGCGCATCGGCTTTCCGTTTCTTTTGCCGGCCTTCCTCATGCGGTGAGACCCCGGGACAAGCTGTATATCAATGACGGTTTCATCGAACTGGAAGTGGTCGAGACAGTGGGAAATGAAGTGCTCTGTAAAGTTATTATCGGAGGGGAGTTAAGGTCACGCAAGGGGCTCAATCTGCCCGGAATAGATCTCGGAATCAACGCGTTCACCGACCATGACAGAGAGTGCCTTGAGTTCGCCATGGAGCACGGTGTGGATGCTATAAGTCAATCATTTGTGGAGTCGGGTGAAGATATCGCTGCCGCGAAAGAGGCTGCCAGGGAGCTCGGGAAAAACCCGTTCATTATTGCAAAGATTGAACGCCAAAAGGCGCTTGCTCATACGGAAGATATTCTTCATGAGGCAGACGGAATCATGATAGCGCGCGGGGATCTGGGTGTTGAAATGCCCATTCAGGAGATGGCGGTGATCCAAAAGGAACTGATGAAAAATGCGAATCTTCTCGGAAAACCTCTTATCATGGCTACACAGATGCTCGAATCCATGACAAATAACCGACGTCCGACACGGGCTGAGTCAACGGATGTCGCGAATGCAATCCTTGATGGGGCGGACTGTGTCATGCTATCGGGCGAATCGGCTATGGGCAAATACCCAGTGGAATCGGTGCGCATGCTCGCAAAAATCGCCGAAGCCATCGAACCGCATCGACCCAGTCATTATACTCGGGATATTCTGAAGGCGGCCGATCAAGGCGGTGACTTGAATCATTCGGATTTGATTGCGCTCAGTGTCGAAGCCGCCCTTCAACGTATTTCTCCAGCAGTCGTGTTCGTTCCCACACGGAGCGGCGCTTCCGCCCGAAGTCTTACGCGATTCAGACTTCCTGTCTGGATTGTAGGGGTGAGTTCCCAGCCAAAAACCTGTCAGGATCTCCAGTTTTCGTACGGTGTATATCCGGTTCACGAGGTTGAGCACCCCGAGGATTGGAACAGATTTGTACGCAAATGGCTGCATGAGCATTCCGTAGAAGGAGATACGGTAATTCTAACAGAGGGTCCGTCGAGTAAGCATCCGGAGGCGAATAACCGGATGGAGATACTCGACTTGCAGCGTACCCCGAGCGGTTGAACTCCGGAACCGGGGTCAACCATGTCACGAGGAGGTTTTTTATGAAAGTTGGAATTGTTGGCTGCGGATTCGTCGGGAGCACCGCGGCGTACACGATGGCGCTTGAGGGTTCGGCAAGCGAGCTCGTACTGATTGATATCAATAAGGACCTGGCCAAGGCCCAGACCGAGGACATCCTCCACGCGACCCCGTTCAGCGCACCGGTCAGGGTGGTGGCGGGTGATTACCCCAATCTGGAGGGAAGCGGAGTCGTGGTGCTGGCATGCGGGGTTAGTCAGCGTTCGGGAGAAACGCGCCTTCAGCTTTTGGAACGAAACGTCAAGGTGTTTGAGAGCGTCACCCCGAAGGTCGTTCAGCATGCGCCGGAAGCAATTATTCTTGTTGCCTCGAACCCGGTTGACCTGATGACCCGAGTGGTGAACGACATTTCGGACATTCCCGCTTCCCGAGTTATCGGCTCGGGAACAATCCTCGACACGGCAAGGTTCCGCTCGCTGTTGGGTGAACAGTTGGGTGTCTCGCCGAAATCCGTTCACGCCTATGTGCTCGGTGAACACGGCGATTCCGAGGTCCTGGTGTGGTCGAGCGCCAAGGTGGGCGGTATTCCCGTGGCGGATTTCGCCGAGCAGGTCGGCCGTCCGATAACGGAAAAGGTTAAATCCGGAATCGACGATGGCGTTCGACGGGCGGCGTACCGAATAATTGACGGAAAGGGGGCCACCTACTACGGAATCGGGGCGGGAATTTCGAGGATAGTCGGGGCGATCAGGGATGACGAGCGCGTGGCGCTTACGGTTTCCGCCTCTATCGCCGAAAACGAGGAGTTGGCGCAAGTCAGTTATTCGCTTCCGCGCGTTCTCGGCGCCGAGGGTGTGATAACCACGCTGCGGCCTGCCCTCTCGACCGAAGAGCAAAAGGCGCTGGAAAACAGTGTCAACACCCTCGTCCAGGCCGCCAAGCAGCTCGGCCATTAAAGGCGCGGCGAGCGCGCGATTGGCGCGGGTGGGTGTGCGCCGCCTTTCGGTCCGCGGGCAAGTTGCGGCGGCAGAGGCACCCTGTTATAATTTCGGCGCGAGGACACCGGTCATATGAGTCTTTCTCACGATTGATCGGGGCTTGCCAATTCCGGGGGCGCGGAATCACGCGGAGCGTGACCTGCGGTGGCAATACGCAATCATTGCGGCGCCATGTGCGTATAAATTGGCGCCTGCAAAAAGGAATCGGCGCTCTCTGCAGGCGCGCAGAGCGTTGGAAACCTCCACAGTGAGTGGGTCTCGCAGTCAGGCCATTCGCGCCTCGGGCGCAGCTTCATATGTCACGCGTATCGTGCCCGGGCTTTCTTCGGAATTCCGACCAGTTTATGGAGGGTGCGACATGAAAATCGGAGTGTTCACACCGCTGTTCTTTCATCTTTCGGTGGACCAGGCGCTGGACATGCTTGCCGAACTGGGGGTCGGGATGGTGGAAATCGCCACCGGTAACTACCCCGGCAACGCGCACTGCGACATCGACGAGTTGCTCGCAAACGATAAGAAGCTGAAGGAATATCAAAAGAAATTCGAAGAAAAGGGCATTCAAATAAGCGGCCTTAGTTGCCACGGGAATCCCCTTCATCCGGACGCCGAATTCGCGAAAAGCAACCACGTCACATGGAGGAAGACGGTGCAGCTCGCCGAAAAGCTGGGGGTTGAGGTGGTGAACTGTCTTTCCGGCTGTCCGGGCGATTCGGAACATGCGAAATATCCGAACTGGGTCACCTGTTCGTGGCCGCCCGACTACCTGGAAATCCTGGAATGGCAGTGGAACGAGAAAGCGATTCCCTATTGGAGGGGCGAGGCCGATTTCGCGAGGTGGCACAGCGTGAATAAGGTGGCCATCGAGATGCATCCGGGGATGATAGTGTACAATCCCGAGACCCTTCTGAGACTCAGGGAGGCGGCGGGCGAGGTCATCGGCGCGAATTTCGACCCGAGCCATTTGTTCTGGCAAGGAATCGACCCCGCTGTCGCCATCCGCACGCTGGCGGGCGCGATTTTCCACGTGCACGCGAAAGACACGTATATCGACCCTCTTCTGTGTTCGCAGAACGGCGTTCTCGAGACCAAGCACCAGGGACAAATTGCTCAGCGTTCGTGGAATTTCCGCACGGTCGGCTACGGGCATGGTCTCTCGATATGGAAATCGATCGTGAGCGCGCTCAGGACCGTCGGCTATGACTACGTGCTCAGCATCGAGCACGAGGACCTGTTGGCCTCTCCCAACGAGGGTTTGCAAAAGGCGGTTGAATTTCTTCGGTCGGCCGCCTTCGAGGAAGAACCGCCGGGCGGGATGTGGTGGGCGTGAAGCGGCCGGAGGAGGGAAAGTGAAGGATAAGCTGGGAGCGAAGGGAGAAAGCCGCGACATGGACTATGACCGATACAAGAGCATAATTGTGGAGCGGGAAGGGCGCATCCTTCGCGTGGTCCTGAACAGGCCCGAGAGCCTCAATGCCATTACTCCCGCGATGCATGCGGAGCTGGCGACCATATTTGCGGATGTCAGAAAAGACACCGAGGCTGATGTGGTGATACTGACAGGGGCGGGCCGGGGGTTCTGTGCGGGCGCCGACCTGAAGGAGCCTATCCCTGACAAGGAGACGGCGGAAAGGATATTCGCCGAGGCGCGAGAGATAATTGTCGGCATTTTGGAGCTCGAAAAACCCATGATATCGGCGGTGAACGGGCCGGCGGCGGGTTTGGGAGCGACCCTGGCTTTGTTCGCCGACATCGTGGTTGCATCAGACCGGGCGAAAATCGGCGACACACACGTGAAAGTAGGCTTGGCGGCGGGAGATGGAGGAGCGGTCATTTGGCCGATTCTTGTCGGCGTGAACAAGGCGAAAGAACTTCTGATGACCGGCGAGGTGATTCCGGCCCAGGAGGCGCTTCGCATAGGGCTCGTCAACCACGTCGTTCCGCACGAGCAACTGGATGAATTCGTTATGCGGATGGCGCAGCGACTGGTTTCGGGTGATAAGATGGCAATTCAATTCACGAAGAAAGCCGTGAATCAATACGTGAAATGGATGCTGAACCAGGTGTTCGACTACTCGCTCATCCTCGAATACCAATGTGCGATGAGAGCCTTTTCGCAATAACGGATTGGGGTCAATTCCGGGGAGATGGAATCGCGCGCGCGGTGACCTTCGGCCCCCCATAAATCCAAGGCGCCATGTGCGAATAAATTCGCACCCACAGAGGGAATCCATCTCCCCGGAATCAGGGTTTTGGCTTTTCGGCAGAACAGGCAACCGCGCGGGCAGATACACAGCCCGCTACGGTGCGCAATGCCGGCTCGCATCCATCCTAGTCTTCGGTGACGGTTGGCTCGATATTCGTCGTTATCTCCCTGATTCCGACGACATCCTTCAGCAAGTCGTTCACCTGGGCCGCAATGCGTTCCTTGTGTGACAGCGAGGCGGACATGCTGACATACACGTGGCCGTTCTTGCATGTAACCTTTGCGGTCGGCGCATGGTCAACGAGCATCACATGAGCCCGCGCGGCAATGAGCAAGTCGTCCAGGATCCTCCGGGATTCCGGCGTCGGTTGGAAACAAGGCCGTTGAGCGACATCCGCAAGGATTTCGACGGCGTCATCGACCGTCAACCTCTTAATATGAATAACCATGTCGTACAGACTCGGGTCGGCGGTATCAATCCCATAAAGTGAAAGGCTCCATTTTCGTCGTTCGTCGTCGTCTTTTTTCAGAATATACCGAGCCTTGTCTTCGGAAATATCTTCGCGCCGCATTTCCTCGCGCACCCTGTCCTCCATGTTGGCGACTATCCTGACTTTGAACAGATGAGGAACTTCCTTCAGGAGGAAGTGACCGGCCAGGCCGTGATAAATGACATTCCCGTCGCGGACGCTTTCGAGAAGAGCTTCGCGAATGAATGCGATGTATTTCTCTTTTCCGTAGGTGAAGCGGTCGAGAACCGAGGGCGCATCATGAAGCGCGCGGACAAGTTTCACCTCGGGAATGTTGAAAGCCTGAGAGGCCTCAATGAGCACTTCCCTCGAAATACATTGATACCCCAGCTTGTCCGCCAGTTTCTCGGCGATCTCTTTCCCCCGTGTGTAGGTGCCCCTGGAAATCGTAATGATGGCCATGAGAGAACCCTTTCTTATTCACCCATGAAAATCCGCCCGATATCGTTTAGCACGGCTATTTCAATTTAACCCGAACCCCATGTCTTGTCAATATGTGATATTGTTTGACCGTTTGCGGTCCACCCGGATTACGTTCATGTGGGTGTTCCCATAATTCGTTCATCGGTCCGGATTCTTATCGTTGTCAAGCCCAGAACTCTGAAGAACAAGAAGCTGGAGAGCTTGTAAAGGGCAAATGCCATGAGAAGAGGGAAGAGGACAATCTCGGTGAATACGAGCGCCGAATAGGAAAGGAAAATGAGGAGAGCCGTGTCGAACACTGCGCGCAGCTTTTCGGACCGGGCATCCATACCGGCTCGCAACCTGTCGAAGCTCTCCATGGGATACGCAAGGGAAAGGGTGGCCCGTAGAGACAAGAAGTCTTCCTTCAATTCTCCGAACTCCTTCTCGAGTTCTCTCATTTGCTCGACTTTCCTCTGTTTGGCCGATTCTATAACGTATCGTTTGAGGCTGAAGCTCGACAGAATGCTGAGTGGCGCAAGATAGGCAATGAGCAGCCCCAGGAAAAGGATTATTTTTGCGGCAGGAAGGGAATACTTTTGGAGAGTGCGAACGACATCCTTCCACGGCTTCTTCTCCACCTCGGCCGGGAACGCCATGTAGAAGGCAAACAGGAGAAAGGCGGCCCCCATAATTATCGTGCCGAACTCCAGCAATTCGGTCTCCAGGATGATGGCGTACAAACTGAGAATGAAGAGCCCGTAAAGCAGCACCTTCCAGATGTAATCCACAAAATCATAGACGGACTGCACGGAGTCGCCGATTTCGATACTCAGAAAGACGATGCCCGTTGTGGAGCCTTCGATAATAGCAATCATCGCTTTGATTCCCGAGACGACGACGAAGGCTTTCGCGTTGTTTTTCAGGGCGTCCTCGACGATATCGTGTGAGACCTCCGTGACTGTCCGGAACCCCAGGACTCCCGGGAAAAAGAAACAGCACAACGCCAGCAGCGCCAGGAGCGCCACAAGCAGATAGCGCCTCAGTTTGCGCATGTCGCCTCTTGTTTTCAGGGCCACTGGTCACACGCCTTTCTTTCGATTCGTTTGAAGGGTTCGCTCGACAGCTCGAGACAACACATTCCGCGCGGACAAACAAGGCCTTTCGAGCTTCTTGATTCTAACAGGCGATAAATGAAACGTCAAAAGGCAAGAACGAGACCGTTCGGAAAAGCATCAGGCAACGAAATACGAAGCATCCGAAACAACGGAACATGAAAGTGTCCGGCGGTTCAAGGTCAATTCCGGGGGCACCGCGCGGCATGGTGTTCCCACTAGGCCGCATCCCCGACCCTGCGACATGTTCGCGCTCCCCTGCGCCGTGCAATCGCAAGACAGAGTCAGCATCTCTTGTTTGCTCGGCGGTCAGTCGCTAACCGGCCCCGTGTAGCTGCTTCGTTTCGATTTCCACACCACAACTCCGGCCAGACATATGCCCGCGGCCACAATAATGGCTGCGATGATAAAGATTACTTTCAGCACTCTGTCTCCCTCCCAAGGCCGAATGGCCGATCGTTTTGCGGTCCGTGTCCTCCGTTACAATAATGAACAGCACTAATAATGGGTTCCCCCGGGTCACAGGACAGTCAAGAAAATATGTCATCGAAGAAGGAATTTGTTAATTCCGATTTCGACTCCTCTATTATGACTCCTCTATTATGACTCTTCTATTATTGACACGGAGGGGAAAAAAATGACATATTGTCGCTGAAAGGCTCTGTTTCAGCAGAATTTCAAGCGGCTTTGGAACGATTGAGAGTTGGTCAGGTGAAGGAGTGAAGCCGTGCGCTCCCTGACCCGCTCCGACCTTCGCATCTCACCCTCGAGGATGCGGAGAGAGCATCTACACTGCAGGCAGTGAGTGTGTCCGATAATTCATTGATGGCCGCTTCGGGGACAGTCCCTATTCTACGAATCCCCAAAAAACGGGGGATTCCGCAAATACTGACAGTCCCCTGCGCTCTCGCTTTCGACCAAACACATAATTGTCGGACACATTCACAGTGGCGGATGAAGCCGAAATATCGAGTAATCCGTGCAATCTGAAAGAGACAGAACGGTTAGTTGGGAATGACTGTAGTTGTGCTATCCGGCTTCCTCGTGTCCTTCCTCGCTCCGCTGGTGTGCCGATTGACCAAGAGATGGTCAGGCATCGTGCTGGCGGCATTTCCCTTGTGTCTTCTATTTTATTTCTTCTCATTTTTTGGGCGTATCGCCGGTGGAGAAAACCATATCTTTTCATACGCATGGATTTCAGAGCTTGGCATTAACCTGTCATTCAATGTCGACGGACTCGGCCTCCTCTTCAGCGCGCTTATCACCGGAATCGGAGCGCTTGTATTTATCTACGCCAACGACTACATGGCCGGTCAGCAGGAACTCGGACGATTTTACACGTATATGCTTTTGTTTATGTCCTCGATGCTTGGAGTAGTGTTGTCGGACAATGTCGTAACGCTGTTCATATTCTGGGAATTAACCAGCCTGAGTTCGTATTTGCTTATCGGTTTTGACCATGAACGAGAGGATGCGCGAAAGGCTGCATGGCAGGCCTTGCTTGTCACGGGGGGCGGTGGGCTTGCATTGTTTGCCGGACTGCTGCTGCTCGGGCAAATCGGCGGCAGCTACGAACTGTCTTCCCTGTTGGATAACGGCGACCTCATTCGCTCGCATCCTCTCTATCTTCCTGTTCTTGTGCTGATTCTTGCGGGAGCCTTTACCAAGTCGGCGCAGTTTCCGTTTCATTTCTGGCTTCCGAATGCGATGGTGGCCCCGACTCCGGTCAGCACGTATCTCCATTCGGCGACCATGGTGAAGGCTGGAATATACCTGCTCGCGCGGCTGAGCCCGATGCTCGGGGGAACGACGGCCTGGACGGTATTCGTGGTTACGGCCGGCGCGGTCACGATGGTGATGAGCGGTTATCTTGCAATTACAAAGACCGACTTCAAACAAATCCTTGCCTATTCGACCTTAAGCATTCTCGGTGTGCTCACCTTTCTTCTCGGTCTGGGAACGAGAGCGGCCGTCGAAGCGGCGATGGCCTACCTCATGATTCATGCTTTGTACAAGGCGGCGCTGTTCCTGGTGGCCGGAATCGTGGATCACGAAGCCGGCACGCGGGATGTGACACGGGTCCGGGGTCTTCGCCTGGCGATGCCGGTGACCGCGGTGGCCGCCGGATTGGCGGCTCTTTCCATGGCGGGGCTTCCGCCCTTGTTCGGGTTTATCGGAAAAGAACTTGTCTTTACGGCGACACTGAAAGCTCCGCTCGCTCACCGCATGCTGACATTGGTTGTTCTTCTGACAAAAATTGCGATGGTCGTGGTTGCCGGAATTGTGGCCTATCGCCCGTTCGCCGGAAAAGAAATGCAATCGCCGAAGAAGGCGCACGAAGCGCCGATGGGAATGTATGGAGGCCCGCTGCTGCTTGCTGGCCTGGGTTTGCTGATCGGTGTTTTGCCGGAGCCGGTGGCAGGCAACATCGTTTCCGCTGCGGTGTCTGCCGTTCTCGCTCAGCCGACCGATGTGCGCTTGACACTGTTGCACGGTCTCAACATACAGCTACTACTCAGCATAACGACACTCGCTCTCGGCGTGGTCGCATACCTCAAGCGCGACGCGCTGCGGAAGCTTGTATCGAGCCTGGATTTTGGAGCGAGCGTTGGTCCCTCGAAAGCCTATGATGCGGCGCTGGGTGGAATGAACACGGTCGCGTACTATCAGACCCGAATCTTTCAGAGCGGGCATCTTCATATATATATCCTGATAATCGTCGCGTCGGTGGTATTCCTTGTCGGCGGAACGATTCTGCAACTCGAGAGAGCGGTGTCATTTCAGAACGGAGCCGATATTCGCTTTTATGATTGGGTGGTGGCGCTTGTGCTCGCAATCGCAATCATGACGGTTGTCCGCGCCCAATCGAGACTTTTTGCCGTTGTTTCGCTCGGGGCCGTCGGATACGTAGTCGCGCTCATTTATGCCATGTTTGGAGCTCCGGACCTGGCCATGACGCAATTCGCCGTTGACACGCTCACGATTGTGCTGCTCGTGCTGGTATTGTATCGGTTGCCCCGATACGTCTCGTATTCAGGGATACCGGAGCGTGTCCGCGACGCAGCCGCCGCGGTGGCGGCAGGCACACTCATCACCGCCTTGTCGCTGATGGCGACATCGGTAACTCACGACTCGGAAGTTTCCTCGTACCTCGCCGAAAACAGTTATCTGCTCGCCAAGGGGAAGAATATCGTGAATGTAATCCTGGTCGACTATCGGGCCATGGATACGATGGGTGAGATCACCGTGCTATGCGTTGCGGCTTTCGGGGTTTACGCTTTGCTCAAGCTTCGAATGAGGGGATTGTCGAATCGTGAGACAGGCTCACAGTCCCGGCGCCACAGTCCGATGACTCGAGGGACAGATGTTTCGGTAAACGAACAGAAAGAAGGATGAATCGGCATGGTTTCCTTGATTTTATTGACCGCTACCAGGTATCTTTTGCCGCTTCTTCTGCTCCTCTCGCTGTATTTGCTGCTGTTCGGGCACAATGTGCCGGGCGGCGGCTTCGAGGGAGGGCTCGTGGCGGCAGCGGCTTTTGCCCTCTTCACCGTCGCCCACGGCGTGGACCGCGCAAGACGCCTGCTTCATGTGAACCCGCGCTCCCTCGTCGGTTCCGGCCTGCTGGTGACGCTCATCAGCGGCACGCTTTCTTTCTTTGTGAACAAGCCGTTTCTGACTTCGCAATGGAGCGCGCTGAACTTCCCGGGAAAGTGGAAAGCAGGGACGCCGCTTTTGTTCGACATTGGTGTATATCTCGTCGTAATCGGCGCGACGCTTGCAATAATCTTTTCGCTGGCCGAGGATTGAACTATGCAAATACTTCTTTCCGTCATTGTGGGCCTTTTATACGGGGCGGGACTGTACCTCATGATGCGCCGAAGCATCGTGAAACTGATCATTGGTCTTGCGCTCCTCAGCCACGGAGCGAATCTGTTGATATTCATCATGGGGCGCCTGACCAGGAGCGGCCCTCCGATAATACCATCGGATGCCGTGCAACTGACGGGACCGCACGCCGACCCTCTTCCGCAGGCGCTCGTTTTGACAGCTATCGTTATCGGCTTCGGGCTGCAGGCCTTTGCGGTGGTCTTGATACGGCAGGCCCATCAAAGCGTGGGGACGGACGACCTTGACGAAATGCAGGCGACCGACATGATATAAGGAGCCTCAGAAGGGACCCGACATGAATGTTGTTCTGACGCTTCCGATTCTGGTTCCGTTTCTGACCGCAATCATTTGCATTTTCGGTTGGAACAATCGGAACCTGCAACGATGGCTGAGTGTCGGCGGCGGCGCCGGCTTGCTTCTGGCGGCGGTCGTTCTTCTCGGCGCATGTTGGCGGAACGGCGTCCAGTCGACACAAATCGGGGACTGGCCGGCGCCGTTCGGCATTACGCTTGTGGCAGACCTCTTTTCGGCGATAATGGTGGTAATGACAGGTCTAATGGCGCTTTCCATCTCCGTGTATTCACTCGCCGGCATGGACGCGGAACGGGAGTCGTTCGGCTATTATCCTCTTGTTCATATCATGCTGATGGGTGTCTGTGGCTCTTTCCTGACGGGAGACGTCTTTAACCTCTATGTATGGTTCGAGGTAATGCTGATTGCTTCCTTTGTGCTCGTCGTGCTCGGAGGCGAGAAACCGCAACTCGAAGGCGGCATCAAATACCTCACGCTCAACCTCATTTCTTCCGCTTTGTTCCTGACGGGTGTCGGGGTTTTGTATGGGATCGCGGGCACGCTCAACATGGCGGACTTGGCCATTCGGCTTCCCCGCATAAACCCTGCCGGGATTGTGACGACAGTGTCGATGCTGTTTTTGCTTGCCTTCGGAATCAAGGCCGCCATTTTCCCCCTGTTCTTCTGGTTACCGGCCTCCTATCATACGCCGCCCGTGTCGATCTCGGCCATTTTCGCAGGGCTGTTGACCAAGGTGGGCGTATACGCGCTCATCCGTTTTTTTACGTTACTCTTCACGCATGACACCGGAACAACCCACACGCTCATTCTCGTTTTGAGCGGCTTGACGATGGTCGTCGGTGTGCTGGGGGCAGTGGCGCAATACGAGTTTCGACGCCTCCTCTCGTTCCATATTGTCAGCCAAATCGGATACATGGTCATGGGGCTCGGCCTTTTCACGCCGCTCGGATTGGCGGGCTCCATATTCCATATCGTCCACAATATTCTGTCGAAGACGAACCTGTTTCTCGTGAGCGGGGTGGCGCATCGATTAAAAGGAACCTACGACCTGAAGAAACTGGGCGGACTGTATACCGCGGCTCCCGGCCTGACGGTGTTGTTTCTGATATCGGCGTTCTCGCTTGCCGGGATGCCGCCTTTTTCGGGGTTCTGGTCGAAACTGGTTCTGGTCAAAGCCGGCCTCGAGACAGAGCAGTATACGCTTGTGGGGGCGGCCCTTGCGGTCGGTCTTCTCACGACCTACTCCATGACGAAAATCTGGAATGAGGCGTTTTGGAAACAAGCCCCGTCGGAGACGGAAGCCGCAGCGGCGGAGAGCGCGGAGACGACGGGGAGATGGAGCGCTCTTTTCGGGCCAATAGTACTCCTCGCCGTTTTGATTGTGACCCTCGGGCTGTTCACGGAGCCATTCGTACTTCTCTTCATGCGCGCGGCCGAGCAACTGATGAATCCGTCGGAATACATCCTGGCGGTGCTGGGAGCCGAATCATGACATTGTTCTTATCGAATGTCCTGCTGGCGGTGGCCTGGATGGCTTTGACCGGGGTGTTCACCCCCTTAAACCTTACAGTCGGATTTGTGCTGGGGTACGGGCTCCTATTGTTAACTCAGCGGGCCGAACAGCAGCCGGCCTATTTCAAGAAGGTCTGGCAAGTAGTCGGCTTCGGTGTCTTTTTCGCAAAAGAGCTTGTGAAAGCGAACATACGGGTCGCGTATGATGTAATTACGCCGAAGAACCTGATGTCGCCGGGCGTGATCGCCATACCGCTCGATGCGAAAACCGAATTGGAGATTACGCTGCTGGCGAATCTGATAACGCTGACGCCGGGCACGCTGGGCCTCGAGGTATCGAGCGACCGGCGGGTGCTCTACATTCATGCCATGTACATAACCGATGTGGACAAGTTCAGGCACGAAATAAAGCGGGGACTGGAGCGAAGATTACTGGAGGTGCTTCGATGAGCGGATTGCAGTTCGCATTTGTCACAACATTGCCCATGCTGAGCGTAGGATTCGCTTTGGCCTTCGCGCGGCTTGTGCGGGGGCCGAGCCTGCCGGACCGGGTGGTCGCGCTGGACCTGATGGCGATTATCGGGATTGGCTTTATCTGCGCATATGCCATAGTGAACGACCAGAGTGTACTGCTGAATGTCGCAACCCTGTTCGCTCTGGTCGCGTTCCTGGGAACCGTGGCATTCGCGTACTATGTGAGCAGAGGGGCCTGACCGTGCAAGATTTCCTTACCGCGCTGACAATGATAATCGGAGCATTTTTCATGCTGATTGGAGGATTGGGGGTCGTCCGCTTTCCCGACCTCTATATGCGCGTGTCCGCCTCGACAAAAGCATCTACCCTTGGCGCCGGATTTCTGTTGATGGCCCTGTCAATCCACTTCGATAAGCTTAGTATCACCATGCGCTCGCTTGCCACGATTGCTTTCTTGGTCATTTCCGCGCCTGTCGCCGCCCACCTCATAACTCGAGCCGCCTATTTCGTTGGTATAAAATTGTGGGACGGAACAATTGAAGACGAATTGCGCGGCAAGTATAATCCCGAGACAAAGGAAGTCGAGAGCATTCCCTTCAATCGATAGTCCACGCAACGGGAACGATACCAGGCGTGCGGCTCGCCTGTTGAGCTCAAGAAATCGGGACTACTTTCCTATCCTGTAAATGGAGGACCTTTTTTGCCCGTCTGCGCCCGTGTCCGTCTGCGCCCGTTGACCGCGGCGCTTCCATAAGGGTATGATACTGTTCCTGATGAAATCGCAAGGTTTGTCCGCCATGTTTTTCAGGAGAAACGTGTCGAGGTTTGTGGCAGGCCATCTCATTCGATTCTCTCTGAAGAGCTGAAACCCTCCAAGTTGCCTGCATCGAGAGAACCATGAGGAGAAAGCATGAAATGGGCGTGAAAACAGATTTTTCCCCAGAATGGACATCGGTCGCTCCCGAGCCGGGGACGTTTCGCTCCATATTCAAATGGGGAGCGCCCGACGCTTTCAAGCATCCCAACAAAAGGCTCTACACAATGCTCAAAGAAAGGTTGGGTATGACCGATGACGACTTCAGGGAAAAGAAGGATGAGGGCAATGCAGTCGTCGGCGCTAACCTGCCGCTCGCTCTTTCCGCCGAACAGGTTCGGCAGCTCGAACGTATTGCCGGTCCGGAGAACGTGAATACCGACACCTACTCTCGGACCAAGTACGCGAGCGGAAAGACCATGGAAGAAATCATAAACCTTCGGAGGGGAATCATTCGGGACGTCGCGGACGTTGTTGTCCATCCTCGAAACAAAGAAGATGTGTGCAAGCTTGTGAAATACTGTGATGAGCAACGAATACCGATTTACCCATATGGCGGCGGGTCCTCCGTGACGCTCGGACTCAGGTGCGTGAAGGGCGGCGTTTCTCTTGTGATGAGCACACACATGAACCGCCTTATTGAATTCAACGAAACGAATCAGACGGTGACAGTGGAATCCGGAATCCTCGGGCCCGCATACGAAAAAATGTTGAACGAGGCGCCGGAGAGGTTCAACGCAAAGAGGAGATACACCGGCGGACATTTCCCCCAATCGTTCGAGTACTCGTCGGTGGGAGGATGGATTCTGGCCCTGGGTTCCGGGCAGCAGTCATCCTACTACGGCGATGCGTACGACCTGGTCCTCGCCCAGGAATACGTAACGCCGATAGGCTCCTTTCGGACCCCTGGTTACCCCGGAACCGCAACCGGCCCGAAAGTGAACGATATGATGAAGGGCAGCGAAGGCGCTTACGGCATCCTGGTAAGCGCAACCATGAAAATTTTCCGGCACATGCCGGAGAATCGCCAAAAGTTCAGCTTCATTTTTCCTTCGTGGCATGCCGCCGTCGACGCCTCGCGCGAGATATCTCAGGGTGAATTCGGGATGCCGTCGGTTTTTAGGATTTCGGACCCGGAAGAGACGGATGTCGCCCTTAAACTGTACGGCATCGAGGGAACCGTTATCGACAAGATCATGGGCATGCGGGGATTTAAGCCGATGCAGCGCTGCTTGTACATAGGCCAGAGTGAGGGAGAAGCGAATTTCGCGAAGAACATCAAGAGAAATGTGAAGAAGATATGCCGGGAATACGGAGGGATGTATCTTACCGGCTATCCGTTGAAAAACTGGGAACACGGGCGATTCGCCGACCCCTATATGCGAGAGGACCTGAACGATTTCGGAATCGTCATCGATACCCTGGAGTCGGGAGTTACCTGGGACAACATTCACACTCTTCACACCGGAGTCAGGGATTTCATCAAGAGCCGCCCCAATACGATATGCATGACGCATGCGTCGCATTTTTATCCACAAGGGACGAACCTGTATTTTATCTTCATCGCGCGGATGGATGACCCCGATGAATATTTACGCTTCCAGGAGGGCATTATCGACCGAATAGAGCGGTGCGGCGGCTCGCTGAGTCACCACCATGGAATCGGGAAGATGATAGCTCCGTGGATGGAACGCCACCTCGGCACGGAACAAATGGACGCGCTCCGGGCGCTCAAGAACCATTTTGACCCGAACAATATCATGAACCCCGGGGGAACACTGGGCCTCGATATTCCGGAATCGATGAGGAGGTAGGAAACGGAGGACATCCGTATGCCGCCGCCCTGGGCAAGAGCGCGCCAGAGATATTTATCGGACCCGAAGATATACAATGTGGCCGGCGAAAACCTGCCGACGTGATTGAGCTACCCCATGCGCGAACCGGTTCGGGAATCCGTTAGTCCCATCCGAGCCACTCGACAACGCTGTCCAATGGTTCCCGCGTTGATTTGAATGAATTTATCGGGGATTCATCGTCGGGATACCCGAGAGCAAAGCTTGTGACGATACGCTCGGTATCGGGAATTCCAAGCTCTTGCTTTATTTCCTTGGAGTACATCAGCGCCATTCCGATCCAACAGGCGCCGAGGCCCTTGTCGCACGCGGCGAGCATCAGGTTTTCGACAGCCGCTCCGATGCCGAGAATCTGGTTTTCGGCAAGCGACTGGTCCATTGTTACGAAAACAGCAACGGGAGCGCGAAAATACTCGAAGCTTCCTTTTGCGAACATTTCTATCGGAAGGTCATTTTTGGTCAGAATATCCATCACTGTCCGCGTCAATTCCGTTCGCCGCGAATTGATTTTCTGCTGGGTTTTCTCGTCGCCTCCACTTCGTTGCGTTTGCAGTTCGTTCGTGGTGGGCCGGCTTTCATCCAGACATCTGAGCAGCAACTCTTCGAGTTGCTTTTTTCTCTGTCCGCTGACGACATAGAATTTCCACGGCTGAGAGTTCGAGCCGGTGGGCGCCATGATGGCCGCCTCAAGGAGTTCTTTCATGATGTCCCGGCTCACGGGCTCCGGTTTGTATGCGCGAATGCTCTTTCGCCTGCGAATCGCTTCCATTACTTCCATTTCTTACTCCCTTCATGCAAGGAGACGCCGTTTTTTCGATAGTGCTTATGCCTTGAAAAACTACCACAATTTGTTTTCCGGCGTCAAATGCCCCATCCGTCCGCCGCCGGGAAGACGGGTTCTCTTTTCTTTCACACACAACCTCGCGCACCGGGAAATGGAGAAAGCCGCAACGCTCATGGTATGATAAAAAACCGCGTATATCCGTGAGGCAAAAACTTCCATTGAAAATGCTTTCAAAAATCAAAAAAGCGTTCGAGCTGACAAGGAGAGAAGGTCCGGACATCGCTGTCCGCTACTGTCTTTCATATCTCAGCTACACCCTTTTTGGCGGACGGCTGCTTTCGGTCGAGGACATCTGCTATCAGAAATGGCGAAAGCGGAACGCGCCATCTCGGGAATCCCTCAAAGCGCTCAGAGCCGAGGCCGCCTCATTCAAGCGCCAGCCCCTGATAAGTGTCATCATGCCGGTGTACAACGTGGACGGCGCGCTATTGCGACGAGCGACAGACTCGGTGGAACGGCAGCTCTACACGAAGTGGGAGTTGTGTATCGTCGACGACGGCTCGTCACGACCGGAAACGCGCGCGGAGCTGGAACGCCTGGCCGCGCTCGGGACGCGGGTGAAAGTGGAGACGCTTGGGCGGAACACGGGAATCGCAAATGCTTCCAACGCGGCCATCGGCCTCGCCGAAGGCGAATTCGTGGCGTTGCTCGACCACGATGACGAGCTTGCGCCGGAGGCCCTGTTCGAAATAGTAAAAACGTTGAACGAGCATCCGGAAACGGACATGATTTACACCGATGAAGACAAATTGGATGAGCGCGGGCGCCATGTGGAAGCGTTTCTCAAACCCGACTGGTCGCCGGAGACGCTTCTTTCAACCATGTACACGTGCCATCTGGGCGCATACCGGAAAACTCTTGTGGAGGAACTTGGCTGCTTCCGGAAGGGTTTCGACGGAGCCCAGGATTACGATCTCTTGCTGCGACTGACGGAGCGGACCGACAAGATTCGGCACATACCGAAAGTGCTCTATCATTGGCGGCGCTCGGCGACATCCACCGCTTCGGACTATTTGAGCGGCGGCGCAGGAAAGGCGCCCCGCGACTCTTCGTTGAGAGTGCTCCGGGAAGCCATGAATCGAAGGCAGATTGAAGCAACGGTCGAGCCGGGCATGTTCGACGGAAGCTACCGGGTCCGACCGGTGATTAAGATCGCTCCCCTGGTAACAGTCATCATTCCGACCCGGGACAATCTCGGCTATTTGAAACCGTGTATCCAATCTGTCGAGGGAAACACATATCGCAATGTTGAGCTGGTCGTTGTTGACAATCGAAGCGAAGAGCCGGAGACGAAAGATTTTCTTGATAACCTGGGTTCCCGCCAAAACGTGAAAGTTATCCCCTTCGATGAACCGTTTCACTTTGCGAAGATGAACAATATGGCCGCCGAGCACGCCGATGGCTCCTACCTGCTTCTGCTGAATGTCGACACCCGGGCGATTGAGCCGGATTGGTTGGTGTCGATGCTCGAGGTCGCGCAAATTCCCGGAGTCGCCATTGTCGGCTCGAAGCTGCTGTTCCCGGACGACACGATTCAACACGCGGGGATTGTGCTGTGGCGGGGCGGAACGGCGGGGCACCTGCACAGCCGGCTGCCACGCGACAGCCACGGATATTTCGGAATTGTCGATATGATCCGGAACTGCTCGGCGGTGACCGCCGCGTGCATGCTGGTTCGGAAAGACGTTTTCGATGAACTCGGCGGCTTCGATACGGAGCTTGCGATCTCATATCAGGACGTCGATTTCTGTTTGCGCGCACGGGAGGCGGGGTATCGAACCGTTTACACTCCGTACTCGCTCCTGTATCACCACGAAAGCAAACTGCGAGGGAAGCCGAAAGACGAAGACGATGAGGCCGTTTTCAGGCAAAAGTGGGAGAAGCGCATGCCTCTCGACCCTTTTCACAATCCCAATTTTCCGCGGGACCGTCTCGACTGCCGGCTGAATGAGAGGAAATTTCGGTAGTCCGACAATTTATTCCTCCGGAGTGTGCGGGACTTCGCCTCGCTCAGCGAAGGAACGACCGGATTCTCCTGTTCAAGCCGGGGAATGACATAGAACCGGGATTCGATAATTTTGGTATTGCTGCCAGTGTCGGCTATTCAGCGAAATATGCCACCGGGGATGGGTTCACTGTCCCCGGGCGAAATGTGGTTTGGGCTACGCCGCAGTACGCTCTTCCTGAACTTGGCGGTCTTGTTTTCTTCTGACCATTCCGGAGTTCGCCGAAGACCGGCTGTGGGGCTTAAAGTGTTTCTTACCCTGTCTTCTCCGAGCATGGCATGCAGAGGTTTTTCCCGCCTTTTTTCCGAATACGGGTTTCCATGACCTGTTCGCCGCACCTGTCACATATCACACTTGGGCGTATTTTGGCCGGCCGGGGCGGTTCCTCCTCGAGCGGAGTCCAACGGAGAAACTCATCGGCTTTGCAGGAAAGCATATGCCGAATCAGTTTTTCGCGGAGCTTTGCGTATTCTTCACGTTCCTCCGGAGTAGCCGTTTCCTCATAATGGATTCTGGCCTTCAATTCCTCCATCCGCTCGCCGTCAGCGCCCGGCAGCGACGGGAATTCCCGATAACTGACTCGCACCCCCGTATTCTTCTTTCTGGAAAAGAAACTGAAAACACCCTTTCCATAGTCTTTGAAAACGAGGTTTCCTTTGCCGAAAGTGCAACCGGTGACTACCTGTATGGCGTCGACGGCGCAGGTGTCGTTTTCGACTACGGCAACCACCTCCTCATCGCGGGGGCGTTCGACACCCAATTGCTCCATCGCGGATGTGGCGACCCGATACCCGATTGCGAGTCCGGGACAGACATGGCCATGGAACTCGGCGGCCTCGCGGAAACTGGGCAAAGAATCGGTTGACACGATTTGTTTCACCTCCTTTGGGTATAATAATATAACATATCGGGGGAGCGAATGGATTGCGTGGCGCCGGTTTGCGTGGCGCCGGTTTTGAGAAATGGATGCAATGATGATATAATAGCGCCCACACTGGGGACGTAGTCCCTGGAAACGCAGTCTGCCACCCCTCGTATCACGGCGGACACAACGCACACACTCAGCGGACATCTCTGCAAATCAATGAGGCAACGATAAGGAGCGGGTAACTAATGAAAACCATTGATCAGGCCCTAAAGGCCGGCCAGCAAACGCTTTCGGAGTATCAGTCCAAGCAAGTGCTTTCCGCCTGCGGCATCCCGGTAACTCGTGAATTCCTGGCGAAGGACAAGGCCGAAGCGGTGAAGTATGCCAAAGAGCTGGGCTACCCGGTGGTGCTCAAAGGGTGCTCACCGACGCTCACCCATAAGACCGAAAAACAACTCATTGCAGTAAAGCTCCGCGACGACAAGGAAGTGAAGGAAGCATTCGACGCCATTACCAAGCGCGCCGGCGAGCCGATGGACGGCATCCTCGTGCAGGAGATGGTTTCGGGCAATCGCGAACTCGTTGTGGGCCTGACCCGGGATGAGCAATTCGGCCCGTGCGCGATGCTCGGCCTCGGCGGCATCTTTGTGGAGATTCTGAAACAGGTGGTGTTTCGGATTGCGCCGTTGGAGAAACGAGACGCTTACGACATGATGGAGGAATTGCCGGGAAACAAGATTCTGGACGCATTTCGAGGGGAGCCGCCTGTCGACCGCGAAGCGCTGGCAAATATCCTCATCCAGATTGGTCAAATCGGCCTGGAGAATGACAAGATAAAGGAAATCGATGTCAACCCGCTCATCATCGCGGGCTCGAAACCGGTTGCGGTTGACGCGCTCGTGGTGCTGGGAGATTAGACCTCATACCCCGTTGCAGATTCGAGGTCTCTGCTGAAAATGGCGCCGGCCGGGAAGGATTTGGCCGGCGCTTTTTGTGTTTCCGCATATGGTGCGCATACCGGGAGACGGGGCGGCACGATGCAAGGGTATCGGAATCTGTCCCACGATTGCTCATGTTGCCGAGAAGCTAGCGTAGGGGGCTGTACCCAATTACGGAATTCCCCGTCTTTTGCGTTGAGCGCAGCGAAATCCCGCGCAGTCGCGGGATAGATTGGCGGACTGCCCCCGAAGCACGGATTACCGACCATGGGACACACTGATCAGAGGTGTTTGCACGATAATCATTCGAGGTATGCGGGACCGCCTAAAGACCTCAGACGGAGCAACGCATCGCGAGCGGGCTGGAAGGAAGGGTCGGCCTCAAGGGCCCTTTCCCAATATTTTCTTGCTTTATAATGGTCGCCGCGCTCATAGTAGAGGCTTCCGAGGTTGTAAAGAGGAATCGGCATGTCCCGCCCCCATCTGACGGCCAGTTCGTACTCTGTTTCAGCTTTCTCCTTGAGCCCCTGTTCATCGTATAGTTTCCCCAGATTCACATGGGCAAGGGCATGCGCGGGGTCTAATGAAATGGTTTTCTTGTAATATTCTTCGGCGCGCTTCCGGTCACCCAGGCGTTCGTATGCAAGCCCGATATTGTAGTGAGCTTGCGGTGAAAAGGGCATAAGCTGCAGTCCGGCTTCCAGATGTTCAACTGACCGCTCATATTCACCCATCACCAGAAACACGAGTCCGAGACTGAACCGGTTTTGGGCCTCGGTGTCGGAGGGCGCAACGGACGTGATTCCATCCAACAGGTGTCGAAGCAGTGGCGGGCTTTTCGCGTTCAGCGTATCATTCGGCGCTACTACGGGAATCTCGTCCTTTTGGATATCAATCGCATATTCAGAGAGTAGGCGATTGTTTCTGTCGTTCTCCCGAACGAAAACCGCCGAAATCGGGTCGAGGTGCACAAGCTTCCATTCCGTCAGGGAAGAAAGGATGGGCAACAGAAAGAGGCCGTCCTGGGCCGTATGGTTGATGATTGCGGCATTGAAGTTGTGCTTATCGGACAACGCGGCAAACGCGTGCTTATCGAATGTGGCTCGTCGATATTCCGAGAACAGGTCGGGTGAGTTCACCTCGAGTCGCGGGTCTATGAAGACTTTTTCCGCCGGGAACATTTCCCATATGAACATACCGCCGAGGTCGAGATTATTGAAGAAGGGACCGCGAATATCGTTCTCCTTCGCGAATAAGAACGCGCCGCGGGGAAACGTCTGTTCCTTGAAGCCGAAACCGAATCTCTCGGGCCGCTTGTCGACGATGTAGAATTCGTTCGTCCAAATGCGCACGGTCTGAAAAGCCGCCACGAAGAATATAACCGCATAGCTTGCAAGCCTCAAGCCGGCGACAACTTGAGGAAAGCGGTCTTTGCGGGTGGCCTCGATTCGGCGCAACAGGTTACCGGCATGCTCGACGGTGAACGGCAATACAGCGATGGTAAAGACGGCAACGTTTCTCCGCGCATTGAGCGCAAGATACGCCGTCCCCCCAAAAATGATGAGATGGCTCGCTTTCAGGTTCTTCAAATCCAGCGCATGCACGATAGCGCTGAGGACCATAAGGAAACCGAAATAGCGGAGAGACGATGTGAGATTGTGGCCGGAGAAGGGCGGCTGCAGTTCGGCGATGGATTCCGCGAACACGTTCTGCACGTTGCTGGCGCGCGTGAACAGAACGAACGGGAAAAGGAGTCCTTCGAAACCGTATGGATTCAGCAGGCACGCGGCCACCGCCCCAATGAAGACGAGCGTAAGGGGGCCCACCTTTTTCTGCGCGTGCGCCGCGTCGTGCTGCGTTCGCATATACGGAAGCTCTGCGAGAGAAGCCTTCACCAGATATGCAAATATCAGAAAGGGGCCAAGTATGAAGAGACCCTGCATGTTTGTCCATATGGCTTGAAGCGGAATCAGCGTGTAGACACCTTTTCTCCAGTGTCCCTGGTCGCGCTTATGCAGGATTAGGACGAAAAGAGAAATCATCAGGTATGTGAACGCCTCGGGGCGAGCAAGAAACCGCGAACTGCTTGCAAGCAGCGCAAGCAGGAAGAACAATGCGGCCGGCAAAGGGTTTTTCTGCGGGTCAGCGGCCATCCAGAGAATGCCGAAGACAGAGGAGAAAACCAGGAGGAACAGGAGTGAAAGCCCATGGGGGCCCAGAACATCGTGAGTAACATACAGGAGCGCCTGAAAAAGCCAATGCAAGTCTATCCACCTGTTGCCCTCGGCGGTGTACGAGAACATGTCGGTCTGAGGAATTGTGCGAGTTTCGACGATGTATTTGCCCGCGCGCAGATGCCACCAAATGTCGCTGTCGATAATCTTGTGAGAGAAAAGAGAGAGCGCGAGAACAAAGAGGGCGAGAAAAGCAAGTATTCTAACGAGAGGGAGGACTATGCCGATTTTAGAAGACTTATTCTGTGAGACGAGTTCAGGCATTTGTTATCAAAAGGTGTGCGGAGGTTGAGCGCAATTCGTGCGCCCCGGGCGCGAAGGTCAGTCCACGAAGCGATACTTGATTAATGTCCAGATCGCTTTTACGCCGTCAATCCACTTAATCTTTTTCCCTTCTTTGATGGTTCGGGAGTAATAGCTTATGGGGACTTCGTAAATTTTGATACCCCTTTTGCCGAGTTTCGCCGTCACTTCGGGCTCCCACTCGAACCCGTTGCCGTGGAACCGTATCGATTTGATAATATTTGATTGAAAGACTTTATAACATGTGGGTTCATCGGTAATGCTCAAGCCATAAAGGATATTTGACATGACGCTCAGGACCTTTGCCGCAAACAGATTGAGTGTATACTTGTGGCGGAAGTTCGCGCCCAGCACACGGGACCCATACACAACCTCGGCCACTCCGTTCTTGATAGGCTCTATGAGCTTGTGATAATCGTTCGGTTCGTATTCGAGGTCGGCGTCCTGGATAATGATAATGTCACCCGTCGCTTTCTCGATGCCGGTCCTTACGGCGGCCCCTTTGCCCGAATTGTTCTGGTGGAAGAAAATTCTGACTCCGTCCTTGTCTGCAAACTCCTCAGTGAGGATTTGACGCGTTCTATCGCTACTGCCATCGTCAACGATTATGAGTTCCTTTTGCACCTCGACCGCGAGGACCTTGCGCACGATTTTGGCGATCGTTTGTTCTTCATTATATGCGGGCATTACAACGGAAATTTTCATTGGCGCCTTTTTCCATTTTCCAAGCTGATGCCTGCCCAGTCAGTCCCGGCTTTCTTGCAGCCGTTCCAGAGCTCGCCGTGCGGGAGCAAAATCCGATTTGTATCGGAGGGCGTTGAGCAAGCTTTCCTCAGCCCTTTTCTTTTGCTGCTTATCAGCATACTTCCTGCCCTTTTCGAACCAAGCGAGAGCCAAGTTGTTCCGCAATCGGTCGTCATCCGGAGCCTGTGCGAGACCAATCTCGTATTCCCTGATCGCGGCATCAAAATCTCCGAGCGTGAAGTAGACGTTTCCCAGCGCTCCCCGGGCCGAAGGGAACTCCGACTGCAAAAGGGTTGCGAGCTTCAAGTGTTCGATAGCCTCAGCGTAACGACCGCTCTGGTACAATGCCAGCCCCAAATTGTATTGCGACGTCGGCCCGGCAGGGGATTCACGCACGGAAGCGGTCCAGAGAGACAACGAGTCGCGCCAGTCTCGATTTCTGTCGAACGTGAGGATTCCATAACATGCAGAAATCATAAGAAGAGCGACATAGACCGCATAGGTCATTCTTCTTGCTGTGACGCCAGAAGGCACTCGAACGGTCGACGCCAGGAGGAGGCAGAATCCGATGGACGGCAAATAGAGGAACCGTTCGTTAATAATCGCCTTCAGGGGAACGATGTTTGAGACCGGCAAAAGTGAAACGAAGAACCACAAGATTCCGAAAAATACAGTCGGCGCTCTGCGATAGGAGAGAAAACATACAACTGCGATGAACAGCAATCCGAGAGAAGAAACGATAACGGTGGGTTGCAGGGCTGACCGCGCGACAGGGACGACATACTCCACCATGAGCGGCGTGGGAAACAAGATGAGCCGAATATAATAAACAAACGCCCTTGCCATCGTCAACAGCGCCGTATACAAACTGCCGCCCCAATATTCAATCTGTCGGGTTTCTCCGAGAACCCAGTGACGCAGCGCAATGTAGCCAAGCGAAAGCGCGAGAAAAGGGAGTATCCAGCGAAGCCGGCGCTTCCATACCGAACCATGCGCCGGTCTGTTGACCGACACATCGTAAACAAATAGCAAAAAAGGAAGCACAACCGCCATCTCTTTCGATAGAAGGGACAATGCGGCGAATCCAACAGCGGCCGCATACGGTATCCGTCTGGTCGTGGCGCCCGCGGTCGATCGCCTGTAACACATCATCGAGAGCAGAAGGAACACAAGGAACATCGGATTGCCGCGCGCCGAAATCCAGGATACGGCTTCGGTTTGAACGGGATGGAGCAGGAACAAAGCGGAGGCGAAAAAGGCCATGAGCGCATGGCTGAATGTGTCGAAGAGAAAAAAATAAAGAGCTACCCCACACAGAATATGAAGGGCGATGTTGACGAGATGAAAAAAGGCGGGGTCGTATCCGCTCAGACGGTAGTTGAGGGCAAAGCTGAGCGCGGCCAATGGCCGATAAATAACGTATTTTCCCCCTTCGGAAAACGAATCTCGGTCCAGGAAGAAGCGTGCGGGGTCGGAAAGCGACCTCACGGCGGGATTGTCAACGATAAAAGGATAATCGTCGTACACAAATTCAGCTTGAAACATGTTTGAGTATGCAAGCAAAGCGGAGCCCGCAAGAACACACGACAACACTATGTGAGAGGCGCAGCGACGCATACTCATCCCAATAATTCCGGTGGCTTTCGGAGAAAACGGGGTCGAATGACTCATCGACCTTCCGACGCCGCCACCCTTTCCCCAATGGATGCGAGCAACTCGGAAGCGACAGAGTTTCCCGGCTCCAATTCAAGCGCCTTCCGGCACGCATCGGTCGCATAAGCGAACATCTTTTTCTCAGTATACAGCACTGCGAGGTTGGTATACAATACGGAGGAGGTCGGATTGACGGCGGTCGCATGCTTCAAATGTTCGTACGCTTCCGCAAAGCGTCCGCATCGTATCAAGAGAACGGCCAGTTGGTTCATGCCGGAAAAATCGAGCGGGTTCCCTTGCAAATGGCTCTTCAGGCTCAGAACATTTTCCTCCGGTTTGGGGTAAATTTCGAGCGTGTCGCCGAGCATGACTCGGTTACCCTCGTAATGGACGCGATAATCCCGGTATGGCGACGTGCGCAGGAGAAGAAATTCGGAGTTGTGCCTTCGCATGGCGTCATATGCTTCCCCGAAGCGGCCTTGTTCTTCGAGAATAACCGCCAGGTTTGAAAGAGCTGCCGAGAAATCCGGCTGGATTTGGTATGCCAATCTCAACTCGCGCTCGGCTTCCTGCAGCTCGCCTCGCGCCCACAAAGAGACTCCGAGATTATTGCGAAGCTTCCAGTTTTCCGCGTCGTCGGCCAGCGCACGTTTGTATCCCTCGACGTCGACTGACGGCGTTTTTGGATAACCGGAGAGGGTTTCCCCAACCATCGATTGCCTTCGGAATAATCTGCTTGCGTCCCTATCGTCCTGAATGGCGGCGATAAAAGAAAGGTTGGCCCTTGCGTCAGCATAAAGCATAGAAAGGGGGTCAATTGTCTCAAGAGCTTCGGATGATTGGCGAAGCTTGCCGAGTCCGAGACTGGAAAGCCCGAGCAGGTAGTGGGCCTCGGGCAGATGGGGCGCTTTATCGAGGGCTTCTCGGGCGAGACTCTCCGCTTCGGTCAGCCGGTCGGCTGCGTATGCAAAGGCGGCCATATAATATTCAAACGGAAGATGCTCGGGCCTTTGTTCTCTGATAGTCCGTGGCGTCAGTTCGAAAACCAGCCACGAGTACCCCACATAATCGACAGGCTCGAAGCCCTTCAGCCAATCATGGATTGGGTGAACGGTGAAACAGTCCTGCAGGCTCGTCGCGTTGATGAGGATTGTGCCGGGGACGGGCAGCTTTTCCGGGTTAACCCAAATGCGCTCTTGAGACCTTTTCACATACTCCCTCGCGTGGTCCACGTCCTGCCCCCAGTCGAGATTCGAATCCGAAAGCCATTTATAGCCGTTTTTCGGTCCTCCGGCGAGGATGTTGAAGTATGCGATATGGTGAGGATGAAACCGCAATGAGGGAACGACATAGAGAACAGCCAGGGCAAGGAGCATCCACTTCCTCCGCCGTGTCGCGTCTGTTTCGGACTCTTGGAAAATATCGGCTGCCGTGGCCCCCGAGAGAATGAACAATGGCGGCAGAGATGCGAAGACATAGCGAAACCCTGCGTGACTGCGGCTCAGCAGACTGCTAGCCAAAATAATTGCAAGCGTGGAAACAGCGAGAATGATTTCGGAGTTCTTTCGCCTCGGGTCTGCTTCGCGCCAGATGCGGACGCAAGCCCATCCCAGGAGCGCCCAAAAGGCGAGCGGCATTTTCAGGAAAAAACACGCGAGGTAGTAATACAGCCACCCCCGAGTGGAACGCATGCCGGCGAGAAAAGACGGATGCCCGACCTCCGATATGTATTTCTGCTCGTCATATCCCCGGACAAACGGATACGGCATCGGCGCCGGGATTCGGGAAGCAATGGGGTTTTCCGACAAGGCGGCAAGCGCGCGGCTCTGATAATGGTTTGCGCCAAGCGGTTCGAAGCTCCGGCTGAACCCGTATCCTGCGTTCACTATCAGAACCGCGACCACGAAAATTCCGATGATGCACGGGACATCACTCTTCCACCTGAGGGAAGAAACGGCCGCAGCGCTTAGTCGGCTATCCCGCCGTGAGATATTCCAAAGCCGTATCGTGAGCCAGAGAAAAGGAAGCAGAATGAACCAGATTACCGCCGAATATTTCGAGAGCAGCGCGAGGCCCAAACAGGCGCCTGACGCAAGCACCCATCGAAACCGGTTCTCACTCAGGAACCGCCAAAAACAGTATAAAAGAAAGAGGCTGAAACATGCGTAGATGATGTCGGTCGTGATGAGGGATGAATGGCCGAGAATGTTCGAGTTGAAGCAGTACATTGTCAATGCCATCAATGCCCCGCCTGCGCCGAACAGTTTTGCGGCCCAGACATAAATCAGCATCCCGAGAGCCAAAGGATAGACAAGCATCACCACCCGCGCCCAGCGCAATCGTTCGTCCGGTGTTGAAAAACGGAATGGTTTCAGGAGAAAACCATGGGTATAGAACGACAGGGGGGCATGCACAACACTCATTTCGGTTTGCCATCCGTCGCCGGAAGCGAGTTGTTGCGCCACCTCGAGGAACTTCGGTTCGTCGTAGGTCGCCGAGTAGTGGACGATATTGTGGAGGCAAAGAATCAGGAAGATGGAAAGAATCGCAAACGCGGCCGCAATGCCCAGCCTGTTCATGGAGTCGGATATCGTCAACGTTTTGAGTATCCCATGCGTTGCGCCAGACGCTGGATAGCGTCCTGTGCGAAATCGGGGTGGCGAGGGCGCTCCAAGCAAGCGTGGCGCTTCACGGAAACGACACAGCGAATTTTGACGTGCAAAGGATTACTTTCCGCCAATCGACACTTCCAGGCCGGCATGCTCAAATCGAGATTTGATCGCGGCCACGTCCTCGTCCGTAAGCGGTTCCATATCCAGGGCTTTGAGGCTCGAGTCGATTCTTTCGAGTTTCGATTCTCCCATTTTATGGTACGGGAGCAGGTGAACTTCTTTCTGGCCGAGTTCGGTTAAAAGTCGAATCAGGTCTGTTATGTTCGATTCGGTGGCTGTCATACTTGGCACGAGCGGAACTCGAAACACCAGCCTGGCGCCTGATTCGACAAGCCTGCGGGCGTTCGCAAGTATTCGCCTGTTGCCGACGCCGGTCAGCCGCCTGTGTTCCTTTTCGTCGATTACCTTGAGGTCGAAGTAAACGATATCAAGATAGGGAAGCAATCTTTTGAACTTGGTCCATGCAAAGGCGCCGCACGTTTCTATGATGGTGGACAATCCCGATGCCGTGGCTTCGCGCAGAAGCGAGAGCAAAAACTCGAATTGGAGAGTGGGCTCTCCTCCCGAAACGGTTAATCCGCCACCGGATTGTTCGTAAAAGGGCCTGTCGCGTTCGACAACATCGAGAAGCGTTTTAACATCATAGGGCTTCCCGATAACAGTAAGCGCTTCCGCATAGCATACTTCGGCGCACTTGCCGCAACGGTCGCAGAGCGAGCGGTCAATCCGCCGGTTTTCTTCGAAGATTATGGCTCCGGCGCGACAAACCTTTGCGCATTCCCCGCAGCCGATACATTTGCTTGGGAAAAAGCCGATTTCCGGGTTCGGATCGAGCGATTCGGGGTTTTGACACCATTTGCAGCGAAGCGGACAGCCCTTGAAGAACACCAGCGTGCGGATGCCGGGCCCATCGTGGATTGAATACCTCTGAATATCGAAGATAATCGCTTTGTTATTTTCCAAGATTGCTCCTTTCAGGCGGGATTAACCAGATGATAACATTCGACTTAGGAAACTGTCAAGGAAAGTGACAGGGGAGTACGGCGAGTTTCCCACGATTCTTGGTGAAGGTTATTCGCTTCGGGGACAGTGTGTCCGCCCGATAATTCCATGTCCTGCGCTTCGGGGACAGTCCGCCAATCTATCCCGCGGATTGCGCGGGACTTCGCTACGCTCAGCGAAGGAATAACTGGATTCCCCGGCTTGACCGAGGAATGACAGAGGGGGAATTCCGTAATTGGGGACAGCCCCCTGCGCTCGGTAATCGTGAGACAGTCTCAACGGCGCTATTTTGGGAACGGGCAAAAAACACCATCTACGTTGGAGGCCGAAGGGGCAACATAATTTCCACTTTGGTTCCCTCGTTCACCTCGCTTGTCAGGGTCAGACTGCCATTATGCGCTTCGATGATTTTTTTGCATATCGGCATTCCCAAACCGGTGCCGAATGTCTTTGTCGTAAAGAAAGGTTCAAAAGCTCTTGCCAAGTCCTCACCTCGGAGGCCGCGTCCGTTGTCGATGACTTCGATTCGGACCCGGTCATCATTTTGTCGCTCATCCGGAAATTCGGAAAATATCGCCAGATGACCGTTTCCCTCCATCGCGTCGATCGCATTGCTTATAATATTGAGGAAGACCCGAGCAATCAAGTCGGGGTCGAGGTAAACATTCGGTGCTTCTTCCGGAACTTCGAGTTGAACCGTGACATTTTTCAACTTATCATCCAAGAGTGTCAACGTTTTCGTGACAATATCGCGGATACATGCCGGTTGAAGGTTCAATCGGACAGGCCGGGAATAATCAAGGAGTTCGGTTATGATTCCGTTCAGCAACTCGATTCCGTAGTTTATCTCGTCGAGAACCTCGGCCATCCTTTTATCGGTTGCCCCTATTTTCTTGATTTCTTCGAACCCCATGTGGATGCTCTGGAGAGGATTTCTTACCTCGTGGGCCATGACGGAGACCATACGTCCGATAGCGGCGAGACTCTCGGTCTGCCGGAGTTCGGCCACTTTTTGCTTGACCGTCTCCTCGAGGGTTTCAGAAAGGTGACGATACCGGGCTTCCGACCTGCGCAACTCTTCTTCTCCACGTTCCCTCTGAATGGCAATAGCGAACAGGTTCCCCAACCTTTCGAGCAAAGCCAAATCCTGTTCGGAGTAATCATACGCCGAGTTGGCGACTGCAAGTTGACCGACCAGATTTCCTTCGATGAGGGCGGGCACAGAAAGGAAGCGATGGATTGCGATATGTCCTTGCGGCAAGCCTGTGGACCTTGGGTCGTCCGGAACCGAATTAGTAAGAATTGGTTTTTTGTTCGAGAGCACCCATCCCCACAATCCGCCGAATTTTTTGAAGATAACGTCTTTATCGGGCACCTGACACATTTGCCAAACTTCGCGGGTCATGGTGGGGCAAACCAGGACACCGGTTTCGGTCTCGATATAGCCGGCGTATCCGAACATGCTATCGGTCAAACGTTTTGCACAATCCAGAACGAGCGTGGAAATTTCCGAGATCGTTGACTGCCGTATGAGCGCTTTCGACAATTCGGCGACAGACGCATTGATTTCAGCTTCCCGCGCAAGCGCCGTCTCCATTTGCGTGCACTCAGCGATTTGCCGTTGCAGTTTTTCATTCATTCCTGTGAGCTCGGCCGTGCGCGCGGCCACCATTTCCTCGAGGTGGTCCCGATAGCTCTGGAGTTCCGCCTCAGCCTTTTTGCGGGCCGTGATATCGCGGGCGACCGAGATGACGCCGACCACCTCGCCCCCTTTAAGCAGCGGCGCGCCGCTCACCTCTCCGATTTTCTTGGTTCCGTCTTTCAGAAGAAACGTATACTCTGATGGACCGCTCTTTTCGCCGGCCAGAACTTTGAGGGTGTTCCGAATAGCTTGCTCGTGACATTCGGGCGCCAGGACATTGAGTTCGTCTATTCTCCGGCCGACAATCTCGTCGGGCCTATACCCAATGAGGCCCTCGACTGAAGGAGACACGGAGCGAATGCGCAATTCGCGGTCAGTTATGTAAATGACATCGGCCACATTTTCAAAATGGAGCCGGTATCGCTCTTCGCTCTCCTTCAACGCCTCCGCCGACTCGTCGGCCTTTGCGCTTTCCAATTCTGCGAGGCGAGCGCGAAGATTATCCAGTTCGGCAAGAAGCTCCTTCTTTGTTTTTCGTGAACTTCTCATTCTTTCTTATGACTCCCGGGCAAGACAAAACCTATCCCGTGGCAAGGAATCCGACCATCAGAGCGCAATCGAGGGACGGATTACAAGATTCGGAGAGCAGTCGTTTCCGGTGGTCAATAAATATGCTATTGTCGCCGCACGTGATGAAACTTTGAATCTGTTTTTATATCCCCTTCCGACTCTCTGAGCCAAGAGCTTCTCGACCCCGAGGTCGGACAGTCACAACCGCAAGGTTGCGAGAGCGCCGGCGCCAAATTGATTGTATGCAAACTACCGGTATCCTGTCAATAAACAACCGGCATATTCATGGCCGAAAGGCCGTGTGGCCCGGCGTGCAAGAGCGAATCAGCAAGGCTGCTCCATGATACAATTCGGAGGGAACGCGCAAAGTCTCCGATTCATATGTCGTTCACGAGGTCCAGCCGTTGACAACTGATCCATAATCCAATTATCATCATTTCGCGTGAAAAAAGAAAGCGCGTCGGGAATTTGGGATAGGACAGCATTGAAAGTTCTTGCCATCGAAACATCAACATTGACGGGCAGCATAGCGGCGCTCGAGGCTGACCGGGTGCTGTGCGAACTGACGTTGCATGTGGAGGAGACTCACTCAGCCCAGCTCATGCCCGCGATTGACTATGTATTGAAAACTGTAAGATGGACTCCGAATCAACTCGACGGCCTGGGCATTGCCGTCGGCCCGGGTTCGTTCACCGGCTTACGGATAGGCCTGGCGACGGTCAAAGGCCTGGCGACGGCGCTTTCAAAACCGGTCGCCGGAATTCCGACACTGGAAGCCATGGCCTGGAGCTTTGCGCACTGCCGACACTTGCTTTGTCCGCTCATCGATGCGCGCATGAAAGAAGTCTACGCTGCCTGGTTCAGGCCTGAGGATTCGGGAATCGTCCGCATTTCCAAAGAGGTGGTGATTTCCGTGCAAGACCTTTTGAAACCAGTGGCAGAGACCACGCTCTTCTTTGGGTCCGGAGCACAGAGGTATCGGAAGGAAATCACCGAGGTTATGGGAGCCCGCGCGCGGTTCGCGGTACCCGAAATGTACGGAGCGCGGGCCTCGATTGTCGGCTACTTGGCGAAAGAAAAGCTTCTCCGTGCGGAAGCCGCAGACGTTGACTCACTGGAGCCCCTTTACCTTCGGAAATCGCAGGCTGAAACGTCATCAGCCGGGCGCTCCTCGGCTTAGACGCCTATCTCTCCTTCCCAATGAGAAGGAAAGATTCGTGAGGGATCACTGTGCGTCGGGTGATGCGAGTGAAGCCTGCCTCGCGGAGCCAGGCGGTCACGTCCGAAAACGTGTAGGTGTCGCCCTCATCGGTGAACAGAAGCATTGTGAGGGCGAAGACGACCGGGTAATACGGTCCGTCCCTCTCTTCATTCACAAACATATCTTTGACAAAAATCCTGCCTTTGGGTCGGAGCGCTCGGTGAATTTTCCGAAACAGTTCGCGGTTTTTCCGACAACTGAAGATATGGATAATATTTGAAAGAAAAACCGCATCATATGCCTCTTTGCCGAGGTCGTCTCTCAGGAAATCGCCACTCCTCACGCGAATGCGGTCCTGCAATCCGACTTCTTTCACCTGCTCCCTGGCAACCTGCGCAGGCGCCGGCAGTTCGAATACGGTGGGTTTCAAATCGGGATACGTTCGCGCAAGCGCAATCGAGTAGCTCCCGGCGCCTCCGCCGAGGTCGAGAAAATCGACGACCCCGTCCAAATTCAGTATCCCCGTAATCTTGTTCGCGGTCTCGCGACTTGATTGGCTCAACCCGACGGCAAAGCTTTTTTCTCTGCGCCGCTCCTGTGCCTCGGTAGTCCGGAATTCTGGCAATTTCTGTTTATATTTCTGGCCCTTGCGCACCAGCTTCTCCAGAGACAACCATCTCGCTATTCCTTCGTAGGAGTGCAGGAATCGGTTGCCGATGAATTCGGGCGACCTTTCGGTGAGATAACGCGCGGTGTCAGCTTCGTTCTCGTAAAGGCCGTCATTCTTTACGAGATATTCCAAGACCACGAGGGCGTCAAGCATGATACGAGTGCCCTTCGGGTCGGTGTGCAGCAGAGCGACAATCTCCTCCAAGGCGAGGGGACCGTTTGAGAGGAGCCTGAAAACTCCCAATTTATTCGCGGCCAAAAGGACAATCGACCTGACGAACAAATCGACGGGAGAGAATTTCTCATCGCGAAACGAGGTCGGGCTCCACGGGCTGGGCCCCTTTCGATTTGATGTCACCGGTTGCCGTTTGCGCATATCATTTCTGCTGGAGAGAACTGAGTTCCTCGATCGTGGCCTCGTCGTCGGGGTCGAGCTGATGCGCTCGCATCAACTCGCCGATTGCGGCGTCTCGCATAAACTTTCGTTTGTACAAAATTCCGAGATGGTAATGAGCGGAAGGGTCCTTCGGGTTTTCGTCCGCCACAACCGAGAACTGCTCGATCGCCTCGTCCGGTTGCCTCAGTCGTTCGTATGCGAGTCCCAGATAATAGCGAGCAATGGTGTATGACGGGTTATGTTCGACGACTCTCTTGAAGGCATCGATAGCATGGTTCAGGCGGCCGATATGGAACCGGGCCACGCCCAGAGCCAGAAGAGCAGGCACAAAAGCGGGAGCGACCGAGAGCGCGGCGGTGTACGACTTGATGGCCTCCTCCACCTGGCACTTTTGATACTGGCACAATCCCAACCGATAATGCGCGTCGACATACTTTGGGCTGTATTCGATGACCTTCTCGAATTTATCAATGGCCTCATCGAGGCGCCCCATGTCGAATAGCACCCGGCCCATTTTGAACAGGATTTCCTGGCTTTTCGGCCTTTTCTCGAGCAATTGTTGATAGGCTTCCAACGCCGCATCCAAATCGCCGCGCGCCTCGCTCTTGAATGCCGCCTCGAACAAACCACTGACGGTTGCGCTCGCAAGTCCATGGCCGCAGGCGCCGCAGAACTTCTGTCCTTGGTCATTTTCGGTTCCGCATTCAGGACATTTCATTGCAAAATCCCTCCCATAAAGATACTCGAGGCCGATCGCTCGATGACCGACAGAATTGCCTCGGGGAAAATTCCCAATACGATTGTGGCGACCGCCGTGATTCCGAGAGCCAGGTTGAGCGGCAGTGAGCGGACATCCGAGACCGCGCGCTCCTGGGTTCTCATGAACATATGCACCACGATGCGGGCATAATAGAAAAGTGAAATCACAACATTGATAACGCCGATGACTGCGAGCCAATAAAGCTGGGTGCGAATTGCAGCCATGAAAATGTAAAACTTTCCCCAGAACCCCAACGTCAAAGGGATTCCCGCCAACGACAAGAGAAGCACGAGCATTGCTGTCGCGACGGCGGGCCGACGCCGTCCCAGCCCGGAAAAATCGGCAAGCTCTTCGCCGAAACCGTGTTCACGTTTCATATACATCAGGAGGCTGAATGCGCCCACGTTCATAAAAATGTACGCGAACAAGTACAGCACTACGCTGGCTTCGCTGCTCGGCATTGCGCCGTCGGTCCCTCGTTCGCGAGCCATCGCGGCCACTCCGATAAGGATGTAGCCTGCGTGAGCGATGCTTGAATATGCCAACATTCGTTTGACGTTTGTCTGCAAAACCGCGGCAACATTGCCTACCGTCATGGTCAACACCGCCAGCACCCATGCGAAAGCCAGCCAGTCGGCGCGAACCGGATGGCCGAGGCAAACAAGGACGCGCAGAAACCCGGCAAATGCAGCCGCCTTCGGACCGACGGCGAGAAAAATGGTTACCGGCGTCGGGGCGCCCTGGTACACATCGGGAGCGTACATGTGAAACGGAGCCGCCGTGATCTTGAATCCGAACCCCGCCACGATGAGCACCAGCGCGGCGACCGCCATCCCCGGGAACTGCCTGGCCGCGGAACTCATTCCCTCGGCGATGTCCTCGAAATTCACGGTCCCCACCGCCGCATAGACAACAGATAGTCCGAACAAGAGAATCGCAGATGCGAAGATGCTCAGCAGGAAATACTTGATGGCGGCCTCGTTGGACCACAGGTCCTTCTTTGTGATCCCCACGAGGATATACGTTGCCAGGGAGGCGAGCTCGAGACCGACAAACAGCGTCATGAAATCGTATGATGACGCCACAAGCATCATGCCGACGGTCGAAAAGATGAGCAGTGCGAAGAATTCACCCCGAAAAGCATCGCGCGCGCGCAAGTAGTCGTATGAGACCAACACTGCGAGAACACCAACGAGAAGAAAGAGCCATTTGAATATGAGCGCAAAACCGTCTTGAACAAGCATTCGTGAAAAGCCGACGAGACTTTGGTCAAGTGAGAAATTTCTCAAAAAAAGAGCTGCGACGACAAAGCCGCCGATTGTCAGGTGAGCAAAGAAGATTTTGCGCTCCCTTCGCACAAAAGTCTCCAGAAGCAGAATTCCGACCGCCACAAGAGAAAGGACCATTTCGGGCAGTATTAATGTAAGATTCGGTTCCACAACGAAAGCGGCTTTCGGTCTTCGCCGCTTTATCCTTTCAAGTTTCGCCAATCTGCAGCGCTGATGGTCGCTCGTCTTCGGAAGAGCAACATCAGAATAGCCAATCCGATTGCCGCCTCTGCAGCCGCGACGGCAATGACGAAAACGGCAAATGTTTGGCCGGTGACGTTTCCCCACTCAGCCGAATACCCGATGAAATTCAGGTTTGCGGCATTCAGCATAAGCTCGGCGCACATAAACATGACCACGATGTTACGACGGATAATAAAACCAACAAACCCGATCGCAAAAAGCACGACGCTGAGTATCATGTACTCTGATGCCGTGACCACGCCTTACTCTCTCTCTGCTTTCCCTATCAGAGCCGCTCCCACCAGAGCCACGAGCAGGATCAGCGAAGCGGCTTCGAACGGGATGACCGCGCTGAAATATATGGACTCCCCCATCTTTTCCGCGATGCCATAATGTGCGTTTTCGAACGCCGCGGAGGGCGCAGGCCGCAGGTTCAACGCGACGGGCGCAAGCGCCACCACGAAGACTACTGCGAGAGCTATCGCGCTTGCAGTCATCCATACGGGCGAAGGTTCTTCGGTTATATGTTCGACATCCACAAAGATAATGATGAAAACGTAAAGCACCATGATGGCGCCTGCATAAATGATAATCTGCACCGCCGCCAGGAATTCAGCGTACCGGAGTATAAAGAGAACGGCCATACACAGGAATACCGTAATCAACCATACCGCGCTGTGGACCGGATTGTTCTGGCTCACAACACGGACGGCGGAGATGACAGATATCAACGCAAGGGCGTAGAAGAGCAGATCGGGAAAACTGCTGACCCCCCTGAAGGCGCAGATTGCCGCTACGACCGCGAAACCGAGACTGGCAGCGGACCAAATGACTCGTTCCGCACGGGATTTCGTCCCTGCGGCCCGAAACGCCGTCAGTGCAAGGAGAACCCCAAGACCCAGGTATACGACTATTCCCATTTCTTCATGCCGCCCATTTCTTTCGTTATATCATACACGCGGAGCAGCATCTGCTTGTCGTAGATCATGTCTCTGCGCGTAGTGCCCACCATGTCGTAAATTTCCGTCAGTTCGATGGCCTCTTCAGGACACGCCTCTTCACACATGCCGCAATAGATGCAACGAAGCTCGTCGATATCGAACCTGACGGGGTACTTCTCTCGGTCGGGCCATGGCGCTTCGGCGCCCACAATATAGATGCACCGTGCCGGGCAGGCGGTGGAACACATGAAACAGGCGACACACTTTTCGCGTCCGAGCTCGTCTTTGTTGAGACGATGCAATCCGCGATACCGCGGATACACCTGCCGCTTTTTTTCCGGATATTCGATGGTGAATTTCTTTTCGAATAAATGCGCGAAGGTATCCGCCAGTCCCTTGAGTAAAGCGGGCAGGTAGAGCCTGTCTATAAAATTCATTTCGTGGGACTCTTTTCGATACGGCTCGGTCTCTTTCCGGGAAACGGGCTTTTCTTCCATACTCCTGCTCCTGATTCACAGCGCCATGATGAGCGCGGTAACAAAAATATTTGCCAGCGCCAGCGGCAGCAACACTTTCCAGCACAGACGCATAAGCTGGTCGTAACGAAAGCGAGGGAAGGTCCACCGGACCCATATATAGGCGAATAGAAAGACGGCTGTCTTGATCACAAAAGCTCCCACCTGGAACATTTGCGTAAGCAGGTTTGGCAACCCGAAGGCATGCAATCCGGGAACGTGCCATCCGCCCAAAAACAGCGTCACGACCAAGGCCGAACTGGTAACCATCGCGGCATATTCGGCCATAAAAAACATCGCGAACTTGATGCTGCTGTATTCGGTGTGGTATCCGCCGACAAGTTCCTGCTCGGCCTCGGGCAAGTCAAAGGGCAGGCGGTTGTTTTCCGCCATTGCCGATACGAGGAACAACAAGAATGCAAGCGGCTGATAGAAAATGTTCCACTTCGGAAGAAAACCCCAAAGGTATGAGGTCTGGGCTTCGACCACTTTCTCAAGTTGGAGGGTTCCCGTCAACATGAGCACGCCCATGACCGACAATCCGAAGGGAATTTCATAGCTTATCATTTGGGCGCACGAGCGAAGGCCTCCCATCATTGAATATTTGTTTGACGATGCCCATGAACCGAAAATGATGCCATACAAGCTGATGGAAGCCAAGGCAATGATGTACAGAAGCCCGATGTTGATGCTGGCGATCTGAAGGCGGACTTCCCGTCCCGCAATCGTTACGGATTCGCCAAAAGGAATGACGGCGAACGTGAGGAGCGCCGGAATAACAATCATAGCGGGAGCGACGATATAGACCACTTTGTCCGCCCGGGCCGGTATGATATCTTCTTTAAACAAAAACTTCAGCCCGTCGGCGACGGGCTGCAAAAGCCCCTGCCACCCGACCCGGTTCGGACCCAATCGGTCCTGGATGAGCGCGCTGACGCGACGTTCCGCGAGCACAAGATACATAATCGTTACCTGTAACGCGCCGAAGACGACAACCACCTTCACGGTCGAAATCAATATGAGAAACAGGAGATCGTTCAAGGCTGTCGTCCTTTCCCAAATGCCGGTCGCTTATGCGACGGCAGCGGCCACCCGGTGTCGCTCATTTGCTCCGGTCCGACATAACCGCTCACCCGGCTTGCGATTTCATCTCCCGCCGCGGTGAAATTCTCAAAGCTCAGGTCGGCCCCCATCGCTTTCGCGAACTCGATAATTATCTGGAGGTCGTGCCCTGCCTCTTCGGGAGGATTGAAGGCCGGATTAATTCTCTGGACGATTCGGGCGGAATTCGTGAATGTGCCATCTTTTTCCGCATATGCGGCCCCCGGAAACACTATCGTCGCCGCTTCCGTGAGTGCAGACGGCAATATAGCCTGAACGATGGAAAGGTCGGCAGAGGATGCCATGTCGGCGAGCTTTTCGATTGCCTCGGGATCGGAATGCGGTCCACACAGAATGTAGAATGCCCTTGCGCCGACAAGAGAATCCAAGTCTCTCACGCGTTTCTCTTCGTCTGCGGACAGGAACGTTCGCATCATGTCCAGCACTCCCCGTTCATTGGGGGACCGGTCGCTCTCTATGGTGAATCCGTTCAGGAATCTCTCCTCCTTTGCGCGGGCCCCTGGCAGCAACCGGAGGGTTTGAGCCGCTCCAATCGCAGCCGCCAGTTTTGCAAGCGCGAAAGCTTCCTCATTAGCGGCGTCCGAGGATATGACAAATCCAAGGGCATCGGACCCGTAGCGCGAAACCAACTTCTTCAGTCGGGACGACGCGTGGTCAATAGTTTCGTCCCACGTCAACTCCTCGAGCATTTCGTCAACCCGAATCATCGGATGCTTCAGGCGGTCGGAGCTTCCCACGAATTTATAGTCCAACCTTCCAATGTCACACATCCAATGGCCATTCACGGATGGGTTGTAACGAGGAAGCAGACGCTGAATCTGTCCCTCAGCATGATGGAGCGACACGTTGCAGCCGGTGGAGCAGGCCGGACAAATGCTTTTGGCGCTCGCCAGCTCCCACACCCGCCGCTTGAACAAGAAGTCTTTGAATAAGAACGCGCCCACGGGACAGATATCCGCGATGTTACCCGAGAGATTGTCGTCGATTCGGAACCCGGGGAACACATCGATCTCGGTGTGACAGCCGCGTCCGAAAACCCCGACTTGATCGTATCCCGATATTTCACGGGCAAACCGTACGCAACGCGTGCACATGATGCAGCGATCTGCGTAAAGTATCAGATTCTTGCCGACATCCTTTTTCCGCTGCTTTATCTTCGGTTCCCGAAAACGGCTCTCGGCGAACCCGTAATCGTAGCTGTAATCCTGCAGCCAGCATTCGCCTGCCTGGTCACAGACCGGGCAGTCAAGCGGATGATTCAGCAAGAGAAACTCTTCGACGGCCTTCTGGGCGTTCTTTACACGCTCGGTGTCGGTTCGGACAACCATTCCGTCATTCACCGGAGTGGCGCATGCCATCAGCAATTTAGGGGAATCTTCGACTTCGACCGCGCAGATGCGGCAGCAGCCCGCAATGCTCAGTCCCGGGTGATAGCAGTAGCGGGGTATGTGGATGCCCAGTTTGTCCGCGGCCTGCATAATGGTTGTGCCTTCATCTACCTCGACCTCACGTCGGTTTATTCGAATAATCGGCATTCCGCTTACTTCCTTTGGTTTCTGTTTCCGAATGGGCAGGCGGATTCGCGGACATGCTGTTCGAACTCATCACGGAACTTTTGTGTGATGCTTTGAATGGGGAACACGGCCCCGTCGGCCAGAGCGCAGATTGTGTGCCCCAGCATATTGTCGCAGACAGTCAAAATCATATCGACATCGTCGAGCAAGCCGTCCCCCTTCTCGAGACGGCCGAGTATTCGGGCGATCCAGTTCGTGCCCTCCCTGCACGGGGTGCATTGGCCGCATGATTCGTGGGCGTAGAATCGCGCGATGTTCCAGCAGGCGTTAACCATGCACGTGGAATCATCCATCACAATCACCCCGGCGGAGCCCAACATGCTTCCTGCTTTCGACATTGAATCGAAGTCCATCGGCGCATCGAGCTCGCTGCTCGTCAGCACCGCCGAAGAGGAGCCGCCGGGAAGGACTCCTTTCAATGTTTTTCCGCCGGGGATTCCCCCTCCGACTTCATAGACCAGTTCTCGCAGCGTCACACCCATCGGAAGTTCGTAAACGCCGGGCCTGTTCACATGTCCGCTCAGGCAGTAGAGTTTCGGGCCGTAGTTGTTGTCATTCCCTATGCTCTTGAACCAATCGGCTCCGCGGAGAACGATATGCGGGACACAAGCAAGCGTCTCGACGTTGTTCACCACCGTGGGCTCGTAGAACACGCCGCGCGTCGCGGCATATGGCGGCTTCAACCGGGGCCACCCCCGCGAGCCTCCGAGCGATTCCAACATAGCCAGTTCCTCACCGCAGATATAGGCCCCGGCTCCTTCGTGGAGGTGAATATCCAGGTCGAACCCGGAATTCAGTATGTTCTTCCCGAGGTACCCGCGCTCATATGCCTGGACCAGAGCCTTTTCCAGTATTCGATGCGAGTTCGCGTATTCTCCCCTGAGGAATATGTATCCGGTGTGTGCGCCGATGGCATAACAAGTAACGAGCATCCCCTCGATCAGTTGATGGGGATCGACTTCCATCAGCACTCGGTCTTTAAAGGTGCCGGGTTCGCTTTCGTCGGCATTGCAGCACAGATAGCGCGTTCGACCGGGGTCCTTGTCGAGAAATTTCCACTTGAGCCCGGCCGGAAAGCCGGCCCCGCCCCGTCCACGTAACACCGCGTTCGTAACCTCGCTGTGAACTTCGGCGGGGGACATCTCGTTCAATGCCTTGTTGACCGACTGATAGCCGCCTCGGCTGAGAGCGACCTCTATGTCGGCGGAATTTGCAACGTGCCGATTTCGGAGCAATACCGGCTCCACGTTATCACTCCCATTCCAGCGCGCCTTTGCGCCATAAGTAAATCAGTCCGACGAGAAGCACGACCAAAAAAACAGACATCTCGACAAGGAGGTAGAGGCGTTGTTCGACGAAGCTCTTAAAGATGACCGCCCACGGATACAGGAAAACGACTTCAACGTCGAAAATGATAAAAAACATGGCAAACAGGTAGTATTTCACGGTTGTTTGCCAGATATCGCCAAAGGGCGGCATGCCGGATTCGTATGGCTCCAATTTTACCGGGCCTCTCCGCCGCTGCCCTATCAGATGTGTGAGCGTCAGGCTGAACGCGGCGAACCCGAAAACAAAAACAAACATCACAAGGATAGGAATATAATTTTTCAACATATCGTCCAATCACCCGTCAAGCATTACTGCCGTTCCAGGAGAGGAGCCTGCTCCCATCGCATCGGGATCGGGAGGATACCAAGACGGTATCCCTCCTCCGCCGGGTCAACGTGTACATCGAGGACAAACGGCTCCTTCCCTTTCAACGCATTCGTGAATGCAGGTTTCAGCTCTTCGGGCTTCGATACGACTGAGCCGCCGATGCCCATCGACCCCGCCAACTTCACATAGTCCGGGCTCCATGATTCGCCCGTCGCCGCAATACGTGAATCGCAAAACGAAGCCCGGCCATATAGAACTTCCATTGCTTCCCGTTCAATCCCTATTGTCCGGTTGTTCAGAATGACCCAGACCGCCGGGATTTGTTGTTCATACGCGGTCGCGAGCGCGAGGCCGCTCATCATAAATGAACCGTCTCCAATAAATGCGACGGCGGGATGCTCGGGGTTCGCCAACTTCGCTCCCAGAACGCCCGAACAACTCCAGCCCATACGGGCGAAGTGCGCATTGTTCGTGGCGACGAAACGCGATCGGGCGGAGAAGAATGCGGGCGCAAACAGCAAGAGATTGCCGGTATCGAACAGAACCGACGTTTGCGGGTCAACCTCGGCCACTATTTCGGAGCATTCGGAAAGAGTGCGGGCGTTCGACAGGGGGACCGAATCAGACTTGGCGCGTCCGCTGATTTCAGAAAGCCACGCATCCTTCCAGCCTTTGATTTTCTCGAGCCATGGCAAATGCTTCTGCGGGTCAACCTTCTTGTTTCGGGCCAAGTCGATAAGCCCCTGGAGAGCCAGTTTTGCATCGGACACCATAGCGACATCGGAGGGATAGTTCCTGGATAACTCCGCCGGGTCGATGTCTATATGAACGAGCCTGGTAGGGCCGGGAATACGATACATGTTCCATGCGAGCGTATTGAAATCATGGAACCGGCAGCCAACAGCGATGAGCAGGTCGCACTCTCGGGCCGCCGCGTAGCCGTGACCGGTCCCCGACGGGTCGATCACTCCCAGGCTGAGGGGATGCTCTTCATTCAGGACGCCTTTGGCCGAGAACGAGGCGCCAACGGGGACCTGAAACTCTTCCGCAAATGCCGCCGCTTCCTCGTGCGCGCTCGCGTTGTGGACCCCGCTTCCGGCGAGAACAAGCGGACGGGCCGATGTGTTCAGCAAATCAACCGCTTGCCCGAGCGCGGCGAGACTCGGGCCGGGGGGAACGATGCGGGTCCACAGGTCAACATCGGGAATTGACGGTGTCTCTATTTCCGTATGTTGAATATCGAAAGGGATCTGCACGAGCGTGGGGCCGGGCCTTCCGGACAGGGCTTCCTTATATGCGCGCACAACTATTTCTACTGCTGTATCAGGGCGCGTAACCAGTGCGGCCTTTTTGCAGATCGGCTTCACCACCTGGATGAACTCTTCCGGTCCGTAGCGGTAGCATTCCTCGAAACAGCCCTTATCGAACCATTGGGTCGGTCCCGCTCCGGCCAGGACTAACACCGCCGAGGATTCATAGAAAGCGTTTGCGAGTGCGGCGCAGATGTTCATATTGCCGGGCCCCACGGTGGTCAACACAACCGGCAAGGGAGGCCTGCGGCGCATCCGCCAAAAGCAATCGGCCATGTGAACAGCCGCGTCTTCAACATTGGTCTTGATTCCGCGAATTCGAGTGTCGTGCTCGATTGCGTCAAGAAGCGCCCAGTTCCCGTGCCCGTTGTACCCGAACGCAACTTCCACCCCCGCCCCTTCGAGAAATCGCGCTATCGCTTTCGCTACGGTCAATTTCACCTTGCCACCTCGCTTCTGCTTCAACCGCCAATGTCACGTGAACCTCTCGATGACTTCATCGAGCCGCTGCTTATTCAGATTTCCGTACAGTTCGTTGTTCACAAGCATCGCAGGCGCTTGCTCACATGCCCCGACGCACTCGACTTTGCCGAGCGAGAATTTCCCATCGGCTGTCACCTCGCCGAAACCAATGCCCAGCTTTTCGACCAGGTAATCGGCAAGAGAATCTGCGCCAAGCAGCGCGCAGGAGAGCGTCTGACACAGTTCTATGTGGTATTTTCCAACCGGCTGGGTGCGCAGCATCGAGTAAAACGAAACAATATCTGCGACATAGCTTGGAGCGAGTTCGAGCCGGTTTCCGACACTGACCATTGCGCCCTCGGAGAGATAGCCGAAACGCTCTTGTACGCGATGCAATACGGGGATGAGCCCCGCGCGCTTGTTCGGGTATCGCTGCAGGAGCGCATCGATCTCAGCCTGTAATTCGTTCGGCAGTTCCTGCGGTTCAGGTTTCTTGGCATCGAGTTTTGACGGCCATCCCACGATTCTGCTCCCCCTGCGACCGGCTATCTGTCCAATTCGGCTGCGATAATATTCAGGCTGCCCAGCGCCGCCACGGCATCGGCGATTAAGCCGCCCTCCACCATCTTGGAGAACGCCTGATAATTTACGAACGAGGGCGGGCGGGTGCGCGCGCGATATGCGTTCTTGCTCTCTCCGTCTCCGACGATATAGTATCCCAGCTCGCCGTTGGGCGACTCGGTTGGGACATATACTTCTCCTGCCGGGAGTCGGGGTCCCTTCCCGGGCATAATAAATTCGAAATGGTATATGAGCGATTCCATTTCGGTGTATACTTTCTCTTTCGGCGGCAGGCGGATTTTTGCCGATTGGTCCACGTCGACCGGTCCCGCGGGCATTTGTTCGATTGCCTGCTCCACGATCCGAATGCTCTGCCGCATTTCTTCGAGCCGCACCAGGTATCGGTCGTACACGTCGCCGCTTTCACCGTACGGTATTTCGAAATCAAAGTCTTCATATGAACTGTACGGTTCGGCCTTCCGTATGTCCCAGACGATTCCCGAGGCGCGCAGACAGGGACCGGTCAATCCATAGTTGATGGCTTCCTCTCCGGAAATGACGGCTATCCCCTTGGTTCGGTCCATCCAGATGCGGTTGCGTGTGAGCAGGTCATCAACCTCATCGAGACGTTCGGGGAATTGTTTGCAGAATTCGAGGGTTTTTTCTTCGAAACCTTTTGGCATGTCCGCCCACAGCCCGCCGGCTCGAGTATAACTGGTTGTCATCCGACCGCCCGTTATCATCTCGAACAGGTCGTACAGCTTTTCTCTTTCCCGAAAGCACCACAGAAAGGCGGTAAACGCGCCCAGGTCCAGCGCATGGGTTCCCAGGAATATCAGGTGGTCGGCGATTCGGCTGAGTTCTGCGCATACGACACGTATGTATTGGCAGCGTTTCGGCGCCTCAACGCCAAAAATCTTTTCAACGGCAAGGTGCCATGCCACGTCGTTGCAAAGCGCAGACATGTAGTTCATGCGATCGACAATCGTCACATATTGATTGAAATCAAGGTGCTCGCCAAGCTTCTCGAATCCGCTGTGGAGGAAGCCAATATACGGTGTAGCCTTGAGAATGGTCTCGCCCTCGAGTTCCATTTTTATCCGCAGCGTGCCATGGGTTGCAGGATGCTGCGGCCCAAAATTCAACACCATGGACCGAAAGGCGGCAACGGGCAAATCGATTGTCTGTGTCTCGGGCATATTGTCACCTTGCTCGGGGTGACCGCGATTTTTCAATTATCCGGCCATCCCGAGTGACATACGGAAAGGACTCTCGCTCCCCTCTGCCGGTAAGAGGATAGTCTTTGCGAAGCGGAAAATGTATCGAGTCCTCCGGCATCAGTATCCGTCGGAGGTCGGGATGGTTCCTGAACACGACGCCGAACATGTCGAAGACTTCCCGCTCGAGCCAATCAGCTGTTTGCCACAGAGGGACAAGCGAGTCGATCCGGGGGTCCTCTTCGGGCAGAAACGACTTCAAGCGAATCCGGTCTCCGTATTTGAAGGAATAGAAAAGGTATACCATTGCAAAGCGCCCGCGCTCGGCGCTCAAGTGCAAATAATCGACGCATGTGATATCGGCGAGGTGTTTATACAATAGTTCGGGAGTGTCCCGCATGAACCCGGCGAGGTCGAAGATTCTTTCCCTCTTTACTGTCAAGGTGATTTCGTCGCGGAATTCTGTCTGTTCGACAACGGCATCGGGAAACCGTGTTTGCACACGGCCGGCCGTCTGCATCTGATGTTCTCGTATCTCGTTTCTCGATTTTGGGCTCAGATAAACTTCCAACGGCGCGTCACCTAGATTTCTTGTCGCTCACGAGCGATTTGTTCCTGGATCGCAATTACGGATTCAATGACCGCCTCCGGCCGGGGAGGACATCCGGGAATGTAGACATCAACCGGCATAAAATTGTCAACTCCCTGAATCACGCTGTAGGTATCAAAGACCCCTCCGCTGCTGGCGCATGCTCCCATTGCGATCACCCATTTCGGTTCGGGCATCTGCAGGTAGATACGCTGCAGGACGGGCATCATTTTCATGCACACCCTTCCCCCCACAATCATGAGATCGGATTGCCGGGGAGAAAACCGGATGGCTTCCGCTCCGAAGCGAGCGAGGTCGTATCGCGATGCGAGAACCGCCATCAATTCGATGGCGCAGCATGCGGTCCCGAACGGTATCGGCCACAAGGAATGTTTGCGGGACCACTTGATGAGCTTGTCAATCTTGGTCGTAAGCACTTGTTTTGAAAGCTTCTCGGATAAATCCATTCCGAATCTCGCATTTGGGCCGTGACGACCGGAAGTTACGCCAAGCGGGTTTTAAGGGTTACATTATTCCTAATATGTAAAGGTTTTCTTGGCGCTGCTAGTCACAAAATGGATGGGGAGAGAAATTATTGAAGCAATTCGATGACTTTGTCGGTCAGCGCAACCCTGTACGCAAGCCCGCCGGAACCGGTTGCCAGCAATCGCTCTCGTATCTCGCTTTGAACGCTCTCGAGGGAGAACTCCCGAACCTCAGCGATTTCCTTTGTGTCGATCGGCCTGAGTTCACCGGAAAGATAGGTGGCGGTGAAGACGTGAGAGGTCCACCGGATTTCCTGCTTTCCATAAACGAACGTCACATGCGCGCGCAGGATGTATCGCTCGAGCTCGACCTGCGCGCCGGTCTCCTCATAAGCTTCGCGAAGCGTTCCCTTTTCAAAATCCTCCCCCGGCCTGAGGCCGCCGCTGGGAGCGCGGTAAATCCCCTCGGGATGCATGGTTTTGCGAATCGTTATGAGATTGGGCCCCTTAAATATGAAGAGCGTGACATCGTGAGCCCGGTTGTACTTCATACTGTTGACCAGAAGCTCAAACTCCGGCCAAATCATCGATTGATGAAAATGAGCGATTTCGGGCTTGCCATATTTGGCTTCGAGCTCGATCAATATGTCGCCGGTTACGTACATGGAATTTACGAATCTTCGTTCCGCGGTTTGTGTAGCCTCGAATGAAGATGACGCATGACTAAGGCGGAAACCAACAGACGAGCAAACGCTTTCTTTGAGGCGGATTCTAGCACACGCTCGAGGGCCTGTCAATTTGAGAGGGACCCGGATTGAAGAGAAAAAATGTTCTATCCGAAGCTCTTGACGAGCGAACCGACAACCAGGTACCAGCCATCGGCCAGCACGAACAGAATGACTTTGAAAGGGAGTGAAATGAAGATCGGTGGCAGCATGAGCATCCCCATAGACATGAGAGCGCTTGCAATAACCATGTCAATGATCAGGAAGGGGATGAATATTACAAACCCTATCTGGAACGCCGTTTTGAGCTCGCTTATCATGAAAGCGGGGACTAGGACATGGGTTGGAACGTCATCCGGACTCGCGGGCGGCTCAATATTTGAGAGATAAACAAAAAGTCCGAGGTCTTTTTCCCGTGTTTGAGAAAACATGAATTCACGAATTGGGACAACAGCCCGATCGAAAGCCTCACCGTGACTTAACCTCTTGTCGAGATAGGGTTGGAACGCCTGTTCGTTAATCCGATTGTATGTGGGCGTCATGACGAAGAAGGTCAGGAACAACGCCAGTCCGATAAGGACTTGGTTTGGCGGCATCTGCTGCGTGCCCAGCGCCTGCCTGAGGAGTCCGAGCACCACGATAATTCGAGTGAAGGAAGTGACCATCACCAGAATGGCCGGAGCAAGGGACAGGACAGTTAAGAGGAAAAGCAACTGGAGGGTTGTCGAAACCTGCTGGGGAGTTTCAGCCCGGCCCAATTCCACCCCCACTCGCGGAATGAATATCTCCGGTTCCTGCGCGATTGCGGCTCCCGCCGTCGCGCAAGCCAACACGATGGCAAGCACGAAAACGCGGCGCGATTTTTTACTCTTCATGTTCCTGTCTTTTCCTGGTTAACCCCCGTAGTCGCCCTATCTGGTCGTTCAGCCCGCGAAGTTGATCATCGATGGTGGTCTCGTCTTTTTCCAAAGCTCGCTGGAACCTGACCACCGATTTGTCGAAGAACCGCGAAAACGGTAATCCGGAAGCCTGAGAGTGTGTTTTTCTCAGAGCGTTTTCGATCTCGGTTATTCGGCGTTCGTCCCGGATAGAGGTGAGCAACGATATGTTGCCCGAGGCGGTCCCTATCACCAGCAACTCATCGACCACGCGAACGAAGTATATGATTGTCTTTGGGCTGAGATACACTCGCCCCACAACTTGCAAAGCCGCGCCGGCGGAGGCACCCGCGGGAGCCGCTGAAATTTTTCTGATCATCCAGAGAGTCACATACAGAAGGCCGAGCACTATGGCGAGCGAGAAAATTGTTCGGACAAGTGTTCCGAGGAATCCGCCGGAGCCGAGCGGAGTGGGCTCCGAATAGGGCAGATAGCCCGCGCCTCTGTCCTCGAGCGGCGCCTGCGAGGAGACGCGGGGGGCTTCCTTATCCGTCGCTCCACCCGGAGCCGAAGCCGCAGGAAGACACAAGAACGCGACAATGAAAATTGTCAGTGCGGTTTTTTTCACTTTCCCTCCGGTCTGCCGTGTCCGGTTTTTCCCGAGTTACCTGAGGGCGGGGTGATCTCCAGAACGCGGATTCGGAGTTTCTCCTGTAACACTAAAACTTCGCCCTTTCCTAATCTTTGATTCCCTACATATATATCCACCGGGTCGCCGGATGGCTTGTTCAGTTGCACGACGGAATCAGTCCCCAGTGCGAGCACTTCGCCAAGCGGCACAGAGGTCTCGGCCAGAACGACGTTTATCTTCAACGGAGTATCTGCAAGAAACTCTATGCTCGCAGGTTCCTTCTGCTGGTCGGCCCTCGGTTCGTGCACTCGGGAGCTGCCGTGTGCGGCAGCGTCGATGATAATACCATCGCCAACAGGCGCATGGTGTTCAGGTTCTCTGTTTTCGGTCATTGATACACAAACTCCTCAAAATAAACATTGGAGATATGTCCGCGCACAAGCAGTCCGTTCACCCGGTTTTGAATCTCGCGCCGCAAGCGTTCGCGGTCCTCATTCGTTTGTATCTGATCAATCGTTTTCGAGCTGAGCACATTGTTCACCTGGTTCTTTATTTGCGGGAGTCTCTTTTCCAATTCCTCGAAGAGTTCCGGATCATATGTTTCGAAACTGATCGTCGCCTTCAGATAGCGCTCGCCATTCGAGTCGGCCGGATTCACTATCAACGGCTCCATCCTGAAGAAGGTAAGGTTTTCCAGTTCCGAACGGACGTCTTTCATGTCTGTCCGAGCCTGCTGATGCGACTTGCGTTGCTCAACGGCCGGAGCGATGTAATTTCCGACCGTGAAAATCGCAAACAGCGAGGACAATATGACGCCGGCAATAAGTATGACAGTATTTTTCAGACTGAAGACTCCAGGACTTTGGAGAGCGGGTGACGGCCTTTCATTGCTCTGCGGCTGCTCCGGCGACCCTCTTTGTCCCATAACACTTCTCCCTCCCCTTGTGCGGGTTTTAGCTTTTATTTATTTTTTTCAGAAGGATTTCGACTCTCCGATTTTCCTGCCTTCCCTCGGCAGTTTCGTTTGTCGAAACCGGGTGGTATTCTCCGTACCCCGCCACGTTGAATCTCCGGGGTTCCAAATCCCCCCGTTCGAAGAAATATTTCGTGACGCTGATCGCCCTCGCTGTGGATAATTCCCAGTTCGAGGGAAACTCGGGAGTGTTAATCGGAACGTTGTCGGTGTGTCCCTCAATCACCACGTCATTCGGACTTTCCCGAAGAACCTTTATCAACTCCTCCAGCACCGGCAAGGCTTCCTCGCGAAGCTCGGCTTTTCCGGAATCAAAGAGTATCGGACTTTGGATAGTAATGCGGATTCCTTCCCGGTCCTCCCTGACATTGACTTTGCCTTGCAGGCCGGCCAGGTTAACCGAATTGCGAATCCGTTTGACGATCTCGTGAGCCGGAGGAATCGGAGGCGACATTCTCACAGCGGGAATTTGCTCGAACCTGATCATGCTCCGTTCATTGGGGAGTATTCCAAGCGCTTCCTGAAACGACGCCAACGCGCGACGGAAGGCCTCCTCGCGTATCGTCGAATACGAGAGCAGCAGAACAAAGAACGTCAGAAGCAGCGTCATGATGTCGCCGTAGGTGACCATCCACGCGGGAGAAGACGGAGCTCTTGCTTCCTCTCCGTTCGCTCCGTTATTGCTTCCGTACTTGGCCACAGGCTAGCTCCATATCATCACAAAGGCTTTATGTCCGTGCGCACATAGTCCCGCATTTTCGGAGAGATGAACGCCTTCAGCTTTTGTTCCACGATACGCGGATTATCTCCCGACTGTATCGAAAGAATTCCTTCTATGATTACCTCTTTGTTGAGTATCTCGCTTCGGGTCCGGGTTCTCAATTTCCCTGCAATGGGCAGAAAAATGAGGTTTGCCATCAACGCCCCGTAGAAGGTTGTAATAAGGGCGGTGGCCATGCCTTGACCGATTTGCGAAGGGTCCTCGAGGGTGCGCAACATTGTTATGAGCCCGATGAGCGTTCCGATCATGCCGAATGCCGGGGCATACGTTCCCATCATCGTGAAGATTCCCTGTCCCAGGGAATGGCGCGACTCGACATAGGAGAGTTCCGTGGTGAGAATATCCTTGATCAATTCGGGAGCGGTTCCGTCAATGGCAAGGCGGACACCGCGAATGAGAAACGGGTCTCTCGTCTTCTCCAGTTCGGATTCCAGCGTGAGGATTCCCTCCCTCCGAGCCTTTGTTGCGTAGGAGACGAGCGTCTCAATCATCGAAATCGGTGTTTGATACTCGAATGCAAACGCGTTTCGGACCGTACCCAGCACCCCCTGAATCTCATGCAGGGGATAATTTATCAGGGTGGCTGCCACGGTGCCTCCCATCGTGATCATGAAAGAAGGCACGTGGACAAAGGTGGCGAGTCCGCCGCCACCCAGCGTCATTGCGATAAAGATAAAAGAAAGGCCGGATATTATGCCGACGATGGTTGCAATGTCCACAGAGCTGCTTCTCCCTCGTCCTTACGCCTGCCTTCTCTCATTCGTGTCCCGACTTGCATGGCGCCTTCTTTTCTCATTCTTCCGTACGGTCGCGTTTTTCCGGGAAATTACCGTACGCGGTTCTCTTGTATGAGATGACTCGTTCGATCACTTCGTCAACCGTTTCGAGAACCAGCAGCTTCTGGTCGCTCGTCAGCGTTACGATGGTGTCGGGAGCCGCCTCCACAAACTTTATCAATTCGGCGTTCACCGCGACCTCCGAACCATCAAAACGCGTGAGCTTTATCATTTTTCTCCACGCGGTCCGGGCGATGTTCCTGCACCCATCGCCCGGCGGTTTTGGTATCCATGCATACAGGAGCGCGTGTTCCGACCACAGTCCTTACCTGCCGCATTTTCCGCAATCCAGGCAAGCTTTCCATTTTCCGGGGCAGCCTGCGTGAACCATTAGAACACAAGCCGACTCACCGGTCGACCAACCGGAAGCCGGTTCATGCCCTCAATGGTGACAAAAGCCGCTGGTTTCTATCTTACGAGCGATATCACTTCCTCCAGGAGAAGGTCCGCCGTAGTAATCGTGCGGGCATTTGCCTGAAACCCGCGCTGATTAATGATTATGTTTGTGAATTCAGTCGCGACGTCCACGTTCGAAGCCTCCAGGAAGCCTCCCGCGATAAAACCTCTCCCGGCGGTTCCCGCGACACCGATAATGGGTTCGCCGGAATTGGCAGACGTTATGAACTGATTGTTGCCGATTTCCAGCAACCCGCCCTGGTTCGGGAATACGGCCAATGCGACCTGTCCGAGAACAAGTGTAAGCCCGTTGGAGAACGCCCCTGTTATGACACCGTTCGTTCCCACGAAGAACTCCTCGAGCGAACCGATGGGGAATCCATCTTGGCTCGAGAGAGCGAGCGTGTTGTCACCACTCAAAAACGTGGTGTTACTGAAATCGAGCGTTATGTCGAGCGGATCGATTGCTCCCACAGCCGAACGGTCGATGGTTATCAGCGCGTTGTCGACACTTACAAACTGCCCGTCGTTATCGTACGTGATGGTCCCCGTGCCGACGGTTGTGCCCAAGGGGCTTTCGGCTATGTACTCAAGCGTGTTCGTGCCCACTCGAGTGAAAGTTATGTTGAGCGGAACGGAATTGCCCAATGAGTCGAACACGGTCAACCCCGAGAGCACAAAGCTTTCTCCGTCAGCCGCGGTTATTTCGGTGAAACCGGAACCGCCGCCCGGATTATAGAGCGCATTGAACTCGGTGCGGGGCGCGCCCGTGCCGTCTGCCGCAGTGAGGACGACATCGGTTATTGCATTTCCGGACCCCAGGTCGCCCGTGATCGTGAGCGAGCCGTCAGCGTCTAGGGTGACGCTGCCATTAACGATTCCGAAGGCGTCTTCTATGGCGGCCGCCAAGTCTCCGAGCGTGGATGCGGCGGTAACGTCGAAGGTGGCCATGATATCGGCGCCGCCTTTTTCGCCCGTAATCGTTATCGTATCGCCGGGGGCCAATCCAAGGCTTACGGCAGAGATGTTTTCCAGGTCGGTCAAGAGTGTGCCCGATGTGGCCGCAAGCCCCGTTGTCGCGTCCAGTTGCGGCGGTCCATCGGTCACGGTTCCCGTTGTGGCAATGTCACCGGAGGCGTCGAAATTTCCGGAAATCATTGCGTTCTCGGTTTCCTGCACGATGGAAAGCCCGATCGGAATGATGATATCATCCACTCCTCCGGTCGGTGTGACAACTCCGTCGCTTGCCTGCCACCCTTGAACAGCAAGGCCGGTAGCAGGGTCGACGAGAGTCCCATCCACGGCCACTCCAAAAGAGCCGTCCCGAGTGAACGATTGACTCTCGCCATTGCTCAGGATAAAGAATCCGTTACCCTGAATTGCCATGTCGGAGAGACTCCCGGTGGCATTCAAGCTTCCCTGCGAGAAGTTCCTGTCAATTGTTGCGACGGTCGACCCGAGACCTACCTGAATCGGGTTGGTCCCGAACGTGTTGCCGGTCGGAGCCGTCGCTCCTACGAGGGTTTGACTGAACACGGTCTGAAACAGCATCCGGCTCGCCTTAAAGCCGATGGTATTGACATTGGCCAGGTTGTTGCCAATGACATTGAGAGCCTGGGAGATAGTGCTGAGACCGCTCACTCCGTTGAATAATGCGGTGCTGAGTCCCATGTTTGCTCCTGCTTGTTATTCCGTATGCCGCCTCTATCGGTCAGCGGCATCAAGCTTTCCTTGTGGGGTCCAGCTTGCCGAGGGTTCGACCCTGCCCTCGATTGGAATTCATTCTGAGTCACCATCCATAACAATGGCGCTGTCAATATTCGTGAACACATTGCCGCGCGTTTCATCGCGGTCGAGCACGGTGACCACAGTCCGATTCTTGACGCTTACCACGAGCGCGGTTCCGCGCACCAGCACAAGCGAATCTTGTGCGCCTTTGGCCGTCGCTCGGTCTATCGCTTCAATGATTTTCGTCCTGTCGTCATCGCTCAGTTGGATATTGCGGGCGCTCAAGCGCTGGAGGGCGTGAGCCGAGAATCGCACACCCTCGAGCTTCTCCATTTCCTTCCTGATAACTGTCTCGAAGGATTCCCGCTGATGGTTCTCTTTGCCGACCGCCGGCTGTTGCGGCTGCGCCTGCCGTATCGGTTGTCCGTGCCCTATGTTGACCTTAGCTACCATGTTGTAACCCTAGTAAACGCGCACAATATAATCGAGACTAACGACCACGTCGTCATCGATGACAAGCCACGGTTCGGAGTCGATGAACCAGACTTCGGTGATGGTCCCTTCGACCTGCTCGCCATTCGGCCCAATGGCTTCCGCCTGCTTGCCAACGAGCGATGAAGCCTCAAGCATCTGCAATGCCTGGATGTTTTCATTCAACTCAATGGTTTGGCTCAACGTGTTAAGCTGGGCCATTTGCGCAATGAATTCTCGGTCGGAAAGCGGGTCCAGCGGGTCCTGGTTCGCAAGCTCGGTAATCAGCAGCATGAGAAAGTCTTCCTCATCGAGTTCGGAACCAAAGCCTGTTACGGGAGCCGTGTTGCTTCCGGTTTGTACCGCGCCTATTGCCAGCGGGTCAACGGTTGGAGTAATGGACATATCTTTCTGACACCTTCCTTTCTAGACAAAGTAATCAATCAAGTTGGTTTGAAGAGCCGGCACAGAAATGTCCTCGGGCTGTTCTGTTTCCGGTCCATGTCCCAATGTTGTCAAGGGCGGCGTTGTCACCCATTCCGGCTCTCCGTGAGCGGCATACCCCATGTCCTCGGCGAGGAGACTGAGTTGGGTGAATGCCAGGCCCTTTTCCGCCAGTCGCTGCTGAAGGTCGGCAAGATTATCCTGCATCACCTGTCGCACGATTTCGTTCTCCACCCGTATCTCGATGCGAATGTGCTCCTCAACGGATATCACGCGTATCATCATTCTTCCGAGAAACTCGGGCTTCAGGCTAACCTGCAACTCACCCGTTTCGGCTCGACAGGCGAGGCGAACACCCTGAACCACCTGGTCGAACACTTGCTCACCGGCCTGCCCCGCCCTGGTGGCAAAAGTTATCTCCGGCGGTTGATCGAGTGAGACCCGTTCCAAGACACCTGCGAACAAAGCATCGGGCAGGCTTGAGTTTGGGGAGTCAGCCGGTTTGTCAGGGTTGCTCCATCTCCAGAGGCCGTTTTCGAGGAATGCCTTCGAACCGGCCGAGAGCATCGCAGACGCTGAATCATTCTGACCATTAGTCGCATCGGGTATCGCAGGGACCGGGATAAGGTCGTTCGCAGGCTGGAACGCAACAGTTTGCCCGCCTGAGGCGACGCTCTCAGTCGCCGTTTTCGCGAGTTCCAATTGCAAAAGTGTTTGTTGGGTGATTTCGCCCAATTGAACCGCTCTCTGCGCCCAATGCTCCGTCAGTCCTTCGCCTTTCTGAAATACGAACGCCGTTTCAAGATTGTTCGGTTTCGGTTCCACACCGAATTTGTTTCCCCGAACGTCTTGCGGGACGAAGATGTCCTCGAAAGGTAAACTCTCCGCCCAAGGAAGCGCCGTCGAAAATTTCCCATTATCGGCGGACATCCTTTCAACGACCCTCTCAATCAGGCCTTGCGTCACTCGTTCCATCGAGTCGGGCGTATCGAATCGCGCGAAAAAACCCGAGGATTCGTATATACGCTCGGACAGGGAATACCGTTGCTGAGGTATCTGCGTGACAAGCTCGGGGAAAGCTGCGGCTTCTTTACCGCTGAACCGCTCCGAATATTTGCGCAATACAGATCTGCTTCCCTCTCCGTGAACGAGAAAACCCGGCACATTCGATGTTGAGTCGGTGTTTTCATGACCCGCACGCCGAACCGGGAGCGCCTGAGAATCGTGCTCCTTCCTCTCTTGGAAAGCGTGTCTGAACACCCGTGCGAATGCGTGCCTGTCAGCGCCGGGAGGGCTGTTGGCTTTGACGGCATCCAAAAGCGCAATCGCCTTATCCGGGCTTGCCCGAGCTCCGCTCATTGAGAGCCCGTTCAAATTTTCCATTCCATCACCTCCTTTCCTCGGAGATTCACGTATCCTCTAGTTCTCCGATACATCAATTTCGGGGAATATCATCTGACTCACGTCGGCGGCCTTTACGGGGTTCATGGATGCCATAATCTGGGCCGCTTGTCTTCTTCTCATTTGGAGCAAGATTTGGGCCACCGCGGAATCAGGAAGTTTTTCGAGTATGGCCGCAGCCTCGTCGGGCGGCATGCCTTCGTACATTTTGACAAGTTTTGTCGCTTCGTCCCCCCCGGAAGCAACCTCCATCTCTTCCGCGGCCTTGGTTTGCAGCGCTTTTAGCCGGTTTTCTAGTGCCTTCCTGTCGGCTTCGAGTTCCTTTTGTTGCAGCCGTATTCTTTCGGAGAGTTCTTGCAGTTTCCTGCTCTCCTCTCCGAGTTCGCGGTGCTTTTTTTGTAATGAGGCGCTCATCATTATCGGATCGGTCGGCGGCGCTTTCTCGGCTTTTTCAGCAACATCTTTTTTGATGAACAGAAACAGCGTTTCCCGCGTGAGGAGCTCCCGCCTGTGTAACATATAGGCGGAAACCCCCACAAAGACCGCCACCAAGAGCAAAAGAAAGACCAACTGTTTCAATTCCCGTCAACCTTCCGGCAGTGAATGAACCCGAGCCGCGTTCCTCCGCTCTCACCGCGGCGGTGGCGCATGGGAACGGCCATGAGTGGCCCTCTGAACAAATTTATTCACTCCGATTTCATCGAGAAGGGCCTGCTCCTTCCGAGCAAGGCCGCGGAAGAACTCTTCGCGTTCTCGTTCGTCGAGTTTTTGGAGAATTTTGCGTTCCTTTTCGGCCTCAGTCAGCATCAATCGGAGTTTTTCCACACGGCTCGCGATTTCGCTTACCAAGTTTTCCTGACCTGCAATTGTTTTTCTGAGCTGTTGCAGATAGTGATGGCAACGCTGTACCTCTCCTGTATTTATTCTTTTTGCGGTCTGCTGAAGAACGAGTTCGCGCATGCACAGGGTCTCGCGTTCGCGCATATCCTCCAGCTTCTTCTCTTCCAAAAACAGGATTCTTTGGGCTCGGGCCGTCTTCGATGCGAGGTCGTCGACAACAATTTTCTTGCTTTTCAGCACGCTCTCGAAGCGAAATTTGTATGCTTTCATCGTGGTGGATTTCTATTGACCGGGATTTGACTGTTTTTCCGGTCTGTCCTTAAATATTTTTTCAAGCGCTTTCACGCTTTCGTCGAAATGCGCCTTTTCCTTTATGTCTTGCTGCAGGAACGCGTTGAGTTGGTTCACCTTTGACTGCGCGTAGTCGATTTTTGGGTTGCTGCCCTTGACATAAGCGCCGATGTTGATAAGGTCTTGGGCCTCGCGGTATGTGGCCAGCATGTCCCGCGCGACATGGCTGAGATGAACTTGTTGCTCCGGGACGACATCCACCATGAGACGACTTACGCTGTCGAGTAAGTCGATGGCCGGGTAGTGACTCTGCGCCGCCAGCTTGCGTGAGAGCATGATGTGGCCGTCGAGGGTGGAGCGGGCGGCATCGGAAACCGGCTCGTTGAAGTCATCAGCTTCCACAAAGATCGTATATATTCCCGTAATACTGCCGGAGGGCGAGGTTCCCGCCCTTTCAAGCAACTTGGGGAGAAGCATAAAAACCGAAGGCGGATAGCCCTTGGTGGTGGGCGGTTCACCGACGGCCAGTCCGATTTCTCGCTGCGACATGGCGAAGCGAGTCAGCGAGTCCATCATCAACAGCACATCGTGTCCCAAATCCCGAAAGTACTCGGCGATCGCGGTAGCCATGAAAGCGCCGTGCAGCCTGAGCAAAGCGGGCTGGTCGGAGGTCACGGCCACCACAACGGAGCGTTTGAGACCTTCTTCACCGAGGTCTTTTTGCAGGAAATCCTTTACTTCTCTCCCGCGTTCTCCTATGAGACCAATCACGTTTATTTCGGCCTCGGTGTTGCGAGCAATCATTCCGAGCAAAACGCTTTTCCCCACCCCGCTGCCGGAAAATATGCCGAGTCTCTGGCCTTTTCCGCAGGTAAGGCAGGCATCTATAGCCCGTATGCCAAAAGGGAGCGGCTCCGTGATGCGGCGACGGTTCATCGGGTTTATCGGTTCGCCCATGATGGGATATTCATCCGCCGGGGTCAGCGGTCCTTTGCCGTCAATCGGCTGGGCGATGCCGTCGATTACGCGGCCGAGCATTTCGGGCCCCACGCGCATGGTCAATGGCCTGTCACACGCTTCCACCACGCTTCCGGGAGCAACGCCGCGAATGTCGCCAAGCGGAATGAGCAGCGCTTTGCTGTCCCGAAATCCGACCACTTCGGCAAACGCTGGTTTTCTTCCATTTCCGGGATGGATCGTGCATACCTGACCGAGTGAGAGGCCGGGGCTGGTCGATTCCACAATCAGTCCGGTTACGCGTGTGACTTTGCCGCACGTACGGATCAGGTCGACCTCCCCGATACGAGACCGCCACTGCTCGATTTCCGGCAACAAATTCATTTCTTCTCTATTTCTCCGTGTAGGGTTTTGCGGGCCGTCTCGATTTGCGAACTCGGTTGAGCGTCCACCCTGACGAGGGGTGTCTCGACGACGCATCCGCCAATCTCGATTTTCGGGTCGCTGATAACTTCGATTTTGTCGATCCCGTCAAACATACTTTTGAGCGCGGCCTTGTGCTTTTTCATCACTTCCTGATCGGAGGGATTGACCCTGATAATCAGTTTTTCGCGCTCAAGGATTTTATTGATGGCCTCTTGCGCCTGAGCGATGACGATGGATGAATCCTTTTCGATTTCCCGGTGAATAATTTTTCCCGCCAACTCGGTGGCAAGCGCCGCGAGCCTGGGAGAAAGCATTTGCATCAGTTCGGATTCCCGGGCTTTCAATTCAGCAACGAGCGACTCGAGCACCCGCTTCGAGGTCTCGATCTCCTTCTCGATTTCCTTCTTCGCCAGCCCCAGCCCGTCCAAGCGGCCTTGCTCGCATTCCCGCTTCCTGATCTGCGCTGCCCGTGCCTCCGCTTCACTCAATATCTTCCGCGCTTTTCTCTTCGCATCCTCGATGAAATCCGCCGGGTCGGTTTCTTCCTTTGTTTGTTCCGTCTGAGGATTAGTTGCCCGTTGTTTGGAATCAACAGGGTTGCCCTCTTTCCTTTTCTCGGGAATCGAAAGAGCAAAGGGCTTTTTTACAAATTTTTTTGCCGAACCGAACAGTTCCGTATCTTCGGGTTTGATAATCTTAGACAACGAGCTGATCCTCGTCTCCGCGGCCGATTATTACGATTTCACCGGCGTCTTCCAGACGTCGTATAACTTCGACGATGCGCATCTGGGCGCCCTCGACGTCGCGCAGGCGCACCGGTCCCATGTACTCGATATCTTCCTTAATCATCTCGGCGGCCCGGTTCGACATGTTGCTGAAAATCTTGTTTTTTACTTCTTCATTTGCCGCTTTCAGAGCAAGAGAGAGGTCCCTGTTATCGATTTCTTTCAACGTTCTCTGTATGCCGGTATCGGTGACCATGACGATGTCGTCGAAAACAAACATAAGGCTTCTGACCTCGTTCGCGAGTTCGGAGTCCCGCTCGGCGAGTTTCGAAAGCACGTTTTTCTCGGTGGTCCGGTCTACACGGTTCAAAAGCTCGGCGACGTTTTTGACACCGCCGACCTTGGTCATCTCCGGCCGTATCACCGACGCCAGTTTCCGCTCAAGCACCATTTCGACGTCACGAATAATTTCGGGCGAAGTTTGTTCCATATTCGAAATGCGGTATATCACGTCGGTCTGCAATTCCTCCGGAAGCGAGGCGAGCACCATAGCCGCCACGCTGGGCGTAAGGTGCGCCAACACCAGGGCGATCGTCTGCGGATGTTCGTCCTGAATGAAGTTGAGGATTTGGCCCGGGTCCGCCTTCCTCACGAATTCGAACGGAGTCTCCTTAATGGCGCTCTCAAGTTTGGAGAGTATATCAGCGGCCTTTTCATTTCCGAGTGCCTTGTTGAGGGTTTCGCGCGCATAGTCCACGCCGCCGAAGGAAATAAAGTCCTTCGCCTGCGCCATTCGATAGAATTCATCCAGCACTTGTCGTTTCAATTCCGGAGGTATGCTGCCGAGGCTCGCAATTTCGAATGTCAACTCTTCCAGAAGTTCGGGTTCCAGATGCTTCATAATCTCAGACGACACTTCGCTTCCCAATGAGACCATAAGGATTGCCGCTTTTTGCTTGCCCGAAAGTTCGGATGAATCAACCATACGGTATCTCTGCGGAAGCCGCTATTTCTCCTCTTTCAGCCAAACCTTAATGAGCGAGGCCACGTCCTCGGGCCTTCTTTCAACCATTTCCCTGACGTCCCCCGCGACGTCTTCCTCTTTTGCCACCATATCGATGCGTGCGCCTTTTTCCTCAGTCGGCCTGGTGGGCGGCATCGCGCCCACGGCATGTCTGAGGATGTATCTGACCAGGAAAAACAGAATAAGGAGGACAATGATTGCGAGCATGGCCTTTCCCAACGCTATGTACAGGTCGCGTTGCTCGGCTTCCTGTGCGGCAATGGCGGCATCGCGCTGCCTCTCGGATAGGGAGGTGTCGAGCGGCACGTTGATTACTTCCACATTTTTCGCTGCCGGATTCCCCACGGCGGCAAGAACCATCCGCCGATATTTCTCGAGTTCCTCCTCGGTTCGGGGAACATATTCTCTTCTCGTTGCGTCATCCGGCGTGGTGGTTTCGGCGTATGTTCCGTCCACGGCGACCGCGACCGAGATGCCGCGAATATTCGAGGGCGACTTGATTATGTGCTCCACCGTTCGGCTTATTTCAAAATTGGTGGTTGACGACGACGCCTGGTGTTGCCGGGCATTGAACGCGGCGGGAGCAAGGGGGGCAATGGTTGGCAGATTCGCGCTGACCCCTGCCACCCCCTCTGCCTTTGACGCCGGCGAAGTGGTCGATTCTTTTTGCCGGTGTTCGCTACGCACCACGGCGCTGTCGGGGTCGAATGTTTCTTCTGTTCGTTCAATGCTGTCAAAATCAAGGTCAACGGAAACACTGACGACGGAGTTGCCCGGTCCCAGGATGCGGTCGAACATTGCCCGCAGTTTGTCATGGAAGTGTCTTTCCACGCGGGACCGCAGTTCGAATTGGGACGAGCTGAGTTCGGCGCTTGCCATAACGGACCCCGTCGGCATCGCCAAAGGATTGGCGTACTGGTCCAAAATCGTAACGTTGTCGGGTTGCAATCCCTCGACGCTGCTGGCAACCAGATGCTGAATGCCTCGTATTTGTCGCCGGTCGAGGGAGCGGCCGGCCAGAACACTGAGGAACACGGAGGCGGTGGGCTCCTTTTGCTGTTCAGTGAAGAGGCGCTCTTCCGGCATGACTATCTGGACACGCGACCATTGCACTTCGGCAAGCTGGTTGATCGTTCTGGCGAGCTCGCCCTCGATTGCGCGTTTGAGGTTCACTCGTTGTTCGAAATTCGTGATACCGAGGCGGGTACGGTCGAAAATTTCGTAGCCGACTCCCCCGCCGCTGGGGAGGCTCTCTTGGGCGAGGGCAAGGCGTGTCTCGGCCACGTGGTCGGACGGAATCATGATGGTGGCGCCGTCTTCGGACAGCTTGTAGGGCACGCCTGCGTCTTTCAGTTTTTGGACTATTTGCGCGGCGTCGCGCTGTTGGAGATTTCCGAAAAGGACGCTGTATTCGGGGGTTACCTGCCAGAGCGCAAGCGAGAGAAGCCCCAAAAAGACGACGGCAAATCCGATCCCAACAAAGACCCGCTGTTGGATCGTGAGGGTCTTCCAAATGTTGACAAACTGCTCGTAGATTTGTCGGAGAAAATCCATGTCTGCCTTGGCGCCTTATTTTGCAGACACTATGGTTTTTGTATCCCGAAGGCGTGCGGCCGCTGCAGAGGCATTCGGGATATCAAATACAGCGGTCAGGTTCACCGCCGCCGTGCACGCATCAATTCTTCCCGAGCCGCCAGGCTCGGAAAACCGCTAAATCTGTGTCCTTTGAATCTGTTCGTATGCCGAAATAATCTTATTTCGAACCTGGAGCAGCGTGAGAAAAGCCTGGTTGGCTTTTTCAATTGCAATCATTGCTTCGCTGACATTGGTAACTTCGCCGAAGGCCAACTTGTTGATCGTTTCATCGGCGGCACTCTGAAGCCGCTGAATCTCCTCGATCGAGTTTGCCAGATAGTCCTTGAACGACGGTCCCGACGCGTCTTTCGAAGGCGCGGCCTTCGATTCTGGAAGCCGCGGAAGTTCCGGACCTCGGATCCCCCCGATTATGATTTCGTCAACCATGCTTCGGGCCTCCGGCTGTCTCAGCGAAAAATTGTGCATCGGGCATCATTGTCATTCCCTGATGATATCGAGTGACCGACGAACCAGGTTTTTGCTTGCGTCGATTGCCGTGACGTTCGCCTCATAGGCCCTGAGAGCAGTAATCATGTCGACCATTTCCTCAACCACATTGACATTGGGATACGCCACATAGCCGTCGGGATTCGCATCCGGATGTCCGGGGTCATAGACGAGAGGAAAGGGTGTGGGATCGTCGACCACAGCACGGACGGAAACGCCCAAATCGCTCGGCCGGTTGGGGTCTGCAACGCTTTGTCCGGCAAGCAAAACGAGCTGGCGACGGAACGGTCCGCCTTCCGGTGTCCGTGTCGAGTTCGCATTTGCGAGATTATTGGCGATGACATCCATTCGGACTCGTTCGGCGTAGAGTCCGCTCGCGCTAACATCCAGCGTTGAAAGGGCTTTCATGATCTGCGCCTCCGTACTACGGAATCCTCAAAACTTCTCGCATTTGCTGATATTTCTTTGTCAGGATTGCGGAAAGGACTTCGAACCGGCCCGAATTCCTCGAAAGCTCCACCATTTCGCGGTCCACATTGAATTCGCTCTGGTCATTGCGTCCCGGCTCAAACGAATCGACCTGCGGCACGAGTTCGGGACGCATCGTTTCGAGCGCCATGTGTTTCGAATGTGTCAACTGTAATGACACCTGGAAGCCGTTTTCACCCAGCGCCCGCCGCAAACTATCCTCAAAGGAAACGCGCGTTGGAGTAAAGCCCGGCGTATTCGCGTTCGCAACATTGTTTGCCAAGACACGGTGTGTAGCTTCCAGAACGGGCAACGCCTTCTGGAGTACGAGCAACGTGTCGAATCTCGCAGATTCATTCATGACTTTTTGTGGCTGTTTTTTTCCACACTTCGAGTGTCAAAGCGGCCTTTTGGATTTCTCCGACATTCGTAGACAGCGCAACATTCATGCCATTGTTCAGCATTGTGATATCACAACAGAACATATTGTCATCAAATAACTTAAAGCTTTTCATGGTTTCGACAAAAATGGTTGTTGAAGGTAAAATCTGCCAAGCGCCGGAAAATCTTACCATCGGCTGCCTTCGCACAAGATGAAGTTTATCACGCAGTTCGCTCACACCCGCTTCGGGAAAAGTTCCCTTCGCTGGGCAACCGTGGGACAGATTCGCAGTTCCGCTTCGCTCATTTTTCAGCAACATGAGCGTTCGCGGAGCGGATTCAAGGGTATGATTATTTCGTTTTGTCGCCTTCACTTACCGCACACTGAGCTTTATGCGTTTTCGAGAAGTCCGCCTTCCCGATATTCTTTCAGCTTATTGCGAAGTGTCCTGACGCTGACGTCGAGTATCTCTGCCGCCTTGGTTTTGTTATTGTCGCACTTCTTGAGCGTATGGAGAATCAACATTCGTTCGGCCTCCCCGATAGTCGCGTTTTCCGGCAAATAGAGACCATTCCCCGCGGGGATTCTTGGCTTTTGCAGGGGAAACGCGAAATATTCGGCTGTAATCGTGCCATCGGGACAGAGCACGATCGCGCGCTCAATGCAATTTTCAAGTTCCCTGACATTGCCGGGCCAACTATGGCTCATGAGCAGTTTCATTGCATCATGATGGATGTTTTCCACCCGCTTGTTGTTTTCCAGGTTGTACTTTTTCAGGAAATGCTGCACGAGCGCGGGTATGTCCTCCTTTCGTTCCCGGAGGGGCGGAATCTTTATGGGTATGACGTTGAGCCTGAAGTAGAGGTCTTCCCGAAAGCGGCCGTCCTCGATGGCTTTCTCCAAATCGCGATTTGTGGTACTAATAATTCGGGTATCTACTTTGATGGATTTGGTCCCGCCGACCCGTTCAAATTCCTTTTCCTGCAAGACGCGCAACAGTTTACTCTGGAGGTTGGTATCCATTTCCCCTATTTCGTCCAGCAACAGGGTTCCTTCATCGGCCAGCTCGAATCGTCCGATCTTTTTGTTTATGGCATGGGTGAATGAGCCTTTTTCGTGTCCGAAAAGTTCGCTTTCAAGCAATGTCGGCGTGAGCGCCGCACAATTGATTTTGATGAACGGCTTGTCCCGCCTGGGGCTTCCATAGTGTATTGCCCGCGCGATGAGCTCCTTGCCGGTGCCGCTCTCTCCGCGAATCAGGACCGACGCTCTGCTTTGCGAGATCCTTTTTATTTGGTCGTATATTGCAACCATCACGGGACTTGAGCCCACCGTCTCTTGGTAATTGAAATCCTCCTCGATTTGGGAGCGCAAGTACCGAATTTCGTTTTCAAGTCTCCGCTCATTGAGGGATTTTCTGATAACATGCTCAATCTCGTCGGGAGTAAACGGCTTCATAATGTAGTCAGACGCGCCCGCTTTGAGCGCCTGAACAGCGGTTTCGACCGTCGCATAGGCGGTCATAATAACGATGGCTGCGTCCGGCTGAATCTTCCTCGTTTCTCCGAGCAGTTCCAGACCGTCGACTCCCGGCATCTTCAGGTCGCTAATTATCAGGTCATAGGCGCTGCTTCGGATTTCGTCCAGCCCGGACTTTCCCTCGGGCATCGTCACAACTCCATATCCGGCGCGCACGAGTGTTTCTTCCAGAAAATCTCGCATAATCGGTTCATCATCTACTACCAGAATCTGTGCTCGGGCCATTCGCAGAGCCTCCGTCAATTTGGCCGAAATCAGTTGTCCACCGGAAGAGACAGAACGAAGACCGCTCCGCCCTGGGGAGCATTGGAGACCGTTATCTGTCCCCGATGGGCTTCGACAATCTTCGAAGCGATGGCAAGTCCCAAGCCGGTTCCTTTTTCCTTCCTCGTGTAAAACGGATTAAAGATGAGCGGCATTTCATTCTCCGCAATGCCGGGTCCCGTATCCTTCACCGCGATTTCCACCCAGGTCCCGTTCTGGTGGTTCCCAAGCATCTTCTTTGCGGCGGGTGGCATGGAGCGCCTGCGGCTGGTGACACTGAGCTTTCCGCCCTGCGGCATTGCCTGAACGGCGTTAATAATGACGTTGAGAAACGCTCGCCGCAACTGCTCCCCGTCGCCCCAGACCGCCAACCCCCGCATACCAAGCCGCTTTTGCAGTTTGATTCCCGATTTTCTGATGTCGTCGGCGACGAAGGCCAGCGCGCTGTTGACCAACGCGGCGGGCTCAATGCGTTGAAGGTCCAGTTTCACGGGACGAGTAAACATGAGTAATTCAGTCACGACCGAATTGAGGCTGCGTGCTCCCTCCTGGATTTTAGTGACCAGTTTCATTCGAGGGTCTCCGGAATCGAAATCGCGCGCAAGCAACGATGCGAATCCCTCGATTCCGCCCAGGGGATTGCGGATTTCATGAGCGACTGTCGCGGCCATTTGACCCAAAGCGGCAAGTCTGTCCTGCCGCCTCGCCTGTTCTTCGAGCTCACGCAATTCTGAAAGGTCCTCGAAAACTTTTACGGCGCCGGTCACGCGTCCTTCGGCATCGCGCGTCAGAGACGCGCTTTCTCTGACCGGAAAAGAATTGCGTCCCCTCACCTTCATTTCGCACGCCCTGTAGCGGGCTCCTTCCGCCGTGTCAACGGCAGGCCGGTTCGTGTCAATGCCGAACTTCGTCTCAAACACGTCGTTGAAACGACGACCGATGACCTCATCGCCATCCAAGCCGGTGATTCGCTCGGCGGACTTGTTGAAAGCCGTTATTCGGCCCTGCAAATCCTGGGCAATGACCCCATTGGTGACACTCTGAAGAATGCTGTTCAGATACTCTTTGATCTCGCTGATTTCGGTAACCTTGCGTTTCAGTTCCCGATTCGTGTTTTCCAGTTCCCGGTTCAGCGTGCCGAACTTTGCTTGCAGCGCATCGTATGCCTGCTGCAGCTTGACGGTGCTCTCGTTGAATGCGCTGAGCACCTCGGCCAGACTTTCGACAGGTTGCACGTTCATCCTGTTTCGTCCATAAATCGGGGATCACAATGAATGTGTCCGCGATAAGTTTGCATGGCTTTCGAGCCGATGCTGACCTGGCGGAGTCCTTCTTCCACTTGGTCTTTTGAATCGCCGAGCTTCTGCTGGCTTTCCGACTCAAGTTCCAGGAGTTCTTCCAGGATTTCCCGAATCTCGTCCACCACGGTCCGCAACTTGGCACGAGTTTCTTCGTTCAAGTCGGCTTTATGATTTTCCCAATGCTGTCGAAGCGGAATTGTAGCCAACTCTATTTCTTCTATCTCTCTGACAACCTTCTTCTTCTCTTCGAGAAGAATGAGGAACCGGTCGATATTTTGGCCGGCGATCTCCTCGACCTGTCTTTTTGCGAGACCAAGGAGCGCCCGGTACAGTTCCGCTTGGGCGTTCAGATTATTGTAGAATTCATCGATCTTTTCGGAAAGTTTCACCATTCTGCTCCTGACAAGCCTCAGGTTCCGGTTGCAAGTTCCATAAGAGCGGTTCGTTGCTCCGCGATTCTTACCCACTCGGAATCATAGTAATCGCTGCGCAATCTGGCATATATCTCCCGCGCGCGCTGGTGGTCATTCATATGGTAATAGCAATTTCCCTCCTGAAACGTGGCCCAAGCTATCTCGGCATGTGGGAATTGTGGCGCGAGCACTCGAGAGTAGGCCTCGGCAGCCTCATCGTACCTCAACCGCTCATACAAATATCGAGCCCATTGCAGGACGATGCGGCGCGCCTCGGGAGGCGCCTCCTCCTCGAGGTCTTCGATGAGCTTCAAAGTCACGTGAAAGACCTTGGATGCGGCCAGACCGTCTTCCAAAGCTAAATTGGCCTGCATTAACAGTGCCAATGTGGAAAATTTTTCCTGACCCGTCCTCATCATGATAGCCTCGTTAATCAGTCGGCGCGATTCCGCCGGCATGCCGAGGGCGAGGAAGGCGCGCGCTTTCAATTCCTTGACGGCGAAACTCTCCTCGAGGGAAATATCGGGTTTGGTGACCGAATCCAGTTCATCCAGGCATCGACGAGGCTTATTATCCGCGAGAAACGCTTCCGCTATCTTAACCCTTACAGCAACCGGACTTGCGCCAGATTCCAGTGAAAGACGAAAGGACTCCACGGCGTCATCGAACATACCAGCGCGCGCAAGGATGTCCCCCTGTTTTTCATAGATGACATGGCTTTTCACGGTTGTTGTTCCCACGCCTAAGAGACGGCCAACGGTCTCGTATGCGTCATGAAGCCGGCCATCCTCTGTCTGAACATCGGCCAGCAACAGAAACGCTTCACCGATAAAGGGGCTCAATTGCCGTTCCCGGGTGAATTCGAGCAGCACCTTCTCCGCGCTTACGTTTTCGCCATTGAGCCGGTACAATTTTGCAAGCTCCATGAGGAAACTATCCTCGTCCGGAGCAAGTTCGGTTGCAAATTTCATTCTTTTGACGGCTTCCGACAATTTTCCCTGACTCACATACAATTGAGCAAGTTGACGTTGAGGAGCAGGCTCGCGTGCGGCATAACCCGCGGCCTCCAGATACGAGGTTTCAGCTTCGTCCGCCTTTCCCTTGGCTTCAAGACTCTTGCCCCTGAGAATCTGCGCCTGCGCAAGACTTCCCGAGTCAGGGAAAAAGGTTGCAATATCGGACGCCACTTTTAACGCCTTATCCGGCCGCCCCGCTTTCAGGTGGGCGTTTCCGAGAATCAACAGTACATCGACTTGATGTTTCGACAGCGGAGACACTTCAAGCCACTGGTTGCAATAAGTTATGGCTTCCTCGTATGAATCGCTCGCCAGGGCGTTTTGAGCAAGCATATGAAGAGCCGCCGCCGAATGAGGCTTGCTCTGTGAGGCTTCAGCGACATCCCTCAAAACGCGCTCGGCTTCCTCGAACCTTTCGGATTCCTTGAGTGCTCGTGCAAGGAGCAACGCGGAATCGCGAGCGGCAACCGTATCCGGATGTTTCTGCAGTATCTCCTCAGAAGCCCGAACGGCACCCTTCAAATTTCCTTCATTGAAAAGATTATTTGCAATAAAAAACCCGATGTCGGCCTTCCTTGCGGGGTCGTCGACCATCCGCAGAGCCTTCTCATACATCTGATTTGATTCGTCGAACAGCCCGTTCCGGGCCAGGCCGCCCCCAATGCGGACATGCACGGAAGGAACGCGCGAGTCAGTGGGATATTCACTAATGAATCTTTCATATATCTTGCGCGCTTCCTTGTCGGAAACCGAGTGTTCCACGCATTCCGCAAACAACAGAAGCGCATCCGCATGCGGGCTTGTCCCGCCCTGTTTCTCGATAAGTTTCCGCAATATTGGCTCAGCTTCGGCATATTCGTTCCCGGCAACAAGATCGCGCGCAAAAAGGAGGCGCCGTTCATATGAATTCGTGGCGTATTGATATCTCTGTTTGAGCGTCCACTCGTCGCGGCGGGCGTCAAAAAGCCAAAACCCGATGGCAACAATGAGCGAAGCGGAAACACCGGTAAATATTGCTGTGCGCCCCTTGCCGGCGAAGAACCATTGAATGAATGGCGAAAGCAGTAAGGTGCCGGAAACAAAGACACGTCCGAAAATCGAAGACTTGATAGGAACGACCCTGGGCTGTTGCGGGCCACCCGCAGAGTCATCAGGATTTTCGTGGCGCAGAAACCCGAACTCTTCAGTGGAAGATTTTTCGATAGGCTCTTCGACCATATGGCTAAGGCCCCACGAAACGAAAGACACTCAATGACTCTGTTGCGGAAATCGGAAAAAAGTTCTCTTCTGCACACAACGTATAGTGCATGAACCAAGTCATTATACTATATGATGTTATCATAGACGAAAAGGTATTGTCAAGGTTTATTTGGAAAATTTTTCCTACCGCCGGAAAGCAGGGGTGTGGCTCAATTTAAATCACCTGAGACTTGTATTTGAGAAAGCAAAACGGTTGACGACTGGGGTCTGCGGAAATATAATTTCCTCTGATAGTTAGCGAACTCAAAGGGAACGACTTAGAAGGGAAAGGCGTTTGTCACCTCCGGCACGAACATTGATGGTTCAAGGAACAGGTTCGGACGTCGGAAAGAGCATTATTGTCGCCGGCCTGTGTCGTGTCTTTCTTCAGGATGGCTTCGAGGTTGCTCCTTTCAAATCACAAAATATGGCGTTGAATTCCTTCGTGA
>CAYVQZ010000020.1:0-72664 GCA_964453435.1 uncultured bacterium
CACGCGAGGCGCGTGGTCTACTCCAAGCTCCCGCGCTATGCGCCGATACGACCAATCCTGCTCCAGTAAGCCTATGATTGCGTGGATTTTTGCCATCTTGAGCCCGTTTGCCATGCATACCTCCTTTGCAAAACGTGCAAAGAAGATATACACTATTTCGTCTCAAAATGGCGGGGTTTGATTCGACGCTAGGTGGTGGGTTTTAAAGCGACCGCTGACAAAAGATGACACGTCCTGACCAGGAGCGAGGTCCCATTGATCCAGCATCGCATCAGCTCCATTTTCTCGGAGGTCTGTGGCCAGCCTGAGCACCCATTTCTTGTGCTCATGTGAATCATGTGAATAGGAAATGAAGACTTTCGGTGGATTCATTTAGCCCCCCATTACCATAAGGGATAGAATAGATTCTACACCTTCAAAAGCCAACACTGCCCCCTTATCTAAATCCATACAAGAAGCTTGATCCAGCCTTGTCAAGCGTGACGATATTGTTCCACTGTAGATAAAATAAAACCACTGCTCGCGAGCCACGGGATTTCGCCGACTCACTTGCGGGTCCGCTCTGGATGCCAGAGTTTCCCGGATAAGCTGCGCGGGGTCGTCATCCGGCGCTTTTTCGGCGAGCTGCGGCTTGTGGCGGCAGGCAGCAAGGTTGTAATCGTTTTCGGCGACGGATTTGATGCTCGCCCACCAGCAGCGCGGCTCTTCGCTTCCGGGCTGCAAAAGGGTTCCGGCTTCGACACCCGGTGGGTTTGCGAACTTCGATTCGTTATAGGCCTTCCATCCGCTGAACAGATCAGGGATGACGTTGCTTTCCGGAGTTTGCGGCTGGCTGCTTTTCTTGAGACCACGAAATGCGAGAACCAATCAAAAAGCATACTCACTTCTTCTTTTCCTCTCGCCTGTTTCGTGGTTTTATTTCCACCTTCGACAACTCCTCTTCGATCTCCTCTACAGTTGGCAGGCTCGATTGGAGTTTCCTGGGCAGGGCGCGCGTGAGCTGATACTCCGACACTCCGATCGCCTTGGTCATACCGCGCAGGGCGTACTCGGCCAGAATCCTGTTTTTCTCCTGGCACAGGATGAGTCCGATACCGGGCTGGTCAGACGGATGTTTGAACCGGTCATCGACCACATTGAGATAGAAGTTCATCTTGCCTGCATAATCGGCCTTGAACGGACCGGTTTTCAGTTCGATGACCACAAAACAGCGGAGCTTCAAATGATAGAACAGGAGGTCAATGTAAAAATCTTCGTTGCCGACCTCCACATGCACCTGCCTGCCCACAAAAGCAAAGCCGGCGCCGAGCTCGAGGAGAAACTTTTCCAGATGTCGGACCAAATTGGTTTCCAGTTCCCGTTCGTGGAAAGGTTTTTCCAAGGTCAGAAAATCGAAAATATAGGGGTCTTTCAATGTCTGCTTGGCGAGGTCGGATTGCGGTGGCGGCAGCCTGTGGTCGAAATTGGTGACGGCCTTTCCCTGGCGCTCGTGGGCGCGGCTCTGGATCATCAGATTGAGAACGTTTCGGCTCCATCCGTTGACCAGTGTCTGCTCCATGTACCAGAGGCGGGCGGAAAGGTCTTTGACCTTTTCCATCAGGACGACGTGGTGGAACCAAGGAATCAGCCAAAACGGACTGTTTTGCAAATTTGCCGCAGGTTGCGGCGCTTTTTCGGAAGGCTCCATTTTTGCCGCAGGCTGCGGCAAAATTGCGGAAGGGTCAAGATATTCCCGGTAAAAAGCGATCATCCGGCCGATGTTTCGCTCGGAGAAGCCCTTCAGTTCGGGCAGTTCGTTATGCAAGGCACGCGCTATCCGCGGAATGACCGCCGCTCCCCACCCTTCGCGTCGCTGACGCTCATCGATGAGCCGGCCGATGTCCCAGTAAAGGCGAAGGAGTTCCGTATTGACGGAGAGCGTCGCCTTGACCTGAGCCTGACGGATACGTCCCTTGATCTCTTCCAATAAGGCGGCATACCGCTCTATGGGAACCTGAGATTTCTTCTTCATTCCGTCGCCTCAATTTCCTTGAGCAGTTTTTCCAGACCGCGCTCGATTTCGCGTTCGATTTCAAGCGTCTCCCGGATGAGTTGGGCCGGGTCTTCGTCCGGCGCCTTTTCGGCAATCTGCGGCTTGTAGCGCCCGGCGGCGAGATTGTACTCGTTCCCGGCAACCGCCTTGATGGTCGCCCACCAGCAGCGGGTTTCATCGCTACCGGCCGGGAGCAGAGTTCCTGCTTCCACTCCGGGAACATTCTTGAATTTCGAGTCTTTATATTTTTTCCATTGTCGGAGCAGATCAGGGATGTCGTTGCGGTCGGGGGTCTCGGGTCGGCCTGCTCTTCCTGACCGACGAGCCCCTTCGCGTATGGGTCCTGGAAACCGGTGAATGTCAGGAGAACATTCATGCTGTCCTCAGCTAATATTTTTTAAAAAAAGGAACCTATCAATAGTTGTCTGTCAGGAATTCGTATAAGAGTCCAATCTTGAACCTGAGCAGAACTGTCCCGCCAACGCGCCCCCTCCTTATTGCTACAACCTATCACCTGAGGGTGAAAAAGTCAACGCTTTTCGAAAGGTTTTGAGGCACTCGCTTGCGGGGGTGCTATCGAAACAAAGGGGTCACGCATTTGACAACGACCGCCCCACGGAGCGAGAAGATATTGCTTCAAAAAAGCTCCGATGCAGACGTTGTTGACCTCGATATCTTTGGCAAAAGAAGAACAAGTGAACTCGACCGCAGAGCAGCCTCACTGTGAGCTTAAATCCTGGCGGCTACACATCAGCCGAATCAACCGATAGAGTCAGCCTTTCATCCGTCTCCATGTGCGGCCCCGAAAAAATCTTCTTGTCGCTGTGGACGAACTTCTTCCCCCGCCGCTCTCCGCGTCTCCGCGGTTGCAAAATTTCTTTCTGCCTTCCTTTGCGCTCTTTGCGCCTTGGCGGTTCAAGAAGCCTTCTCCTGGATTTCCGCCTGCGCAGGGATGACAAAGGGGAAATAAAGAACTTGGAACACCCGTGCGACAGGCTCAGGGGAAGCTCAATACGAAGGACTGGGTTTGACCACGAATTACACGAATTACACGAACAGGACATAAAGATTTTGGAACCGCGGATCCTTCGACGATGCTCAGGACAGGTTCACACTGATGAACGCGAATGAAATGATGCGTGAACCACGGAGGGCGCGGAGAAACACGGAGAAGGGAATTTCACCAGAAAGGCGCAACGGCTTTTCTCAACCACGGATTTGCACGGATTATCACGGATTAATAAAGATTAGTAGAGGAACGACGAGAGTGTAAACCACGGGGAGCGCGGGGCGGCACGGGGTAAGAGCAGAAGGACGAAGATTCCCAACCGCAGAGGCGCCCCGTTCGCCAAGCTCAGGATAAACTCAGGGCGCAGAGAACGACAAGATTCTTTGAAACCTGAAACCTTAAACCCGAAACCTGAGGCTTGACGAGCCGGGCAACCACGGGGGACACCGGGCGACACGGGGAAGGATGATCCGAGTTCAAGGTCCAAAGTCCAAGGTCTAAAGTCGGGAATCCAAGAATTTGTGTAATTCGCCCAAGTCGCCTAATTCGGGTTCCAAGCAAAGCAGCAAGATTTCTATCGGCAGATTTCGCTGATTAGCCGGATTCTGAACATCAGTCTAACCACGGATTGACACCTGTCTGCGTGCAACGCACAGGCAGGCCGATGAACGCGGATTGTATTTTCAACGGGAGTAAGAACCAAACCGAATGCGTGGCCGACGCTTTCAAATACGCAAAAGACATTTTTGCGAAGGAAATTGGTATGTCTACTTGACAGGGGGCCTTGAATGGGTGACCCCTCTATTTTTTCCCTCGAAAATCCTCCAAAATATATGCAAGTCCTTATTGGATGTAACCCAATGCTTTCAAATTGTCCCGGATTTGTTCTTGCGATTCCGAGTCCAGGCCCGACACTGTCATACGCCCGGCGTTGATGGTGTCGATCTGCAGAGCAAGCAGTTCCCTCATATCCTCTCCCAACTGCCTGGCATCCGGTTCCAACGGCTCGCCCCACAGGTTCCGCTCTTCCAAGGGATCGGAAGAGAGATCATAAAATTCGTACGTCCCGTTTGACGAATAAATCAGCTTGTAGTTGTATTGCACGACGGAATACATGGCGGTGCCGAACCGCTCCATGAAAGCGGCGTCGCCAATCGAATGTCCCTCGCTGAAAACCGTCGGGGAAGGCTCCCGCAACTCCGAATGGTCGGGAATCCCGGCATAGCGCAATATCAGCGGAAACAGTTGAATCAGCGAGAACAACATCTGCCTCTTTTCTGCCTTCCGGCCGGCTGGTGGTTTGATCAGAAGCGGCACCTTCAGCGCTTGTTGGTACACGACCGGGGGATGATGGAGAAGCCCGTGCTCCGCGAAGAACTCGCCGTGGTCTGACGTCACAATGATCAGCGAATCTTCAAATAGATTCATCTTCCTCAACTGATCGAGGAAGGCGCCGATCTGCGAATCCAGGTAAGCGATTTCGCCGTCATACTGGCTGAGCAGGTACTCGATTTCCGTGTCGATATCCTCATTGTTCTGTATTTTCGCCATCAGGTCGCCCAGCCACACGCCCCCGCCGAGGTTGGACGGCCGCGTCTTGTTATACCAGCGGCGGTCATACGGCGCAGGGGGGACATACGGATCGTGCGCGTCCATGTAGTTGATAAAGAGAAAGAACGGCTCCTCACTGCGTTCGCGAATCCATCGCAGAGCTTCGGCGTTGACGCGCTCGGCCCGCTCATAGAACATGATCGTGTTCACCCGCGAGTCGAGCATCACCTTTTCCAGCAAGCTTGCCGCCAGAATACGGAAGGGCAAGTCCGTTTCGCGTGGCTTCGCAAAATAATAATCGAACCCTTGCTGAAACCCCGAGAGCTCGCTCAATACCCCCCAATTCGCGATAACAGCGGCAGTCGAATAGCCGTGGTCTCGCAACACCTCCGCCAGCGTCTCGTTGCGCTCATCGATGTAAAGGCTTCCACTCAGTCCCGCGCCGGTTTCGGTCGGATACCTGCCGGTCACCATCGAGGCGTGCGAGGGAAGCGTCCACGAGATGGTGGAGTAGCCATCGAATACCCATGCTTCCTCGGCCAGTTTCGAAAGGTTCGGGCTTGTCTCTCGCTCGCACCCGTAAAGGGAAAGCCGGTCCTGGCGCACCGTATCCATCACCATGAATATGATATTCGGCCTCTGCCTTGAGTGAACAGGCTGCCGCACCTTTTTCCCGTCGCTGATGAGCGGACGATACCGCGAGGTAACGAAAAGAACTATCATTACGGTGGCGATGCCGGATGCCTTAACGAGAAACACCTTCTTAAAGCCGCTCTCACCCCCGCCTCGCTTGGCCAAGCCATTTATCAGGCGCGATTCCACCAGCATGGCTGCGACAGCGGCCGCCATGAAACCCAGGGCCAGGAGGATCGCCCAGGATATTGCGGTCCCGTTTCGTCCGATCATGCGAGAGACAGGGGTATGCATGAGGCCGAAGAGAAATCCTGCAAAGCTGCACGCGCTTACCGTCTGCCAAAGCGGGATTGACGTCCCTCGCGGCCGAGCCGTTCGATAGAGGATTGAAAACAAGACAGCGGAGAAGAGAAGAGCGGTGAGCGAGGCAAGCAGGCTGCCTGCGGAAAAAACTGATTGCCGTGGCAGAAAACTCGTGTTCAGGGCCAGCGCTGCCAGGCCGAATGCAAAAATCGAACTGTTGAGCGCGTAAAGCAACGCGCCGACGTCGGGCGAACGCTTCCTTCCCGGCCTTGCCACAACCGCGAAGAGTGCAGCGACGCAGCCTCCGAGGAGCACGCCGACCGCTACGTAGGCCGACAGGAAGGCAAGAATCCTCTCGGTCCGTATTTTCTTTCCCAGCCAAAAGGTGAAGATAATTTCGGCGGCGTAAAGAGAGAGGAAGGTTGAGGCGCCCGAACCAATGCTCGCCGCAAATACTTTTGTTATTGCGGTCTTATCCTTCTGCAAATGCATGCTCCTTAATGCCACCAATGCTACCACAACCTAAAGAGCATTTCAAGCCGTTCCATCCGAGTGGCGAGGGCACAGGAGAGCGCCTGCAGGCGCTCTCCGCGAATGCGCCCGCTCTCCTCCGCAACGAATGCGGACCAGTCAGAGTCGTTTCGCAGCCTCTGGAAGTCGTTCAGGCGGGGCGATGTCGTGTCGGCGAACCGCAACCTCCGCAGCTACGCCCATTTTTGCTTCCTCTCTTCGAGATGATGCTTCATTACATGACTAAAGACCTCGTCCCACACAGACCGAATCGACGTGAGCCACGAGCCCGAAAACGACGGCCAAAATAAACCCAATCGCTCACTCAACCACGACACCTGTTCAAGGAAATACCACACAGGAAGAAATACAGGAAAGGCTCAAGTTGATGGGTGACCCCAAATCCACGTTTGGTTGTGATACGCTGGCAAAAGCGAACCGGAAACGATGATCGAAACGCCGACGACGACCCAAGCCGAAGTCCTAAAGACATTTGGCTGGGAGGTCCGCGTCGTCCCCATGGGGAGGAAAAGAAGAAAGCAAGAACGAAACAAAACGCAGCTTGAGGATATGCCTATGGCCCTTCTATTCTTTTACAGGAAAATTAGGACTTGACCCGCTACGCTCTGCAGAGTCGAGAATAATAGGCATTCCCAGCCAAACCTTTATCCGCCATTTGCGGGCTGGTTAGCAGACAGTTTTGATTTATGTTATGCTTTTCACCGGCAAATGAAATGTAATGGAGGCTACACCATCAAATTTTCTCTTGTACGCGCCACGTTGACCCGGCCAAGGGTTCATAGCAAATGGGTTCAGCGCCCCCGCTTCTATGCCGCTTGGCTTGAGGGGTTGGGCAAAGGCGCTACGTTCATCTCTGTCCGTGTCTACCACGGCAAAACGACCCTTTCCGTGCAATGGCTTGATCGGAATTCGGGGCGATTCGGCCCGGCTCTTTCTTGACAAAAGAGACACCGGCCCGGGACTTTTTTGCATGTATTCGGCCCGATATGGAAAGTGTGAGCGCCTCCGAAAAAGTTGGAACCGAAAGCTCACAAAAAGCGTTTGTCGGAATCGAAGGGGGATCGTTCTACTCCGGAAGGAGGCGCATGCGTGACAGGAGTTGGGTCGCTGGTGATTCACTTCATGTACGGGACAAAACGGGATTGAACAAGTCGGAATTCGTAAAGAAATGATATCGGATTTAGTCTGCGCCGCGAGAATGCTCGGTGTATGGCCCGCGCGGAAAACGCGGTTTTCGGAACCATCGATTGGACCGTGATGAATGTGACAGGGGCATAAGCTGGCGGAATCTGCGGGAAAAAGGAAGGTGGGGTATGTTGAAGAGGCTTGTATTGGGATTGGGAATCGCGTTACTCATGTTTCAATTCGGCTGCGCCACGGGGAAAGTGGCCAAGGAAAACCCGTGGCCGGAATATCCGCCGGAGGGCGCCTGGGAAGGGAAGGGCCGGCATGCCGGAGGGCACTGGTGGATGCCCTCGAAGATTGGCCCGCAAGCTGGGTCCTTTGAAGGAGTGGGCAACAGGGGTGTTCTGTTCTATGCAGGTGAGGAGAAGAGGGAGCCACCGCTTGACAGCGATGGGGACGGCGTGCCGGATACCCTCGACAAATGTCCCAATACCCCAAAGGGGGTGAAGGTCGACAGAGCGGGATGCCCGCTTGACAGTGACGGCGACGGCGTGGCCGACTACCTCGACAAGTGTCCCGACACACCGAGGCGCGTTAAGGTTGACGCGAGTGGTTGTCCGCTTGACAGTGATGGCGACGGCGTGCCCGACTACCTCGACAAGTGTCCCGACACGCCGAAGGGCGTGAAGGTCGACAAAGCGGGTTGTCCGCTTGACAGCGATGGCGATGGCGTGCCGGATTATCAGGACAAGTGTCCCGACACGCTGAAGGGAGCGCCTGTCAATTCGGTTGGATGTTGGGTCATAGAGGGAATAAACTTCGACTACGATAAGGCGGACATCAAGCCTCAGTACTATGGATTGCTTGATGAGAATATTGCGGTACTTAAGAAGAATCCATCGGTCAAAGTACAGATTCAGGGCCATACTGACAGCGCCGGTTCGGAAGCGTACAATCAGAAGCTTTCTGAGGAGAGAGCCGAAGCTGTGATGAGCTACTTCATCTCAAAGGGGATCGATTCCGGACGGCTTTCCAGCAAGGGTCTTGGCGAGTCAAAGCCCGTTGCCTCAAACGATACGCCCGAAGGAAGAGCCAAGAACAGGAGAATCGAGATCAAGATCATAAGTAAATAGGTCCTTCGACAAATAGAGGCCGGTCTATTTTAGGGGCCGGCCTCTTTTCGTGACCGTATCCATTGTGTGTCCAACGTGGAACTGGTTTGAGACCCGGTGAGACGGGCTCTATCTCTGGTTGAATCGCCTTCCCAGCATGGCGCCGGCGATATTGATCCGCTGCATTTGCACGAAAACAAAGGGGTCGCGTCTACACATTGACACGGCCCGCTAATTTATTTCGGGGAGGCAATACTAATTGTTTTGACTTTGACCGTCGAGAAATGAGCGGGTGGCGCCCATTGAAAGCTCTCCCGCCAAGTAGCCATAGTAGACATAGCAGTTTCCTTCGCGAAGAGGTCTTTTGTGTCCTTGAGGAAACGGCGGCGCCGGTTCCTCTTTCTGCCTTTTCGCCTTGCGTTGAAAAGCCCCTCGGGGATGGCTGCGGAACCGGCTCCCGCAGCGCAATTTTTTCGAATCTTAGATTAAACCCCTTCTCATAGCGGAACGCAGGAATTCCTGACACTATTATTTTAGGTAGACTTCGGGGAAGTTTGTTGCCGCGGTTCGAATTTCGGAAAATGGGAGGAGCCGACATGAGCGATATTGAAAGGACGAGAAGTCCGCACGTGAAACTCCAGGAGTTCATCGACTGTTTTCTCGATACCGACCACAAAAAAGAACTGGAGACGTTTTCGGAGCCGAAACTGACCGGCGCGATGCGCGAGGAGGTCCCCGACGAGGCGCTCCGGTACTTGGCCCTGTTGTTGCTTTATTCAATCGACGAGAAGACGAAGGACATCTCGATTGTCAAGAAGGCGCCGGATGCGGCGGTCTGCAGGATGGCCGGCGACAAGTTCTATGAGGCGCCGGCTCCGAAGGAGGAAGTCGTTTCGGCCCTGGTTGACGAAATCGAGGAGATGGCCGGCATGGACGAGACCAAAAGGAACGGGACGCTGGTGGTGGGAATAAGAGACAGCGAACTCGACCTGAAAATATCGTCGACGGTCACGGACTCGGGCGAGGAAAAAATCCTTATTCAACTGCCCCAACTTGCTTGACTCCGCTCCCCTCGCTGTGATATATATTGGCCCTGTCAATGAGCGGCGAGGGGACTTTTCCTTTTCTCGCCAATCATCGACCTGCCCCCTCAAATGGAGAGTGTTTACCACAGTATTTCCGGTTTTGGCAGCACACAGGGATTGACCAGTTTCAACCGTTGTGGCCGCGGACCATGTACGAGCGCAGGATGGAAGCATGGTCTAACCATGGCGAAGGGAGGAGCACATGGCCGATTTGAAAGAACTCGCAGCAGCCTTAATGAAGGGTGACGCTCCCGGCGTTGAAAAGATGACGAAACAAATGCTCGATGCGGGGGTCGGACCCAAGGAAATCCTCGATGACGGCCTGATTTCCGGGATGCATGAAGTGGGAGAGCGCTTCAAGAACAACGAGATATATGTTCCCGAGGTTCTTATCGCGGCGCGCGCGATGCAGGCCGGCATGAAGGTTCTCGAACCCCAACTCGTGAAGGCCGGTGTGAAACCCGTCGCCACCATTGCCATGGGCACCGTGCGGGGGGATTTGCACGACATAGGAAAGAATCTTGTCAGCATGATGATGCGCGGCAACGGCTTCAAGGTCATCGACCTCGGCATCGACGTCACGCCGGAGAAGTTCATTGAGGCCTGCAAAGATGAGGATGTGAAACTAATCGGCATGTCGGCGCTTTTGACCACAACGATGCCGTCGATGAAGGCCACAATCGACGGTCTGCAAGATGCGGGGCTGGCAGGCAAAGTGAAGGTGCTTATTGGAGGAGCGCCGGTCACCCAGCGGTATGCGGATGAGATTGGAGCCGACGGATACGCCCCCGATGCAGCCTCCGCAGTGGATAAGGCGAAACAACTGGCCGGCCTGTAAAAACGGCTTTTTCATTTTCCGGGCGCATATCCGGATACTCGCCAGGGGCAGACACCCATTGTCTGCCCCGATTCGTTTCTGCATTCCGGCGGACTATCTTTTTTCCGATGCCGCAGGCGACCGACGACCCCGAAAAATAGAAGTGAAAGGATTTTTGTGATATCCCCGGCGTTCACGATTATAGGCGAACGCATCAACTCTTCCCGCAAACTCATCGCGCGGGCAATCGAGACCAGGGACGAGGCATACATCCGGCAGGAGGCGCGTATTCAGGCGGAAGCCGGCGCCGACTGCATTGATGTGAACGCGGGAACATTTCTTGGCGAGGAAAAGGAAATTCTGTCATGGCTCGTTCGCACCGTCCAGGCCGTTGTGAATGTTCCCCTGTCCCTCGACAGCCCGGACGCAGCGGCGCTCGCGGCCGGGGCCGAAGAGCATCGGGGCGCGCCGATAATCAATTCGATAACACTGGAGCCCGAGAGAATGAAGGCGGTGCTGCCCGTTGTTCTCGAACATTCCTGCAAGGTCATCGCGATTCCGGTGGACGGCTTGCAGGTTCCTGCCACGGCGGAACACAAATGTGAACTCGCGCTTCGATTGGTCGGCGCTCTCGAGAAAGCGGGAGTGCAGGAAGACGATATTTATATTGACCCTATCATTCAACCGATAAGCACGACGGCCAACGCAGGGGCCGAGAGCCTTGCCGCAATATCGATGCTCCGCTCCCGCTTGCCCGGTGTTCATGTGCTTTGCGGAGTGAGAAATATATCCTTCCACATGCCGCATCGTCCCATGCTCGACACGACGTTCCTGGCGATGGCGATGGCGGCGGGCGCAGACACGGCGATTCTCGACCCGTGCGACGCCCCGCTGATGTCGGTCATCGCCGCGGCCGAGGCGGTGCTGGGCATAGACGAATTCGGCATTCGATTCATCGCAGCGTCACGGAACGGGTGTTTTGACGGGTAACGAGTCTGTCTTGCGACCGGTCAGCGAAGCGAAGGGATGGGGGGATTCCGGGATTGGGCACAGCGACTGTGTCTCACGATTTTTGATGCGGGTTATCGGGGGACACCATGTGATATGGCGCCCCCCGATAACCCCAGGCGAACAAACCTTCCCCATGAGCCGTGGAACTCGCTCAAGGAGGGCGCGCGGCGGAGAATGCGCGCCGAACGGAGGTATCTGGTATCATAGGAAAACCGAGCAACTGTCACCGGAGAGAGAGCTGAGGAGGTCAACACAATGAAGGCGCTCGAGGGAATCTTTGTGGTTATGATGTCGGCACTTGAGGAAGAGGGCGTGGATGAACGAGCGATGCGACACATGGTCGACCATTTCGTCGATGCGGGTGTCCACGGGCTCGTGGTTCTCGGGAGCAACGGAGAGTATCCGTATCTGTCGGACGAGGAGAAAAGACAGCTCATCGACGTCGTTGTCGACCAGGCGAAAGGGAGGGTTGCCGTCATTGCGGGAACGGGCTACATGGGAACCGACCAGACCATTGCGCTCACCAAGCACGCGAGGGACGTGGGCGCCGATGCCGCAATGATCGCCTTGCCGATCTACTATCAACTGGATTTTGAAGACGTGAAGAGGCACTATCAGCGAATTTCCGGGGAAGCGGGCCTGCCAATTGTCTATTACAATTTCCCTGATGCGACCGGTCTGAAGCTCACCCCCGCCCAGATCGCGGAGCTGGCGGAAATCGAACATGTTGCGGGAGTGAAAGAAACGATTCCGGATGTCGATGAAATCGGCGAGTTGGCGGAGCTTATGAAAGGAAAAAAGTTCTCCGTGCTGTCCGGAACCGTTCTGAACCTGATGCCGGTGATGGAGCGCGGGGGAGTCGGCGCCATCGGCGTGTTGCCGAACCACGCGCCGGCTCAGTGCGTCGAATTTTATAACGCGATAAAGAGCGGCGACCAGGCGAAAGCGGGCGAAATCATGTCGTATCTGTTCAAATTTCTGCCCCTCATGACGGCTGTGGGCGCGCCGCACGCGATCATGAAGGAGACGCTCCGGCAACTGGGGCATCCGATCACTCCCCTGGTAAAAGACCCGCTGCCGCCGCTGAAAGACGAGCATAAGGAACTGGTTGCGCGCGTGCTCGCCGACGCCGGGCTCAAAGGCTGAGTTCATAATGGCAGCTTGTTCGGGGACAATCCCGAAGGTATCCCGCGAGGCGCGGGATTTTGGCGCCGCTCAGCGAAGAAATGACTGGGATTCCCCGGTCGAGCCGGGGAATGGTCCCGCGAGTCCGCGGGATTTCGCTGCGCTCAACGAAGGAATGGGGGGATTCCGTAATCGGATACAGCGAGTGTGTCCGATAATTTGCTGATGGTCGCTTCGGGGACAGTCTCGAAGCTATTCCGCGAGGCGCGGGACTTCGTGCCGCTCAGCGAAGGAAAGCGGGTCGCTCCGGGGACAGTCCCGATTCTACGGCACTTCGTGCCCGTAAATCCGGGACAGTCCCCTACGCTGAAGGACGGGGAGATTCCGTAATTGGGTACAGCCCCTGCGCTTCGTTTTCGCTATCATTCATAATTGTCGGACAGCTGTTTGAAGAAGAGTAGAACAAACCGAGCGGGAGGATTGGATGATCATTTTCCACCGAATGGAGGAATACGATTACGAAGAATTGGTGTTTTTTCAGGATCGACACACCGGGCTTCGGGCAATCGTGGCGATACATGACACCTCGCTCGGACCCGCTCTTGGGGGGTGCAGGTTCTGGCACTTCACCTCCGAGCGCGCAGCCATCGACGATGCGCTTCGGCTTGCGCGAGGAATGACGTACAAGGCATCGGTCGCCGGCCTCAGCCTCGGCGGAGGAAAGAGCGTAATAATCGGGAATCCGAAAACGCACAAGAGCGAGCCGCTCCTTCGGGCGTTCGGCCGATATCTTCAAACACTCCGCGGCCGATATATCGTGGCCGAAGATGTCGGCACGTCCACCGAGGATATGGCGGTCATCAGAAAAGAGACACGCCATGTTGTCGGCATCGAGACGGCGCGCGGCGGCAGCGGCGACCCCTCGCCGGTGACCGCATACGGCGTGTTGCATGGAATGAAGGCGTGCACGAAGGAGGTCTTCAAGACCGGCGAGCTCGACGGCATGAGGGTCGCCATCCAGGGCGCCGGACACGTGGGGTATCATCTTGCGAAATATCTGCAGAAGGAAAAGGCGCGCGTCATTGTTACGGATATTTACAAAAAACACGCGAAACGACTCGTTGACGAGTTTGGCGCAGAGTATGTGAGCCCCGAAAAGATATACTCCGTCAAATGCGATATTTTTTCGCCCTGCGCACTGGGCGGGATTTTGGACGACAAGAACATCAGGAAACTCAAATGCAAAATCGTGGCCGGCTCCGCCAACAACCAGCTTAAATCAGACAAACACTGCGGCACGCTCGAGGCTCGCGGCATCCTCTATGCGCCCGATTACGTTATCAACGCCGGCGGCCTTATCAATGTTGCCCAGGAAATGCGAGGATATGACAGGTCGCGCGCACTTCACAAGGCCGCACGCATTTACAGTGCGGTGGCGCGGGTAATCAAGATTGCGAAGGAAGAGAGTCTTCCGACGTGTGTGGCCGCCGACCGGCTGGCCGAACGCAGAATCGAACGCGCCAAGGCGAAGCGCTCGCTTCGCCGCGCGCAAAAGAAAAAGAGCGCAAAGACAAAGCGATAAGTAGAAAGTTCCTATTTTCGGAACTTGTTGAAGTCGGGTTTGCGCTTTTCAAGAAAAGCATTCATGCCCTCTTTTATCTCCTCCGTGCCGTAAATGATGCTCAACATCTCGGCGCCGTGCACAAAGGAGGCGTTCAGCAGGTCGCTCTCGAAGTTCAAAGACACTTTCGAGGCCCGAAGCGACTGGGGACTCATCTCAAGAATTCGCCGGCACCATTTCATCGTCTCCTCTTCCAGCTTATCGTCGGCAACGGCTTTGTTGATAAGTCCCATTTCTTCCGCCTCGCGCGCGGAATATCGTCTGCAAAGGAAAATTATCTCGCGCGCCTTCTTCTCACCGACCACGCGCGGAAGCATTTGGGCGCCGCCCCATATCGGCACGCTTCCCACGGTGGGTCCCGTCTGGCCGAACTGGGCGCTCTCCGCCGCGAGTGTCAGGTCGCACATGAGGTGGATTTCGTGCCCGCCGCCGAGGCAGTAACCGCGAACCATCGCAATGACCGGCTTGCTGCAATTTCGGATGGCCGTTGAAAGCTTGAGGCACTTGCCCAAAAATTTCCTGCCGGCCACAGGGTTCAGTTCGCCCATTTCGGAAATGTCGCCGCCGGCGCAGAACGCCTTCTCCCCCGCCCCTGTGAGCACAACGACACCAACCGTATTGTCATGGCTCGCATCATCGAACGCCCCGGTGAGTTCTTCGAGCGTTTTCGAGCGAAACGAATTCAAGACTTTCGGCCTGTTGATAGTTATTCGACCAATCCCGTCTTTCTTCTCGTAAAGGATGTCTTCAAATTGCATGCCGCCCTCCCGCAAACTCTGGCCTCATTTCTTCTCGCGTCGTCTCGGAGATGGTGAATCGTCGCAATCGTACCAGAGCGATATTTCTCTGTCAAGTATGCTTAGACACTCCGGAGAATCACCGCTGTTGCGCGCCTTTTCGCTTATCCTTTCCCACGGGGCAGGGAGAGAATCCGCGGTTTTTTCTGGGGTGTTGACTCCTCCATGCAGGCAAAAATTTCTTATTGACATACTAGATATAGTATGGTATAGTAAAGATTGCCACAGGATAGGCTACTTAGAAGCAAAGGAAGTGAGTTCTGCCGTTCTCGCAGACCCGGAGTGATTGGCCGGGGCGCCGGTTGAGGTTATTTCAATGCCTGCAAGCCGGTTCAACCGCCCGGAACCACGCGAGGCAGAGCCGGTGGAGATGGGGTTGGGCCTCAAACCTCCTTGATTGACTTTCGAGTCCAACGCAATGTAGAATAAATTCCGGCCCTGCAAACGATCATTTCAACAGCAGCGTTACTGAAAAAGGGGTGACGTATCGTCTTTTTTGAGAGGAACAGGGGTTTTCGGGAATTTCTTGACTCATACATACTTATTTAAGGGGGATTAAAGATGGCAGAAGTGAAAACGGGCAAAAAAACGAGAAAGCAAAAGATTCGGAAAACCGGTTTTCCGCCGCCCCCGAAAGCTGAAATCGAATTTACGGTGAATGCGCGTAAGGTACTGGAAAGACGGTACTTAAAGAAAGACTGCAATGGGAAGCCGCTGGAAAAGCCGGAAGAGATGTTTTGGCGGGTTGCCTGGACCGTCGCCTCGGCAGACAAAATATATGACAACTCAGTCGATGTGCTATCAACGGCCAAGGAATTTTACTATTTGATGACGAACAAGGAGTTTGTGCCCAATTCGCCGACGCTTATGAATGCCGGACGCGAGCTGGGGCAGCTCTCCGCATGTTTCGTGTTACCGGTTGAAGATTCGATGGAGAGCATTTTTGAAGCGGTCAAGAACACGGCTCTCATTCACAAGAGCGGTGGGGGAACCGGCTTTTCCTTCTCGCGAATCCGGCCGAAAAACGACACCGTTCTCTCGACAAAGGGGATTTCCAGCGGTCCGATTTCGTTCATGAAGGTGTTCGACATGGCGACGGAGACGATCAAGCAAGGCGGCACCCGGCGCGGCGCCAACATGGGAATCCTTCGCGTCGACCATCCCGACATTCTTGATTTCATTGTTGCCAAGGAAAGCGAGAGCCAGCTTAACAACTTCAACATATCGGTCGCACTGACGGAAAAATTCATGAGGGCGCTCGAGACCGACGGCGAATACGATTTGGTGAATCCGCGCACGGACAAGGTGGTCAACCGGCTTAAGGCGCGGGAAGTGTTCGATATGATCGTGGAACACGCCTGGCTGAACGGGGACCCCGGCATTGTCTTCATTGACAGAACGAACGAGGCGAATCCGACGGCGATGATCGGAAACATCGAGAGCACGAATCCGTGCGGCGAGCAGCCTCTGCTTCCGTATGAATCGTGCAACCTGGGTTCGATCAACCTGGCAAAGATGCTGGTGAAGCGCAACGATCATTGCGAAGTGGACTTTCCGCGTCTCGCGCGCACGGTGCGCACGGCTGTTCATTTTCTTGATAATGTGGTTGATATCAACAAGTATCCGTTGCCGAAAATCAAGGAGATGACGCTTGGCAACCGGAAGGTGGGCCTGGGTGTTATGGGTTTCGCCGACATGCTCATCCGCATGCGGATTCCATACAACTCGGAACAGGCGGTTCGGGTAGCCGAAGAAGTCATGTCGTTCATCCAGGAGAAATCGCACGACGAATCCTCGAGGATTGCAGAGGCTCGCGGGTCGTTTCCGAATTATTCCAAGAGCATCTATGCGAACTCCGGCCGGCCGCTGCGCAATGCGACGGTGACAACAATCGCACCCACCGGGACCATCAGCATCATTGCGGGGTGCACCAGCGGGGTGGAGCCGATCTTCGCCATCGCTTTCACCCGCCATGTGCTCGATAACGACGAGTTAATCGAGGTCCATCCCATTTTCCGGGAGCTTGCGAAGGAACGCGGGTTTTTCTCACCCCAGCTCATGAAGCAAATAGCCGATGCCGGGGGCATCGCGGACCTTCCGGAAGTGCCGTCGGACATCAAGGAAATATTCGTGACGGCGCACGACGTCGAACCCGAATGGCATGTTCGAATGCAGGGGGCGTTTCAGAAATACACCGATAATGCGGTCTCCAAGACCGTCAATTTTCCCAACAGCGCCACCCAGGAAGACGTTGAACAGGTGTATCGGCTTGCGTATTCTCTTGGCTGCAAGGGGGTTACTATCTTTCGCGACGGCAGCCGCAGCGAGCAGGTGTGGACCAAGAGCATCACGAAGAAAGGCGGCGCGCAAGCCGGTCAAGGAGCGTTCGTTCCGCGTCCGCGCCAGACCGTGACTCACGGCACAACCGAAAAGGTTCTCATCGGGTGCGGCAACCTGTATGTGACAGTGAACTCGGATGAAATCGGAATCTGCGAGGTGTTTACGAGCACGGGGAGGGCAGGCGGTTGCCCTTCTCAATCGGAGGCGACAAGCAGGCTCGTGTCGCTGGCGCTGAGGTCCGGCATCAGCGTCGATGCGCTCATTGAGCAACTGAAGGGAATTCGGTGTCTTTCCACCGTCGCGGCCAAACGAAGCATCGCCGAGATCCGCTGCCTCTCGTGTCCGGACGCTATCGGGCGCGCAATCGAAAAATACACGAAAATGCCGCAGCAGCAAGTGGTCGATGAAGCGAGCGACGAGGCCGACATGGAGATGAGCGTCGAGAAAACCCGGAAACTGGCAAAGGCCTGCCCGGATTGCGGAGCCCCGATCGAGCGAGAAGGAGGCTGTATCGTCTGCCGCGTTTGCGGTTTCTCGAAGTGCAGCTGATTAAATGTTTCTCCGTCCCTTGAATTTCCCGGCCGTTCCGGTTGGAGGAGCGGCCTTTCTTGTTTTCTTTTCTGAATCATGAGCTTTCGGCGAGGAAACCGCTTCGCCCGTTTAATTGAATATGCATGAACGCTTTGCAGGGGGAACCGGGAAGTAAATCGCGCTCGGATGACTTTCTCCCCCTCCTTGTTTGGTTGCGGGTGACTCGTTCGAGACGTTGTTCTATATCGAAGTTGGGGCGGGTTGATTGCCGGTCAGGGAAATTGGACGGCGGGTTCCTCTGTTTCGGACACTCCGATACGAGCCACTGTTGGACCGCTGGATGAATGCGCCACAAACTCGACGCTCTCGGCGAGTTGTCTTTCGAGGTCGGGAACGGTTCCGGTCCAAACGCTGTATATCTTTCCCTGGCGGTCAATAAGATAGACCGTGGGGATTGCGTATGCTCGATACGAAGCGAACACATCCGATCTTCTGTCGCGGAGCACCGGCAGCGAGGTGTTCACCATATCGAGAACACTCTTCATCTTCCGCTGGTCTCGATCTCCGTTAATGGTCAGGACAACGAGCCTTTTGTCGGCAAACTTCTGCGCCACTTTCTCGAGCACGGGAAACTCCCGCAGGCAAGGCCTTCATCCCGAACCCCAGAACATCAGAACTATCGGCCGTCCGCTGAATTGTTCGAGCGCGACAACTCCCCCACTGAGATTTTTGAGTTCAAACGCCGGCGCGACCGCGCCCGCCGCAAGAGGCGCCACCCTCTCGGAAGGAAAGATTCTTCCCATTTTCAGCGCGGTTCCGGCAGCGGCAGACAGGATGGCGGCCCCGGACAGCACAAGCAGCAAAACGCCGGCGAGTCGCTCCTTTGATGATTTCTGTGGCATCGAATTCCCTTTGCTCAGGAAAACGGAAACACCGTTTCCGCCAGCGCATTTCGCATGACGGCCAGGATCGAGAGCGTCCCTATGCAGATTGCCCAGTAAATTGCGGTTGCGAGAATCGCCTTTTTTCTGGGAATCTCGAACATCGATTCAAGCAGTATCACAATAAGCGCAAACGACCACAGGTGAAACAGCTCGAGCCGCGCGAAAAGAGGGCGCGCGTACACCGGCAGGTCCAACGAGTTCATCACTCCCAGGACTCCTGTCGGCAAATCCGACCCGCTCATGCTCATGTCGCCGCTGGCAACCATTACGAGTTCGCGAACGATAGCGCGCGCGAGGCGCGGAACGAACTCGGCGTACGCCAGGCCAGAGGTCAGAGGAAGGAACACTGTGTTCACTCCGAGCGCCTGCGCCGAGAAATGAAGCGCGAACACCATTGCGAGAAATACGATCGACACCGCAACCATGCCGACCAGCAACCCGAAGCCGCCGAAAAAAATCGCGGCCACGGCCGGAACATAGGCGGGCGGCGACTCGACGCCGGCCTCCGCCATGGCGGGGACGAATGACCTGCTCATGATGACCGTCCATCTGACCACAAAACTCGCCAGAATCCAGAGAACCACGATGAGCGCCGGGTAGAAAAACCGAGGATTCTGGCGGAGATATTTGAATGTGCGGACCGGGGAAACGATCACACCGCCCAGGCATTCGATTCGCGAGAGTTTCGGCTCGAAAGAGTCCGGAGCTACTTTGGTGTCCGGTGAAAAGTGGCTGGAGGATTCCATTATTCCCGCCCCATGCGGCCTGCGATAACCATTTCAACCATTTCGTATTAATAATCACTCTTGTCCAAAATAACGTTTTGTCCTGGACAGCATTTTGAGGTTTAAATCACTTGAAAGATTCAGCCCAAGCCAATGGACTGTTCGAAACCCCTCATTTTACGCAACTGGGGGCCTCTCAGCCATCAAATAACCGCCGATATCAGGTCTTGCGTGTCTTGGACAGCATTCTAAAGGCTAAAAGGAACCTCTTTTTCGAAGACTCAAAAATGCTCGATAAGATCAGGTTTTTTTCTTGTCCAAGACCCATTTTCAGATTATTTTGGACAGCAGTGATTAATAATTAACAAAAAAGCGAGCATTTGTCAAACGAGCGGCGGAGATAAAAGAGAACATGCGGCAAGGAGACAAAAGATGTGTGTCTGGACGTATCGCCTCACAACATCTTGCTATCATCAAGATTACGAATGGCGTGGCGCAAGAAATCGCGACAAGGGCCGGGCGTTTTCACGAATAGTTGCACAGTTCGTCACGCTCTGTGAGTCGCGGAAGGGATTTGGCGACAGGATTTGCTCGGGAGTGCGGAAAGGGAATGACGCCGGGAGCTTTTCTATTTGTCCCACGCTGCAAGGTCAACTCCGGAAACACGGAACCGAGAAATTCCCGTAGCCGGAATCGAGTTGTTCGCTTGGAGAATAGTGAGTCTGCGGACAGACGAAAAACGAAAGATTCACAGCTCGGGGAAGAAATAGCCTACCTCGAACTTCGCGGTTTCGGAAGCGTCTGAGCCGTGCACGATGTTATTCTGAATGTTGTCGCCCCAGAGAGCCCGGATTGTGCCGGGCGCCGCATCCTTGGGGTTGGTGGCGCCGTTGATTTCCCGAACCTTTTCGATGGCGTTCTCGCCGCTCCACGCCATGACGACGGAGGGGCCGGACGTCATGAACTCGATGAGTTCGCCGAAGAATCGGCGCTCTTTATGAACGGCATAGAAGCCTTCGGCCTTTTCGCGGGTCATAACAAGGCGCCGGATTGCCTCGAGGCTCAATCCCGCTTCCTCGTATCGGGCGATGACTTTGCCGACGAGCCGTTTTTTGAAGCCGTCGGGTTTCACGATTGTCAGGGTGGTTTCGATATTGCTCATTTCCGAACGGGCACCTCTCGATTTTCGTTTCCCGCGCTCACCGGGCTTGACGGAATCGTTGCGCCGGGGCTTTCTTCGAGAAAAATCGATGCGTGGCGAGTCGGGGCCCGCCACGCATTCTCGGGTATCTTCGCGTTGGTGGTCGCGTTTTCTTTATTTCTGAACGTGATCGTGGCTTGCGTGATATGCCTTGATGTACGAATCGCTGTAAATGGCCTTGTTCATCAGGAGCTCAGCCGTGATGAAGGCGGCCTTCATCTCCTCGTCGGCGGCGTCCATGATGGCGGCGTCCAAACCGTTCATGATGCCCATGACCAGCCAGGTTCGCGTGAGGAGTTCTCGTTCTTTCGCTCCCTGTCCCAGGTTGCTCAGTCCGACCACGATGTGAGGCGGAGGGCTGCTCAACATCGTAAACTGCTTGATAGCCTCCAGCACGATGGGGGCCTGCTCCTGGGCGACATTCGCCGGCATTACGATCGGGTCGATGTAAAGCCGGTCCATATCCATGCCGTGCTCCATGGCCTTCGCCGCAATGAGCGCGGCTGTTTCGACTCGGCCGTTAACGTCCTTCGGGATTCCCCGCTCGTTGATGCACAGTCCGATGATCGACGCGTTGTGCTCGTTCGCCAGCGGGAAATACTTGTCGAGTTTCTCTTCCTCGCCCTTCGTGGAGTTCATGAGAGCGGGGTTCTTGCAGACTTCGAGCGCGGCCTTCATGACCTCGAATCTCGGGGTGTCAATGCTGAGCGTAATATCGGTCACTTCCTGCACCGTCTCGACAAGCCAGACCATTGTTTCAAGGGGTTTATCGGATGCCGGGCCGACATTGATGTCGAGAGCGTTCGCCCCTGCCTTCACCTGGTCGAGGGCCACCTTCTGGATAATCGACTTGTCCTTGGTCTGGATGCCTTTTCGGACATCCATGAACATGCCGTTCAGTCTCTCACCGATTACGTACATTCTCTCCTCCTTGCATACTCTCCGCAGTCTCGAACGATGAGGCTGCCATTGTCCATTTGCCCGAAAAGGCTACGCGGCGGTGAATTCTTTCAATAATGCCTTGAAACTCTTGAGGGCGTCGGGATGACGCATGATCATGATTTCCGCCCCCGCCTGGAACAGCGCTGCGGCGCAGGTCGCCTCCCACAGGGGGCCTCTTTTGCTCAGGTCGCCCCAGGCGGCGAACTCTTCGCCCGAACCCTTTGCTTCTTTCACGCGCCAGCTTTCCGCGCCCACCGTGCAAATGACGGGCTGCGCCAGCATTCTGTCTCCCGAGAGGCCGGCGGTCCGTCCGCGTTCCATGATGGAGTAGCTGTACTCCATTCCGTAGCCGAGCGCGCCGGTGGCCGGGAAAATCACGATGTCCTCGAGCTTGAAACCCATTTCCGATATCAGGATATTCACCTGTTTCGCAATGTTAATATCGAGAGGCGATTCCCCGATTATCTTGTGGCCGTCGGCGAGGCAGGACGCAGTGAGCGTTTTGTAGTTCTTCTCGACCGCGGTCCCGAGCAGACAGTTCTCACCCTTCGCCGCTTCGCTGACTTTCGGCATCACGTCGTTATCCTTATCGAAGTCGCCGCATCCCCAGATTATAAGGGGCACGCCGACCGCTTTGAGCACATCCTTCACAACCCCGGCGGCCTCGTCGGCGGAGCGATTGCCGAAATCGGGATGCGTTCCGCGCAGCGTGACGCAAATCATTTCGGCCCCGTATTCGACGGCGCGCTTCGCCCATTTGGCCGGGTCGTTCCACACGTCGCCATACGCATCGACGAGCGGTTTGGGCCAATCCTCCGGCTTGATATCCCACATATCGACCGCGACAGCCGGCGGATTCGGCCACGACCCTTCGAAGTTCAAGTAGGGCAACGTGTTGCTTCCGCCGACGGTGACCGTCTTCTCGCGCGTCCCGCCTTGGTCCTTGGTAGCGCCGATGGTGACGGTGTTCACCCTCGAAGTCCACTTTTCAGCGATATTTTCCATAAGGTCGACCTCCGTTTCTCAATTACTCGAAACACAAAAATCTTTGGATTCCATGTTCATTTTACCGATGGAAACAACTCTACATCCGTATGTGGCAAAAACAGGGCGGAACTGTATTCGTCCATGAACTGGAGGTTGGTGCTCAAATCGATGTACGTCATTTTCTGCGCGATGCTCTCCACCGTGGCAAAGGCCTCCTGCGAGAGAATCGCGAGCTTGGCGCCGCTCAGAGAGCTGTTGCCGATGAACTTGACTTTTTCCAGCGGTATGTCGGGCAGAAGCCCGATGGCGACGGCGCCCTGAAGGTCGAGGTAGTTGCCGAAGCCGCCGGCAATAAACACGCGCTGCAAGTCCTTGAACGAAAGACCGATACTCTTGATGAGGACGGAAGCGCCGGCGTATATGGCGGCCTTCGACCGCACCAGGTTGTTGATGTCGGCCTGGTTAACAACGATGTCGCGGCCGATGGCGGTCTGGTCAGCGTAAGCAAGCACAAACTCGACGCCGTCGTCGGACGAGGTTCGCAACCTGCTGCAGTAGCCGGGCTCCGAGAACTTTGCCGTCCTGTCGACGACCCCTTCCCGGCGCAGTTCCGAAATCAGGTCGATCAGGCCGGACCCGCAGATTCCGCGAGGTTTCTCGTTCGCGATCACCACTGTCTCGACGACTTCGCCGCCCTCGAGGATTTTCACCTTCTCGACCGCGCCGTGCGTGGCCCGCATGCCGAACTTCACCTCGCCGCCCTCGAACGCCGGCCCTGCCGAAGCCGAGCAGCACACCAGCCAGTCGCTGTTTCCGATGACGATTTCCCCGTTCGTGCCGACATCGATAAGCATCGAGAGCTCCGGCGAATGATATATCTCCGAAGCGAGCACGCCGGCGACGATATCGCCGCCGACATAACTGCTGACCCCCGGCACCGAATACAGAAGCCCTCTGGGATTGATCTGAATGCCGACCTCGATCGCGCGAGCTGGCGCAATATGCGTGGCCGCCGGGATGTACGGCTCCCGCCTGATGTTCGACGAATCGAGGTCAAGCAAAAAATGCATCATCGTGGTGTTGCCCGCGCAGAGCACGCACGTGACGTCCTGGATGCCCACGTCCGCGGCGGTGATGGTGTTATTGATGAGCATATTTATGTTGCCCACAATCGCCTCATGAAGCCGCTCGCGGCCCCCTACTTCTTCCTTGGCGTAAATAAGCCTGCTGATGACATCTTCTCCGAACGTGATCTGCGAGTTGTACGTCGCATCGGTCGCGAGTATCTTCGACGAATTAAGGTCAATCAGGTGCGCGACCACGGTGGTCGTTCCGACGTCTACGGCCACGCCATAGTTTCTGTCGGATGTATCGCCTTCCTCAATCTCAATGACCTCGACGGTGCCGCCCCGCTGGCCAAGCGTGCACGTGACCTTCCAGTCGCCGCGCCGCAATATCTGCGGCAGCCGGCGAATATTCTTCAGGCCGGTCTGCATGATCGGCGCGTCGACATGCCCCCGTATGGAGCGGAACAGCCGGCTCAAGTCCGAGAGATTGTCCTCCAGCGAGGGGAGCGAAATTTCCAGATAGATTTTCTTAGCCAGGGGCGAGTGTTCGAACTCGTATTTCGCGAGATCGACCCGGGCGAGGCCGCTGAATCGTTGCGCGTCCTCATCCACAACGATTTGCTTGCCTTCCATCCGCGATTCAACCGGAATCTCGACGACCACATCGCTGCGCGGATGGCTGGCGCATGCGAGGATGTATCCGTCGCGCACTTCCTCGCGCGACAGCAGCATGTGCTGTTCTTCGAAAACCTCGCCCTCTTTCAAAACAAGACGACATCTGCCGCAGATCATGTCGCCGCCGCACAGGGAATACACATACACTCCTGCGCGTTGAGCGGCGTCCAGGATCGTGTCTTCGGAAGTGGCGATTGCCACCTTCCCGTCGGGCAAGAATGTGATCTTGTATTGGGCCACGGACTCAGCCGCCCCAGTTCGCTTTCAGATATGATGGAATACCGGATGCTTCTTTCGGTCCGACGACGACTTCCCATCCGGTCTCATCCTGAAGCTTGCCGCTCTCGACAGCGATCAGGCCCGGGATAACGATTTTCTTGTGGGGGGCCACCGCCTCGATTTCATACTTGTTCATAGCTGTGGCGATTTGTTCCGTCGTGAACTTCTCCGCCGCCCAGGCGGTCAGCACGGAAGTGCCCTCGGTATCCACAACCAGGATGTTTGTCGGAACCTTCGAGCTTTCGACCTCGCCCTCGACGGTGTAATACGTGAGCGAGAAATTGGTTGTGAGAAGGAGCGGCGAAGAGGATGTCGCGTCGCCGACCGCATGAATTCCGGGTTCCACCTGCAATGGTTTCCTGGGGTCGGTGTATATATTCTGCCGCACCGTGAGCAGAGGCATCAACTGCCACGGCTCGATGGCGTCGGTCACGACAATGCCCGCATACTTCGCTATGTAGGTGGCGCCGTTGAGCACGGTGACCATGGGGTCGCCGTCGGTCGCGAAGGCAATCATGGGATACCCCAGCGGGCGGAACGACTTGCGCAAGGCATACCGACGGACTTTCGTAAGGTCTTCCAACGTCTTTTGGGCGCTTCTTGCGCCGGAGTCGACAACCAGTTCCTTGACGCCTGCGGCTGCGACTTTCTGGGTCAGGTCGGCGAGCGCTTCGAGGCCATCGGCCTTTACGCCGACGGGACAGTTCTTCTCCTTGGCAAGAGCGGCGACTTTCTCGTAGTTGTTCGCGTTGGCGCCGTAAAGCAGCGGGCGCTTTTCGCCGCACACATCGAGGGCCGCCTTCAGAGCGTCGGGGTTTTCGCTGTTCAATATGATTGCCATCGGGCATTTTTCGGAAACGACTTTTGCCGCCGCCGCAAACTTTGCCGGGTCGCCGGAATCGTTGTTCACACACACCATGTCGACGGCAATCCTGGTGCCGACACGCTCGAAGATGAGGTGGACAATCTTGTCGGCCCGGGCAGCGATTTCGTCTTCCGATAGCGTATCGGAAACTGTCACCGCAACGCCTGCCGGGTGGTGGAACGTTTCTTCGTGCCGGAACAGAACGGTTTCATTCCCGATGTCGATTTTAAAATCGCCCGTCCCAATGGTCACCAACTGGATAGGCGGAGCGGATGCGGCGCCGAGCTGAGCCTTCGCCTCGTCGGTCACGTAGGGACATTCTTCGATCGAGGCTTGCTTCTGGGCGACTCGCATTGCGAACGCGAGGCAGGTCGGCGATTTGCATTCGCCACAGTTCGTTTTCGGTAATAGCTTGTAGATATCCAGACCTGTTAGTGCCATGCAACCTCTCCTTTGATGTTTGGCAGACCTCGGGCGCGGCCGTCGCAGACTGCCATGAAATGAATGGGAACCCTGTCAGATTGAGCTTAGAACATCGGCGGCATACTGAGCGCCGGATGCCCGACTTTCTCCAAATATGGTAGCAAATCCACCGCGTTGTCGCAAACGGTCTCGTCGGCGATTTTGTCGAAGAAACCGTCCAGCCCGAGTTCCTCCGCACGCTTTTCCAGAGCCTCCCGGATTGTCTCCTTCAGCTCTTTCGGCATCCACACGATGCGACCGAGACCGCCGTCGGCCGAGATGAACTTTTTGCTGGTAAGGTACATTTTACCGACCCCTAGGAAGCCGGGGGTTTGCAATCCGCCGCCGGTGGTGCTGGCGAGCGTAGAGAACGGCATCCCGCTCGGGGTCATCCCGGAATACTCGCGGTTGACGACCATCACTCCGTTTGCCTCGGGCACGACGGCCACGATACACTCGAAACAACCGCAGGAGGTCATCGGGTCCTCCATCATCGAGTAGGCGTTGAAGCGTTCGATCTTCTTATTGGACTTCTGGTAGACGAACTGGTTGACGTTTGCCCACTGGCCCTTTGTCGTATCGATAACCTCGCCCTTTTCAACAGGCTGGTTCGGTCCGGTCGGGTTGATTTCGAAGGCCGCCTTCCCGTCGAGCCAGTTGTACGCGCCGCATAGACCGAGGCGTTCCGGGCTGATGATGCAGACGTGGTTCGGAGCAAACGACTGGCAGAGCGTGCACGAATAGAACGTGTCGACGCTCTCGTCGGTCATGCCGGCCACGCGGGCGTCACGTTCGGCGTAGCTCTTCCTTGCTTCCGCCAGAGTCTTCTCGACGTCTTCTTTCCTGGTGTAAATCGTAACCTGCACCTTGTCGGCGATCGCGGGGAAGTTCTGCAGCAGCTTCACGTGAACGATATCGCCAAGATGCCGCACGCGGAACCCTTTTTCCTTGGCGTCCTTGCTGATGCGAATCCACACGATGTCGCGCTGGCCGACGTGCATCACGCCCATCGCGCCATTGATAAGGTGGTGAATCTGGCGTTCGAGAATGGGCTCGAAGTCCTGCTGCATCTTTCGTCCCGCCACATCGACGACGATGGCCAAGTTCATGGCGCCGCCGTCCGCGACGGTGTCCAGGTCGTCACCCACCACCGTGATCTTGCCGTCTTCAACCTCCTCGAGCGGTTTCATCCGCAGCCATTCGCACGCGGTCGACTTCTTGCCGCCGAACTCCACGGCAAGCTGGTCTTTGCGAACTCGTTCGCCCTCGAACGCGGCGGCGTAGCTCACCGGAATCGGGACCTTCTCGATTTTGACCTTCACGCCGCGGGTCTGGATGCAGGTGGGCACGATTCTCTCGTAATCGGTTTCATGCACGAGCGCTTCGAACAGCGTGACCCCGCTGGGCCGGATTTCGGGAATTTCGGTGTCGGCGATGACACAGAATCCCATATTAATGGCGCCTGCGCCGACCGCATAGCGCCGGTCGGTCACTTCTCCGAACACGAGTCCGAACGCGAACACGCGGTCGCGCTGATACTCGAGGCATTTCCCGAACTCGCCGCGCTTGTGACCGCCAAACGTGAGCGCTCCGCGCATCGCCCAGTTCAGGGCGTAAATGCCGGAAACGAGGTCCGGTCCGAGCGGAACGATGTAGGTGTCCCAACCAAGCTCGACGCCCTCCTGCTCGAGCTGCTGGCGCATCGTCGTTCCGTTGTTGCTGTCGCAGAGGAACACGAGGATGTTGCGCTGTTGCAGTTCGCGGACCACTTTGACCGCAATTTCATTTGACGGGGCGGAGCCGAGGATGGCGGCGAAACCGGGCATCCTACCGTCCACCAACTGAATGCCGAGCGAGCGGAGAATCGTGTCCGAGATGAATCCCTGGTCGCCCTCCGCCGGCATTTCGCCGCGGAAATACCTGAGCGCGGTAATGACTTCGGTTGAAAGCAGTGTGGCTATGCCGGCGTCGAGCGTGGGGCCGAGGTAGGGGAGCCAGACCTTGTCGCTCGGGACTTCCGGCAGCAACTCCCGCGTGCGCTCCAGAACTTTCTTAGCATCGCCCAGAGTTTTCGCCTCCATCCCGAGCAGCGAATAGGCCATGGGAAGATAAAACGCGGTTTCGGGAAACTCGAGCTTTGTATCTTCTCCCTTGCTGTCTATTGCCTGCTTAAGATCGGCCTCCGCATCTTCCACCCATCCATGCGCTCCACGAATGGCCGCCGAAGCTACGATTTTTGACATTTCCTTACCTCCGTTATGAGTATGACGTCGTGTTCGAGGGTTTTCTCCTCATGGTTTCACAGGTCCAATACGTTAATCGCATCAAAGGGGCATTCCATGAAGCAATTGCCGCACTTTATGCATTTTTCCTTATTTATTACATGCGGAGTCTTTTTTGCTCCGGTTATTGCCTCTGTCGGGCATACCTTGATGCACATGCCGCATGCCTTGCACAGCTCCGGATCGATCTCGTACTCGATGCGACCGGTATGCCACTCCAGCGCGCCGGTAGGACAGCCGGCAACGCATGCAGGAAGAAGACCCTCTTGTTGTCGCTCGATGCACTGATCGCATTTGAGCACGATCTTGCCCTCGCGGTCCATGGTGAGCGCGCCTACGGGGCAGGCGTCAATGCACACGCCGCAGCCGTCGCACTGGCTCACATCGAGCAATGTCGGAGTCCCCTCTCCTTCTTTTGTGAGCGCGCCCACCGGACAAGCGGCCACGCAGGGGGGATTCTCGCAGTGGCTGCAGATGACCGGGACCACGACTTTCTTGGCCTTTCTCAGGCCGATTCGCGCCTCCGGCAAGGGCTGCTCGACTATCAATTCAATCATGTTGTTTGCTTTTGAGTGCGCCAATGCGCATTGCAGTTCGCATGTCTTGCACGCGGTGCAGAGCTTTGGCCTCACTACCGTAGTTCCCGCCATGGGCTCACTCCTTCGCCGAATCGAAAATGACCGGGTCAAAAGGCGGCCGCCCCCGTGGGGCCGGAGGCGGCCCGCCGGTTCCTGTCGTACTAGTTACCCGCCGCAACGGCAGCTTCCTTCTTCGCGCCCTTTCCGGCTTCTCCGTTTACCGGAGGGTACATCATGGGCTTCAGTTTGAGCGCCTCGCGCTTCTTGTCGAGATGCTCGATGATTTTCTTCGCGGCCTTTTTCGGGTCCGCTTCGAAAATGAAGCGGGAACCGAAGTCCTGCTCCATCTCTTCGCTCAAATATTTGAGCACTTTCGGACCACCGTGCACCTGGAACGGAGGATTGAAGTGAGTGGTGATACCAGATGCGACGACATACAGGCCGATCGAGGTTGCCTTGGTGCTCATCGCTTCCGGCGCGGAACCCGCCACCGGAAGCTGGCTGAGGTCGCTCCCGATTCCGCCTTCATTCACCATTTCGATGCAGGCGGTGAGGATGCGCGAATTGTCGACGCACGAGCCGACATGAAGCACCGGCGGAATGCCCACTGCCTCGCAGATTTCCCTGAGGCCGTTTCCAGCGTATTGTAAGGCGCCTTCCGGATCGAGCAGTCCATGCTTGCACAGACAGCCGGCAGAACAGCCCGTCGTCACAATCAACACGTCATGCCTCAACAACTCTTTTGTAAACGTCAAGTGATGGTAATCATGCACGAGCTTCGTGTTGTTGCAGCCGACGACTCCGACGACGCCGCGCAGACGGCCCTGGATTATACCTTCATTTAAGGGTTTGTACGAAGGCCGGAATTTTCCACCAAGATGATAGAACACGTTCTCGGTTGCAAATCCGGCGACAAGATTCTCCGACACGGCTGGTATTTCGACGCGGCTCTTGTCGCGGTTCGGATAGTTCTCGACCGCCTCTCGAACGATCTCTTTCGCGATATCAACAGCCCTATCCTCCTCGAACTGGTGGTGGATGGCTCCCGGGATGCGTACTTTTTTGCTTGTGGTAACCAACTTCGTGTGATAACACGGCGCAACCTGGTTGAGACCGGGCATGATACATTGAACGTCAACCACCATTGACTCGACCGCACCGGTGACAATAGCGAGTTCCTGCATCAGGTAGTTTCCGGCCAGCGGAGCCCCCTGCCGCATGAGAATCTCGTTCGCCGTGCAGCAGATGCCGGCCACCGTGATATCCTCGGCGCCATTCTTTTTCGCCAGTTCTTTCATCTCGGGACTGCGAGCGACCTTCACAATCATTTCTGAGAGGGTCGGCTCATGTCCGTGGACCAGGATGTTGACCGTATTCTCGCCGAGGACGCCGAGGCTCGCTGCCGAGCGGACCGGATTCGGTGTTCCAAACTGAATGTCCGTGAGTTCGGTCGCTATCATGGAACCGCCCCATCCGTCACCGATAGCAGCCTTGATGGCATGAAGCAGTGTGTTCTTGTAATCCGCGTCCATACCCACGTGAACCATATGCATCAACTCAACGATTTCACGGTCGATGCCGCGAGGCATAACCTTGAGTTTGCGCCAGCGCTCTTTCTGTTTTTCCGGAGCGCGCTGCGCCAGCAAGAGTTCGCCGTGCTGCTGGCCGAACTGCTCCAGACACGCTTCCGCAACCTCACCGGCAATCTTATTTGTATCGTCGCTGGTGGTGTCCACGCCGAGTTCCTGGGCGAGCATTAACAGCTTCTTTGTGTCTTTAATTTCATACCCCTGCGTCTTTCCCTGCGCCGTCATGTACAGGTTATGGGCAATGTCCCGACCGTGGTCGGAATGAGCCGAGGCGCCGGATGCCGTCGCACGGGCGATGTTTCGGGCAACGATGCCGTCAACGTCGATGCCGCATGCGCCATACTGGGCTCCCTTGCCCAGCGGGTCGACCCTGCAGGGTCCCATGTAGCATTGCTGGCAGCAGACGCCGAGTTCGCCGAACCCGCAACGCGGGTCCTGCAGGTCGGAGCGCTCGAATGCGGTGCACACATTCTCGCTCTTCGCCTTCTCCATCATTCGTAATGTTGCGCTATCAACCGATCTTTCTTTCATTTGACTCTCCTTGCAAAACGATCAACCGGGGAGCGTTTGGGACAGAATAAGATGAGGTTTGGGAAAACCCGTATATTGTACCAAACGATTCCGATTGATTCAAACCCCCATTTCGTCCTTCCGCCAGACGATAAAGATGCCTCCGGTGACATCAGGGTCTGGGAAGAAGGCCGGCGCGCTCGACGATAGTGGGAACGATTTCCTCCCACTCGACCGCCATGATATGCACGCCTCGAATACCTTCTATCTGCTTCATTTCATTTATTAACTCGACCACGAAGTTCACTCCCTCTTCCTTCGGGTCGCTTGCTCCCTCCATCCTCGCAACCAGGTCATCGGGAATCGACATGCCTGCGACATTCTTTTTCATATATGCGAGCACCCGCGGCGATTTAATCGGCATCACACCCGCAAGGATAAAGGCTCTCTCGTGAAGTCCCATGTCGACAACTTCTCTCATCCATTCCTTGAATCGCGGGACATCGAATATACACTGGGTCTGAAAGAAATCGGCGCCCGCGTTGATCTTTTTCGCGAGTCTCACCGCGCGGAACTCGTAGGGGTGCGCGAACGGATTCTCCGCGGCGCCCAGAAACATCTTCGGCTCGACTACCGGCGCTTTCTTGCTGTTCCTGATTTCCTCGCCGCATTGAAACAGTTTCTCGTCGCGCATCCGCTTCACCATTTGCAGAAGTTGAAGCGAATCCAGGTCGAACACGTTTCTGGACTCGGGATGATTGCCGAACTGCTGATGGTCGCCGGTCAGGCACAGCATGTTTTTGACGCCGAGCGCCGAAGCGCCCAGTATGTCGCTCTGCATCGCGATGCGGTTCCGGTCCCTGCAGACCATCTGCATGATTGGCTCGAGCTCTTTTTCCAGCGTCAGCTTCGCTGCGCCGATACTCGACATTCGAACGATCGCCGTCTGGTTGTCCGTTATGTTAACGGCATCGACCTTTCCTTTGAGAATATCCGCCTTTTTTCGAACCGCCTCGGCGTCGGCGCTCTTCGGGGGACCCAGCTCGGCGGTGGCCGCAAACTTGCCTTCCGTCAGAACGCGCTCGAGATTGCTGCCCGCCTTCATGCCTTCACTTCCTCCTTGGCCTTGGCCTCGGCGTCTTCTTTGACATCTTCCCGAACAATCTTGCGAGGGCCGCCGTCCCGGCTGGTCCGCCAATCCTTTGGAGGAATGACTTCCGACAGTTTCTCCAACTGCCCGAGTTTTGCCATACGGTCATAGATGAGCTGCCACCCGCAGTCCACCTCTGGCGATATCTCGCACTTGCCGCCCTGCGAGCCGCCACACGGACCGTTCAAAAGCGACTTCGAACAGCGCGCGATAGGACAGATACCGCCGGTCAGGTGCAGCACGCAGTTGCCGCACTGGCCGCACCGCTCCGTCCACACGCCAATCTCCTCGGTGACCCCGATGAAGTTGGTGTTAATGGCGGGAAGCACCGGCTTGTCGGGGTACAGTTCGGCCAGGAACTGCACGCCGCATCCGCAGGCCATGGACATGATTGCGTCACACTGTTCGACTTTCTCCCTGAGCGGTTCAATATACTCGATATCGCATTGCCGCTCGACGGCGTCCTCGATTATTTCCAGGTCCTCGCCGTCTTTCTTCGATGCGATCCGGAGTTGCGAGGCGAGCAGTTCCACTTCCTTGTCGCCGCCCGCCATGCACACTGCCACACACGTGCGGCAACCAACCAACAAAACCGTCTTGTAGCCTTTGAGCATTTCCCTGATTTCGCTCATCGGCTTTCTTTCGCCCATTATCACGGGTCTTCAACCTCCATCTCAACACTTTATAATAACATACAGGCTATTTCTGCGCTGTAATATCGATAACAGTTCCATCAGCTTATGTTGTTTTTTAACTTGGCCGCCCGTATCGTGTTATGGAGCAGCATCGTTATGGTCATCGGGCCGACGCCGCCGGGTACCGGCGATATCGCGCTCGCTTTTTCCTTCACCGCGTCAAAATCGACATCGCCCACGAGCTTAAATCCTTTGGGTTTCGACTTGTCTTCCACTCTGTTGACGCCGACATCGATGACGACCGCGCCTTCTCTCACCATGTCGGCCTTTACGAATTCGGGAACCCCGATGGCCGCTATGAGGATGTCGCCCAGCCGAGTGACTTCGGGAAGATTCTTGGTCCGCGAGTGACAGACCGTGACGGTCGCGTTCGCGCCCTTCGCCTTTTGCAAGAGTATCGCGGCCACGGGCTTGCCGACGATGTTGCTGCGTCCGACAATCACGACGTGGCTTCCTTCGACCTGGGCGCCGCTGCGTATCAACATCTGCTGTACGCCGTGAGGGGTGCACGGCAGGAATATCGGGTCGCCTACAAGCATTCGGCCGACATTGAAGGGATGGAAGCCATCGACGTCTTTCGTCGGCAAAATCTTGTTCAACACTTTGTTCTCGTCTATTTGTTTCGGAAGAGGCAGTTGGACGAGAATTCCGTGGACGGCGTCGTCGTCGTTCAGCTTATCGACGAGCGCCAACAGCTCGTCCTCGGGCGTATTCTGGGAGAGCTTATGCTCGAATGAATTGATCCCAATCTCCTCACACGATTTCTTCTTGTTTCGGACGTATACCACCGACGCCGGGTTCTCGCCCACGAGCACCACGGCGAGGCCGGGCACGAGATTATGTTTCTCCTTTAAGGCGTCGATTTCTTTTTTCATCTCGGCCCGCATTTCTTTTGCTATTTCGTTTCCGCTGATAATCTTTGCTGTCATGTCGTCTCTCCCTCATCCTTGTCGCTCACGGCCGCTTCCGCCTTCTGCCTCGTCTCAACCTTTCGCAACGGACTCGGCCCGAGCTTGCGGACTCGTTCGGTCATCTCGTCGGCGGTTTGGGCAAACGTCGGCCCCATCGAGGCGGACATATTGAACATCTCGAGGCGCTCGGGCTCAACGCCAACCTCTTCCAGAAGCATCTTGGTGTACTCAACTCGTTTCTTAGCTTTGATATTTCCTTCCAGGAAATGACATTGCCCTTCCAGTCACCCGGCAACGAACACGGCGTCGGCTCCATCCTCGAACGCCTTGAGAATGTAAAGGCTGTCGATTTTGCCCGTGCACATCAGTCGTATAACCCGCACGTAGGGCGAATACTGGAGCCTCATGGAACCGGCCAAATCCGCCGCGTTGTATGCGCAGTACTGGCAGCAAAAAGCCACGATTTTTGGTGCAAAACCCAGTTCTTCCAATCTCAACTCCCCTGTTGTTCGGCGGTTCTTCCAAATCAAGACGGTGTCCCCGCCGCCGTAAAATGCCGGACCGGGCGTCTTTTCCTGGCCCGCGTAAGTTCTTCGTTCCCCTTCAAAGCCCACGCCGGAGAGAACCACGGCGTGGTTGCCGCTGGTTCGCTAGGATTTCGCCGGTTCGTACAGGGCGTCGCATTTCGACACGATCTGCCGGTCTTTGTAATGCTGGACCTCTATCGCCTTGTTGGGGCAAACGCCGGCGCAGATACCGCATCCCTGGCAAGCCGCCGGCTCGATATAGGCGACACCCTCTTCCTCCCGGAATTCCGGCACTCCGTAGGGGCATACCCGAACGCAGGACAGGCACGCCACGCATTTATCCGGGTCGATGACCGAAATGATGCCGCCGACAGTCAGCGACTCTTTCGACAACAGGTCCGCCGCCCGCGAGGCCGCTCCGCGGGCCTGGGCGATACTCTCATCGATATGCTTCGGAGAATGCGCCAACCCCGCGAGAAACATTCCGTCGCTCGCAAAGTCCAGCGGCCTCAGTTTCAAGTGAGCTTCGAGGTAGAAGCCGTCTCTGTCCAGGGACACTTTGAGGAGCTCGCCCAGGCTGGTATTCGTCTCATGCGGTATGATACCCGCGCTCAACACGACGAGGTCCGCCTTGAGATTCAGCATCGAGCCAATACTCACATCCTGAGCCCTGACGCTGAGCTTCCCGTTCGCTTCGGCCACCTCCGGCTTGTGCTCGGGGTCGTACCGCAGGAACAAAACACCCTTCTCGCGGGCCTCCTTGTACTTGAGCTCCTGGGCGGCATAGGTCCGAATATCGCGATGGAGCACATAAATCTTGGCTTTCGGGTTCAGTTCTTTCAGCTTCAGCGCGTTTTTGACCGCCTGACCGCAGCAAACGCGGCTGCAGTACATGCGCTCCTCGTCACGCGAGCCCACACACTGAATCATCACAACCGTCTTCGCGTTTCTGACGGAGTCCGGGTCGGTCGCTATTTTTTCTTCGAGTTCGAGCTGGGTCAGGACGTCCGCGTTTTTGCCGTACAAATATTCGGTCGGCTTATATTCCTGCGCGCCGCTCGCCACTATCACGGCGCCGATGTCTATTTCCTCCGCCTCGCCGTTCGCCCTGACGGCCGCATGAAAATGCCCCACGTGCCCGCCGAACTTGGTGACTTCGGCATTCGTAAAGACTTTGATCCGGCTTTCATTCCTGACGTCATCAATCAAATTTCGGAGGCGCTGCGAAACATTGTCGCCCTCGAGCGTATACCGCAGCCGGTTCAGTTGGCCTCCCAGGGTGTCGCTTCGCTCGACCAGATACGATTCGAATCCCTGGCGCGCAAGCGAGAGGGCCGCGGTCATTCCGGACAGTCCGCCGCCGATCACCAACGCCTTTTGCGTGACCGGGGCCATCAACTGCCGGATGGGCTCGAGCATGAGAGACCGCGCCACGGCCATGCGGACGAGGTCTTTCGATTTCTCGGTGGCAAGTTCGGGGTCGTTGTGCACCCACGAGCACTGGTTGCGGATATTCGCCATCTCGAAGAGGAACTTGTTCAGGCCGGCTTCCCTCAGCGTCTCCTGGAAGAGCGGCTCGTGCGTCGCGGGCGTGCACGCGGCCACGACAACTCGATTCAGATTCTTCTCTTTAATCGTGTCGATAATCATCCGCGTCGAGTCGGTCGAACAGGAGAACAGCGCTTCCGTGGCGTATTCCACGTGCGGGAGCGTTTTCGCGTACTCGACGACCGCCGGCACATCCACAACCCGGGCTATGTTCGTGCCGCAGCGGCAAACGAACACACCGACCCTCGGCTTGTCTTCGGCTACCTCCCGCTCGTGCGGATATTCCTTGTGCCGCGCGAGCGCGCCGCGCTCGCTCGCCACCAGTTCCGCGGCTGCGGCCGCGGCGCTGCTTGCGGTCATTACCGTTTCGGGAATGTCCATCGGCGCGACGAACGCGCCCGCCACGAAGATTCCACGGCGACTTGTTTCGTTCGGCTGGAAAATCGTGGTGGCGGCGTAGCCATGGCTGTCGAGGTCGATCCCCGCCACCGCGGCCAGTTCCTTCGTTCCCTCGGAAGGCTTCATGCCGATGGAGAGGACCACGAGGTCGAACTCTTCTTCCTTGACCTCACCGTCGTCCGAAACGTATTTGATAAGAAGATTCTTTGTCCGCTGCATCTCTTTCACGGACGACACGATGCCGCGTATGTATCGAACCCCGCTGTCATGTTCGGCGCCGACATAGTAGCGCTCGAACCCTTTTCCGAACGCTCGAATATCGTTAAAGAAGATGGCGCAACTCGCGTCTTCCTCGTGCTCCGCCGTCATGATAGCCTCTTTCGTGGCGTACATGCAGCAGACCGACGAACAATATTCGTTTCCGCAGGTCGCGTCGCGCGAGCCCACGCATTGAATCCAGGCGATTCGTTTCGGAGCCTCGCCGTCGGAAGACCGTTTGATGTGACCCTGGGTCGGACCGGACGCGCTGAGCAGTCTCTCGTATTGCAAGCTCGTGATGACGTTTTTGTATCGGCCATATCCGTATTCCGGCCTGAGCTGCGGGTCCACCGTGTCGTAACCGGGCGCGAGAATGACCGCGCCCACGTTCAACTCGAGCATTTCATCCTGTTGTTCGTAGTCGACTGCTCCCGTGGGACACTGCTTTTGACACACGCCGCACTTGCCCTTGGTAAACTTGAGGCAGTGTTCGCGGTCGATGACGGGCTTATTGGGAACGGCCTGCGGATAGGGCACGTAGATGGCTTTCCGCTTTCCGATTCCGGCTTCGAACTCGCTGTCGACCTTCGACGGGCATTTTTCCTGACAGATACCGCAGCCGGTGCACAGAGTGTGGTCAACGGATTTCGCCTTCTGCCTGACCTTGACCGTAAAGTTTCCCGCTTCTCCCTCGATGGATTCGACCTCGGCATAGGTGACCAAGTCGATATTGAGATGTTTGTCAACCTCTATCAGCTTCGGGGAAATGGTGCACATCGAGCAGTCGTTCGTGGGGAACGTCTTATCGAGCTGGGCCATGCGGCCGCCGATCGAAGACTTCTTGTCCACAAGGTACACCCTGAATCCGGCGTTCGCCAAATCCAGAGACGCCTGCATGCCGCCAATGCCACCGCCAATCACCATTATCGCGCCGACACGGCCCTTGGACACGGGCTCACCGTTGCCGGAATTTGATGTGCCGCTCATATCGTTTCACTCCAAACAGGACTTCTCAGGCAAGTCCCTTCGACGAGAGAAGGGGACGCGGGTCGACAATATGTTTCGACCACAGTTTTTCGATTCCCTTCACTCCCATGGCCAGCGCCAGCAGTTCGGTAACATAGAGTATCGGCGTCTTCCTCGGTATTCGCCCCTCTTTGAGAAGGGCGTCCTGCCGGATTTCGAGGTTGGCGTGACACATGGGGCAACTCACAACAACGCATTCGGCGTCCGCCTCGTCGGCCATGTTCAAGAGCACACCCACGAGGCGCTTCGTAACGTCCGAACGCGCCATGGCCAACCCGGCGCTGCAACATTCGGTTTTGTATGACCAGAACCGATTGTCGGCGCCGACCGCTTCCATGAGAACATCCATAAACATCGGATTCTCGTAATCCGAAACTTCCGTCACCTTCGGAGGCCGGACCGTCAAGCAGCCGTAATAGCAGACCGTCTTCAAGCCTTCGAGAGGTTTCTTCACCTTTTCCTTGATTTTTTCGAGTATCTCCGGCTGCGCGAGGAGCTGGATAATCTGCAACACCTCGAGGCCGCCGGTATATGACATCTCGGTCAGCGAGGCCATTTCCAATCCCAACGCCTTGTCATCACGGATTCGGGCCTCAGCGACCTTCAGCCGCTGAAAGCAGGCCGAGCACGGGATGATCAGTTGTTTGTTGTTTGTTTTCTCCGCAAGCGCAAGGTTGCGCACTCCGAGCGCGACGGCGAGCTTGTCGTTCGTCACGTGCGCGGAGGTGGCGCCGCAGCAACTCCAGTCCGGAACCTCCTCCAGTTCGATGCCAAGTTCCTCGCACACCATTTGCGTGGACTCATCGTATTCTTCTGCGGTTCCGTGGAGCGAACAACCCGGATAATATGCTACTTTCATGGTTCTGTTTCCCGGCGCTCAACCCGGCTCGAACCCGTTGGCACGATTCGAGCGCCCTGCGGTCGCTCGTTCGCTCACGCCTCTTGGTTTCGGGTCGGCTTGTAGCATTACACATTGGCGCAGTGCCGGTTGGGGTTTGCCTCGCATGAGGGCGGGCATTGCCCGGCACAACGCGGAATCAGGTGTCTTTAAATATCTTTCGTACTTTCTTTCGTCCCTTGATCGGTTCCGGCAGAAGCTTTATCTTCCCGCGTTTGAACATCTCCCTGCCGATATCGGAGTCCTCCATGAACTTGCCCGTCTTCAACTTGTACTTCCCGATCATCTCGATTTCGTGGACTCTTCCCCACGTCTTGATTGCCGACAGGAACGCCTCATGAAACTTCCTGAGGTCTTCCTCGGTCTCGGCCTTGCCGGAACGCAACGCCATCTCGCGAAGCGTATCCATCACGTGCGCAATGTCGATATCATTGGGGCAGCGCGTCGTGCATGTTTCACACGACGCGCACACCCAGATAGTTCGGCTTTTCAGGACCTCGTCGAGCATGCCCAGATTCACCATCCGAATGATCTGGGCGGGAAGATAATCCATCTCATACGCGAGAGGACAGCCGCTCGAGCATTTCAGGCATTGGAAGCATGAGGAAACCTTCGTGTGAGCCTTTTCCTCCACCTCGTTCAGAAAATCGTCATCGAGTTGACGTTCCGTTATTTCTTTCGTTGCCATCATCAACTCCGTTCACGCAATGCTGCTCAGCCGCAACCGGCGGAGGGGCTGCATCCAAAAACTAAGCAACCTCCCCTTTTTCCCGCAGCGCGAAGCCGAGCGTCCTCTCGCTCGCCACGCCTTCCGTCGCGACCATTAAAAAAGCCCAACCACACGGCCGTCTTTCCCAAGGTCAACCGCCTCGCCCGCGGGAACGGAAGGCAGTCCCGGCATCGTGCTCATCGTGCCGCACAGCGGATAAAGGAATCCGGCTCCCACCGATGCGCGGACCTCCCGAATCGGGAGTATGAAGCCCGTCGGACGGCCCTTCAGTTTTGGATCATGCGACAGTGAGAGATGGGTCTTGGCCATGCAAATGGGCAGTTTATCGAACCCCTGTTTAGTATAACGCTCAATTTGCTCGTTCGCCATCGGCGAATAGTCGACGCCGTCGGCGCCGTACACCTCGGTGGCGATGGTGTAGATTTTTTCCTTTATGCCCAGGTCGAGCGGATAGAGGAACTTGAACTTCGTCTTCTTCTCCGCCGCCTCGACGACCGCTTCGGCCAGCTCTCTTCCGCCTTCTCCGCCTTTCGCGTGCACCTGGCTCGGCACCGCCGCGAGGGCGCCGGCCTTCTCGGCGCGCTCCTTGACGAATTTGACCTCGTTCTTGGTGTCGGTCGCGAACTGGTTGATCGCAACGACGCACTCGATGCCGTGAAGCTTGACGTTCTGGATGTGCTTCTCAAGGTTGCAGATTCCTTCTTCAATCGCCGGAATGTTTTCCTTGATGAGCTCGGGAGCGAGCGGCTTGCCTGCCACAACCTTGAACTTGCCGCTGTGCATCTTGAGCGCGCGAATGGTCGCCACGAGAACCACGGCGTCCGGGACCAGACCGCTCATGCGACACTTGATGTTCAGGAATTTTTCCATGCCGATGTCGGCGCCGAAGCCGCTTTCCGTAACGAGGTATTCGGCCGATTTGATTCCGATCATGTCGGCGAGAATCGAGCTGTTGCCGTGCGCGATATTCGCGAACGGACCGGCATGAACCATCACCGGTGTGTGCTCTGTTGTCTGCATCAGGTTCGGCTTGATGGCGTCCTTCATCAGAACGGTCATCGCGCCCGCAACCTTCAGGTCTTCCGCCGTCACCGGCTTGCCGTCCTTCGTAAACGCGACAACAATGCGTCCGAGTCTTTGGCGAAGGTCTTTCAGGCTCGTGGTCAACGCAAGAATGGCCATCACTTCGGACGCAACCGTTATATCGAACCCGGATTCCCGGGGAATTCCGTCGAGTCGGCCGCCCAGGCCGGTAACCAAGTTGCGAAGCATCCGGTCGCTGACATCGATGACGCGGCGCCACGTGATCGTGTACGGGTCGATGCCCAGCTTGTTTCCTTTGACGATGTGGTTATCAAGATAAGCCGCGCAAAGATTATGCGCCATTCCGACGGCATGGATATCGCCCGTCAGATGCAGGTTGAAATCTTCCATGGGAAGCGCCTGGGAATAACCTCCGCCCGCGGCGCCACCCTTGATGCCGAAGGTCGGTCCCATCGAAGGCTGGCGAATCGCGATAATCGTCTTCTTCCCAATCTTGTTCAGCGCAAGCCCCGTGCCGATGGTCGTGACCGTTTTCCCTTCTCCGAGGGGAGTCGGCGTGATCGCTGTCACGTCGATATACTTCGCATCCGGCCGCTTCTTCAACCTGTCCAGCACGTCGAGTTTAATCTTCGCGATGTAATCGCCATGCAGTTCCAGGTCCTTCCTCGTCAAACCCATCTTTCCGGCTATCTCTTCGATGGGTTTGAGCTTGATCGACTGCGCGATGTCTATGTCACTCTTGATTTTCTTCGCTTTTGCCATCTGTTCCTCCTCTTCGCCAAACCTTCTTCTGTTCGTCCTCTTGCTCTTCACAACTCGCCCGCTACGGGCAGACATACTAGCGGATATTGACTGGCTTACGGAACATCCAATCGACAGGGGTGATTAACCTTTGGAGTCCCGCAACTGCTTCGGGAAGGAAGGTGTTACGGTTCCTCCACGCCACTGCGCATATTAGCATATGACACGGTCAATGTCAAGAAAAAACAGGCTTTTTTCACCATCGGCGCGGCATTTCGCGTCACCCTCTTGCGCCTTTCCGCATGCAACAATATACATCTTTAAGCACCTCGTTTCGGCACGCCGAAAAGGCGCCGATTTGCGGAAGGAGGACCGATGCGCCGCGAGCGCGACGCCACGAAAGGCCTTTGCGATATAACTCTATGACCGCCAATGAGCTACATCCAGCGGAAACTGTTGCGAACCTGCTCGAAAAAGCTGACCCGATTCCAAAAAAAACGAATGTCCCTGATGATGCCTCCTTTTCGAAACGGGTCCTGTTTCGAACCCGCCCGAACCCGATAGGAATTCCGCTCGACACCCCCAAAAAAAACACCCATAACGCAACGCGTTAAGTTCGCGCGGAATCGCGCCAAACCACCGGTTGCAAATGCGATTTTCTTCTGATATAGTGTTTAGTTGGATTCTCAAAGCAATTTCTCTCGAATATCGTACAAGGCCGTTTGCATTCCCTGGTCGTTTGATAGAAAGGGGCTTTTTTATTGTGAGGAAGCGCAGTGGACGGGCGCCACGAGGTCATACCGCCGCCTTGTGTGCGACCGTCCTTATGATATCTCTCCTTCCTGCAGCCTGTTCGAAGCGCGATGAGAAGCTCGCTCGCGCCTCTCAATCTGCTTCCGAATTCGCTGTCAGTGTGAAGACCGCCCCGGTTGTTCGGCGGGGCATCAGGTCGACCATACGGGTTGTGGGTACGGTGAAAGCGCCGAACCAGGCGACCATCAGCGCGAAAATTCCGGGGAAAGTGGAACGAATTCTCGTCGAGGAAGGAGACCACGTTGAGGCGAGTCAGACACTGCTTCAGATCGAGAAGACAGACCTCGAATTGACCGTTCGTCAGGCGGAAGCCGCCGTGGCCGTGGCGGAAGCCAACTTCTATCAGGCGAAGACCGAATGGAAGCGCTGCCAGGAGTTGTGCGACAAGGGAATCGCCTCACGCCAGCAATATGACCTCGCCAAGAGCGCGTTCGATGTGGCCGGAGCTACCGTACAGCAAGCGAAGGCGAACCTGGGTCTCGCACGACATCAACTGGAAAATGCCGATGTGACCACTCTGTTCGGTGGAGTCGTAACACACAAACACGTCACCGTCGGGGAACGAATAAGCCCGGGCCAGCCACTTTTGGAAGTGGCCCAGATTGACCCCGTCGAGGTCACAATCGGAGTGAGTGACAAACGTTTTTCCGAACTCAAGCTTGGCCAGCCGGTAATTGTCCGGGTCGATGGTTACCCCGACGACGAGTTTATCGGCGCCGTCAAAAAGATACAACCGGCCGTTGATCCGGTAACGCGCACCTTTAAGGTAACCGCCGAAGCGGCGAATCCGGGCGAGCGTCTCAAACCGGGGATGTTTGCGCGAGCCGAGATAGAAGTCGGTTATCACGAAAACGCTCTTGTTATGCCGAAAGCGGCGACGTTGGAAGAAGAGGGTAGATATTTTGCCGTGGCTGTCAAAGACGATCGAGCACGAAGAACCGCGATCGAACTCGGCTATCAGGATGGAGATTTGATTGAAGTAGTGAGCGGTCTCTCGGAAGGCGACCTGGTGGTGCTCGAGGGGGCATATGCGCTTGCCGAAGGCGCGCCCGTTCAAGTGTCCGGAGAGTGATGCCCGCGTGTATATAACTGATTTCTCCGTCCGCCGAGCCGTCGCAGCGACGATGATGGTCCTCATCGCCATCGTGCTCGGTATCAACGCTTTCTTCCGCATTCCCATCGACCTCCTGCCCGACCTTACCTTTCCCGTCGTAGCCGTGTTCACCGAATATGAAGGCGTAGGCCCCGAGGAAATCGAGAACGGCCTCACAAAGCTTATCGAAGGCAGTGTGAGCCGGGTTGACGGGGTGAAGGAACTTCGGTCAACCTCGGAGCGAGGCGTTTCCATTGTAATCCTCGAATTCGAGTGGGGCACCAACATGGACCTCGCGGTTCAGCGAATCCGCGAGGAGCTCGACCAGATACCGGATTTCATCTATCCCGAGGATGCAGAGGATCCGCGCATCTATCGAATGGACCCGTCGGATATTCCCTTGATGGGAATCGACATCTCGGGCGGAGGAAACAACCCGAGCCAACTCGAAAAGATCGCCGAAGACTACCTGGAAGACCCGATCACCGGCATCGAGGGCGTGGCCTCCGTGATGGTCATGGGGGGTCCCTCGCGGGAAATACTCGTGGCGGTCGACCAGGAGAAACTGACGGGCGCGGGACTGTCCCTCGATACCGTGGTCGCACGGTTGAAGAGCGAGAACCTGAACCTGTCGGTCGGCAGCCTGAAAGAAGGATACAAAGACTATCTTGTCCGCGCCCTCGGGGAATTCAAGAACATCGGTGAGATCGAAGACGTCGCGTTGGGCGTTCACAACGGTTACACCATTCGCGTGAAAGATGTGGCGCGCGTGTATGACACGGTCGAGGAGGATGAGGTCCTGGCGCGCGACAACCTTGAACCCACGGCAATGATGATGATCATAAAGCAGTCGGGGGGCAACACGGTCGAGATATCGAGGCGCGTCTGGGAAAAACTTGAGGAACTCAAAGCTCATCTTCCCCCCGGCATCGCGCTCACGAAAACATTCGACTCCGCCGACTTCATCAACCGCGCGATCGGCGATGTTTGGGATAACCTTCTCTGGGGCTCGTTTCTCGCGATCGTGGTCCTGTTCCTGTTCATGCATCGCACACGGCCCGTGCTCATCATCGCCATTGCGATACCGACTTCACTGCTGGCCGCGTTCCTGCCGATGTATTTCACCGGCATGACCATCAATATGATTTCGCTCGGCGGCCTCGCGCTTGCCGTCGGAATGGTAATCGACAACTCGATCGTCGTGCTCGAAAACATCTTTCGCCACATGCAGGAAAAAGGCGAAGACCGCCTGACGGCCGCCAGGAAGGGCGCCAGCGAGGTCGGAACGGCAATCACGGCTTCCACGCTGACGACAATCGCGGTGTTCGTTCCGATCGTGTTCACATCCGGCTTGGCGGCCCGGATTTTTCGAGACCTTGCCCTCACGGTCACCTTCGCTTTGCTTTCGGCGCTGTTCATCGCCGTGACACTCGTGCCGATGATGTCTTCGAAGCTGCTCTCGGTGTCTGAAAAGGAGAAGAAAGGAAGACGTTTTCAGCAGGTCAAACAGTCTTACAGGCGCGTGATTTCCTGGGTGCTCGACCATAAATTACTAACGCTCGGCGCCACGAACCTGCTATGGGTAGTCGCCATCCTCATCGTGAGATTCGCAATGCCAATGGAGTTCATGCCTACAGCAAACGACGAAACCTTCCTCATCGAGATAGAACTTCCCCGCGGCACGCGACTTGAAGAAACTGACAAGGTGGCAAAGCAAATCGAGCAACTCATCCTCGAAACTCCCGAGGTCCACTCGGAACACGCGGTCATCGGCCATTCCTCGCAGGGGGACAGCGAAGACCCGAGGGAGGCTTTCTTCGTAGTTAATCTTGTGAAGGCCTCGGAGCGGTCCAGAACCGTTGAGCAGGTGAACAACGACATTCGAAATCGCGTTCTGAAGATTCCGGGAGTCACGAAGTACAATTTTGTGAATCTTCAGAGCAGGTCCCTTGGCGCGACGGGCGGCAAGCCGATCGAGGTGAAGATTTTTGGAAAGGACTTGAAGACGTTGAGCGAGCTTTCGCGGAACGCGGCGGAGCGAATTCGAGCTATCGACGGTATCGTCGATGTTGAGGAAACCTTTCAATTCGGCAACCCCGAGTTACAGGTTTACTTCGACCGTGAACGAATGGCTCAGCTTGGGCTGGACATCGCTCGAGTGGCGTATTTACTGGAGACAGCGGTAAAGGGGACCGTGGCTTCGAGGTACAGGGAGTTAGGCGAAGAATTCGACATTCGAGTTCGCCTGGCCAGGGAAGAGCGGGACAGTTTCTCAGACCTTCGCTCCATTCCGCTGACCGCTGCCACCGGCTCGCAAATTCGTCTGACAGACATCGCGAACGTCGAGGTCGGCTCGGGGCCGGTACGGATTTTCCGCGATGACCAGAAACGTTCGGTGAGCATCCTCGCAAACTACCTGGAATCCGAACGAGACCTTAACAGCGCAGTCGTTGATATCAATAAATCGCTCTCTTCCATGAGCTTGCCAATGGGCTACTACATCGAGTACGGGGGCTCGTACGAGGACATGCGCGAGGCAATCGTCCAATTGAGTCTGGCCTTCTTGCTCGGAGCGCTCCTCGTATACATGATCATCGCCGCCGAGTTCGAATCGTTGATCCATCCTTTCACCATCATGTTCTCGGTGCCGTTCGCGTTCACCGGCTCCATATACGCATTGAAACTCACCGGCATGACGTTGTCCGTTAACTCCGGTGTCGGCATCATCATGCTCGCCGGTATTATCGTGAACAACGGAATCGTGCTCATTGATTATGTAAACCAGCTTCGCGCCGACGGCATGGAAATCAAGGAGGCTCTCGTCGAGGCCGGCGCAACCCGCCTCAGGCCAATACTCATGACGACGCTGACCACGATGCTTGCGCTCGTTCCAATGGCGGTCATGGGCGGGTCGGGCTCCGAGATGCGCCGCCCCCTTGCCGTTTCCCTGATCGGCGGCCTCATTTTCGGCTCGGCGATGACGCTCCTCGTCGTTCCGACCTCCTACTACGTGTGGGACACCATTGCCAGCCGCTTCTACATGCTGTTCATGCGCGTGCTTCATCCAAAAGAACTGGCCTCAGGCGAGGCGGCGCCCAACCCCGATTTGCCTGAAAAGTAACCCCCTCCCCGAACCGCGCGCTTCCCCTTTTCCCAAAGGGGAAAAGAGGCCGATTTCCCGAACGCGCGGTCCCGCGCAAGAAGCGCTCCCGTTTTCCGATTCGCCCGCATAATTGAATTACCGCCGAAGGTTGCGGTAGAATATTGTCCGTCGCGAGTTTTTTGATTAAAAAAGAATATGAGCAAGCAGCGTTTCAATACGAAAAAATTCCTCGACACGTGGAAACAGCAGAAGCGTGACAGAGAAAAAGAGGAATGGCTGTTCGCCGCAGGCGTCGTCACGGTCGGCCTCGAGCAGGAGGGGAATCTGGACGAAACCGCCCAGCGGGAAATCAAAGAAGCGCTCCAGGAGTTCGAGATATCTCCGGAGGAACTAACCGAATACCTGAAGAAAAATCGCCTTCAATTACTCGAATTCCTGAATTCCTACGGAACATGAATTTCAGCCTTTCTCGCCCTCAGACCATCAAACAGCAGCGAGAGTGAGACATCTATTAACCGCGGCAACTTCTGGCGCGTTATCTCTTCGGTTCGCTTCTCGTGTAGCAGCATCAGGCCGTTCATCGTGCCCCACATCACCCGGCTGGCCTCGTAGGGACTGACGACGCGGAAATCGCCTTCCGCGATTCCTTTCTTGATGGCCGACTCCAAAAGCGCCAGACAATCGAGCGATTTCCGGTCGAGCTTTTCCTCCAGTTCGGGAGCAATCTCGATATCCCGGTCCGGACTCCGAAGGAAAAACATTATGTCGAAATACTGGCCGTAATCAGTATAGAAACGATAATACGCCTGGGCGCACCCCTCGAGCAACTCGCGAGCGCTCGCCTCGGCTCGCTCCGCCCCTTTCAGGAGCGCATACAAAATATCGAGGCCCTCTTCCAATATTGAGACATAAATTTCTTCCTTATTCTTGAAATACAGGTAAAGAGTGCCCGTGCTTAATTCTACCGTGTCGGCTATCTGAGAAATCGTTGCCGCCTCGTATCCCTCTCTGAAAAAACATTCCCGCGCGGCGTCCAATATAGCCTGCCGACGCGCCTGTTTTTCACGTTCCTTCCTTTCGACAACGCCCATGGCTTCTCCTCTGCGTTACCAACCGTTGATTTCTTGAATTCGGCTGGCGATTTTCATGCCGCGTCTCTCGCAACGCTACAATAAGAAGTATGATGCACAGCCTGAGGAACTGTGAACCTGCCCCAAAAATATAAGGGTTTGAACCATATGTTAGTGAAGTAACTATAATGTGTTATCGAGAAGCGAGCGCAGGGGGCCGCACCCAATCGCCGAATCCCCCTTCAATGTCGGAGACATGGATTTCTTGGTTCCGGGTCCCCTGAATTAGCGCAAATCCAATTATCAGGCACACTCGCTGTCCCCGAAGCATGGATTGTGCCGCATCACGGGCCATGCACGACCGCCTCCAAATTTCGGCCCTTTTCATCATCTCCGGACGGCCCGACAGACCATGAACAACCGCCCCGCAATTTTCAACTTCTGAATCGCATTCAGATACTGACCCCATCATTATATCACCCGCCATTGGGAACGTCAAACATGGGAGCGACATATTTTTCTAACTGCCTTTTCTTCTGTAGCTTGGAAACGAACACAGGGTGCGGCCGTCAAAGGAAAAATCAAATTAAAATAAAACCTGATGTCTTTTGATGAACAACCTGCAAACATATCATGTCACTCGGCACGAACGGACACTTTATGAACACGACACCCACCGTTTCTGTTTCGGCGCGTCCTGCAAAAGGCGCCGCAGTCGGCTTAAATCTCCGTAATTCGCGAGACCTGCTGATAAAAAACGTTCCCTGACCAACCGTGGGCATGGAGAACACGGCGCAGCGTAGCCGCAACCAAACTTTTCGAACACGAGTGCCGCGAAAACGAACGAATCCTTCGACAAGCTCAGGACAAGTGGCACGAATGAAAGCGTTTTTCTTGTCATTCTTGTGTTTCTCTGTCATTCCCGCCTCCCTGTCGTTCCTGCCTCCTCCTGTCATTCCTGCGAAAGCGGGAATCCATTTCACGACAAGGAGTTATGCGCATGAACCTTCGAAAACCGTGACAGAAATTCAACAAACTAATAATACGCAGTAAGGAGGGGGATAGAATGGAAGCAACTATATCTTTCAATCCGTGTAATCAGTGGGTAGTTCAGGGGGTGACAACATAAATGGTGTCGTCGTAAGTGAGGCCGGTTTCCCAACCGACGAGCTGAAAAATCTTGCCGGCTTCGGAATCCTTCAGCGTGGCGCCTGAGACACCGAGGAAGATTTCATCGGATACGTCGATACTGCGGTTCTGTCCTCCGGAGGCCACAATGGCGCTGCCATCGGAGACTTTCCTGTAGATGTAGTGTTGCCGCCAGGGGTCCACAAGGCAAAGGTCCTCGCCCGTGAACATCTGCAACTGCGCAAGCGACTCCGGCAGTCGTTTGTTTGAATCTTGATAGGCGAGGACGGCCTCGCAAAGGGTTCTCAAGTCGCGGCGCATGACTTCCATTTTGCTCTTCTCTGACGGCAAATGGACCTTGAGCAAGAAGAACAGAATCAAAAAAGAAAGAACGGCGCACCCGAACACATAGAGAAGAAGGGCCTGCGCCTCTCCCTTGAGCAGTGTGGCGGAACGGGGCTTCGTCAACGCCGATAGGTCCTCCCCATAACTTACCCGGCTGCCGTCCATTTATCCCTTGTTTATTATTATACCACCCATTACACCAAAAGTCAATGGAGTACATTTTCGAGCAAAAGTGGAGAGCGCCGACCGGCAAGCCCGAAAACAACGAGGCAAATTGTTTCCGGATGCGCGGGAAAATCTTTCATGTTCAAGAGAAGTCAAAATGGACTATAGAAGTTTCTACGGGTTATTATAACACCTTAAAGGATGGGAACTTCCATGGTCACGTATTTATGACCACCGCTCAAATAATTATCGGACGATATCGCTGTGCTTAATTACGGCGTCTCCCGTTTTTCGGGGACTCGCAGGTTTTCGTAGATTGGGGGTTGTGAAACCGTCTCACGACTCCCAGCGAAGGCGTTCGGGGGGGCAGCATGCCGTATGGTGTGTCCCCCAACAACCCCTATCAGCAACCGTCGGACACATTCATAGTTCCCCTCCGCCGCGCATAATATTGTCACCCTGACAATAGAAAAAGCGCGACCTTATAATCACGACGGAAATTCATCATTCTCGCGGTTAGCGGCGGAGAAAAAACCTTTGGTTCTGGGACATGAGGGAAAAGTCGGGTCTCGGTTCCCTCTGACCACCGCATGAGATGAGCATTTCCGGCCCGGAAGCGGCCATTTGCGTATTATTCTTTGATTTCCGGAATTCGGCGGAGAAAAAAACTTTGACATTTCGCCTTCGAAAGTGATAATATTTCGCTGTAAGGGGCGCTTAGCTCAGTTGGTTAGAGTGCTTGCTTGACATGCAAGAGGTCAGTGGTTCAAATCCACTAGCGCCCACCGATTGATGAAAAAAACGTTTTGGCATGCCCCGGGGAAACAAGACGATGAGTCTTGTTTTTTTGTCTTAGATTGTCGGCAGATCGACGTATCCTGCGACAGTGTGGTCGCGCGACGATTCGCGATTCCGGAGACACGGATTTGTTGGTCCCGTGGTCCCGAACGGGAATTCGGCGCTCCGGGAGGGGGGACTCCGCGTCGCGGTTTCGATGGCGCCGCTCGGGGGGCAGTCCGCCAGCCTATCCTGCAAGTACGAGGAACTTCGCTTCGCTCGGCGAAAGAACTCCCGGATTTCCCGGTCAAGCCGAAGAATGACCCGGCGGGGAAATTCCGTACTTGGGCGCAGCGAATCCGTCCGACGATTGCACAGTGCAGGGAACGCCATGCAATTGTCGAACAGCGAAACCGTTTCGAAGAGTACAACATCTCAACGAATGACCGTCATGAACGAAGTTACCATTAAATTGCCGGACGGCTCAGAAGCAGTGTATCCGAAGGGGACGACTCTCTTTGAAGTAGCAAGAAGCTTGAGCAAACGACTCGCGAAAGAGGCGCTGATAGCGAGAATCGACAGCCGCTTGGTCGACTTGTCCACAAAGCTCGAAGAGGACACGAGCGTCGAGTTTCTCACGTTTGGCACGGAAGAAGGACAGGACGTGTATCGTCACAGCAGCTCGCACCTGTTGGCGTGCGCCGTGCAGGAGCTGTTTCCGGAGACGAAGTTCGGAATCGGTCCGGCAATCGAGAACGGGTTCTATTATGATTTCGACAAGCCCGGCGGTTTCACCGAGGACGATCTGCGGGCTATAGAGAAGAAGATGAAGGAACTGGCCTCACAGGGCATCAGCTTCAAGCGGCGAGTGATTTCGAAGGAAGAAGCCCTGGAACAGTTTCGCGAACGCGGCGAGGCATACAAGGTCGAACTCATCGAGGGGATCGAAGACGATTCGGTGAGCACATACGAACTCGGCGACTTCGTCGACCTCTGCACCGGTCCGCACGTGCCGGACAGTTCTTACATACGAGCCTTCAAGCTGACGGGCCTTGCCGGCGCCTACTGGCGCGGCGACGAGCGCAACAAAATGCTTCAGCGCATTTACGGCACGTCGTTCTTCAAAGAGAAAGACCTGAACGAGCACCTTCGCCTGCTCGAGGAGGCGAAGAAGCGCGACCATCGAAAGCTCGGCCGCGACCTCGACCTGTTCAGTTTTCACGAGGAGGGACCCGGCTTCGCCTTTTTCCACCCGAAAGGGATGACTGTCTGGAACACGCTATTGGATTTCTGGCGCGAAGAACATCGCAAGCGCGGTTACGTGGAGGTGCGCACGCCCATTATCCTTGCGCGTTCCCTGTGGGAACAGTCGGGCCATTGGGAGAATTACCGCGAAAACATGTACTTCACCAGAATCGACGACCGCGATTTCGCGATTAAGCCCATGAACTGTCCCGGCGGCCTGCTCATATACAAGACGCAGCTTCACAGCTATCGAGAGTTCCCCATCCGGTGCGCCGAATTGGGCCTCGTTCATCGGCATGAGAAGTCCGGCGTCCTCCACGGTCTGTTCCGCGTGAGACAGTTCACGCAGGATGACGCCCACATATTCCATCTGCCGGAGCAGACAGTGGACGAAGTCGTCGGCGTGATCGACCTGGTCGATTGTATGTACAGGACCTTCGGGCTGGAATACATGGTGGAACTCTCAACGAAACCCGAAAAACATATCGGGACCGACGAGATGTGGGACCGCGCAACGGATGCCCTCAAGGCGGCGCTCGGGCGGGCGAATCTCGATTACAAGCTGAACGAGGGAGAGGGCGCCTTTTACGGGCCGAAAATCGATTTTCACATTCGCGATTGTCTTAACAGAACCTGGCAGTGCGCAACGATCCAGCTCGATTTCGCCATGCCGGAGAAGTTCGACTTAACATATGTCGGCGCCGACAATCAACGACACCGCCCGGTTATGATTCACCGGACCGTGTACGGGGCCATCGAAAGATTCATCGGCGTTCTGGTGGAACACTATGCAGGCGCATTTCCCACATGGCTGGCTCCTGTTCAGGTCGCGATTCTGCCCGTGGGCGAGGCGCATCGGTCCTATGCGGCGGACCTTCTCAGAGAGTTCGAACAGGCCAACGTTCGGGCTGAGGCCGACATGAGAGACGATAAGATTGGTTTCAAGATACGGGAGGCGCAGTTGCAGCAGATCCCGTTCATGCTCGTGGTCGGTGACAAAGAAGTGGCGGCTCGAACGGTATCGGTCAGGCACAGGCGGCGGGGTGAGCTCGGCCCGCAGGATTTCGAAGAGTTTCTGCGGCTTTTGTTGACCGAGATAGAGACAAAATCGCTGGAGACCGGCTCCGTTTAACCATCTTGACCGGAGGCGGCTTATTTCTGAAAGGGGGACATAATGGCGCAGGCTCCGTCCAGATGCATCAACCATCCCGAACGCACCGCGGTGGCCAGATGCAAGCAGTGTCATAAACCCTTATGCGAGCGATGTGTCAAAAAAATGCCGGGCGGCGTCTATTGCAGCGACGAGTGCTATCAGAATATGGCCGCCTTTCAAAACCGTGTGAAACAGCTCGAAGCACAACGCAAGCGAGGCGTTAATTGGAGCGGCCTCGCAGTGAAGTTCTTTATCGCCGTTGTGGTCGCAGGGTCTCTTTACTACGTTTTCGTGGTACGGGGCGTCCGCAATGTCCGCGACCTTATTGACATGGTGAACGGGTTTCTTCCGTAACCAAGGGAGGGGAACGCCATGCTTGCTCAGTGGAAGAAGATTCTGTTCGTAATCATTCTCGCAGGTGTTGTCTACGCGGGATGCAACACCCAGGGGATTCTTCGGACCGAAAAGTTTTTTCGCCAGGAGAATCCGAATTTCACGTTGACCCCGAAAATATGCTATCTGCTGGGCACGAGCGCATTCCGCACGTTCCGGTACGATCTTGCAATTCAAATCATCGAGCGGAACCTGAAAGACTTTCCCTATGAGTCGGCAGCCGTCGACGCCGAATACCGGCGCGCTCTCGCTTATGAAAAACTTGGCAAGTATGACAAGGCGATCAGTCTCTACGAGCAGTTCATGCTCGACCATCCGAAGGACAATCGCTACAAGGCCGTTCAAAACAGGGTCACGAAGCTGAAGGCGGTTCATCAACAAGATTTTGGCTCCACGCGGAGCGAATAGGCCAACCGGCTTATGAGAGTGAACACTTGACTGACTCCGGTTCTCTTCACTCCGAAACAGTTGCTCCCGCCCGCTCGCTGCAAGGCGAGGTAAAAGTCCCGCCGGACAAATCCATCTCACACCGGTCGGTCTTGCTCGGGTCGCTCGCCGCGGGAACTGTCATTGTCGAAAATTTTCTCACTGCCGAGGATTGCCTGGCGACCGTGAATGCCATACGTATCATGGGCGCGCCGATCGAGGAAACGGCGCCGGGACAGTTGACGATCCGCGGCGCCGGACTCAGAGGGCTGCAACCGCCGTCTTGCACAATAGATTGCGGCAACTCGGGGACCACCATGAGGCTGATGATGGGATTGCTCGCCGCCCAGGGGTTTTCCTCGCGTCTCACCGGTGACAAATATCTTTTGAAACGCCCCATGGACCGCGTTATCAAGCCTCTGAGAGAAATGGGCGCAAAACTGAGCGGAGCATCCAATGACAGATTCGCTCCCATAGAGATCGAGGGCGCCACGCTGAAACCGATAACGTACAATTCACCCGTCGCAAGCGCGCAAGTGAAATCCGCAATCCTGCTTGCTGGCCTCTATTGTAGTGGGACGACCACGGTGCAGGAGCCTTACAAATCGCGTGACCATACCGAGCGGATGTTGCACCGTCTCGGCGCAAAAATCGAGGTCGGCGAGCTCACGGCGCGGGTCCACGGACCGGCCACCCTCCGTGCCGAGAATATAGTGGTGCCGGGGGACATCTCGTCGGCGGCGTTCTTCATTGCGGCTGCCGCCATGCTTCCCGGTTCGGAACTGGTATTGCGGAATGTGGGACTGAATCGAACTCGCTCCGGCTTCCTCGAGGCAATGCTGCGCATGGGGGCAGACATCCGCGGAGCGGACATCCGCGACGATGGCCTCAACGAGCCCTCCGGCGATATCGTTGTCCGCGGCCGAGAGAAGTTGCAGGCTGTCCGAATCGGCCCTCAGGATATCCCGAGACTGGTCGACGAAGTGCCCATCGTTGCCGTTGCCGCTCTGCGAGCCGAGGGGACCACCATCATCGAAGGGGCGCAGGAGCTCAGGGTCAAGGAAACCGACCGGTTACGCGCTCTCGCACAAAACCTCTCGGCGGTGGGCGCGCAGATTGAAGAGAAGCCCGACGGGCTGGTCATCCCCGGCCCACAAAAACTTCGTGGAGGAATCGTCGACAGTTTTGGCGACCACCGGACCGCCATGGCCATGTCGGTCGCGGGCCTCATCGCGGAAGAGCCGGTCACGGTAACCGACACGGATTGTGTCGCGACATCGTTCCCCGATTTCTTTGTGATGGTCCGGCACGTCGCAGTTTCCCGGTAGCCGCCGGGCGCGCAGACCCCACCCTCATGGCCGAATCCGTATCCACTCCGTTCCCGCGGAGGGCTTCGGGGAATTCACGCGCTCACCGGATGATAAGCCGCGCTCTTGAGCGCTCTGCCATCTGCATTCGCTGAAAGCTATTTCTCGACCGGGAACTGGCCTTTTTCCCATTCGTCGAAGCCGCCAATGAGGACCTTCGCAGGAAAGCCCTTTTCAGAAAGCCATCGCGCCGCCTTATACGAAAGCTGGCATGTCATGGAGTAGCAATATACTATGTTATCGCTGTGTTCGGAGAACTCCGGAAAACGATGGTCGAAATCTTCAAACGGAATCGATTTCGCTCCGACAATGTGGCCGTGCTGGTATGCTTCCTGTGAACGCACATCCACAAGCAGAAAATCGCTATGGTTGCGGTCTATCTTCTGTTTCAGCTCAACCGGCCCGATTTCGTATTTCAGTTTTTGGTCAAAGTAGGAAAGCGCCGATTTCGGCGACATCTTCTTTAGTGTCTCGGTCAGAGTCATGATTCGTCACTCCTTCCCGTATTTCGAAAAACCTTTCGATACCTCTTAATAAAATATGACACTCGCCCTGCGGGATGTAAATATGAGGGTCGAGCCGGAGAGCGACGGGATTATACTCGAAAGACAGATGTGACCGTTGGGTCAAGGAGCCGCGGCCTGTCATGGTAAGCCGAACGCAAATCCGCCCGATGCGACATCCTGAACGGCAGAGCGTTCGACAAGCACGAGAGCCACCTCTTTTTTCTCCTTGGGAATTACATAGAACCGCTTGCTCCATTCGTTCGAATCGCCCACCAGATAGCCGTCGAGCAACTCACCGTCCGAGAATATGATTTCCACCTGACGGCCTGTGGGAGATTTCTCACGGACGAACAGGTTCCACCGTGAGAGGGCCCCGCTCTTTCGGATGAACGAGACGCTTTTGAGCTCGGAAAAATCGATTACCTTGCGGGATGAGGTTCCCCACGGAAGAAATGCGAATGTGGGAGCATCGATATCCCACGACACGAGGGTCCCCCTCATTACCGTTCCATCGATAAACTCCACAAGCGTTTCGCGGTTCATGTCGGGGCGGCCATAGAGCAAAACGAAATCGCCAATCTTTACCTGGTCCTGGTCCGCTAATTCCTTCTGCCGCGTGCAGGCGGCGCCGTTTATCAGAACCTCGCTTTCGTTCAGGGGTTCGATGAAAATCACGGCGCCGGCGTCGGTTTGGGCGGTGGTAATTTTCGCATGCGAATGGGCAACCGACGGATGGAGGAGCAGGATATCGGCTTCACCGTTGCTTCCGACGATAAGGGAATCCGAAGCCTTTGTCCTTCCGATTTGGGAGAGTTCGAAGCTGCGGAGTTTGCGGCCGGCGGGCGCGCGAATCAGCTCCAACCTGCCCACCAATTTCGACGGTGATGACCGGTATCGTTTGAAAACGTAAAAGAGCGCGCCAATGAACAGGGCGAGAATCAGGACCTTGAGCATGATGGCAATGTACCTCTTGCATATGTTCACAGCGCTGGCCATGCTCCCATAGGCAGCGGGCATCTCAATCTCCCGCCGCCCCCATCGGGTGCGTACCGCTTTGCTGTAGAATCGCGCGGGAATTCTGTCGGGCTTTATCTCGACGCCTTTCTCTTTCGAATGGAAGGACACCATGCCACGAATATCGCATCCGTCCTCGAACATTGGGTTGGCGCCCGCCACAACACGAATATCGGCAACGAGAGTTCCGTCCTCGATGCGAAATGTGGGCTCCAGCTCCAGCTCGGCCGGAAGCCGGAAATGGGTCTCCATGTAAATCGAGTCGAGCGGGACATTGCCGGTCGGATATAATCGCGCAGTCTCCGTGTAGTGGCCGCCTGCGACAATCGGCCCAAACAGGAGGCTCGGCCGGTCTTCCGAAAGACGCGCCATCTCTTCCAGCTCCTCCCGGAGTTCCGCGCCGAGAGCGGTTTGAGACTGCGCTCGTTTCTGAAGATACTGCTCGTGGTCGCGTTCGAACGTTTCTTCTATCGAGGCGACGTGCCTGGCAATTGTCTTCATCTCCTCTTGCACGCTGCCGCTCACCGCGATTTGCGGCGGTGTGATTTCGAGCATTTTGTCCGATGGAAGCACGAAGCTTATGCGGCATACGTAATCGCCCGGCCGGTCCGGGAATGTGACTCGGAATGTCTGTTCCCACGGCCTATCTGCGCACACGATTACGGGAGGCGTGAGCGGGACCGTTGCCGAATACGAATCGCCGTCTTGGCTTGACACCTCTGCGACAACCGAGAATGAAGTTCCCCAGACACCCGGATGGTCCGGCTCGAACCGCACTGTCAGGTCTCCGTGCGGCTCGGAAGTATACAGCATCCCCGTATCGTTCGACAGAGGAACTACGGTTAACTTCATCTGGGTTCGCCTGGCCCAGTCAACGAACCACTCGACATCGGATACGACCTCGGGTTGGATCGGCGCTTCGAACACAAACCAGTTCGTGTCGGGCAGTTGACCTTCCTTCCGCTTCTTCAGCGTTTCAAAAGTGATGAGATTCGGGATATCCTTCGGAGGGTTGTCCTTGCCATCGCTGAGCCACAGCAATATTCTTTCGGCGTCCGGCGCTTCTTCATAAAACCGCTGCATTTCCTCCAACCCGTGCTTCATTCCGGACGGAAGATTTGTCCCGAATTCCGTCGGTTCGAGCCGTTCGACCTTCGAGAGAGCCCTCGCAATGTCATACGAGGACCGAATACGAGCGCGCTCGAGGAGGTGCGAGGTCTTTCCGAATGTGATGATAGTGACCCGGTCTCCCAATTGAGCGGAAGATATGAACTGTTTTGCCTGCGCTTTGGCCTGATCGAAGATGTCGAACATGCTGGTGCTGATATCCAAAACGACAACCAGGTCCCGAGGGGTGTCTGCGTGGCCGTTCGACGGGGCGAAAAGCGCCAACAACACGAAGAAACCACAGACCGCAAGACGCCAGCCTCCTTTGGACAAGTCGGCAGCTCTCATGGGACTAACCGCAGAAATTGTTTTAAGCAGACGCATGACGGTCCACCTTGAGTTCTGCTCGCTGGACAAAGCTGTTTTCACAAGCATCACGAAAACTACGGCAATAGGCATGCCAGACCCGTAAATTGATGGGGTGCTGCTACAAGTCGTTGCTGAATCTAGTGTTATAACTTGAACGGCGGCAGATGAGGGACCGGTCTCCGTTCACGCTTTGTATGAAAATTACTTTCTTGAACACATGACCACCATTTTGAAAGGAGCGACCGCAATTCGGCTGCGGCGCTTGGCGACGACCCACGCAAATGCTTCAATGGTGTTTTGGAGCGCCTCGCTCCAATCGAATTCCGAATCTCACTCTTGTCCAAAATAACGTTTTGTCCTGGACAGCATTTTGAGGTTTAAATCACTTGAAAGATTCAGCCCAAGCCAATGGACTGTTCGAAACCCCTCATTTTACGCACCTGGGGGCCTCTCAGCCATCAAATAACCGCCGATATCAGGTCTTGCGTATCTTGGACAGCATTTTACAGGCTAAAAGGAACCTCTTTTTCGAAGACTCAAAAATGCTCGATAAGATCAGGTTTTTTTCTTGTCCAAGACCCATTTTCAGATTATTTTGGACAGCAGTGTCCGAATCTCTTGAATTCGCAGTCGTGTTTCAGCTATACTTTCAGTTAAAATTCGATGTCTTTAACCAACACAAGAGCACAACGTCGATTCGAAAAAGATGGAAAAGAAAAAAATCGGACAACTCCTGATAGAAGGTGGATATATAAGTCCCGGCCAGTTGAAGGAAGGGCTCGAGATCCAGAAAACAAAACGCGAGCGCATCTGCAATATACTGATGGACCTGGGATATTTGAGCGAAGAGGATTTTCTTGAATTTTTGAGCACGATGCCCGGGACGGCCAGCATCGAGCTTTCGGGCTTCGAGGTGGACCAGAAAACGCTTGAACTGGTTCGGCATGAACTGGCCAGGCGTCTCGAACTCGTGCCGCTTGGAAAGCTCGGCAACCTGTTGACCGTCGCGATGGTGTGCCCCCTGGACAACGCCGGAAGGAAAGAACTCGAGGAGACCACCGGTTTGAAAGTGCGGCCCATCTTATGCTCGCGCAGCGCCGTTCTCGAAACACTCGACCGCTACTACCGGGACCTCGAGACGGTAAACGGCGAGGAGTATGAGGAAGGCGACCTCTCCACCCTGGAGGGCCCGCTCAAGCTGAAAAGCATCGCCAGGCTGGTCGCCGGCATCGAAGAACTGCCTACACTGCCGGACATTGTCGCAAAGGTGTCGGCGGTGATCAACAACCCCGATTCCTCTGCGGCAGACTTGGCCAAAGTCGTGGCAACCGACGCCTCTCTGTCGGCAAACATCCTGAAGCTGGCAAACTCGCCGGCATTCGGGTTCTCCCGAAAAGTTTCCGACATTCAGCACGCCATCGCGCTGCTCGGGTTCAAGGAAACGCAGGCGCTTGTGATGTCCGTATCCGTGTACGAGCGCCTCTCCGATTCGGCGGACTTCGATTTCAAGTCGTACTGGAACCATTCGTTCGCGTGCGCGACGCTGTCACGGCTGATATCGCGCAGCTTAAAAGCTCCGGGCATGGAAAACGCCTTTGTGGCGGGGCTCCTCCACGACGTCGGCAAAGTAGTGCTCGCGGTCAAGCTGCGCCAGAAGCGGGAAAAGGCGATTTCGGTAAAGACCGCCGAAGGCATCGCCGAACACGAGGCGGAAGAAAAGGTCCTGGGTGTCACTCATGCGGAGATCGGCTATCTGCTGGGCGAACACTGGCTGCTGCCGCCGCTTTTGACCAATGCTATCCGGTACCACCACACGCCCGAGCTCGAGCCGGAACCCAAAGGCCTCGGCGGGATCACGTTCTTGGCCAACCGGTACTGCAAGAAGACCCCGGAAGAGTTAACCGCGGGAACCGACTTCGACGAACGAGTTCGGAATGTTCTCAAAGGGATCGGGCTTTCCGATGGAACCCTCCGCGTAACGCTCGAAGGGTACGCGGGGATATCCTCCAGGCTTTCGGCTCTTTGAGACCGTATTTGCAAAAAGCCACGGCGCCATCATGGACATCTCCAGAAAAGGCCCGTGCCTTCGGAGCCGTGTCGAGCCGTTTGGCGCGGGCGACTTCCTCCACGACCGCAAGGATGGCTCGCATGCTTTTTCACTCGAGGGACGCCTGCGATTCCGCTTCGGCCACCCTGATTCCTTCTTCGACATTCACGCGAGAGAGCAACAGCCCGCCCGCTAGGAAAAAGAAAATTAACGAGAGAATGCTGAGCCGGCTCGTCCCCGTCAGTTGTCCGACGAGCGCGAAGAGAAACGGCCCGAAGATTCCGGCAAACTTGCTGCTTACGCTGTAAAAACCGAAGAACTCGGCTGACTTTGTCTTCGGCGCCATTCGCCCGAAGAGCGAACGGCTCAGCGCCTGAGCGCCACCCTGCGCCGTGGCGACGAGAACCGCCAAAGCCCAAAAATGCCATGCGACGCTCATGAAGTAGCCCGCCACCGCCACGAGGCAATAAATCGCGAGGGCAAGGAATAGCGCTCGCTTTGTTCCGACCAATTTTGCGAGAGAGCCAAACGCGATGGTGCAGGGGATGCCGATAAATTGCACGAGCAACAGCGCCCCAATGAGGTCAGTCCTTCCGATGCCGATCTCGCTGCCGTAAATGGCCGCCATCTTTATTATGGTGCCGATGCCGTCGCTGTACAGCCAAAAGGCCACCAGGAATTTCGTAAGCTCTTTGTACTGACGGATATTATTGAATGTTCTTGCGAGCCTCCGGAAGCCGGCCCTGACGGGATTTATTCCCACTTCCGACCGGTCGGTGGGAGGTTCCGGCACGTGGCGGAAAAGCGGGACAGAGAACACGGCCCACCATATGCCCACGCTCAGGAAGGAAATGCGCGAGGCGATTTCCGCGTTCGCCATACGGAACGCTTCCGGCTTGAGAATCCACGCCAGGTTCAGTGCAAGCAGCAGACCGCCGCCCAGATAGCCGACCGCGAATCCCCTCGATGATACCCTGTCGATGTCATCCGGCCTGCTGACGTGCGGAAGCAGCGATTCGTAAAAGATGATGCTTCCGGCGAAGCCGACGTAGCCGAGGATAAAGAACAACGAGGCGGCCTGCCAGTCGCCCTCACCGATGCTCGCGAGCAGGCTTGTGAAGGCCACGCCCGCGATTACGAATGCGAGGAGGAACCGTTTCTTGGCGCCTGAATGGTCGGCGATAGCGCCGAGCACCGGCGCGAGGAGAGCTATCACAAGGAGCGCCGCCGAGGCCGTATAGCCCCAGTAGACGGTCGCGAGGTTCCCGGGAAGGTCGGCGCCCGCGACCGAGCCGTAATAGATGGGAAAAATAGCGGCGAGGATGGTTGTCGCGAACGCCGAGTTTGCCCAGTCGTACATGCACCAGGCATTGACGGTCTTGCGATAGCGGTTGTCTTCGGAACCGGGCATATCGACCAACCAAAAGAACTACCACTCCGTGAGAAGAAAAGGGGAATCGAGTCTGTCCCACGATTGCCCAGTGAAGGGGACTGTCCCAGACTTACGGGCACGAAGCGCCGTAGAATCGGGACTGTCCCCGAAACGGATAAACTTCACCATGAATCGTGGGACAGATTCAATCAGGGAATTATACTACATTTGGACCCGGGAAACGCGGCTGCCGAATCCCTTTCCGCTGATTGCCTCTTTCAGTAAAACGCGATATCGGCGAGGGTGAGCGCCATGAGCGCGAGGCTGACGGCGCCGTTGACGTTGAAGAATGCGGCGTTCACACGGGAAAGGTCATACGGCTTGACAATGGAGTGTTCGTAGAGAAGAAGCGCGCTGACAATCAGGATGCCGAACAGGTAGATGACGCCGAGCCGCGTAATGAAGAAAACGAGCATCAGGACGGCCACCATCCCCGCGTGGAGTGTGGCCGACAGAGCGAGCGCCCGAGCCTTGCCCAGCCTGTTCGGCAGAGAGTGGAGTCCCATCCGCCGGTCGAATTCCACGTCCTGACACGCATAGATGATGTCGAAGCCGGCGGTCCAGAGCAGCACCGCAAGCCCGAGCAGAACCGGCACGATATGAAACTCTTCCCGTATCGCTATCCATGCGCCCACGGGCGCGATGGCCAGCGCGAGCCCGAGAACAAAGTGAGAATAGTCGGTGAACCGCTTGGTGAAGGAGTACCCGAGAATGATTATGAGCGCCACCGGCGACAGCGAAAACGCGAGCCGGTTGAGCTGCCAGGCCGAAAACACGAAGAGCGCGCTCATTGCGAGCATGAAGAGAGCCGTTTGAAAGATTGTCAGCTTACCGGTCGGAATCTCCCTTTGGGCGGTCCTCGGGTTGAGCGCATCGGAACGGGCGTCGACGACCCTGTTGAACGACATCGCGGCGCTGCGCGCCCCCACCATGCACATCAATATCCAGAACAACTGCCACAGCGTCGGCAGGCCGTCCGCCGCCAGAAACGCGCTCATGACCGCGAACGGCAAGGCGAAAACGGTGTGAGGAAACTTAATCATCTCCAATATGGTCGCGATTTTTGCGACGGTGCTTTTCATTTGTCACCCTTCCAACCGCGAAAGAGTCCGTGTCTGACTCCAAGCTGATTCAGAATCTTTCCGACAACGAAATCAACCATGTCGCGCACTTCCTTCGGTCCATAGTAGAACGCCGGCATCGCCGGAAGAATGCATGCGCCGGCGCGCGAGAGTCTCGTCATGTTTTCGAGCGCGATTGTGCTGAGCGGCGTCTCGCGGGGAACGAGGACGAGCGGGCGGCGCTCCTTCAGCGCCACGTCGGCGGCCCTCAAGATGAGGTTGTTTCCCAGCCCGGCCGCCACACCGGCCAGCGTTGACATGCTGCACGGAACAATAACCATCGCATCGGTCGGGAACGACCCGCTGGCTATGGGCGCGGAGATATCGTCGTAGTGATGGTAATGAATCCGGTCGGTCGGCTCTCCGATCAACATCTCGGGAGAGAAGTTCTCCAAGTCGACGCGGAGGTTCATTTCGTGATTCAGAACCAACGCGGCAGGCCTCGATATGGTGAGATGAATCGCGCACTCGGCGTCGACAAGCGCTTCAAGCAGTCGAACCGCGTACGGCGCGCCGCTGGCCCCGCTGATTGCAACCGTTATTCTTTTCACCGTCTCGAATCACCTCGTGAAGGGGGCCGAGAATTTGCGCGGTCTTTCCTTCCGACGTACAGGGTAACGATTCCCACGGTCAAACGTCTCGCCGAAACATCCTTCAAGCCGCAGGCTCTCATGATTTCGCACATTTCTTCACCCTGTGGAAATTGCAGCACCGAATCGGGGAGATACGAGTACGCGTCGTTGTTCGCGCCGGACACAACTCGTCCCACCAGCGGCAGTATCCGAGTGAAGTATATTTTGTACAAACCGCCGGCCAGCTTGCTGTCGGGCATGCTGAATTCGAGAATCACCACCCGGCCACCCGCTTTCGCGACCCGGGTCATTTCCGATATGCCGCTCTCCATGTCGGCGACGTTTCTGATACCGAACGCGACCGACACAACGTCGAACGTGTTATCGGCGAACGGGAGCGCCAGCGTGTCGGCCACCACGAGTTCGACTCGACTTTCGAACCCGACGCGACCATTGGCGGACCGGGCCTTTTGCTTTCCGATACGCAGCATTTCGGGGCAGAAATCGGCGCCGACGGCCATGCCGTCCGGGCCAAGACGCCGCGAATACGCAAGGGCGAGGTCGGCGGTGCCGCTGCAAACATCGAGCACCCGGTTGTTCGCCTCCAACCCGCTCGCCTCGACCGCTTCTTCCCGCCATTGTTTGTCCCGATTGAGGCTCAGCAGATGGTTCAGGAGATCATACCTGCGCGAAATCGAGGCGAACATCGAGCGTATTCTTGCCGCGTCCTTCATCCTTCAAACCCGTACTCGCGCCAGCGCCGCTCGACGAGTTCGATGATCTCGTCGGTCATCTTGATCTCATCGGGCCATTCACGGGTGTGGCCCTCATCGGGCCATTTCTTTGTAGCGTCGATTCCGATTTTCGAGCCAGCCCGCGGCAGCGGCGAGGCGTGGTCGAGCACATCGAGCGGACCGTCCACGATTGTGATGTCGCGCCGGGGGTCGACATTGTTTCCCACGCGCCAGAGAACCTCATCGACATTTTGGACGTCGACGTTTTTGTCGACAACCACGATGATTTTCGTGAACATCATTTGTCCGAGTCCCCAGATGCTGTGCATCACCTTCTTGGCCTGGAAGGGATAGCGTTTGTCAATCGAGACAAAGACATAATTGTGGAAAACTCCGAACAACGGCAAATTCATGTCCACAAGTTCGGGTATTTGCGTTTTCACGAGCGGAAGGAAAATTCGCTCGGTCGCCTTTCCCATGTAACAGTCTTCCATTGGCGGCTTGCCAACGAGCGTCGCCGGGTAGACCGGGTTTTTCCGGTGCGTGATGCACCGGATGTGGAAGACCGGGTAGGAGTCGGCCAGCGAGTAATAGCCGGTGTGGTCGCCGAACGGACCCTCGATCCGTTCCTCTTCCGGCTCCACGTGCCCCTCCAGCACAATCTCCGCGTCGGCGGGGACCTCCATGTCGATTGTCTTGCATTTGACCATCTCGACCGGCCTGCCCCTCAGGAAACCGGCAAGCAGCATTTCGTCTACCTCGGCCGGCACCGGAGCGGTTGCCGAGTAGGTGATCGCCGGGTCGCCGCCGAGTGCGACGGCCACCTCCATTCTCTTGCCCGCTTCCTTATACTCCCGATAATGCCTGGCGCCGTCGTGGTGGACGTGCCAGTGCATGCCGGTCGTTTGGTCGTCGTAGACATGCAGCCGGTACATGCCGCAATTGCGATGGCCGGTAGAGAGACTCTTTGTGAACACCATCGGCAACGTGATAAATTTGCCGCCATCTCCGGGCCAGCACTTCAATATGGGAAAAACGGAAAGGGAAGGCTTCTCCATAACCACTTCCTGGCACGACCCGGACCCAACCGTCTTGGGCGGAAATTTGGCGAAACGGGCGATTTTCGGGATCATCCTCAGCTTGTCGACGATTCCCGCCGGCAGCGGCATATTCAGAATGTTCTCTATCTCGCGGCCAATGGCGTCGATATCGTCCACGCCAAGCGCCATCGCCATTCTCTTGTACGAGCCGAAAGCGTTTATGAGCACCGGTATCGAGTGCCCCTCCACGCTTTCGAACAACAGGGCCGGCCCGTGAGCCTTCGAGACCCTGTCAACTATCTGACTTATCTCGAGCTCGCTCGAAACCGAGGCGCGAACGCGCTTCAGCTCACCTTCTCGTTCGAGCCGTTCGATGAAATCGCCTAAACCCTGATAGGCCATATCTCACGTCTTCCTTCAAAAAAGCGAGAAACGGACGTTACAGCCCCGAAAACTTCCTCAATATAGCATAAGTTTCTATCAGTTGACAACTTCGCCACATTCACACTTCGCCGCATTCACAACCCGGGGACCGTGACAGTTCTTTATGAGACTTCGGGTCACCCGGAAATGGTGAAAATGGCCGAATTTTCGACGCGGCGAAGGTGTCATCCGGTTGGAATAACAAGAAGGCTCATAAAGAGACTGTCCCGTGATTCGCGGCGAGAAGGTTGTTTGCTTTGGGGACAGTCCCGATTCTATCCCGCGGACTCGCGGGATAGATTGGCGGACTGCCCCCCAAGCACGGATTACCGAGGTGAGACAGTTTCACAGTCCCCTTCGCTGAGCAATCATGGGACATATTCTAAAACCGCTTTCACAAATGCCCACGAGCGACACCGTTGGCCCGGGTTATTGGGGGACACCATGCCGCATGGTGTCCCCCAATAACCAGACGTACATAACGGACACGCGTTGGCCGTGCCTGTCTTACAGGATACGGACTGTTTTCATGCCTCCGGCGGGCGGAGCTCCGGCTGTTTTTACCGAACACATCAGACAACTTGACATATAGTTTACTTATAAGATATAATATCTTACAAGCCATCTTAATCCAAGGGTTCGAGCCGAGCGACTGGAGGAGAAGGAAATGACCCAGCGGAGAAACGAGAGTGACCGGCGGAGGCAAGAGCGGCGCACGGACATCGAATCGGCAAAGAGACGCCTGGGCATGCAACGCCGGACCGGCGAGCGCAGAGGGAGCATGCCGAAACCCATTCACGCGAGACGACCCCCTAAATAAGTTCTCCCGGGTGCAGCGTCCCCGTTGCTCTCTTCCGCGACGCTCCTGCGATGAGCGGGATTGCCGTGGTTGAGAGCAATTTTCTTTGAACCGGGAGGCCCCCGAAGAACGCGGTTCCCCGGCGCGGCTCTTACAAGACCCTTTTCTTCCCGCAATTTCCAATCGATTTTCTCCGCAACATTTCCGCGGCGGCCCCGTCAATCTTCGCTTCCTGTCGTGAACCTTGTTTGAGCAAAAGAGCCTACGAAATCTCGCTTCGCTCGCTTTTACCGCTTTCCCCAAAACAATTTCTTGAGACTGTCTCATGGTTGCTCCTGTTGCCGAGAAGCCAGCGTAGGGGGCTGTACCCAATTACGGAATCCCCCCGTCTTTTGCGTTGAGCGCAGCGAAATCACGCGGACTCGCGGGACCATTCCCCTGCTTGACCGAAGAATCCAGTTATTCCTTCACTGAGCGGATCATGCCCTTGGCGTAACCGCGCAACCCGCGGGATAGAATCGGGACTGTTCCCGGAGCGCAGGAGATCGAATTATCGGACGGACACACTGCCCCTGAAGCACGGATTACCGACCGTGGGACAGCCTCTTTTAGGCAATTCTCCGTCCGGCGCCGCGGTTACGGCAATGGCCCGGAGTATCTTGCAGAGTCATACTATTATGATGAAAAGATTTCGCATAGTGTCCAGCCGGAATTTTCCCTGACGGCTCGAAGAAGAGCTTTTCCAAAGAGCCGAGTTTTCGGGAAAAACCGCAGGTTCTCGATAGGGGGGTGAAAAGGTATGAATACCTCGGACAAGGAAAAAGAGGAACGACGGAAGATTCACGAATTCCGCGCTCCGAAGTCTTACTCGGGAATCAGGAAGGTGACCCAGCTTGATGATAAAAGCCAGAAGCCCAGTCCCGAGGAGGAGGAATACTTCAAAAAGCTGGAGATGGAGCGACTGAGGAAACAGAAAGAAGCCAGGGAGGCGCTTACCGAGGCCGAGGAGACGGAACAGGCCCAAAAGAGTTGTCTCGGACGCTGTCCGAAATGCCATGGCGAGTTGAAGGAGGTCTATTTTAAGAAAAAGGTTAAAATCGACCGATGCCAGAAGTGCGGCGGCGTTTGGCTCGACCCCGGAGAACTGGAGGTCCTTGCCGGGCGGGAGGAGAAGTTCCTCTCGTCGTTCTTCCAGCATTTTACATGAGGGAGGCGCCGGCGATTGTGGTTCGGATGCCCTCGGCGCGCCAGCCGGTGGGTGAAGAACCGCTTGTCGATGTCACATGTTTTCGCATATGAGGAGCAGGATGTGCGAGGGAGGCGATAGCGCCTACCAGCGAATAGTAAAAGAAAGGAAACCGAAGTAAAGCTTGTCCTCTCTCCCCTCCTCCTCGATCAGCAGGATAGCGGGCGAGGGGTTCACATCGGACCCGGCCAGACCATGCGTTTTCGTTTTCATGCGAGAGGGGTCTGTGGCCTTATCGGAAGGGAACTGCTCCGCCAACTGGTTACTCTCTCCCTTTCTTCCTTCCACGTTGATTGACGCCTGGGGATGACCTTCCGAAACTTGGCCCTCGGGCTCGATGCGCGGAGGTGGGGCGTCGAGCGGAAACAGGCGAACGTGGTCCGTCGGCGCCGGAGAAAGCGAAATTTTCTTGTACGGTTCCTGCTCTTTGCCTGTGGAAATCCAGATATAGTGGCCTTCGGAGACATGCGGATCGGTCTCCCCGGCCGTGCCCGAACCGGAGAAAGCGATGGCTGAAGGAACGAGAAGCAACCCCGTCGCCACCAATAGATTCCGCAGGCGGAAAAAGCATGCGCTCAATCCGCGATAGCTGTGACCGCCGAAGTTTTTCATTGATACAATTGTCTCCGCAAAAACCCGTTTATTTAGTATGCGACTGTGGGGCGGGGAAACGCTACCTCACCGGCCCTCGCTGATTTCCTCGATGAGCTTTCGATAGCAGGCGAAGTTTTTGAACGGGATATGTGAGCGGGCGCGGTTGTCGATTGTGGGTATGTAGCCGCCGGTTTCGAGCAGCGGCGGCGCCTTGCTGTAGATTTCTCTTCTAATCGAGCCTTCATCCAGCGTGAGCACATTCGAGTCGATTCCCCCAATCAGCGCGAGCTTTTTCCCGTATCGCCGGCGGATGGTTAGGTAGTCCATGTTGGAGGGAATCGTGTCCGTCATCCACAGAGCCGTGACGCCGACATCCACGATGTCCGGCAACAGCGCGTCGATGTTTCCGAATGACCGCATGATGACGATTTCTATGCGGTGCTCCCGCAGGAGGGCCATGACTTTTTTGTAACGAGGGATGACGAACTCGCGAAACATGGCGGGCGAAGCCACCGGCCCATTGCTTCCTGCGATCGGCTCGGTGAAATACGCGAAGTCGATATCCACCTCCCGCAGCGCCCGCTCGATTCCGCGCATGAGATAATCGGCGGCGGCATCGATGATATCGTTTACGAGTTCCGGGTTGTCGCACATGAGAAAGCAGGCCCCCTCGAAAGTGGGCGAGTCGATCACGCCGAGGAATTGAAGCATACCCGACTCCCACGCTCCGACGCCGACCGGATAATCGCGAGCGCGATATTTCTCCACGAGCTTTTTCCAGTTCCGCGGGTACGCGTTCCGCAAGGCGTCATTCAGAAATTTCCGAAACCGGTTCAGGTCGTTCTCATTCTCGATAGGATAGTCGAATCGGCTTTTCAATTCCCGGAACGAGAGCCTGAGAGGGAGAACCTCGCGGTGGTCCAGGTGAAAGTATTCCTCGACGTCGACGCCGCGCGGAAGCCCTTCCCTCCTCCATCTTTTTATCGTGTCGTCGCGAATGTATTGCTCGAAGTAGGGAACACGGTCGGCCTTCTCGAACTTCAGCGTCTTTATAAATCGCTCGCGGTCGTTCATTCTCGGTCCTTCAGGTCAAACTTCACCGGGACTCGCACCCAGCAGTTCACGCGCGCGCTTCCTCTCCTCGCCGGACTGAAACGCCATCTCCTGACGGCCTTGACGGCCGCTTCATCCAGCGATTCATAGCCGGACGACGTGTCAACCACGACTTCTCCGACACGGCCGTTCGCGAGCACTTCGACCCTGAGGAGAACCGTTCCCTCCTGACCGCGGCGGCGCGCCGAACGGGGGTATGCGGGCTTCGGATTATACGAGTAAGCGGGCTCGCGGTCAACAGTCTCTTCGCCCAACTGGGTTCGCGAGCCTGGGGCCTCAGCCAACCCCGTGCTCTCGCTTGACGGTCCGGCATCATCGGGAACGCCATAAAACGAATCCGGAGTTTTGTATGCCGTCTCGTGTCCGGCGTCCTCCGACGAAGTCACACCGCGCGCCAATTCTCTTTCCGGTTCGACCGCAACCCGCTCGGGAACAGGTTCCATATGCGTTTCCGGCACCGGTTCTCTAATTGTCAGGCGTTCGGGCTGCGGGGTCTCCTCGGGCTCAGGTTCGGGCTGAACCTCCGGCTCGATAACCGTTTCGGGTTCAGCGTCCTCCGGCGGTTCGAGCGGTTCGTGAACGGCCGGTTGCTCCGGCTCGGCATCCGCGGGCGTCTGCGGAGACGCGCAGGGCGCGGAAGCGGGGGTTGACTCGGCAGGGCCGACCAGTTCCACTTCGAGCGAAGCCGCTGCGCTCGCAAGGCGCGGGGGCGCCACTCCGAAATTCAGGAACAGCAACAGAGCATGGAAACAGCAAGCGAGGAAGGCGGATACGATGAGCGTCCGGTCTCTCATGCCTACCCCTCGGGCTCGAGCGGAGCGGTCTGGATTGCAACGTGCCGGATCGAGAGTTGGCGAAGGACATCGAGCACCTTTACGACGGCGCCGTGCCGCGCCCGTTTGTCGCCGTTTATGTACACGCGGAGCGACGGGTTCTCGGCGCAGGCGGCGGCCAGCCGCGAGGTCAGCGAATCGAGCGTTACGAGCTCTTTGTCCAGATAAACCTCGTCGTCTTCGGTGATTGTGATGGAGAACGATTCCTCTTCGATTGCGGGCGCCGTCAAGGCGGCCGGGAGGTTTACGGGAATTCCGTGGGGTCGTGAGAGCGTCATCATCGAGTAGACGAAAAACACGAGCAGCAGAAACATGCAGTCGATGAGCGGTATAATCTCGATTCGCGGCCGTTTCGTCGGGACCTTGTCACTGAGATGCATGGTTCGCCTTGTTCTTTTCGTGGACGATTTCCAGGCTTGTGCTGTACGTCTCTATCTCGTGCAGCGCATCCTCGATCTTCGAATTGAAGTAATTATAGAAGGCGAGTGAAGGAATCGCAATTGACAGGCCGGTCGCAGTCGTGATGAGCGCCTCGGCGATTCCGCCGGAGACCGCAATCGGGTTCTGCGCGCCGGCAAGTCCCATCGCCTCGAAGGAGCGGATGATGCCGGTCACGGTGCCGAATATCCCGAGCAGCGGCGAGACGGTGACCATCGTGTCGAGCACATTCATGAACCGTTTCATTCTTTTTATTTCGACTGCCGCCGCCATCTCGAGCGCGCCCGTAAGCGAAAAATCCTTGTGAACAATCCCGCATATGAGTATCCTCGACACGTAGTCTTTCGTTCCGCTCCCGAGCCGCGCGGCCTCGATGTACTCCGCGCGCTCGGCATGGTCGAGAATCGAATCGACCAGCTTCTGGTCGCGCGCTTTGCGCTCGCGCGCCCAGAAGAGCAGCCGCTCGATGATTACCGTGAGGGCGGTGAGCGAGCACAGGAGCAGCGGATACATCACGGGTCCGCCTTTTACGAAAAATTCAAGCATTGCTTCTCTCCGCAAGCGCAGCAGGAACGGACATTCGGGCGTGTTGCCGGAAAGGCCATTTCTTCCAGAAGATTCCCATACTGTCATTCTGAGGAGCAAAGCGACGAAGAATCTCTCTTTTTTTGGCGCAATCAATCGCGAGATTCTTCGCGGGAGTTTATCCTGAGGGACTCGAAGGACTCAGAATGACAACCAAAAGCGTCCGGAAAGTTATTTCGGCAACACGCCGATTCAATCTGACCCCATCATTTTTCGGGCGCCTCTCTCTTTCCATTATACCGCCATTGCCTTTGAAGGCAAAAAAACCAGGGTGGTAGGGGCGGATTCGCGCCCGCCCCTACAGGGTTCCCATCCCATGGCGCCCCGGTCTGGAAAACATGCAGCGCTTATGCCCCAACAACGGTGCTGTCAGACTGTCCGCCTAAAAGACACCACGCACGCCGGCCATGAAATTTATGCCCGGATTCTCGAAGCCGAGCGCCTGCTCAAACCGCTCATCGTCGAGAAGATTTTCCACCCGGCCGACGAGCGAGAAGTTTTCGTTCAGTCGGTATTCGCCGGCAAGGTTCAGGTTGACGTAGCCGTTGGCGTCGAAGTCGTCGGGATCGTTGAAATCAAAATCGCCATCGAGCTCCAGCTGAGCATTATCGCGCCGTTCGTCCACTAGGGTCGCATCTAAATTAATGGATACCTTTTTATAGGCATAATTGAGATTCAGGGAAAAGAGATGCTTGGGAATACGTGCGAGACTGGCTCCCATGTCATCCTCGGTTTCGGTGAACGTATATGCACTCCGCAGGGTGAGGTGGTATGGAAGCTGAACCGTGGCTTCGATTTCAACACCTTTCGACTCCGCAGTCTCTGCATTACGATTCGGAAACCCAAAAATTATCAGATTATCGAAATCGGAGCGAAAATAGGTGGCTCCAAGAACAAGCAAACCGTTCCAAAAGCTTTGTTCAATACCCACATCCCAGGCTTCGCTCTCTTCAGGCTTAAGGTTGGGATTACCGGAGTCCGGAAAAAAGAGATCGAGAAAAGTGGGGTTCTTGATCCCCTCGCCATAGCTGCCTTTAAACCTGGTGCCGGTCTCTCTCAGAAGGTAACTGGCGGCAAAGCGAGGTGTAACCTCCGACCCGAACACGCTGTTGTCGTCATGTCTCAAGCCCGCCACAACGTCAAGACGATCCCAAAAGGACAGCGTTATCTGTGCGTAGAATGCCAGATTTCTTCGCTGTTCATCGATCACGGTGGTTGAGGGACCGAATCCGAAATCAGCAGTGGACACGATATCCGTTTCTTCCTGCTCCCATTCGGTCCCAACCGTGAGAATGTGATCTCTTAGAACGTAAAAATTGTGCCGGTAATCTACTGCCAACCGGTTAAAGTCGGCGTCGAAAAAGGAAATAAGATCGTTCAACGGATCCTGCGCTACGGGGTCACTTGCATCCAAAACCTGTGTGAAATGAGACGCCTGAAAGGAGTGCTTCCACCAGTCAGTTAGCGTTTGGTCGTATTTCACGGTGAAAGTGACATCTCGATTATCTTGTTCGTCGTCGGGGTCTTCCGGCAGATATTGCGTTTGGCCCGGGTTTTCAACCTCCGCCTTCTGGTACCGAATGATGAACGACAGGTCGACCTCATCCTCTATTTCAAACCCTGCGCGCCCCGAAAAAACGTAGTTGTCATAGCGGTCGTTGCTGATGTCCTTATTATTTTCGGTGCCGAAATGAGAGCCGGAGAACGAGTAGTAGAAACCCTCCTTCGTCGAACCGGACAGGCCGACGCTCTGCAGGTTATTATCCAGGTTCCCCCCTTGCAGAGTCGCGTCCAGCCTGGGCTTTCCCTCGCCTTTCCTGGTGATAATGTTTATAACGCCGCTGAGCGATTCCGCTCCGTAGAGCGCACTCTGGGGTCCGCGCACAACCTCGATGCGTTCAACATTATCAATTGTGATATGTGCGAGGTTGGTTGCTCCGGCTTGGTCAGTAAGCTTTACACCGTCTATCATCACAAGCGTGAAATCTGATCGGCCGCCCCGAGTGAATACGGATGTCGTCCCGCCGCTGCTGCCGGTTTGGATCAGGTTCAAACCCGGTACCTGCCGCAGCGCTTCGATGACACTATTGGATTTGAGTTCCTCAAGTTGTTCCCTAGTTATTACGGTTACCGAAGAGCCGACCCGGCTGACGGGAGTCTCGATACTCGTGGCGGTCACGACCACGGGCTCGAGCAGTTCCGGTTCTCCGGTTTCCTCGATAGGCTGGCGTTCGGCGGTCTCTTCCGCGGCGTTCTCGGCAACGAGGGCCGTCCACTCCGATTGCGGCGGTACGGGTTCCTCGGCGTGCGAAATTGCCGGTGGCACCACCAGAAGCAGGATGGTGATACAGAACGTGAAGATGGTGCGCATGTCTCCTCCTTTCCCTGGAAAGGGCGAGTGTCGGGCCGGACGGCAAGGTTTCCTGACTGACGGCGTCGCCTACTCCCCGCGCCTTCCCATCCCGAGCACGTCGAGGGACAGTGGCATCCTGCGGGTTTCGTGCCGATCACAGTTGCCGGGCAGAAGCGGACTCTCACCGCTTTCCCTACATCCATCCGGCGAAGCTGAAAAAGAACAATAAACAAAAAGCCCCGATTCTCGGGGAAGAATCGGGGAAATCTCCGCAATACCCTCTGCATTCTCCCCTCGGAGAATCATCAACGCGAGGCGACAACGGGTAGGTCTTCTGGCTTACGGGTCATCCTACTTGCCGCGCCTTCCCAGCCTAAAGAACCAGTGGCTGTAGCGGCGTTCGTACCCGTTCACAGCGGCGGGGCCGCGACGGACTCTCACCGTCTTCCCTTGCGTTTCCCCTGAGGAAACACCCACTGCCGGTCTGTCGATGCGCATTGTAGTCGGTTGTCAAAAAAAAGTCAAGAAGATTTTTATGTCTTGCAACTGTTCGCATTTCATAATTATGGAAATTCCATTCTCAATTCGTGACGCTGCAAGCGGC
>CAYVQZ010000021.1:0-70986 GCA_964453435.1 uncultured bacterium
CGTTATTTTTGAGTTTGATGAGTTCGGCGAGTATGTCGTCTGTTGAAGTCGGCATAAAGCCTCCGAGTTCGAGGTTCAAGGTTCAAGGTTGAAGGCTACATACATTAATAGCGTGAGCGGGAGCAGTTGAGCAAGGAAGTTTTTGTTAATAAAAATGGGGAAGGCTGGAACCCGAATGAAATGAAAGGAGTAAAAAGAGACCTTGGAACACGAATTGCACCTGCCTGCCGGCAGGCAGGCGAATTACACGAACAGGACATAAAGATTTTGGAACCGCGAATGGACGCCAATGACGCGAAGGAAATGGTGCGTGAACCACGGAGAGCGGGGATACATCACGGGGAGAAACTATCTCACGCGAAGGCGCGAAAGACGCCAAGGAAAAATTTCAATGAGAAAATCAGCGTTCATCGGCGTCCATCTGCGGCTTAAAGCCAAATTCTTTTTGACCAACCAACAACGGGAACGCGGGGCGACACGGGGAAGGATGATCCGAGTTCAAGGTCCAAAGTCCAAGGTCTAAAGTCGGGAATCCAAGAATTTGTGTAATTCGCCCAAGTCGCCTAATTCGGGTTCCAAGAAAAGCAGCAAGATTTCTATCGGCAGATTTCGCTGATTAGCCGGATTCTGAATATCAGTCTAACCACAGATTCACACCTGTCTGCGTGCGACGCACAGGCAGGCGGATTCACCCAGATTGTATTTTCAACGGGAGTAAGAACCAGACCGAATACGTGGCCGACGCTTTCAAATACGCAAAAGACATTTTTGCGAAGCAAACGGGTGTGTTTACTTGACAGGGGACCTTGAATGGGTGACCCTGTGCACACTATCGTATGAGTGCCAGAACAGCGAGCACAAGTGCAATGACGGAGATGTAAAACATTAGAGGCGAAGGGCGGCTTCCGGCAAAAGGCTTATCTAACGGCCTGTTGTTTTCCAGTAATTCACCGAATTCTGCCATGTATACCTTGTAAGATTTGTTCGGCCCGATTTTATTTGGAGTGATCTTGTCCAACAACCACCATCCGCGCCTTCGCCATGGCTTTAAGGTACTTAGGCGAGTTGCGCGGCCTACGGGCACATAATCCATGGTGAATTCGGGGCTGAGATTATCGAATTCCTTAAAACGACTTGGCCAGATATTGACTTCGTATCTTTCGACCTTCAATTTCTCGGGCCCTGGCTCGGTTAACTTGTGCCTCTGAATATACTGCTTCAGCAACCCCTTGTTGTAGTGTTCATGGGGCACATCACTCTGGGGGGTATTTAGGTAGTCAAGAAAACCTTTCTTTATCGCGTATGGACAGGCGATTCTAAATTGAAAGGTCGGATTCAATGTGAACAGACGATTCCATAGCTGGTCTAACCAATATATGTTTGTTTCCGTTTCGAAAATTGCGACGCTCACGGGAACAAATTCCAAGCGGATCAGAGCATAATCTTTTTGTTCCAAGGGAGGAGTAAAGTCTAATCGCAAGAGCGAAAAATTGCCCTGGGCAATAGTGTTGTCATAAATCCTTTTGGTGTCCTCATCGACATTAGGAATATCGCTATAGTCGTGAAATTTGAGGCTGACTTTCCTGGTCAGCTTCTGGATATCAAACTCATTCTCATATTCGTCATCATTTTCGATGACTTTTTTGAAATCGCTAAACGGATCAGACTGTCTATAATACAGCGTGTTGCAATAATGTCGCGCATCATACAGCGTTCCGTTTCTTACGTAGAACCGCACATCATCTGTCGGAGCAACGGTTTTCCGGGGTTTCCTGAAAGGTCTCGGATATACAAGGAGTAGTTTGTCGATGGAATCCTCGGTAGTATTCTTGACCAGCAAGTCAACTATACATGTTGCCGCAATAGTTGAGCGAAAAAAGATGGTTTCTTTGGCGAACTTCAGAGTAACTGGGTCATTGCGTTCGGGCTGATAAAGATAGAAACACAATCGACCACACTCCTCCCTTCTTAAACCCGAAAACACAACTCGACAATCGGGGAGGCGTACGGCTACCGCGTCTCTTCTTCTGCGGGATGCTCAGCCCTCGGCAAGTGAGGAGAAAACAGACTAAGGATCCGCTCAGAAAGACTGGCCGTCCTCAGTGACGGAAGAGGCATCGAGCGAATTCGATCACCATTCGAATTTCGCCTGACTTCTTCGGTGGCCTCAGAGACCTGTTGCAGGTCTGCACAGTTCATCGCTTTTCCTCCCCAACGGGAAACGTATTTTCGCATGATGTGAACTACTTTTTGCATGAGTGTAGCACCTTCTCTCTGGCCTGTCAATAAAAAACGAGCAAGACGGATGCCAAAGTCGTTCTGATAGCATACACAAGTCATTATTTAACAGTGATTTACATAAATTTAGCATAAGATTTGTCACCATTGTTTTTGTCATAACCATACCCTTTTTTGTTCCAATAAGCAAGGAACTGTCGGAATCTGTTACATTCCGTTGCAAAAGTTGGACAATCTGCGTTCACCGTCGCATGCGCCGTGCCTCTTCTTCTACCCGATTTGTGGACCTGCCGCAAGAGATGCGCAATTCACACATCCTGAAAAGTGCTCATGAGCCTTTACGGTGATTCCCTATCGCGTCTCGAAGGCGAGCGGAACGGACCTAACGGGAAACATATAGCTTTTCCCATGTTTCATTTCACCACCATTTTCAGCAGTTTGGCGATGTAGGTGTCGCGGTCTTCTATTTGGAAGAGGACGTGCCGTTTTTCGAACTCGTCTTTTGTCATGCCGCCGTGCCACCAAGTCACTTCGGGCAAGCGGGTATTCGCGATGATGAAAGAGTTGAGAGTGACCGCCGGGTCCTGCGCTCTGAGGTCGGCCTCGATTGTCTTGATCGTGTTGTGGAACTTGATCTTCGGGTCGTCCGGCCCTTTGACGTTCCGAAGCCCCTTGGGGTCAACGAAGCTGATGAATTGTTTTCCGTTTGCAAGCACCCACATGATGAAGTCGGGATAGAAATTCCCGGCCTCAAAAAACCCTATTCCCCGCCCTTGTGACATATTCCGCAGCAAGTAGAGTTCCTTCTCCTTGAAATGGTTTTTATTCTGCTCGCAGAACCGTTGCAGGTCCAGCACGAAATCCCGTTCGCCCTCGTTCAAGACTACCGGCTTCACTTCTATGAGGTCGCTGTTGACATAAATGAGAGGTTGGTAAAGATGCTGGCCGAAAAGGACGGGTTGAAGTCCCTGGAACATTTCCATCGATTTCAGTTGGCCGCTTTCGACGACTTTCTTGATCTCCTCAAGCGTGGTCACGATGTCTTGCCGCGATTGTTCGATCAGGAACCGATACTCGTCAATGAAATTGTCATCGTCTTCGGTAAGCGTCCTGTATTCGAGGTATTTGCCTTCAAACTCGGCCTTGCGCGCCTTATACAGCCTGTCACAGTATTTCCGAAGAAGAGTGGCCGCTATCTCCTGCCAGCGCCAAACCCGCTCAAAAGACCTCGGCTCCATCTCGTCCGAGGGAATGTAGATGACATACCAACTCGAATCCGTCAGCAAGGCCGGAATCGTCTCCTTGTTCAGGTTCAGGTTATACCATGCGCGTTCGCTCTTGAATTGCTGGAGGTCGAAATGAAGTTCATCCACGTCGAGGAACGCGACGTGCTCCTTGCCGAAGCAGCACTCGTCCGGCTTTTGTATGTCCATCGGTCCTTGCCCGCGAGCGCTGGCAAGCGCCTGAATCTTCGGGTACCAATCCACCACGACTCGGCTCCTCTTAAGATGGTCGTCCGGAGCGTCCAATGACGGCTTGGGACCCTGCTTCTTAAAGTCGATGCCTTCCTTGAGACGGATTATCTTGAGGGGTTTGCCCCCCAGGTTCTTCACGACAGGCAGCACAAACTCGATGCGGTCCTCATTAGCCGGCAACCCTTCTTCCTCCAGGTACTCCTTGAACTGCCGCATATAATCGGCGTGGACGCCGAAGACGTTCAGCGTCTCCAGCCGTTCGATTTCTCTCGGGACCTGGAGGCCAACAATGCGATGGCTGCGCTTGAGGCTGAAATCGAGTCCTTTCAATCGAACCCCGCGCCCAAACAGTTGAATTATCTGAGAACCTTCCTTTCTGCCAATGTTCATCAGGCCCATCGTACTCACACGCCAACTCGACCAGCCTTCCGAGAACTTCCTCGACCCGATCAGGATGTTGATGCTGGAATCAGCGGAATTCACGCGCCGGAACAATGACTCGGAAAACTCGCTGTCCGAGACGGCCAGGTCGTCGGGATGTTCTTCGCAGAGCTTACAAAGCCTTGTAGGGTCGCCGACGTTGATAACACCGAACGGCTCATTGTCCTCGCCGACATGCAAGGCGACCTCGCCTTCCGCCTCGGCGCTTCCTTTCAACCTGCGCACATGAACCGCTCCCGGCGCTTCGGCGTTGAAGAGTGTCTGGAGAATGCTCCTGAAAGCTGTTTCCCCTGTAAGACCGGTTTGTCCGAGATATGTGAAAGAACCCGCGAAGAGTTCGCGTCCATTGGCGTCATGCAGACCGGATCGGCCCCTGAGCAACATATCGAGATAGTCCACGCTCTCATCGCGATTCTTCACGAAGCGAGCAAGAAACAGAAGGATGTCCACGACATCCGACACGTCCTTCTTTGTCGGCGCCTTTGTCACGCTTCCGCCCACGAATATCCAAAGCGGCTTTTCGATCAAGAATCGGCGCGTGTCGTCAGGCTTGTCTCCGAAAAGCTGCTGCTGCTGGTAGAAGGTCAACAGGGACGCCGTCAGGTATCGGCGGCGATGGTCCTCGTTCGAGTCGTCTTCCAGATTCAGGATTCGGTATTCCTTGCCGTACCCGTCCTTGTAGAAGTACTTATATGAATAATCGAAGAGGATGCACTTGGCGTACTCATGCGCCCAGTTCTCGTTGCCGCTGGCCTTCATCGCCTGGCCGAATGTGGCGGAGTACTCGAATGAGAACCCCTTCTCGCAGAGGCGTCTTCGCATCTCCATCCAATGGCCGACCTCCGCCCCGCTGGTACCCCGGTGTCCTTCATCTACAAGGACGAGGTTGTTTCCCTCGAAAGCATCGATGGCAACGGTCTTCTCTCCGGTGGTTTCGCGGAGTTTATGAACGTCGATTATCTCAATGCTTTTCCCTGTGAAAAGCCCTCCCGCGTCTTTGTCGAAGAGGTCGGCGGCCATGCCGGATAATCGAAACTCGTCTCGATGCTGGCGGCTCAGCCCCTCGTTTGGCGTGAGCAGGATGATGCGGTTGATGTCGCTCTCTCGCCCGTGAAGCTTCTGATAATGCTGATACTGGAGAATGTTCACGTGCATCAGGAGCGTTTTGCCGGAGCCGGTGGCGCTCCAAAACGCCAGCTTTCGCAAGTCCTCGGGCACGTAGGGCCGGATTTGAACATCCTTCGGAAGTCCCGCCGCAAAGAGTTGGCCGAGCGCCTCTTGCTGGAGCGTGTCACCCGCGTTGAACCGTTTCGCATATGCGTTGAGGTCATCCAGAAGCTTTTCGGGATTCCTGAAGAAGCGGTCGAGATAGATTTCGGTGAAAAGCAGGCAGAGGTACTGAAAGTATTTGAGATTGAGGTTCTGGACTTCGGCATTACGCTTTTCGGTAATCGCTCTCCAATGCCGGACTATATTCTCGTCGTAGGCCAGAAGCAGGTCATTTGGCAGTTCGGGACGGTCGAAAAGGAGTCTCAGGCATTGATGGAACTTCGAAATGCCATCCTCACTGATTCCCTCGAAGACAGGATCGCGCATATGTTTCGCCAAGTCCTCGAAGGAGGCGACACCGAACAGCTCGAGCATCCAGTTGGCGAGGACAAGCCGATGCTCGAATTTGAGCTTTTTAACCGCAGAGGACGCGGAGGAACGCCGAGTTCTTGTGTTTCTTCTCATAAGCCGTTGACCAAGCGCTTGACGCCGTCCTTGAGGCGAAGCACGTTGAAATTTATCAAGAGACCCAATTTTCTTTCGCTCAGCTTGAGGTATGAAAGCAGTTGTGCTTCGTGGATCGGCGTGAGCTTCTCCACTGCTTTTATCTCGACAATGATCTCGCGGTCGACCAACAAGTCCAGCCGATAGCCCAAGTCTATCTGGATGCCGTCATACATCACCGGTAGGCCGACCTGTTGTTTGACATCCTTCCCGCGTTTTCCAAGCTCATGTTTCAGGCAGGCTTCATAGGCGCTTTCCAGCAATCCCGGTCCGAGTGCGGAATGGACCTTCATTGCCGCATCCACAACCTGTCCGCTTACCTTATTCAAATCCTCTTTCACTCTGCGGCCTCTGCGGTTAGATATCCTCGACGTCGAACATCAGTCGCTTGAACTCTTCCTCGATTAAGCGGACTTTGTAACGTGGTTCGAGGCCTTCCTTCTCCGGCGTGAGCGGGATATTCATCAGGTTGTTATCGCCGTTCACGTAGATCACGTCGTACTCGGAGTCGAGCGTGTTGTATTGCTGTTTCCTGAAGAACTGCTCCAGGTCGCGGTTGGCCTTCTCGCGGGCGGCTGAGATTTTCGCGGAATCGGTCTCGGCGAGGTCGCGAATCTTCCGCCAGATAACGAGTACTCTCTCGCCGTTCGTGGTCTCACCCTCAACAATGTGGAAACCCTGAATGCAGTCAATATGCCTGACCTTGAGGCCCAGGAGCCAGTTGAAGGTCTCAACGAGGTCAACATTCACGGGTCTGGTTTCCCCGACAGAGCCTGTGCCGATAAGGAGCTTATAGCTGAAGGGGTCATCGAAGTTGTCGATGTTGAGGAGCGTCTGGCTGTCCTTCGATTCAGTGTCGAACATGTAGCTCAGCATATAGGATTCGCGGAAACTCTCGGACGAATCGAGAAGAGATTGCTGGCTCTCGGTGCGACGCAGGCATATGTTCGCGAGCGCGTCCTCGTAAGATTCCAGACGAATATACTTGAACATGTGGCTTATGCCCTCGCGGGATACCGGCTTGCCATCTTTCCAGTCTTTGGAGTAGACCACCTTCTCGATGCGGGGCAAGAGAACGGTGTCAAAGTAACCACCCATCTCCACAAGGATGTACTTGCGGCCACCACCGTCGTCGCGGTTAAGATTGATGACGGCATGGCCCGTCGTACCAGAACCAGCAAAGTAATCCAAACAAGTAACATCTCCATCCAAACCGGCGGAAAAAATAGCGTCCTCGACAGTGTGTATAGACTTTGGATATGAAAAGGGGTTTTGCTCCCCGATAATGTCGCGGAGCAAATTCGCTCCAAAAGTTCCTGCGTTATATCTTGGGTCTACCCAGTTGCTGAATAGGGCAGGTGTTCTCTCTCCCGCTTCAATAAGCTGATAGATTGTCATGCTGTCGCTGCAATGCAGTTTCTTATTCGACACTAATGATTGACACGATTCGTAAGACCGTCTCCAGACTCTTTCTTCTCCGTTTCTACCCAGGGGGTACACTCTCAGCAATCCATCGTCTGTACTTTTTAAAGGATATTTCACACCTTTTTCGGGAGGCTGCTCTAGGCCAATGACTTCCTTGGTCTTTGGGTCAACCAAGATCGCATAGAAGCTATTGGGCCTGCCGTAACGGAAGTTACTTTCGGCAGTACCACTGCGCTTGAATGGTCGACATTCGATGCCCTCCTTGCTTGAGCGCCCGGTTAGCGTCCTATCGGAGGTTTTAGCTACGCACGTGAGCATATAGTCGTGAGTGTTTGCGAGTGTCTTAGCCTTGCCACCTTGCGGATGATGGTTAACAATTATCATCTCTCGACGCAGGGAAGTGAAGTGGGTGTCAATCAGTTCGCACAAGTCAACCATTTCAAAATCATCAATTGCAATAAAGAGCACGGGATCATCTGAAAGCATCGGGTAGGAGATTTCAAGCCTGTTCTGCATCAGAGTCAACCAAGATGCAGAAAGGTATTCATTTTTGTAGAGGATCTCTGAGTCACCTGTGTTATAAGGGGGATCAATGTATACACACTCTATACTGTCCACGTACTTGCGTGAAAGAATGTGTATGGCTTGAAAATTTTCGCTTCTAACGATCAAGCCGTCACAGTTCGCTTCAACATGTTCAAGACTTGCCAACAGCCTGTCCTTGAACTGTTGGCTGAAGAACTTGGTATCCAGCACTAGGAAGGAATTCGCTTTCAGAAAGTCGACCGTAAGGGGTTTAGAATATGCGACCGTTCCGGCAAGGTCATTCTTGAGATCGTCAATCGCGAAGAGCCGCACCCACTCTTCTCGTTGGGGGTCATTCGCGGCGATTTCCGGATACAACTCTTCGGGCACGCGGTCGAGCGTGACACAGTAGTTGGTCTCGACCACGAACTTCTTCTTGAGCCAGAGCTTCTTCTGGAAGTCCTCGATCTGCGCCAGGAAGTCGATAATCTTGTGGGCAATGCCACGAATGACCTTGATCTTGGAGAGGTACTGCTCGACGCGAGGGGCGGACTCCTCCTCGATATCGTCGAGCCTCATAACTTCGTTCTTGATGTAGAAGTCGAGTTCGCGCCGCAGGAACCCACCGAGGTTCTTATGGATGAAGTAGTCGAAGGTGTTGCGCCGGGTGTATTCGTAGAGATGCCTTTCGAGGACGGTCTTGTCGCTCACCGTGCCGTCTGCGCGTGTCCAGTAGGCGCTCAGTCGCGGCTCCCAAACCATGAGCTTCTCGTCGTTCAAACCTTTCAGGACGCGTTGCATGGCTTCGGCGTTGAGGGCGTCCTGCCTGCGCTTCTGCTCGTCGGGGCGATATTCGAAGCGGATGACAAGCTCGCCGTTCTCCTCGGCCAGCGGCTTGTCGCCATGCAGGAAGAAGCGGCGGTCCTTGCCGTTCGTCGCCTTTACGTTGTCCTTCTCGGTGTCGGCCTCAATGAGCTTGAAATGCACTCGGTGCCCGGTCGGCGTCTTGAAGGCGTAGTCGCGAAAGTACTCGGCGGTTTTAATATAGTACTGGTCATGGTTGGCCCAGTGGAGCTTGACTTCCTCTCCCTCATATGGGATGGCGTAGACGCCTTCCTTGTAGCGGCGGAGCGAGATGAAATCGCCTTCATCGTAATAGCGGCTGAAGAAGCTGTAGAGATGGTCGTAGACCTCATTCTCGAAGGCGCTCACATCAACAGCCTCAGAAAGCCGAGTGCGTAGTTCCCTAACTTTAGGCGACTGCTCCGGGTCCATCCCGGCAGCCTTGACGCTTTCGATGAGTTTATCGAGTTCCTTCTGAATCTCCATTTTATCGCTGGTCTTGTATATCGAGAACGCTTCTCGCACCTGGGGCAGAAGGTCGTGTTCGAGGAAGCGGGTGATCTCGTCGCGGCGAGCGTTCATGATGTGGTAGATGCCGAAGTCGAGGTCGGCTTGGTCAAGCTGGAACAGTTCGGCGAGCTTGGCCTTGAGTTTGTCGAAGGATTTGGACATGAGGCCCTTCCTTATTCGTTGCTCTCTACTAACTCAAACTTGCGCTTCAAATCGTTATGCCAGTTATACAGTATTTTCCCCTCATGCTGTAATCTGCCTACAACAATGCCAGGGGCGATATTGAGCCTGCGTGCAAAAGCCGAAATGTCACGTTTGTAGAAGCGACTTCTTCTACTAACAAAAGTTTTGTATTCTTCTTCCGGGATGAGGGTATTAGCAGCGAAGCGATTTGCTTCATCCTCCATGCCTCCCTTCATGGTCTTTACATCGTCGAGGAAAAGTTTCTTCTTGCCGTGCAAGAGGACGTGAGCCGCCTCGTGGAAGAAAGTGAACCACATATGGTCATCCGTTTTGTGACGCAGACTAAGCATAATCAATGCCTTGCCTTTATTAAGCCAGCGAGTTGCGCCGCTCAGATGGGTTCCCGGAAATTCAGAGACGAACACAACGGCGACTCCGGATTTGCGACAGAGTTTCTCCATTCGCGGTTGAAATATCTCTGGATCGCAATCTGTCAGAGTGCGAATATTTTTTAAAGCAGCAATGAATTTTGATTTCTCAAACGGCTCCGTCTCAATATCTTGAGCGCATAATTCCCCGGTCCTCAGCCATATGGCTACAGATGCCGGGGCACTTTCAAAAGAGGGGGAATGCCTGAAGGCAACCGAGAGTTCTGCAAACCTGTCCTGCCATGCTTCAACTGAACCAACAGCGAAGAAATTCAGAAGTTTTTCGACTCTATCAACTTGATTACATGGCCTTTCCAAGTAACCTCTGTTTACCAATTCCTTTACTGGAAAGATCTTCGCCCAAGCTATCTTATCCTTGAGTTCTTTGCGTTCTGACACTCTCGCTCTATGCAAGCGGTAAAAAGATTCAAGATTATTCCAAACGGAAGCGGGAACATCGAGAACACGCTCGAATTGAATGGCTGTTTCCGGAGTGACGGGAGCCTTACCGTTGATTATTTGGCTTATGGTTTTTTCTGAAAGGCCGCAGCTTTTGGCAAATGCAGTTTTCTTGATAGCCCGAGCCTCAAGCGTTTCCTCCAAGATTTCTCCAGGATGAACGGCATAGTCTGGGGAAAACTGAACTATTTCGTGGTCATTCACCATGATAATCCTCCACGCCCAATATTATTATGGCCGTGACCTTCTTTAAGTCGATTCCACCATCGTCCTTGCGGGGTAAGGGATTATGGTCTGGTTCAAGAATCAATCGGAAGGGGTGGACAAGATCGATACCGAATGTGCCCTTTCTCTTGCCCTTAAGCTCGTGCCGACGCTCAGGCCGACGGTGGGAGACATCCGCCAGGGATGGGGCAGCCTTCAGGACCATCATTCGTCGCATAATGGTCTTGGCCATGTCTTTGCCGTACTCCTTACGCAATTCTTTCTCAGAATTGAATATCTTCGCCAGTTTCCGGCTTCTAAACCCTACACTGTTCATTATATTATAGCTTACCAAGTAAGTAAAGACTTTTTTTCATGCAACCTGCCATCTGAGCATAAAGAGGCTTTCTATGGTAGTTCTCTGGGCCAGCCTCTTTTCGAGCGCGTCAATGAGAGCATCGCGTTTCTCGCCAATTTCATCTTCCACGGCAAAAATCCGCTGTCGCTGGCGGCGCTTTTTCTTTTCCACGTCCCTGACCTTCTCTTGAAGCTGTCTCTGCTCCTCGACGGTTGTGGCGTGGCGGGCCTCGCGATTGAGCGCCTTGATCTGTTCTTTAGTGTCGCGGAGTTCCTTCTCGGCGGCAAGTATCATATCGTCGGCCCATTTCTCAAGCTGCTCGCGAGCCTCGTTGAAATGGCGGTTGTTGCGCTCCAGGGATTTACTGATCGTCGCCCTGGCGTGGCGGTCGGCGTCGGCGGTGAGTCGTTCTCGTTCTTCTTCGGGCACGTCGACAGGGGTTAAGACCTTGCCCTCGCAAAGGAGGAGCTTCTCGCAGGTTTCCTGGTCGAGCGACTTGCTGTCGTCGTCGAATGCGGAGAAGAGGATATACTCCTCTCGTTCGAACGAGTCGATGACAAGCCGCTGAAGGATAAGCCACCCGGACTTGCTCTTGAGTTTGTCAACCATAGAGATTTTGACAGGATGGCCGGACACATCGAATCTCACCTTTGCGGCAGGTGTTGGATACTCCTTTCCGGCATGGATGACGTATTCTCCGAGCGGGTGTCCGAGCCGATAGAGGAACTCGCCGGAGACATTTTCACGCTCCTTGGAAATCATGTGGTACGTACCGGGCCGAACCGACGGCAGCGGCGATTCCTTCAGATTGAAGGCAAGGGCCTCGTTGTCGAATGTGGCCTTGCCGTCGAGGATAAAGTGGGTGAGGCTCCAGAACATCCGGCCAACGCAGTCGAGTTGCTCACGGGTTCCGGAGAGATTCACTCGCAGTCTGGCGTGAACATTTTCATCAAAGTGTTCGAGCAGGAGCCTGCGCGTCTCACGAATGCGGGCGCTTATGGTTTCGTCCAGTTCTTCGCGGAGGGCCTGAAAGGCCGCTTCGATTTCGTATGGCGTGCGGCATTGCTGGTAGATGTCAAGGATGCGTCGCTCGAAATCCACGCCGGACTCGATGCTGCCGAGCACTTCGTCGGAGGCCCCGAATACGCCAGTGAAGAGGCTGAACTTCTCGTTCAGGAGTTCGTAGACGCGGCGGTCGGCCTCGTTTTTCTCGTTCAAGAAGTTGATGACCACAACATCGTGTCTCTGTCCGTAACGATGGCACCGACCGATACGCTGCTCGATGCGCTGCGGATTCCATGGAAGGTCAAAGTTGATCACGAGAGAGCAGAACTGGAGGTTGACACCCTCGGCGGCTGCCTCTGTCGCGATAAGGATGTGGGAATGGTCTCGGAAATGCTCGATGATGGCCGTGCGTATATCGATGGGCCGTGAGCCGGAGACGCGGCCTGTTTGCCTGTTGGCTTCGATCCAGTATTCGTAAATACGTGTGGACTCCGGGTCCGTATTTGTGCCGTTGAATGTGACAACGCGTCCTGCGTACCCGTTGGACTCAAGGAAATCTCTGAGGAACTGCTGCGTCCTGCGTGATTCCGTGAAAATGACGGCTCGCTGTTTCGCTCCAATCCGTTCCATTTCTGAGAAGCCGATTTTCAGCGCCTTGAGAAGGGCGCGAGTCTTGGTGTCGATGCCGATGCTCCGCGCCCAACGGATGTACCGGTTCAGCTCCTCGATCTCGGCATTGAGCTTCTGTTTGTCGATCTTGGGCGGCTCCTGAAATTCGTTTTGCAATGGAACCGCGTCGTCTTTCTCTTCGCCGTTCAGAAGTTCATCGAGGAGTTCGTCTTCGATCTCTTCATCTTCTATGATGCGCTCGGCCAAGGTGGTCTCTGACTTCGCCTGGTGCCGCATTGCGATGAGCCTGTCTCGCATGACTTCGAGCGTACCCGCGAGAGCCTGCGAGGACGAGGCAAGAAGCTTTCGAACGATGAGAGCCGTCAAATGGCGTTGTTGGTAAGGAAGCGCGTAGGTGTCGTCGCGCTTCAGGAAATCGGAGACCGCTTCGTAAAGCTTGTTCTCCTGCTCGGTCGGTTTGAATGGGCGGGTGATGAGTCTTCGCTCGGTGTACTGGATGTACTCGACAACCTGGCTGCGGAGCGTGCGATTGCAGAATGTCCTGAGTCTCTCGCGAAGGTCGCCGAGATTCCCTCCTATATTCATATACTGAGAACGATAGGACGGGAGGTCGCCGAAGATACGCTCGTTTATGATGTTGGCAAGTCCGTATAGTTCGAGAAGCGAATTTTGGAGCGGGGTCGCCGTGAGGAGAATTTTCCTGCGGTCCTCCAGCGCCCAACGTATGTTCTGGCCCATTCGATTACTCTGCCGGTATGCGTTTCTGAGCTTGTGCGCTTCGTCGATTACCACGAGGTCCCACTGGATGGGTTTGATCTCGGCTGCCCGGCTGCTCGCGAAGTGCATTGAGCAAATTACCACGCCTTCGTGGATGAATGGGTTCGGGTTCCCTTCCTGGGCGATCTGGCGATAGCTTTTGGCGTCGAGGACAAGACACGGCAGGTGAAACTTCTCCTCGATTTCGAGCGCCCACTGTTTTCGGATCGAGGCCGGACATATGACGAGAACCCTTCGGCGGCGCTCCGCCCAGTATTGGCACAGGGCCAAGCCCGCCTCGATGGTCTTTCCGAGGCCTACCTCGTCGGCCAGGAGAACGCCACTCGAAATCGGGGAGCGCATTGCGAACAGAGCAGCTTCTATCTGGTGCGGATTCAGATCGACACATGCGTCGAAGAGAGAACGGGAAAGACGTTCGACTCCTTCGCCCCCTTGGCGGGTAAGCGCATGAGCGAAGTAGCGAGCGTGATACGGCGTAGTCATTTCCCGGAGCCTATCAAGTTACCATCGTGCGCCCGTGGTTTCAACGGAGGGTGGTAGTCTGTGCCGCAAGAGCCTGCAATCTTCTTTGACGAGAATGGATTGATTTGCGCACTATTTAATCAAATGGCGTGAGAAAAATCAAGGTGCGGTCGTTGTTTCTTGACTCTTTAATCCCCTTGGCGACTTGGCGGCTTGGCGTGAGACCCATTGTCCTGTGGGGGAAAATCCTCCTTTGTCCCCCTTTAATAAACGTCTTCAATCTGCGATAATCAGCGCAATCTGCGGATGCAGTAGTCTTCTCCGTGTTCTCCGTGTCGCCCCGTGGTTCAGGCATTTTGGTCTCTCGTTTGTGGTCTTCAGGTTTCGGGCGCACCGCCGTGTGCGCCCCTACAGAGGGGAAATTCGGTTAATTCGAATACCTCGTGGTCGAAAACCGGCCTTTCATCAGTCCATTTGTGTCATTCGCCGCAGGAGCTTGCCCTGAGCCTGTCGTACGGGTGTTCCCGTCTTTCCGCGCGAAGCGCGCTCCTGAAAAAGTCTTTCGTCCTTCTCTGCGCTCTCTGCGGCTCTGCGGTTTGAATAAGCCTTTTCCTGGATTCCCGCCTGCGCGCGAATGAAAGAAGGGGGGCGGGAATGGTCCCGCGGATCCGCGGGATTTCGCTCCGCTCAGCGCAAAAGACAGGGGATTCCGTAATTGGGTACAGCTCCCAAAGCTTGTTGTTCGGCAAAATGTGCAACCGTGGGACAGATTCGCTGTGCCAATTACGGAATCGCCGCTTCCGCCCTCACTTCCCGGAAACGACCGGCAGTACGATTCCCGACGGGTGCTCGGCATTCCGGTAGACCGTGATGACCGGCACGATATTGGTCGGGTCGTCGGCCTTGTTACTCGGTGAAAGTTTGGGGTGCAAACGGAAGGTCGGGTAATCGGCGCATGCTATTGATACGCGGATTCGATGGCCCTTTCGAAACACCCAGCACGTCGGCTGGAGGTCGAAATAGAGCCTCACGGTTCTTCGAGCCGCAAGTATCCCGTCCTCATAGTGGTCCTTCTCATAGCCGTGCCACGGCAAATCCGGAAGCACTTCAATGCCGGTCCTGCCCGAATATATCATCTCATCATTGTCGCGCAACCCGGCGAAACCCGCCCGCAGACATCCTTCTGTGACAAGAAGAGATACACCCTCCTTGTCAACATCTTCAAGAAACACGAACACGTCTCCATAGTCTGCCGAGGACGATATCCACATTTCCACAATCGGATGACCGGTCACTTCGGTGTCCGCCGGCAAGGGAGCGGATGTATACGTAAGGCATTTCTTGTCCTTCTCGGTCCTGACGGGCAAGGCGTCCGGAACAATACCCATGAGCCCGAGCCAGCGATTCCCTTCGTTTGTTCCATAGCGCGACCCATGGCTGAAATCGGCGGTGTAGAGGTCTGCCCCGTCGGATGTTCGGTGTATCGTGAGACCGTGTCCGGCGTCGAAGTAAAAACGCGTCCGTTTTTCTCTTTCGAGCGGCCATTCACGTTCAAACCGCCACGTTCCGCCATTCATGACATAGACGAAAATCGGCGGTTCCCTGTCAATCCCATTCTCGATCCCTTTCAGATACCGGTCGAAAAAGCGGAGCCGCTCGATGTTGAACCCGGCCACGACTTTGTTTTCGTTCTCTCCGAAATATTTCCAAAACGGCCCCATGCCCGTATGGTAGCCCGCTCCGATTATCATCTTTGATGGATTCGTCTCCTTCATGGTGCAGTACAATTCGGTCGTTCCGCGGGCGAAGCCGTCCATCCATGCGCCGAAATTGTAGATGGGGATGCCGAAATCCATGATATCCGGAATGTGGCCGCTCGGACTCAAGTCATAGGAGTCGAGATCGGGAAACTCGTCCGGCGCCAGCCCGTCAATGAAGAAGCCGTCCTTCGCCCACGAATGGTAATCCAAATTGCTTTTGTGGTCGTACGTGGCCAGAAAGTAAACATGGTTTCGAGCGTTTCCATCGGAATACTGTGGCGGGTCGTTCGGATTCGTCGGATACGCGTAATCATCCAGAAAGCTGCCGTTCGCGTTCTTGTCCAGCGGTATTTCGTCAATCAATATGCCGTCGCCGTCCTCGTCGACGACGGGCGCGGCCGGCAGAATATCCTCCTTCGGGTTGTACTCGTTCCGGTTCAGCGCGTCGAGCTTCTCGGAGTAGCGTGTCATGAATTCGTACAGGTATATGCCTCCCGGATATACTTCCCCCGTGTAGCCGTCCAGCGGCACAACCGCCGGTATGATGCACTTCAGCGCTTCCGGTTTCTTCGAGGCCGTGACGAACTGCGAATACCCGAGGTATGAACCGCCGAACATGCCGACGTTCCCATCGCACCAGGACTGCCGCGAAATCCAGTTCACGAGTTCGCCGCCGTCCTCTCCAATCTGCGGCATGAAATCCATCTTCCGGCCGAATGAGGCTCCCGTGCCGCGCATATCCGCGATAACGTACGCATACCCGTGGGACAACAGCAATCTGGTCATATCATTGACCGACGCGTCGAAAATGGGTCCGCCGACGCCCGTTCTCATTCGCGCCACCAGTCTCTGCACCCAGGTCATATGAAGATACACATACGAACGCGTGTACGGCGTGAACTGAAACACCACCGGAAAGGAAGCTCGCTCCGGTCCGTCAGATGGCAGGAATATGTCGACAGCCAGCTTTGTGCCGTCGCTCATCTCGACATACTCTGACTTCTTCTCGAACCCTTTGTATTCCGGAACGGTGTACCCCGAATACTCGAAGGGTCTGCTCACCTTAGGCGCCCGCTCGCCGGTCTTTGCCGTCGCGCAACCGATCACGAGACCGAGCACGATGATGACGCCGTATCCGACTCGGAATAACTCTCTCATTTCTCCTTGCCTTTCCACCTCATCTCTGAAGTTTTGCGCGCTACCGTAAAAGAAGCCGACGAACGCGTTGCCGATCAGACAAGGATGCGCTCGAGCAGGAACCGCATGAACTCATCGGCTCGGGCGTCGGTGGCCACCCGCACAGTGTTCCACTCCGCGTGATTGCAGCGATTCACGACGGTAAGTCCGGCCGTCAGCTCGCCTTTCGTTTCAATCACGACATTCAGCATCATCGTGTCGAGAAATTCAGTCGTGAACGCGGCCGCGCACGCCAGCGCATCGTGCATCGGCGTCTCGTTCAGGCCGATAACATCAAGCCATCGCCTTGTCATTGTATAGAGCGCCTCGGTGGCGTCCGCGCCGTGTTTTCCGATTTGCTCGATGTGGCTTTCCCTCAGCAGTGTGGGCATCGTCACGTTCACGCCCACCATCGTTATCGGAACGCCGGATTGAAAGACAACTCGCGCCGCCTCCGGGTCCGCCACCAGATTGTAGTCGATCGGCCGCTCGCCGAACAGCTCCATTTCCCTGGGACCGTAAAACGGCATGCCGCCCATGACGACGATTTCCTTGATGAGAAACGCAAGCTCGGGTTTTTCCGTCAACAGCTTCCCGAAGTTCGTCTGAGGGCCAATAAGCAGAACCTTGATTTCGCCCGGATATTTCCTGAGCAGCGTCTCGATGAGTTCGGAGGTGGAGGTTTCTGATATTTCCGGACCCCCCTTTCCATCAAGAAAACCTTCGCCCTCGTGACCCATGAGGTACGCGCCGCGGTCAGGGTTCAGAGGACTGTTCTCTCCCGCTGCAACCGGCACGTCTGGTTTTCCGAGTAGGTTGAGCAGTTTTTTGGCCATCCGGGCCCGCAGCCGCGCATCGGCCCAAACTGTCGTGACGGCCTCTATTTCGATCTCCGGCGAATTCGCGAGCATGGCCAGCGCATAGGCGTCGTCGACATCGGTTCCAATATCGGTATCGAGAATTATGCGTTGCTTCATCTGTCTCCTCTCTCGACAAGAGGGGGTTCGGGGAGTTCTCGACGTCTGCAGATTCCCGCGTACATCCACAAATTTCGCGCTCCGGGCGGCCTTCGGGCCGGGGTTGTTCTCATAGCCATGAAGCGCGGTCCGGAGCAAGGTCTTTTTCGAATGCCATGACTCTCGGCCTCTGCAAGGCGCTCCCGCTGCTGGGCGCGCTCGCCAAAAAGTCGCTACAGATACGTGTCAAGCCCTCGCTTCTTCAACTCATCGACCACGCTCCGGACGTCGGGAGCTTTCTCCTTGGCGCAAACCAATATCGCGTCTTCGGTTTCGATAATAACGATGTCTTTCAGGCCGATGACAGCCACGAGTTTCTTGGTGCTGTGAATGATGTTGCCGGTGGACTCGATGGAGATGACTTCGGCATTGAGGAAGTTTCCGTTCTCATCCTTCGGCCAGATTTGTTCCATCGCGGCCCAGCTTCCAATATCGCTCCACCCGAAATCACCCTTCAGCAGTACGACATCTTCTGCTTTCTCCATCACTCCGAAATCGATCGACTCCGGCTCGAGCGACGCGTACACCTTTTCCGTCACTTTGCGTTCCGTTTCCTTCCCGATGACGCCCTCGATTTTCGCGAGGCCCTCGTACAGAGCGGGCAGGTGAGTCTTTATCTGTTCCAGAATTGTCTCCGCCGTCCATACAAACATCCCGCTGTTCCACAGGTAGGTTCCCGTTTTCAGAAATTTCTGCGCCGTCGAGCGGCTGGGCTTTTCTTTGAAGGCCTCTACGACGTAAACATCCTCGCCCTGCACGGTATCGAGTTTCTCACCTATCTGGATGTAACCGTAACCGGTCTCGGGGAGCGTCGGCTCTATGCCGATAGTGACGAGGCATTTTCTGGTCCTGGCCGCCTCAGCCGCCGCCTTGATCGTCTTGCGGAAGCGGTTGCCGTTCACGACAAGATGGTCTGAAGGCAGAATCACCATGACGCCGTCTTTGTCACGGCTGCGAATGTGGGTGGCGGCCAGCCCGATGCACGGGGCCGTGTTCTTTCCCTCCGGCTCAACCAGGATATTCTCGGTCGGAACATCGGCGAGCTGCTCGTTAATTTCCTTGAAATGCGCCTCGCCAACCACTACAATGATGTGATCGGCGTCCACCAACGGAGTAAGCCGGTCGACAGTCTCTTGAATCATCGTTCTGTTGCTGACGATTTTGAGAAGCTGCTTGGGCATACTCTTCCTGCTCCTCGGCCACAACCGCGTGCCGGCCCCGCCGGCCATTATGACCGCATAGAGTCTGCCATCCTTTTTTGTCATTGCACTATCCCCCCTTGAAATCGGCGAAAGGAAAGCGATGCCTCCTCATACCGAAAAAGAAACCCGGCGACTCCGCTTCGTTCCGAACTGGCGGTATTGAACATTGAAATCGCTGTGAGCCTCTTTGTCAAACTCGACCGCGTTCATGGCCGCTCGCCCAGATACTCGCGGGCCCGTTCATGCATCCGGTTCAAGAGATTCGTGAGGTCCACGCGCAAATTCTCCATTTCCTCGCTTCCGGCATCCGCCCGAACGTAAATGGGCGCTTCGTAGAAAAACACGAGACGAGAGAACGGGAGTGGCAAGAGAGTCTTGTCCCAACTGTTGAACATAATCTTCGGCTTCGCCCACCACATCACGGGAAGCAACGGGAGGCCTGTTTCCTTCGCGAGCTTGATGATTCCTATCTTTGCCACTCCAAACGGGCCGCGGGGGCCATCGGCCACGAGTCCGGCGCTGCAGCGGGTGGTATTCACCTTCTCCACCATGACCTCGAGCGCCTGTCTTCCTCCCCGCGAGCTCGAACCCCTCGCGCTTTGAAAGCCGAACAACTTCACCGTCCGGTCAATCAGTTCGCCGTCCCGGCTCCGGCTCAGCATCACGATTCCGTTTCGATTCCGGAAATGATACGCGAAGTACAGCAACCCCTGATGCCAGGAGACAAACAACATGGGCTCGCCCCGGCGCAGAAAGGTGTCCTCGTGTTCCTTCCCGATGACTGTGACGCGAAGAGTCCGGAACACGATGTTCGCAAAGAGGTGGAAAAGCCTGGGCGCGGTGGCCAGGAGAAGCCTGAACCTCCAGTCGAACTCCCGTTTGTCATCTCGGTGAGCCGGGTTCGCTTCCACGGTTGTTCAACCCCTTGTGACGCCGAGCACGATAGCAAGAACACCGATAAGCCAGCAATAGTATGCAAACAAAAAAATCCTTCCGCGCTTCACAACGCCGAGTAGCACGATCAGCGAAACGATCCCGGCGCCGGCGGCGACAATTGCGCCCGCAATCATCGATGCGGTGACCGGTTGCGGCGTCGACATTGCGCCCGGAAGCAAAAACGCCCTTTGTTCAAAAATCAGCGCTCCGATGATGGCCGGAATCGACAGAAGAAAAGAGAACCGCGCGGCCAACTCGCGCGGCAGACCGAGCAGCAGCGCCACGGCGATCGTCGAGCCTGACCGGGATACGCCCGGCGCAATCGCGAGTCCCTGGGCCGCTCCGATCGCCAGCGCCTGAAAGAGAGACACCGTTCCGGGATTGTCTCGCCGGGTCTCCGTGTCCCTCCCCCTGCACGTCCACCACGTGCCCATGAGGAGGAAGCCGGTGACAAGGAGCCCGATCCCCGCTGCGGTGATGGAAGCGAACAACCACCTGAAATGCTCGGAAAAGCCGACCCCTATGAGCGCCGTTGGGACGCACCCCACCGCAATCGCGATAAGAAGCCGGTCCTCCGGTTGGTCCCACGCTTTTTCCCGGACGATCCGCAAGCCGGCACGGGCCAATTCGCCGATATCTTCTCTGAAGACAACGAGAATGGCCGCCAGCGTGGCCACATGGAGCAACACATCAAACAAAAGCTGGGGCTCCACCATCCCGAACAGGTTCTGCAGGATCACGAGGTGCCCGGAACTGCTGACCGGCAGGAATTCCGTGACCCCTTGCACAAGCCCCAGAATAAGAGATTCGACAAGAGAAATGGTTTTCTATCCTCAATCAAAGACGATCCTGCGGATCGTCTCTTCCGGTAGTCCCTTCAATTGCAGCCGCTGCCGTATCTCGACTTCGATATCAGGGACGTAAATACGAAGGAGTTCGCACTGTTTGCCGGGCTCGATTGTGAAGTCGCCCAGCGAAGCCGGCACGAGCGCCGAATCGCCCTTTGCAACAGGCGTGTCTTGCTTGCCCTTCGCTCGAATGACCGCATCTCCGCTGACCACCATGAGCGACTCGCATCGTTTCTTTCCGGTCGACTGGTGTGCCGGCTCGCTTAGTCTCATTAATTCGGCGGCAAAAAACGGACATGCCACCAGGAACACGATGCGATTTCTGCCGTCTTCGACCTCTACAGGCGCCACTTTGTCCGGCGAACGGTCGTCGAAATTAATGGATTCGAGCGCCTGCTCAACGTGAAGCTCCCGCTGCTTGCCGTCGGCGCCGACCCGTCCCCAGTCATACACACGGAACGTGGTGTCGGAATTCTGTTGTATTTCGCAAATCACAAGCCCTTTGCCCATTGCGTGGACGCAGCCGGCGGGGACAAATATCATGTCACCCGTCGCAACGTTGAATGTGTTCAGAAGCTCTGGTACCGTGTCGTTCCGGATCGCTTTTTCGAATTCACGCCGTGTAACGCCCGGCTTCAGCCCTTTTATCAAGGTTGCGCCGGCATCCGCGTGCATGATGTGCCACGCCTCGGTCTTCGGTTCCGCTCCGGGGAAAATGGAGGCCGTTCTCTTGTCCGGATGCACTTGAACCGAGAGCAGCGCGTTCGCATCGATGAATTTATTCAGGAGCGGAAATCTCCCGCGCTCGTCGACAACACCGGCGAGCGCGCGCTTGTTCGCGGCGAACACCTCGGCCAGGGTCTTGCCCGCCAATGGTCCGTTGCGGATGCCGTTGATATCGTCGTTGCGACACGATATTTCCCATGACTCGCCGATTGGCTCATCGGGTGGCAGCTCTTTCCCGAGCATGCTCTCGAGCCTTCTCCCCCCCCAGATGCGGGGCTTGAAGATTGGCTCGAGAGCCAGCGGGTACAAATCCCGGGCTTCAATTCGAAGATTCATTATGCCGAAAAGCCAGACAGGGGGTATAGCAGTCCCCTGTATGCGGCTCCGTCACTCCATAATGCCCTTTAGTCGTGACAATATCCGGCGCGCTCCGTCAACAATTTCGTCGATGACTTGCTTTACTGTCGTTATCTCGTGAATAAGTCCGACACATTGACCTGCGGCAATGGTCGCGCCGTCCAGGTCTCCGCTGAGCCACGCTTGTTGTCCCACCTTGCCGCTGATGTACACGATCAGGTCATCCAGCGTGGCTCCCTGCTCCTCCATCTCGAGCACTTTCTGCGCGGTCTCGTTCTTCATCACGCGTACGGCATTGCGGATGGAGCGTTCTATCATCATCGTGTCGGTCTCCTGCGCCCCGACAATCCATTCCTTGAAATTCTGGTGAGCCGGGCACTCCTTGGTGGCGAGGAACCGCGTGCCCATTACCACGCCCTCGGCGCCGAGCGCCAATGCCGCCACGAACCCACGCGCATTGGCGATGCCGCCGCCGGCTATTACCGGTATGTTCACGCTCTCAGCGGCCCGCGGGATCAGGATAAAAGAGGTCACGTCGTCCATGCCCGGATGTCCACCGCATTCGAAACCCACAATCGTGACAGCGTCGGCGCCGACAGCTTCGGCCTTTCGCGCGAAACGGACGGCGGGCACTTTGTGTATCAGCTTGACACCCGCCTCCTTCAAGGCGGGAACAAATGGCTCCGGATTGCGGCCGGAGGTCTCAACGACCGGCGCCTTTTCCTCGGCTATGACCCGTATGTACCTTTTCGTGATGTCGCCTTCCATGAGAACCGGCAACATCGAGACATTTATCCCAAAGGGCTTCTTCGTCAGGGAACGCGCCTTCTTGATCTCATCCCGCAACTCCTCCGGGTCGGCAAACGAAGCCGCCGTGATGAGACCCAATCCGCCCGCCTCCGAGACCGCCGAAGCAAGCTCGGCTTTGCTCAACCATTGCATTCCTCCCTGAATAATGGGATATTCTATCCCGAGCATTTCGGTTAATCTGGTCTTAAACATGTCCTCTCCCTTTCCATCGCTGCCGGTTCACCGAACTTTTGAAGACTCTTTCTCCACGCATGGGCGGTGCTCCCGGGCGGTGTCCACCCGCGCCTACTGGTTCGCTTCCAGGGTTTTTCTGAGTTCTCCTTCAATGAGATTCCGTATCTCATCGCGGCGCTTCTCGCTGGTCGCCTCGAAGCGCAGAACGAGGACTGGCTGCGTGTTCGAGGCGCGCACCAGGCCCCACCCGTCTTCGAACGTAACCCGCGCGCCGTCAACGTCGATTACATCGTAGCCGTTCTCCTTGAAGCGGCGTGTCAATTCTCCGACCACTTTGAATTTGATATCCTCCGGACACTCCATGCGGATTTCGGGAGTCGAATACACCGTCGGCACATCCGAGAGCAGTTCACTCAGCGGTTTATCCGATTTTGAGATTATCTCCAGCAATCTGCACGAGGAATAAATGGCGTCATCAAAGCCGAGGTATCGATCGGCGAAAAAGATGTGCCCGCTCATCTCGCCTGCAACCTCTGCTTTCGTCTCACGCATCTTTTCCTTAATCAGCGAATGCCCCGTTTTCCACATGATTGGCTTGCCGCCATGCTTCGCGATATCATCAAAGAGCGCCTTCGAGCTTTTGACCTCCGAAATCACCACTGAACCCGGTTTGCGCGAAAGGATTTCTCGCGCAAAGAGAATCAGCAGTTGGTCGCCCCACAGGATGGTTCCCTTATCGTCTATGATCCCGAGCCGGTCGGCGTCGCCGTCGTACGCAATGCCACAGTCAAATCGCTCGTGCCGAGTGCGGTTAATAAGCTCCTCGATGTACTTCGGAACGGTGGGGTCCGGATGATGATTCGGAAACCTGCCATCCATCTCGCAATACATTTCCTCGACCTCGCAGCCGAGATCGCGCATTATTTTCGGCGCAACCGGCCCCGCCGTGCCGTTCCCCGCGTCGACAATTACCCTGAGCGGCCTTTCAATTTTAATCCTGTCGATGACAAATCGCTGATATTCGGGAATAATCTCGCGCGTGTCGTATTCCCCTTTGCCGTCGGCAAAATCGCCCGCCTGGCATATTTTTTTGAGCTTCTGAATCTCTTCTCCGAAGATGGTGCTCTTGTCGATGCATATCTTAAACCCGTTCTGGTCCGGAGGGTTATGACTGCCGGTGATGTGCAGGCCGCCGTCTTTCTCAAGATGGTAAAGAGAAAAATAGAACACGGGGGTCGGACAAATGCCGATATCCGTCACGTTTAGCCCCGTCGAAAGAAGGGCATCCACGAGTACCTTGTGCAGGCGCGGTGAACTCAGACGGCAATCGCGGCCGACCACAATGTTTTCCTTGCCCTTGCTCCTCGCGTACGCGCCATAAGCCTTTCCAATACAATTGACTACGTCATCGGTGAGGTCTCGTTCCGCCACTCCCCTGATGTCGTATTCTCGGAAAATATCCGGATTCATCGGCTCGCTCCTTTCTGCGTGATACGGCAAACGCGGAAGCTTTCATTCGGGCAAAACTCCGAGAGGCTGCTTCAGCGATATTTCCATATGATATCCTATCGCCGGAGTCCTTTTCAAGTTTACCGAACCAATTTCTCAGGCTCCGTAAAGCCATTCTGCGCCGGCCGTGAAAACCAGAACCGCCATTCATTTCAAATATCATGGTATCAGCATTTTGACCTCGAAAACCCTTGGGTGCCAGTTCAGAGAGAAACATCTCCACGTCTCTCAGCGGCTGAACGCTGCGCACAGCCTCTCTTTCATCCGCTCGGGTCGGGCAAACAACCCTACCATCCTGACGCTCACCGTAATGTGCGCGCGGCCGGCCGTATGCTCGGCGAGTACCCGAACCTGGTACCACGGCAGATAAATCCTCAGACACATCAGCGCCAACAGCAGAGACGCCGCGCCCCAAAGCAATGAAGCACCCGGATCGTATCGGTACCGTAGCACGCTCGATTTCTTCATACTCGTCAGCGTGAGCTCTGTGTGCATCACGGTGCGCTTCTCTCCCAACGCCAGCTCCGCTATCGTGGCCCATGGGTCATCCGTCGCGTCGCCGGGCGGCCGATAGAGAAGCTTCGTGGAGGGCGCAAGGATGACGACTCTGCCATCATATGTGTAAAGCCTTCCCGCGTGAGGAGTTCGCAGGCGCAGAGTTCCTTCGAACTGCGAGATTGTGAAGGGCTCCTCGGCGACGATGGCGTCAAGCGTTTCGTCGCCCACCTGAAGCTGAAATTCATATTCGCAGCCAATCTGATAAAATATGATTCCGTCGTAATGCAGAGGATCGTTCGCCTTGACCCTCTTCGCTCCGACAAGATAGCCGTCTTCGTACAGCTCGAGGGTGCTGAACCAGTCGCGCGGGGAAACGGCGTCCCTCGCGAGAACATACGCCACTCGCTCTCTCCCGGGAACCCATGGCGCCAGTATCCGCTGTCCAACCTTTTCGGGATACCGGAGCTGCGATTCTTGGACGTATTCGACGGTGAATTCACGAAGTTCAACCTCAATCGGTCCGGAGTCTGCCAACCGGAACGGAACGCCAACCCGACGGGTGATTCGATTCCAATTGGTCTCAGTCGGACGGGTTGGAACCTTTTTCCGTTCTCCGGTGGAGAGGGTGAGATTCCCTTCAAAAGCAAACAGATAGGTGAGCAAAAAGCCGGCACACGCCAGGAGCAAGGTGACGTGGTATCCCCACGAAAGCCAACGGAACGGAAGCCCTCTTTCACACACGACCCTTTGTGCATGGGCATCTTCCGAGTAATGTCTCAACCGTTTGAATCCCAGCCGTCGGAGGGTTCTCTCTATGTCCTTGTCTTTTCCCGTTTCTGATATTACCGAGAACGAGTGCTCCCGCTGGAGCAGGTCCTCACGGGCAAATCGTCGAAGTTTCGGCCTTCGCCGAAGCGTGCTGAACCTGTTTGCGACACACAGGAACAAATGAATCACGAACAGAAACGTAATCGCCAAAAAAAGCCACGAATGAAAAAGGTCTAACAGGCCGAACCATTGGACAAGTTGCACAAATTTCCCGCCCGCATGGCCGTACCTTGCGACAGCGCCGGGTTCGGAGCTTTGGGGAAAGACCGTTCCGATGAAAAAAAAGACGACAAAGATGCCGAGGAAGACCAGAGACATCTGTGTGGAAACGAACGTCTTGGAAATGCGGCGTGTGACGGCGGCTATTTTCGTGCGCGATGAATCCATAAGAAAGCCAAATCGTCAGCGCTCCTGTCAGAGAGAGGAAGCCTACAGACTCGGGATCCCGAGCAGCTCCGCAATCCAGTTCACGCCCACAAACGTCATGACCACGCACACAAAGCCGAGGATATTGAGGGCTGACCCTCTCCTCCCTCTCCAGCGTTGCATGGTCATGGCGTGCAAATACAGGGTATAGACCGCCCACGTGATCAAGGACCATGTCTCTTTCGGGGTCCACGACCAGTACCGGCCCCAGGCTTGGTCCGCCCAGGCCGCTCCGGAAACAATGCCAACCGTCAACAATGGAAATCCGAAAAGGACCAGTTGGTGAGCCCCCCGGTGAAATCGCGCGAGGACTTCCGCATCCATTCCATATTCCGTATATCGTTCGGGAGGAACAAACTCGGTGAGAGCCATGTATGAAATCTCGACCGCGAATGCCACAACTAACACTGCATATGAAATGAAGGCGCTAATGACATGCCAGGTAAACCATTGGCTCTGAAACGCGGGAAGAACAGGCTCGATGGAAGGATTGCGTCTCAGCACGGCGTACAGGCATGACACGGTGGCGATCAACGCCACCGGAAAACCTGCCGCGAATATCGACCCGAATCTTCTTTCCACCACAAGGTATGCGAGCATCGCCGACCACGAAAACCACAAGAGACTGTCATACAGGCTTTGACAGGGAGGCCGACCGGCCTGCAACGTCCGCAGAATAAGTATTGCCGACAGAATGAGCGCGCTTCCGGTCAACAGGCGCGAAGCAGCCCTTCCCCTTATTTCGAGGGGAACGTGAAGCCAGAGCAGGTAGAAGAAAACCGACAGCGTCTGCAACAGGATTGCGATCCAGAAAATGCGGAGTTCCAAAAGCAAAAACAGCATGTCACGCCGCAGCATGGCCTCGATTGTACCGTTCATCTGTGTGCTCCGCGTGACATTGATAGGGTTTTCGGGAATTTGCGCGTCGCGTCTTGAACAAGAAGAAAGGAAAAGAGTGACTCTTCAGCGAACCGCGGGCTGGCTCCGCACGGTCGCCGCGCTCCGAGAAACATTTCAGCTGTAGAACAGATCCTTGCTTTCCTCGTCCTTTATGATTTCTATCGCCTGCCGGCCCGTCTTTGCGGTTCGCAACTCGTTCGTCATCCGGTCATGGTTAAAAAGCCGCGCGATGCCCGCGAGAGTTCTTACGTGTTGCTGAAATTTGTCCTTCGGGATGACAAGGAGAATAATTATCTCGGCCGGTTTACCGTCGAGCGACTCGAACGGAATACCCTTTTTCGAAATGCCGATCGCGCCGACCACTTCCTCCACCAACGACGAGTTCGCGTGAGGTATTGCTATGCCCCGCTCCATACCGGTGCTCATCGAGCGTTCCCGGTCGAACACGGTCTCGACCACCTTGTCTCTGTGCTCCACTTTCACTGCGTTGGCCGAAACCATGAGATCGACCAGTTTGCTGATGGCCTCCCATTTATCCTTCGCCTCCAGGTCGACGGCTATGAGCTCGGGCCGGAGAAATTCTGAGAGTTTCATGGAGAAATCACCACCCTTTTCCGCTTCTTGGTCGAGTGTGTCATCACGCCCGCTCTCCCGCTCGCAAACGCCTGAATATGTCGACAACATCGCGTTGGCGAATCATCCCGACAACCCGGGGCCGTTCTCCCTCGACAACCACCGGAAGCGACTGAATTTGTTGCTTTGCGTTATGGAATTTCTGCAAAACCTCGCCCAACGGGTCGTCAGGCGTCACGTAGCCTGTCCCGTGGTCGAGCAAATCCCGGGCGATAACGAGATCCGCCAGCGCCTGATCGAATATCAAGTCGCGAATGCCATGAAAATTGAAATTTCCAATGTACCTTCCTTCCCGGTCCACCACCGGAAATAAGTCGTACCGCGCATGAGCGATTATTTTCAGTAGCTCGTCAAACCGAGCGTTGTCGGGAACCGTCTCGATGTTTGTCCTCATCACATGCTTTGCCGCCATCGGCTGCTCGGTTTCTCCGAGCCCGCCCACCCGAAACCCGAGATTTCTCTTTACCGTGGCGATGATTCGCTCTATATTATCGACAGCCGATTGGCCGGGAAGATGGGGCAGAAGAGATATCATTTTCACCTCGCCGCACTGCACGAGCGAATACCGCACGGCAATCGGACCGATAATTTCGTACACAACGATAGACCCCAGGACGACGGCTTCAACAGCCTTGGCGCTCCGGGCGCCGGAACTTCCGATTGCCATCGCTAGTCCTATCGCGACCCCGGCGTGCGATATCATCGCCGGGCCCAAATGCCGTTGCAGGGAACCCGATAACCCCGCAATACGCGCGCCAATCGTAGCGCCTGCGATCTTGGCTGCGGCCCGCAAGCCTATGTATGCCGCCCCCAAAAGGCCGACATGCAAAAGCGTTTCCAGGTGGAGATTGGCGCCCGCTATCACGAAAAATAATACGTACAGCGGATATGCCCCTGTGTCGATCCGCTCGAACAGCGCAGGGCCCCGCGTTGACGAATTAATTTTGGCCATACCCATTATGAGCGCAGACAGTGGGGCCGAACTCCCCCACGCATAAGACAGCCCAACGACCAGGGTTACGGCGCACAGCCCCAGAAGAAACTGCTGCTTCGGCGGATGCACATGTTCTTCCACGTAGCTCAAGCCCAATCCGAGGCCCACACCCAGCAACAGGGATTTCCCAATCTGGATAAAGGGGAACCCAAAACCCAGTTCCTGACTCATGAGGGCAACAAGCAGAAACGGAAACAACACCAGGCAGAAAAAATTGTTCAGACCCACCAGCGCAATCAAATTGCTGGTCAGCGGGCCTTCCGAGTCGTACTCCTTCACGACTACCAGCGTTGTTGCTGGCGCAGTCGCCATCGCGATGAATCCGGCTACCGCCGAAAGCACGAGGTCGCGGCTGATAATCCAAAAGGCCACCGCCACCAGCGCCCACGTCACGCCCATCTCGCCGGCCGTTACGGTCAGAAGCTTTCCCGCAAGCCGTCTGAAGGTGCGAGCCTCAAACCTCCCGCCTATGTTGAACATGATCAGGCCGAGGGCGAGCTGGGCGATGAGATCGAAGTTGCGTATGTCCTTTTCGCCGATAAAACCGAGAGCGGACGGGCCGATGAGTACCCCCCCCAACAGATATCCCGTCACCCGCGGTATTTTGAGATGCGTAATTATCTCGCCCGCCACAAGGCCGAGAAACAGCATGACGCCGAGATGTACGATCAACTGGATTTCTTCTGCAGGAACAGATGGCATCAGAAACGCTCTTCTTTTATCTCGCCGCCGTCAAGCTTTTCCGCATTACATATGTCCCGTAATATAGCGACAGTGACCGGTTGCGAAAGTATAGCCAAAAGCCCCGAAAAAATAAAGCATCAGGAGCGTCAGGCGATTGTGCGGAGGGATTGTTCGGCGGCCCGGAGAGTCTTCTCTATATCCTTCTCCGTATGCGCCAGCGAAACAAACATCGCTTCGTACTGCGCGGGCGCCAGATAAACGCCGCGGCCGAGCATCTCGTGGAAATACTTGGCGTATCGCGCGGTATCGCATTTCAGCGCATCTTCATAATAGGTCACGGGGCCTTCCGAAAAGAACATGCACAGCATGGAGCCCACCCGCGTGTGATACGTGGGAATCCCCGTGGCCCTTGCGACATCCACAAGCCCCTCGCCCAGCAGCGAACCGAGTCGTTCGAGCTTCTTGTACGCGCCCGCGCGAGACAGGATATCGAGCGTGGCGAGTCCCGCCTCGACGGCAATCGGGTTTCCCGACAACGTGCCCGCCTGATACACCGGCCCCGACGGCGCCATCATGTCCATAAGTTCCGCCTTGCCGCCGTATGCGCCCACTGGCATCCCGCCACCGATAATTTTTCCGAGGGTAGTAAGATCGGGCATGATTTTATAAAGCTTTTGCGCGCCCCCGTATGTCACGCGGAACCCCGTGATAATCTCGTCGAAAACCAACACAATGCCATACCGCTCCGTGATATCGCGAAGGGAAGCAAGGAATCCCTCCGCAGGAGGAATAACGCCCATGTTGCCGGCGATCGGCTCAACGATGACGCACGCTATCTCCTTTCCATGATTCTTGCACGCCGTCGCCACGGCTTCAATATCATTGTAGGGCAAGGTCATCGTGCAGCCGGCGTATTCGGGCGGGACGCCCGGGCTTGTCGGCACGCCCAGCGTCGTTGCCCCGGAACCGGCTTTCACCAAAAGGCCGTCGGCGTGGCCGTGGTAGCAGCCTTCGAATTTTACGACTATCGAGCGTCCCGTGTACGCGCGCGCAAGCCGTATCGCGCTCATCGTCGCTTCGGTGCCGGAATTCACAAAACGCACCTTTTCGATGGAAGGCACTGCCCGAATGATTTTCCTCGCGAGTTCGGACTCGCGTTCGCTCGGAATTCCGAAACTTGTGCCGTCGGCAATCGCCTTCCTCAGGCGCGCGACGACTTCCTTGTTCGCATGCCCGAGTATGAGCGGCCCCCAGGAACACACGTAATCTATATATTCGTTGCCGTCAACGTCCCAAATCCTGCTTCCTTTGCCTCGCTCCACGAAGACCGGCGTGCCGTTCACCGCCTTGAACGCGCGAACGGGGCTGTTCACGCCGCCGGGCATGTACCTCTGCGCCTGTTTCCAGAGTTTTTTCGACTTCGCACTCCTCCTTGCCATCGCTCTCCTCATTTCACGAAGTACCGCGGACTTGTTTTCTTGAATTCACGTGTGCTGAAAACGACCTCGTAGCTGTCGATCCCGATCTCTTTCGAGAGCCGCATCGCCACTCGTTCACACGCCTTGCGAGTGCGGCCGTGGACCATCGTGTAAAGATTATAGGGCCACCCTGGATGCCGAGCGCGCGCGTAGCAGTGGGTGACTTCCGGTGCCTTCGCCAGCTGCGACCCGAGTTCCTCGACCCGGCTCTCCGGAACATCCCACACAATCATGCCGTTGGCGTCCACCCCCGCGACACGATGCGCTATCATGGCGCCCATTCTGCGAAGAATACCGTTTTTCTGGTACCCTCGAATGCGCTCGAGCACCTCGTCCTCAGTGGAACCCACTTCATCGGCGATGTCTTTATACGGTCGCTTCGAGTCGGACATATCACCCGAAAGCGCGTTTATTATCCGATGGTCGAGTTCGTCGAGTTTCATTCTTCGTCGTCACTCCCGAGGTCGAAATCGACTTGTATCTTGAACATGTGTGAGGCGGGAAGATTCAAGACCGGCGCGCCGGTGCGCCGCCGTATCTCCTCGAGGGTCTGCTCGATCTTTTCCTCCGACTCGTCAATGACCGTGAACCAGACGTTGTAGGCGCCCTCCCGCTCGTAATTATGGGTGACGCTCGGGTGACTGTTCACGATTGTGACAGCCTCATCGAGCTGTTCCTCGGAAACGCTGAGCGCGGCGAGCGTGCTCTTGTAACCTATCTTGCGGGAATCGAAGCTGCCGCCGAGACGGCGTATGATGCCGTTCCTTCGGAGATTCCGCACCGCCTCGAACACCTCGTCCTCGCGGACACCCAATTCATCCGCCATCTGCAGGTACGGACGCGGAGAAACGGGGAACCGCTGCTGAATGATTTCGAGAATTCGATGCTCGAGTTTTTTTAGAGTCGCCATGTGAAACTGCAATTCGCAGGGGCGGTTTACGAACCACTCCCGCAATGATACTTTCCACAATCAGGCAAGTACGAATTCGCTCCAACAAAACAAATGCGAAAAATATACAGAAGGGCGCGCGAATGAATTCGCGCCTGCGGCCGTTTTCCGGGGGCCGAATTCATTCGGCCGACTCGCGCGTTCAGTCGTGGCCCGGATACACGCAATACGGCTCTTCGGCAAGGTAGTTGCCGGTGCGCGCGTAGGCCCGGGCGCGGCACCCGCCGCAGACTTTCAGGTACCTGCATCGCCCGCATTTGCCTTCGTACTTCGAGAAATCGCGAAGGTCCCGGAATATCTGCGAGTTCTCCCACGCTCTGCGGAAGCCCTCTCGCCGAACATTCCCGCAATCGAGCTCCAGGTAACCACACGGCGAAAGCGTTCCAACGTGCGAAATGAAGCAGAAAGCGACACCGCCAAGACAGCCCCGGGTGACCGCATCCATTCCGTACGTCTCGAAGCTCACCTCTTTCCCTTCTTCGGCGGCGCGCTGGCGGAGTATCCGATAGTAATGAGGAGCGCATGTGGCTTTCAGTTGGATCGGAACTTTCTCCCTCTGCTCGTAAAACCAATTGAGCGTCCGCTCGTATTCCTCCGGCGGAATCTCCTGCTCTTCCAGCTCTTTCCCGCGCCCGGTCGGAACAAGGAGGAATATGTGATGAGCCACGGCGCCAACTCTGACCGCCAAAGCGAGAAGTTCGGGCAGCTCCGAAAGATTCAGTTTGGTCACGGTGGAGTTTATCTGGAACGGCAGCCCCGCCTTCCTGGCGGCCTCGATACCTCTCATCGCGCCCTCGAACGCTCCGGCCACCTGTCTGAAGGCGTCATGGGTTTGCGCAATCGCGCCGTCGAGACTGATGCTGATGCGCTGGATTCCGTGGTCCACAAGTTTCCGGGCGGTCTCTTCATCCAGCAGAATTCCGTTCACGGCCATGGTCATCTTGAGGCCGAGCTTTTGTCCGTGCCGAAGAATCTCAAAGATATCTTTCCGAAGAAGCGGTTCGCCGCCGGTGAAAATGATAATCGGGTCGCTGAACGAGGCGATTTCATCGAGAACGCCCTTGCATTCGCCGGTAGTCAACTCGTTCGGGTACGGCCCGCGCTCCGCCGATGCGCGACAGTGGATACAGGCAAGATTGCACGAACGCGTAATTTCCCATGCGACCAACCTCAGTTCGGAGGTCCCGGGATGCTGCGCTCCATGCTGCTTTCGCAAGTTCTTCTTTGCCTCGGCTGCTTTCACTTCGTCAACCTCGCAGCCACCGCGCCGCTTGCATCGCGTGATATGTCAATATCATGTCGGCGCCCGCTCGCTTGATGCTCGTCAGAATCTCCATGACAATCTTCTGCTCGTCCACCCACTTCCGCGCGGCAGCCGCTTTCACGAGCGAGAACTCACCGCTGACATTATAGGCCGCAACGGGATAGCCGAATTCTTGTTTCACGCGATATATAACGTCAAGATACGCCAGGGCAGGCTTTACCATGACGATATCGGCGCCCTCCTCTATATCGAGGGCTACCTCCCGAATGGCTTCATCGGTGTTTGGCGGGTCCATCTGATATGAACGCCGGTCCCCGAACTGCGGCGGCGACTCGGCCGCTTCGCGGAACGGACCGTAAAAGGCCGAAGCGTACTTGGCCGCATAGGCCATGATGGGAATGTCTTCGCGGCCGGTATCGTCCAGCGCGGCCCTTATCGCTCCGACGCGTCCGTCCATCATGTCGCTCGGCGCCACCATGTCGGCGCCAGCCTCCACGTGGGAGAGCGCCATCTTCGCAAGCAACTCGAGAGTGGCGTCATTGTCAATCGAGAAGCCCTTTCCGCCCCTCCTCTTTCGAACGACGCCGCAATGTCCGTGGTCAGTGTATTCGCACAGACAGACATCGGTTATGACAAGAAGGTCTTCCACGTTGTCCTTGATCGCCTTGATCGCTTTGGCCACAATATTGTCCTTCTTGCAGCCCTCGGAGCCGCATGCGTCCTTTTTTGCTGGAATGCCGAAGAGAATGACTGCGGGAACCCCGAGGTCGGCTGCTTTTCGGGCCTCTTTCGCGACCTCGTCGACCGATAGCTGAAAATTGCCGGGCATCGAGGATATCCTGTTTCGCACGCCCTTTCCCGGCCGCACAAACAGCGGCATGATGAGGTCGTCGGTCGAGAGAGCGTTCTCGCGAATCAGCCGCCTGAAATTCTCGTTCTGCCTCAGCCTCCGTGGTCGGTACATTGGGTATCGCATTTTCTCTTATCCTTATTCCGGATTCCGTCGATAGAGCAACACGTTCTCCCTTTCTACGGCGCAGAGAATCAGTTGCGAATTTCCTCGTCGGAGAGGAAACATGCCGGGTCGTCTCCCCACATGTCGCCGGTTACGGCTTCCGCACGTATGCGGCAGCCCCCGCAAATGGTCTTGTACTTGCAAATTCCGCAGCGCTCGCCGCCGATATGTTCATGCAGGCGCTTCAGTTTCTGGAGAAACTCGTTGGTTTTGTCGGTCCAGATTTCGGAAAACTTGCGCTCTTTCACGTTGCCCAGCGTGGCGTGGCTCCAGAACTGACACGGATGAACGTCGCCCCGCCAGTCTATGTTGGCGAATTTTCGCCCGGCCGAACAACCGCCGTGGCGCTTCTGCAACTCCGTTATCTCCATCGCGCGCTCGGGATTGATTTTCCTCAGGTGCTGTTCGAGCAATACGCCGTCGGCATGGTTATCCGTCGTGAGTATCTCCGTCTCGATACCGCGTTCGTTCCAGTCATATGTTTTCTCGATCAGCCGCTCGACCACCCGCCGAGTCTGTTCCTTCGTCAAATCTTGCTTTGCAAGCTCGCGACCACGGCCGGAATAAACAAGATGATACATGCAAAATCGCGGTATCTTGTGTCGCTCCACTATATCGAGAACCTCATCCAGGTCTTCATAGTTATGTTGGTTGATGGTCAATCTGACCCCGGCCTTGACGCCGGCGCGAATGCAGTTCTCGATTCCTCGAATGGCGGCGTCGAAAGCGCCCTTTTTCTGGCGAAACTGGTCGTGCGTTTCGGGTCCGCCGTCGATGCTTATGCCAACATAGGAAAAACCCACCTCCGCGATGCGCCTGGCCTTTTCTTCATCGATGAGGGTGCCGTTCGAGGAAATGACGGCGCGGATACCCTTCGAGATGGCGTATTCGCCCAACTCGAACAGGTCTTTCCTCAGCAAGGGTTCTCCACCCGAAAACAGAAGCACTGGACAACCCATTTCCGCGAGGTCGTCGATCATTGTTTTCGCCTGCTCGGTCGTTAATTCACCGGCGTAGTCCCGGTCCTCGGAATCGAGATAACAATGCAAACATCGCAGATTGCAGCTGCGGGTCATGTTCCACGCAACGAGCGGTCTTTCGGATGTCGTAAATTGGAGCATGTGCGCGGGCACGCCGGCCTCGCCGTGGCGGCTGTAATTCAGGGCTTCGCCGATGGTGGCGACGCCGCACAACAATTTCGTGAATCCAATCATTCCAAGCGCTCTTTCTGCGGGGTCTAACTTCCCTGATACCAGCAAATTACAAAACTCTGCCGGATGGCGCAATTATACCTTCGCCAGCCGGCACACACTAACAATCTAACACATAATCGTAACGACTGTCAATAAAACGGGTTTCGCAGCCATCGTTACTGTGTTGCGGCGGGCGCGCTTACAGGGAACGCATATCGCGCGAGCGCTTGCGGACCGAAATATGGTCACGGGGAATCAGCGGACCGAACGCCGAAGAATTCCAAGAGCGATTTCAATAATCCCGGTATATCGTGCTCTTCGGCTTCGGCATGGATGGGAATGCCCAGCTCGGAGGCGGTCTGAGTCGTTATGGGACCGATGCTCGCAAAATGTGTTCGTTTCTTTATCTCTTCCAAACGTTCCTTCCCGACCAGTTGCGCGAAATTGCGAACAGTCGAAGAACTGGTGAAGGTGACTACGTCGATTTGCCCCTCGGCGAGACTTTGTATCACATCCCGGTCCACCTCTTCCTCGAGAACGGTTTGGTAAACAACAACCTCGACCGCTTCGCCGCCCCGTTTGCCTATCTCGTCGGGCAGGAGACTGCGCGCGATGTCGGCGCGCGGCAGCAGAAACCTTTTGCCCTCGATTTCTCCGACATGTTCGAGGGACTCCACGATGGATTCGGCAACGTATTTCCGGGGAACAAGGTCCACGCGTAAGTGGAATCTGGCCACCTCATCCGCCGTGGCGGGCCCGATAGCGCATATTTTGATCCCTCTCAGGTCCCGTATATCCCGCTCGCGCTGACGGAGCCTCTCCACGAACTTACCCACCGCGTTCACGCTCGTGAACACGAGCCAATCGAACGAGGAAAGCTCGTCGATCGCCTTATCAAGTGTTCCGAAGCCCTCCGGGTCTGCGATACGTATCGTCGGCAGCTCGACAGCCTCAGCGCCGAGCGACTCAATCTGTTCCACAAACTCGCTTGCCTGCGCCCGCGAGCGGGTGACCACAATCCTCCTGGAAAAAAGGGGCCGGCGTTCGAACCAGTTGAGTCGGTCCCGCAGCTTCACGACTTCTCCCACTATCGTCAGGGCGGGCGCCTTGAGGTCGGCCTCTTCCACTTTTGTCACGATGTCGTTCAGTGTGCCCACCACGGTCCGCTGCCTTGCGGTGGTCCCCCAGCGGATCACCGCCACCGGCGTATCCGGCGCGCGACCGCATTCAATGAGCTTTCCGACAATATTCGGCAGATTCTTCACGCCCATGTAGAACGTGAGTGTGCCTGCCCCGGTCGCTATTTTCTCCCAGTCGATCGCGCTCTGTTCCTTCGTCGGGTCCTCGTGTCCCGTGACCAGAGCGAATGTTGACGTCAGGTCGCGATGAGTGACAGGAATGCCCGCATAGGCGGGGGCCGCGATCGCCGCCGTTATTCCCGGAACAATCTCGAAGGGTATTGCCGCTTCGGCCAGCGCCAGCGCCTCCTCGCCTCCGTGACCGAAAACGAACGGGTCGCCGCCCTTCAGCCGCGCAACCACATTCCCTTCCGAGGCCTTCCCGATGAGAAGCTTATTGATATCTTCCTGTTCAAGGGTGTGTCGGCTGCCCTTCTTGCCCACGTATATTTTCTCGCACCCCGCTTTGCAGTGCGCGAGCAGGCGGGGGTTCGACAAGTAGTCGTAGATGACAACATCCGCCTTTTTCAGACATTCGAGTCCCTTCACGGTGATCAGTCCGGTGTCGCCGGGTCCGGCGCCTATCAGATAAACTAATTTCCGGTTGGCGGACATTCCTCGCATCCCCGAATTTCCTCAAGAATTTCCTTTGCGCCCATCATCAGCAGGCGTCCTGCAACCCGTCTGCCGAGCGCTTCCGGCTCCTCCGGTTTGCCGGCATCCTGTGCCCTGACCATCCTGCCGCCGTCCACCGAGGCCACCACGCCGTACAGCGCGAGCGCGCCCTTTTCCATGCGCGCGTGCCCGCCGACCGGAACCTGACATCCGCCCTCGAGTTCGGCCATGAGCGCGCGCTCGGCCCTCACGGCGCGCTCGGTTTCGAGATGGTTCAGCGGTTCCAGCGCCTCTTCCACGAATAAGTTGTCCTGACGCCCCTCCACACACAGGGCGCCTTGCCCGACGGCGGGAACAATCACATCCAAGTCGAGTATTTCGGAGATGACATCTTGTCTCGCGAGTCTTCGAATGCCTGCGCACGCCAGTATCACCGCATCGAACGCGCCCTCGGCGATTTTCTTCAGGCGCGTATCCAGGTTTCCGCGGAGGTCCTTCACCTGCAGCCCGGGCCGTATCGCAAGCAATTGCGCCCTCCTCCGCAGACTGCACGTGCCGACAACCGCGCCGTCGGGAAGTTCCGCAAATGTCCTGTTGTCCCGCGAAACGAGCGCGTCTCGCGCATCCTCCCGAAACGGAACCGCTGCGACCTTCAATCCCCGCGGCACTTCCGTCGGCAAATCTTTCATGCTGTGCACCGCGAGATCGATTTTGCCGGACAACAGTTCGTTCTCGATCTCTTTCGTGAACAGGCCTTTCCCGCCGACTTTCGCGAGCGGAACGTCCGTGATCTTGTCACCGCTCGTCGTAATCTTCTTGATGTGAACTTCCAAATCGGGACGAAAGAATCTGATTCGGTCACTGACCCACTGAGCCTGGGTCATGGCCAGTTTGCTTCCGCGCGACCCGATTATGATGCGCGCTTTCTCTTCCCGTCTTCCCATACGAGTTCCCGTGCCGAAAACCGAACCGGCGTCACCCGCTGCCGTCGCCTTCGAGACCGAACAGGTCCTTCAGCGCATCGATATAGCGATAGCCGGTTCCGCGTGAGGCTTCTTTCTTCAGAACCTGCGTGGGCTGGTTCAATATCTTGTTCACGATACGCTCGGTGAGATATTCGATTTCCTGCTTCTCACGGTCGCCGATATTCGGAATCTTGTTGATGGTTCGCGCCAACTCGGACTGCCGGATTTCGTGGAGCGCCTGTCGAAACTGCACCATTATAGTATCGATATCGAGCGATCTGTACCACTCCATGAACTTATCCGTTTCCGCTTCGACAAAAAAGAAACATGACTCGAGTTCCTTCTCCCTGAACGCGATGTTTTCGTTGACGACCTTCTGGAGGTCATCGATGTTGTAGAGGTACACGTTGTCGATGTGCTCGACGTCGGGGTCGATATCGCGGGGAACCGCGATGTCAATGAGAAGTATCGGCTTGTTTCGCCGCGCTTTCAGAACCGGCGTCATATGCCTGGGAAAAATAACGTAATGCGGCGCGCCCGAGGTGCTGATGACCACGTCGGCGCGATGCATATTGTCTATGAACGCTTCGTATTTTATCGCCATCCCGTTGTACTGGTCTGCGAGTTCCACGGCCTTTTGATATGTCCGGTTCGCGACGATGACGGCGTTCGCACCCTTTTCAACCATATGTTTCAAGGTCAGCTCGCCCATCTCGCCGGCGCCGATAATCATGACCGTTTTGTCCGAGAAATCGCGAAAAATCTTCTCGGCGAACTCGACGGCGACCGAGGCGATGGACACTTTCCTTTCCCCGATCGAACTGGAGGTCCGTAAATCCTTGCTCACGCCGAACGCGCGCTGAAAGAGGTTGTTCAGAACCTTGCCGGTCATTCCCTCCTCCATCGCAAACATGTACGCTCTCTTCACCTGCCCGAGCACCTCCGCTTCTCCCACGACCATCGAATCGAGACTGCAGGCCACGGTGAAAATATGGCGCACGGCTTCACGGTCGCCGTATCGGTAAAGTGAAGGCACGAAGTCGTCTGCGGACAGGCCGTGAAATTCCGCGAGGAACCGAACGACGTCATCGAATCGCTCCTCAACATCGGCGGCGGCAAGATGTATTTCCACGCGATTGCAGGTGGAGAGAATGACGGCTTCCGTTCCGGGCATTCGCTCTTTCAATTCGATGAGGGCTCGCGGGAGGGTCTGGTCACCAAAGGCCAGTTTCTCTCGTATCTCGACCGGAGCGGTCTTGTGATTTAGGCCGACAACAAGGATGCCCATGACAGATCGACAGTCAATACCTCCTTCATTTCAAGAATTCGTGCGGGCCGGCGGCCATGTATCGCGTGCCCAGAAAGGTAAGAACAACGAACGCGAAGGCAACGATAGTGAGATGCGCTATTTTCTTGCCCCTGGCAACGGCGAGCAGCCTGACATGGAAAAGGGCCGCATACAGCAACCATGTTATCCCGGTGAGTACGACCTTCGGGTCGTTCGGCCAGTTCGGTCCCAGAATGTTGGACCTGTGCGCCCAGACGACCCCCGCCAGAATGGCAAAGGAGAAGAGAGGAAATCCCATGTTTATCAGCTTTTGGTTGAGTTCGTCGAGAGCCTCCAATGACGGAAGCCGGTGAAACACCGACTCGAATGATTTCTTTTGCTTCAGCTGCCTCCGTTGAAGCAAATACATGATTGCCGTCGCAAAGGCAACCGCGAACGTGGCGTACCCGAGGAACGCAAAGACGACGTGAAGGTAGAACCAGCCGCTCATGAGCTTCGGGTCCATCGAGCCGGGCCCGCCGGCAAAGCCCGCCGCAACCAGGGCGAATACCGTGATGAACGGCAGAATGAAGGATGAAAGCGTGGGAAGGGGCAGAAAATATTCCACGATGAGGTAGATCAGAGCGACCGACCAGATGAAGAACGACAACGACTCGAACATGTTGGAGACCGGCAGAAATCCCACGGATTGCCAGCGGCTCAGGAAGAAAACGGTCAGGCAAATGAACGCGCCGACTGCAGCCGTGTTGGCGTACCGGGGCGGAAGCCTCGCCGGCAGAAACAAGTGCCCGACGGCAATGAGCGCGCCGCCCACCATCAAAAGAATCGCGATGGAAAAACTTGTTATTTGGAGGACCTCTCCAGTCACGTCTCCTGCTCACTTTCATCCCGGGAAGCGAATGCGCTCTCGTTGATGATGTCTTCGATTGCTCTTCTCGCCGCCGCTTCGCCGTCGTCGCGATAAATCTTCTCAACCCGCGAACCTGCGAGACGCTTGAAAATTTTTTGCCGGCGTTCGGGTTCGGATACCTCCCGCAGCACCATCGGCCGGTATTCACGCATCAGGGCAAGGAACGCGCCGTACTCCTCTCCGTACTGCTTCTCGAGTTCCCTCCGTATTCTCTTGGCAAGCGCCGGGCTTGCTCCCCCAGTGGATATGCTGATAGTCAGGTCTCCGCGGCGAACCTGGGAGTTGACATGAAACGTGCAAAGCTCCGGAACGTCTACGACGTTCACGAGCATGCCCCGCCGCCTGGCTTCATTCGCAACCTTCTCGTTGACGGTCCGGTCATCGGTCGCGCCAATCACCAGAAACTTCCCCTCCAGGTCGCGCGGTCGGAACTCGCGCCTGATGAGTTCCACCTCCTCGAGCGCCTCGATTTCCGGAAGGATCTGCGGACTGACGACGACCACCCGCGCTCCCGACGCAATCAACGATTCGACCTTGCGGAGGGCGATCGAACCGCCTCCGACGACGAGGCAGGGAGCCCCTTCCAGGTTGAGCGAAACCGCATACGGAACAGGCCGTCTTATTTCATCTCCATGAGAGTTCATTCGACAATCTTCACGGGCGTCCCTTCCGTGACCAGCATGAACAGTTCTTCGGCTTCCTTCGGATACATACGAGGACAACCGTTGCTCGATTCCCACCCGATGGTTGAAGGGTCAATGGTTCCATGAATCCCGTAATCCGTTCCTATTTCCGGAGTGAGCGGCTTCAACCCCATCCACCTGGTTCCCAACTCGTTGGCTGGGTCTCCCGGCGGTATCGGACCCTTGGGAGACCACCATGTCGGATTCTTTATCTTGCTGTCGATTACGAATTCCCCCACGGGCGTGCTTCCATGCTTGCCCAATCCCACCTTGTAAGATTTGAAAAACATATCGTGGTCATACAGCGTCAGTTTGAAGTCGGATTTATCGATAACAATCGAGAAATCGGCATTGGGAATCACTATTCTCTTGTTCGGCCGCAAGGACGTCGGATCGGAAATCCCGTTGACAGCGCACAGGAGGTCCACCGTCGTGCCGTTCTTAATCGCGATGTTGACCAGCGAGTCGCCCCGTTTGACAATGTAGGCCGTCTTATACTCTCCCTCTGCCGGAGCAAGGAACATCCGAAGGTTCAGGCCGCCGAGCAGCCGTTCCGCAAGGGTTTGCGACTCGGGCGTGGCGGCAAGCGAGAGAGCCTCTGCATACAAGGCGCGCGCCTCTTCCAAATTGCCCTCGTGCTCGGCGATTCGGCCCAGGCCGGATTTCGCCAGGCTCGCGAACTCGCCCGCCTGATACATTCCGGCAACACGGGTGTAGCCGGCCACGGCCTCGGATGTTCTCCCCAGCATCTCCAGGCACACGCTCTTCCGGTATTCCGCTTCAATCGCTCGCTGGAAATCTTTGAGTTGGACAACGTTCTCCCATGTTTGAAGCGCGTCCTCATACCGTCCGTCGGCCTGCATCAGCATCGCGACGTAATACAGGCTGTCCGGCGCAACAGCGGACCGGGGATACTTCCGCGCAATCTCTCCGAAAAGCCGTTCCGCTTCCGGCCATTGTTCGGCCTCATAGAGCGTTTTCGCCGCCGCAAATTGATTGAGCGAATCGCGCGCCATTTTCTTTTGACCATAAAAATACAACCCGCCGACCACTCCGGCCAGCAGAATCGTCAGCACCAACCCGATTGCGACAGCGGTCTTGCCATTCATGAGACAAACTCCTGTTTGTTTCGCACAGCTACTTTGAAAACACCGAAAAGAACCGCTCTAAACTCCCGATGTGAAATAACCTCGAAGAAACTGCGATAGCTGTAGTTTACAAGATACGGGGCTGTTTTTCAATAGAGCATCCATCCAAAGGGGTGGGGGAACGGCTCTGATTATCGAGAATTCGTCAAATCCGCGAGACCGAAACATGTTTGAGCGCCAGTTGCATCTCGGCCACGGACTGGAAGCGCTTATCGGGGTCTTTCTCCAACGCTTTCAGAATGATTCGGCTGAGGGCGGGCGGAATTTTCGGGTTTGCGCGGGAGGGCGCCTCCGGAGTCACCTTCCGGCTTACGTGCATTTTCATTATCTCTTTCCGGTTCTTTCCCTCGTAGGGAAGTTTGCCGACAAAGAGTTCATACATGCATACACCGAGGGAATAGATGTCCGACCGCTCATCGACGTGTTTCCCCTTTATCTGCTCCGGCGACATGTATTGGGGAGTCCCCGCTCTCGATTTCGACGTCAAAAACCTGAACGTCTTCTCCTGCACCGACAGGCCGAAATCGACAATCTTCACCTGCCCCCGCTTCGTAAGAAGAATATTTTCGGGTTTGATGTCGCGGTGGACGATGGAGTGAAATCGGCCGTCTTTCAGGCGATGCCGGTGTATGTAGTTCAGCCCCGCGCATATCTGTTCGCACAGGTGAAGCGCCCGCGTCATGCTGAGGTCCTGCTCGGCAATGTGTTTGCGCAGGTTATCGCCGTCGATGTACTCCATCAGCATGAAACCCTGCATCTTGCCGTCAGTCGTTCGCCGCATCTCGATGATATCGAAGATATCGACGACATTGGGATGGTCGAGTTCCCGCGCTATCTCAAGCTCCCGCTTCAGGTATTCAGACTTCTTCTTGTCTTCGAGGAATTCGTCGGGCAGGACTTTTATGGCAACCTTGCGGTTCTGCTTTTCGTCGACCGCCAGATAAACACGGCCCATTCCGCCCTTTCCGATGGGACGGACAATGCGATACGGACCGACTTTTTGCTCACTCATCTCGATTGAGACTCACGCTGCCGGCCGATGGTCACGCCGCTTCCACGAGGGCGGGCTTGTGCTCGCGCATCTCGATAGCCTGCTTCGGGCATTTCCCCACACAGATGCCGCATGCGATGCAGCGTTCCGGATTCACCTCATGCAACTGCTTCGGTTGACCGGTGATCGCGTTCACCGGGCAAATCTTCTCGCAGATTGTGCATCCGTTGCATCTGTCCGTAATAAACGCCCTTGCTTCGCTGGGCTTTCGCCAGATGCAACTGTAGGGACACTCGATCGCGCAAATGCCGCATTTCACGCATTTCGAACGGTCGATGACGGCAAGACCGTCGTGTACGGCTATCGCATCGTATGGGCACGAACGCTCGCAGACGCCGCATGCCACGCAGCCAACCTCACAGAGTTTTCGCACCTTCGCGCCGCGGTCACGGGACTTGCACATGACGAAAACTTCCTGATCCGCGTCGTACAAATCAATCAAGTCCCGCGGACAAACATCGACACACACGCCGCAGCCGGTGCACTTGTCGTACCGGACGTAGGGGACGCGATGAAACGTGTATTCGATGGCGTCGAACGGACACGATTTGGCGCATGAACCAAGCGCCAGGCAGCCATATGAACACGACTTGGCTCCGTTAAAAAGGATGTAAGCCGCCCGGCAATCGTCTATGCCATGATATTCATATTCAGTTTTCGCGATTCCGATGTCACCCCGGCACTGAATTTTCGCGACCCGCTGCACGAGCGCCCCTGCTTCGACCCCCATGACCTTTGCAACGAGGCGCATGGTGGCCTCGCCGCCGGCGACACATGCGTTGACGGGCGCCTTCCCTTCCACAATCGCTTTTGCCGCGGCCGAACAACTCGGGTGCCCGCACGCCCCGCAGTTGACGCTGGGGAGCGCCTCTTCTAGTTCCACTATCTTGGGGTCTAACTCGACCGCAAATTGTTTCGAGGCAAACGCCAGAACGGCGCCGGCAATCAGGCCGAGTCCGCCTACAACGGCTATCGCAATCAGTATCGTCTGCATGGTTCCATCACTCGTATAATAAACTCCCCGATATCAGCCAAACATTTTTTGGCGGAAACCCGCGAGATTCTTTTTTTTCTCTCTTTCGTTATCCTCCGGCAGCTCCGCGCTAGAACTTCATGCCCGAGAAACCCATAAATGCGAGCGAGAGCAAGCCCGCCACGATAAACGCGATCGGGGCTCCCTCCATTGACTTGGGAACTTCGGTAATCTCGAGACGCTCGCGGATGCCGGCCATGAGAATCAAGGCAAGGGCGAAGCCGACCGCCGCGCAGAATGAAAACACAATCACCTCTATAATATTGTACATTTCCTTGATATTGAGCAATGCGACACCGAGCACGGCGCAGTTTGTCGTTATCAAGGGAAGATATATGCCCAGCGCCGCGTAGAGAACCGGATTGAATTTCTGCAGAAACATTTCCACAAACTGCACGAGCGCCGCTATCACGAGAATGAACGTCACCGTCTGAAGAAAGCCGACACCGGTCGCAACCAGCACCTTGTTCACGTAATACGTCACCACCCCGGCGAGCGTCATCACGAACGCCACCGCCATGCTCATGCCAACAGACGATTCGACGCTTCGCGAAACCCCGACGAACGGGCATATCCCCAGAAATCGGCTCAACACGAAGTTGTTGATGAAAATGGCGCCGATCGCAATCGTCATCAGCGTGGAGAAATCGACAGTTCCGTTCATGGCAACTCCTTGTGCCGCGCCGCTCGCCTCACTTCAAGCCGCCGGCTGATCAGGTTCATCAAGGCCATGAGCGCGCCGAGCGTCAAAAATGCGCCCGGCGGCAGAATCATGACAAGCGACGGCTGAAAATCGGGCGGAAAAACCGGCCGGCCGAGAAGCTGACCGGAACCCAGGATTTCCCTGACGCCGCCGAGTATCATCAAGTTCACCGTAAACCCCAGCCCCATGCCGAATGCGTCCACAACAGACATGGCCATCGTATTCTTGGAAGCAAACGCCTCGGCGCGCCCGAGAATGATACAGTTCACCACGATTAAGGGAACGAATATTCCGAGCGCGGCGTGCAACGCCGGCGTGAAGGCATGCATGGATAAATCGATGATGGTCACAAACGACGCTATGACAACGATGAACGCCGGAATGCGGATTTTCGCGGGAATCAGGTCTCTCACGAGAGAGATAACGACGTTCGAGCCGAGCAGCACGCACAGTGTGGCCATCCCCATTCCGAGGCCGTTCACAAGGGATGTCGTCACGGCAAGAGTCGGACAAAGCCCCAGCATCAACCGGAAAGTCGGATTCTCCTCCCAAAAGCCTTTCAGGAACTCAGTCCGCGCGGACATAATTCAGCTTTCCTTTCAGCTTGTTCCACATATCTTCAAACCCCGATGCCGCCTCTCTGACGGCGTCGGTTATCGCGCGCGAGGTTATGGTCGCAGCCGTTATCGCATCGATTTTCCCCGACGGGTCGTCTTTTTTCAACCACACCTCGTCGGGCCGGAGCCCCTTGAACTGCTCCAAAAACCACGGCTCGATTTCCCCATAGCGTATCTGGGTCGCGTTCGCTCCGAGGCCCGGCGTTTCCGAGTGGCTCTTGATACGCACCCCGGCAATCTTGTCTCCGCTCTCCTCCATCGCGATCACGATCTCAATCGGGCCGCTGTACCCTTTATTCGTCACAACCGTGAAGGCGGTTCCAACCATTTCCCCGTCCAGCCGCCCAACATAGTATTTCTTCCCGTCGACTTCAACGGGCTCGGAGTCGAACGACACCCGACCGCCCGCCTCCTCGCCAAGAAGGGCCTTTCCCCTCAAAATGCGTTCTTTGTACGCCTCGTTCTCCTCGATGCGAGCCCGGGTCGCCGCATCCACTATTGCAAGCGCCGCAGCGGACAGCGAACAGATTATGACGAGCACCAGAACCAAACGGGCGTACATCTTTATCCGACCCCTTCTCCAAAGCGACGCGGCGTCGTGTATCTGTCAATCAGAGGCGTGAACGCGTTCATAATCAGAATGGAATAGGACACGCCCTCGGGGGGGCCTCCCTTGAGGCGCACAAGAAACGTCAGAATCCCGCAACCGACCCCCATGATCACCTGGCCCTTGATCGTCATAGGCGAAGTAACCATGTCGGTCGCCATGTAAAATGCGCCCAGAATCAGGCCGCCGGCAAGCATGTGCATCAAATAATCGCCCGTGAAAAACCCTCCGTCGCCTCCGAAAATCCACATGAGAATTCCGACGGTCGCGACGAAACTCACCGGCAGTTGCCAGTAGATAAGGCGCCTGAAAATCAGGTACGCCGCTCCCACGAGCAAGGCGACCGCCGATGTCTCCCCGATGCATCCCCCGACCCTGCCTATAAATAAATCCAAAAGCGTGTACGGGTCCGCCTGTGTTCCCCCTTTCACGAGCGGAGTCGCGGAACTGATGACGTCAAGCGACACACCGAACGCCCCGGTGACGTCGAGCGTCCAGAAGGAAAACCCCGGACGCTGCCACCATTCGGGTTTCAGCCAGCCCTTCGTCATTGCTACCGGCCAGGCGGCCAGAAGCATGACGCGCGCGGCAAGCGCCGGGTTGAAGATGTTTCTGCCGAGCCCGCCAAAGCTTAACTTCGCAATCACAATGGCGAACGCGCTGCCGACCGCCGCAAGCCACAGCGGAATCGCGGGCGGCAGATTCAAGCCCAGCAGCAGGCCGGTCACGGCCGCGCTGAAGTCGCCGATAGTCAAGTCCCATTTCAAGACCTTTTCCGTTATCGCCTCAGCCGCTATGGCCGACACCGTCGATACAATCAAGACGAGCGCCGACCGAAATCCGAATAAGAAGAAGCCCATCAGAGTGACCGGCGTGAGCGCGATGAGCACGTCGACCATCACGCGCCTGATCGTGGCGTCGGACCGGATGTGAGGAGAGGCCGTAACGATTAGCTGCCGCTCGCCAGTCATTTCCCCTCTTTCTGCTCGCGTTTCTTCTGATCCCGCTTGAAAAGTTCCGTCTTCCCGAACTTGAACATGTGCACCATCGGTCTGCCCGCCGGACACACGTACGTGCAGCACCCGCATTCCACGCAGTCCATCAGCCCCAGCGCGCGGGCTTCCTCGAACTTGTGGCGTTCGCACAATATGCCCAGCGTGGAGGGCGTCAGGTACATAGGACATGCATTCACGCACCGACCGCACCGGATACAAGTCTGGGACTCGACAATACGCACGTCGTCGGGCGAGAGCGCCAGTATGCCCGAAGTCCCCTTTATGACCGGCACGTCGGTGGTATGTTGTGAGATGCCCATCATCGGACCGCCCATCAGGATTTTTGCCGGCGCGACTTCAAAACCTTCACAGTAATCGACCACATCCTGAAAACTCGTGCCGAGCCGGACAATCAGGTTCTTCGGATGCGCGATGGCCGAGCCGGTAACCGTCAGGGCGCGTTCGACCAGCGGCTTGCCGTCGAAAACCGCCTCGGCGACTGCCAGCGCGGTGCCCACGTTGTTGATGGCAACGCCGGCGTCCATCGGAAGACCGCCCCGTGGAACCTCCCGGCCCGTCAGAACGTATATGAGCTGCTTTTCCGAACCCTGCGGATATTTTGTGTGGACTGCCTCAACACGTATGTTCGAATATCGCGCTGTCTCCGCCCGCAGCGCCACAATCGCATCAGGAGTGTTCGACTCGATCCCGATGATGGCGCGCTCGACTCTGACCGCCTTCATCATCAAACGGAGACCGAGAACAATGTCCGCGGCGCGTTCCTGCATGACCCGGTCATCCGCCGTCAAAAACGGCTCGCACTCGGCTCCGTTCAGGATGTAAGTCTCAATCTTCTTCTCGGGTGGCGGAGAAAGCTTCACATGCGTCGGGAAAGCGGCGCCTCCCAAGCCCACGATGCCGCTCTCGGTTACGGTCAGCTTGATCTCGTCCGGCGAAATCTCATCGAGCTTCTCACGAGCATGTTTCTTCCCGAATACCCATTCGTCGGCGCCGTCGGACCTTATCTCGATCGAGTCGCACGAGCGGAACACCGGATGGCTCCGAGGCCCGATCGAGACAACCTCGCCCGAGACCGAGGCGTGCATGGCGGTGGTGACAAAGCCCGGCCCCTTCGCGATCTGTTGCCCGGCCTTCACGTGGTCCTTGACCTTGACGGTGGGACGTGTCGGAGCCCCGGTGTGCTGTCGCAACGGTATGACAACCCGCTCCGGAGGCGGCATCCTCTCAAGCGGTTTTTTTTCGGTCCGCCGCTTCTCGGTCGGCGGATGAATCCCGCCACGAAATGTTTTCCTCCCGATGCCGAACATAAATCTCCAACAACCCTTCTGATATTTGGCTGGCAAATACGAGGTGTCAGGGTGAGAAAACTGCTTTAAGCTAATTATTTTAACATAAGGCCCGATTCAAGTCAATTCCCGACAACTTCTTCGGACGTATGTCCCAACGGTTGCGACCGCAGTTGCGAGACAGTGCAACGACAGTGCGCCATATCGGGGCTTTCGGTTCTCTTCCGAACACATTCTCTCGCGACCTGACGGTCCGGCTCGGCGTCTCCAAGCTCCGCCAATTCGCATTGTTGAATGGCATGTCACGCTGTGTTAAAATGATAAGGAAATTGATGAAAAACCGATAGGAGTCAAGAGGTTTGTTCGAGTTAACGGTAAAAGCCGGATTCTCCGCGGCTCACAGCCTGCGCGATTATGAAGGACCGTGCAGCAAAGTGCACGGACACAACTGGGTTGTCGAAGTCGTCGTCTCGGGCAAGGACATACCCCCGAACGGAATGCTGGTGGATTTCGGACAAGTCAAGCAGGTCGCTTCCGAGGTGCTCTCCAACCTAGACCACACATACTTGAACGAGGTGCCGCCGTTCGACACGACGAACCCTACCTCGGAGAATCTTGCGCGATGGATTTACGAGGAAACAGCAAAGAGGGTCAACACCGACACGCTCCGGGTCGCGCGGGTTAACGTTCGCGAGGCCGAGACCTCCTGTGCGAGCTATTTCGAGGACTGACTGTGCTGATAATAAACGAACTGTTCCACAGCATCCAGGGCGAATCAACGTATGCCGGACTGCCCTGCGTGTTTGTTCGCCTGACGGGGTGCAACCTGCGTTGCAGTTACTGCGACACGACTTACGCTTACGAGGGCGGCGAATCTCGGACCGTCGAAGAGGTGGTCAATCAGGTCAAAGCCTTTCCCGCGCGACTCGTCGAAATCACGGGGGGCGAACCGCTCCTGCAGCCGGAGACGACGAACCTGGTTCAAGCGTTTGCAAATAGGGGATGGAAGGTGCTGCTCGAAACGAACGGCGCCATGCCGATTGACGCCGTGGACCCAAGGGCGACCGTCATTATGGATATCAAATGTCCCGGAAGCGGCATGTCCGACCGCGTGCTGTGGGAGAATCTGAGCGTTCTGAAACCTCTTGATGAGGTGAAATTCGTCTTGACCGACAGAACAGACTACGAATGGGCGCTCGAGGTCATCGAGAGATATCGCCTCGCCGAAAAACACATCGTTCACCTGTCTCCCGCCTTCGGCGTTCTGGACCCCTCTCGCTTGGCCTCGTGGATGCTCAAACCACAAGCCGCGCACAAGCCCGGCCCCCGGGTGAGGCTTCAACTCCAACTGCACAAATACATTTGGCCCCACGCCGAACGGGGAGTTTGAGCGGTGGCAGGACAAATCGCAATAGCGCTCGTGAGCGGAGGTCTGGACAGTTGTGTGACAGCCGCCGTCGCCGCCGAAGAGCATGAACTCGCCATGCTCCACGTCAGCTACGGACAACGCACGCAGGAGCGGGAGCTTCGCGCCTTCAGGGAAATAGCGCGACATTACGGCGCGAACCGAACCCTCGTGGCGGACATCGGATACCTTCGGGCGATAGGAGGGTCGAGTCTCACGGATGAAGCGATTTCAGTCGAAAAGGCGGACCTCGGGCGAGAGGGAATCCCTCTCAGCTACGTCCCGTTTCGGAACACCCACTTCCTTGCCATCGCGGTGTCATGGGCCGAGACAATAGGCGCAACGAAAATATTCATCGGGGCCGTCGAGGCCGACGGCTCCGGTTACCCCGATTGCCGGGGGATATACTACAGGGCGTTCAACGAACTGATCCGCGTGGGCACGAAACCGGAAACGCGCGTGGAAGTGGTCGCACCCCTGATTCGAATGAGCAAAGCGCGGATTGTCAAGCTCGCCGTCGAGCTTGGCGCCCCGCTGCATCTGACATGGTCTTGCTACAAAAACAGTGACGTGCCATGCGGCGACTGCGATAGCTGCGCGCTCAGGGCACGAGGATTCGAGGAGGCAGGCGTCTCCGACCCCATCGCGGAGCGCCGTCGACAAAAAGAAAAGAGGTAGAGAGCATTGCCAAGAAGAAAAATGCGCGACGTCCAGAGCGAGCCCGCCAACCACAGCGTCGAGGTGGACAAGGTGGGGGTGAAAGACGTCAAATATCCCATAGTGGTGCGCGATAAGGCGAAACGAGAGCAATACACCGTGGCCGACATCAACATGTATGTCAATCTGCCGCACCGGTTTCGCGGAACTCACATGAGCCGGTTCATCGAAGTGTTGAACCAGCATCGCGGCCGCATGTCCATGCAGAACATGGAGGAACTGCTCATCGAGGTCGAAAAAGCGCTCGAGGCGGACAGCGCGCACCTCGAAATGGGATTCCCCTACTTCGTCGAGAAGACTGCTCCCGTTTCGGGCTCGCGAAGCCTCACCGAGTACCGCTGCAAATTCATCGCATCCCACGGCGAGTCGTTCGGCTTCAATTTCATTCTCGAAGTGAATGTCCCCGTCACCAACTTGTGCCCGTGCTCGAAGGAAATAAGCGAGCAAAGCGCCCACAATCAGCGAAGCATCGTCACCGTTCAACTCAAGTTCAATGAGTTCATGTGGATCGAAGATGTCATCGCTCTCGTGGAAGAATCGGCAAGCTGCGAACTGTACTCGCTGCTCAAGCGGGAAGACGAGAAATACGTTACGGAAAAAGCGTATGCGCGCCCCATGTTTGCAGAAGACGTTGTGCGCGAAATCGCCCAAAAGCTGGAGGCCGACCCCAATGTGACCTGGTACACGGTCGCATCCGAGAACTTCGAAAGCATCCACAACCACAACGCCTACGCGTTCATAGAAAAAAAACAACCGAAATAGTTAAATGAATCCGCCACACGATTGTCCCACGCAGGGGGGTGAGCCTGTTCCACGATGACGCAGGTTGCCGAAAAGTGAGCGCAGGAGCTGTGCCCGATTACGGAATCTTCTGTCTCTGTACTCCTGTCTATCAGAATTGTGAATTTCCATCGGGATTTTCATGCTGCGGCTCTCATAATGTTAACGGTAACAATGTGATGCGGGGCGAAAGGGACTGTCCCAGATTTACGGACACGAAGTGTCGTAGAATCGGGACTGTCCCTGAAGCGAAATTTGGTTGCGGCTACGTCGCGCTGTGTCATTCCGCGGCTTGAGCAGCGAACCCAGTCATTTTTTTCGCTGAGTGAATCACGCGCTTTGCGCGACCCCGCATTCAGCGGATAGCTTGGCGGACCGCCGAACCGTGAGACGGATTCATTGTCCCCGAAGTCCCGCGAAACGCGGTGTTGCGGCCATCCCGAACTGTGCTCTCCGTGCTTCGACCTCTTTTCGATTTTCCTTCGTGCTTTTGGCGTCACAGTGGTTGAAATGGTAAAGGCAGCGGCCTTCGAACGCGCCGCCGGGCGACGCTTTACCCCCGCAACGTTCGATTGTAAGGCGAACCCAGCGACCTGCGTTCAGAATGGTAAACAGGGACAACAGTCTCAACATGTGCGAACGAATTGGCGCCTGCAAGAACGAATCGGGTCTCTCCGTGGATGCTGATTTGTCCGCAGGGATTGCCGGGCCGAGGTCCACGGTCCCCGCCGGTATATAATAGGTGGGAAACACGGCGCGTGACTTTTCGGTGGAATTCAAAGAGAAGGAGACCAGACAATGCCTCTGATTCGAACGCCGGAGGAAAGATTCGAAAACCTGCCGGACTATGATTTCAAGCCGAACTACGTCGAAATCGAGGGATGCAGGCTTCATTACGTGAACGAAGGCTCGGGCGAGGTGGTCCTGTGCCTCCACGGCGAGCCGTCGTGGTCGTTCCTCTACAGGAAAATGATTCCGATACTCTCGCAAAGAAACCGTGTGGTTGCCCCCGACTTCGTCGGCTTCGGCAAGTCGGATAAATACACGGAGCGGGAGGAGTACTCGTTCCAAATGCATCGCGATATCCTGACCGGCTTCATCGAGGCGCTCGACCTGAACGATATTACCCTCGTGTGCCAGGACTGGGGCGGACTCATCGGGCTGCGCGTCGCGAGCGAGATGCCCGAGAGGTTCGCGCGGCTGGTCATCATGAACACGGGCCTTCCCACGGGCGAGGGACAAATCACGGACGGATTCATGCAGTGGCGCACCTTTGTCGAGAACACGCCCGACCTGCCCATCGGCAACATCATGCAAATGGCGATGGCGAACCCCGACCGCATGACTCCCGAGATCATGCGGGCTTACGAGGCGCCGTTTCCGGGCAAGGAATACAAAGCCGGCGCGCAGATGTGGCCGTTGCTCGTGCCGATCAGGCCCGACGACCCCGGCGCCGACTCGATGCGCCGCGCGCGAGAGGTGTTCTCGAAATGGACGAAGCCGTGCCTCGTGATGTTCTCAGACGGCGACCCCATCACCCGTGGCGGCGACGGTTTCTTTCGGGAACTCATCCCCTCGGCCAAAGAGCAACCGGAGATCGCGATCAGGGACGCCGGACATTTCCTGCAGGAGGAGAAGGGCGAGGAAATAGCGAAGCATATCCTGGAGTTTATCGGCAGGACTCCGTTGTGAGAATTCGCAGATTTTCTCGGGTTGTCACCGGTTTGCAACCATGGTTGAATGAACCACATACGGAGGAGTTTTTGAGCGACAACGCGGCGCAAAAGTCGGAACCAATCACGGGAGGCGAGAATGGGTAAATGGGAGATACCGCCGAAGGGCGGACACATGGATTTGGCCGATGGCCTGTACTTTCAAAACATGACGATGAAGGAAGTGGAGCGGCGGCTGAAAAAATGCGACTTGATAATCCTCCCGCTCGGCAGCACCGAGGCGCATGGGCCGCACGCATGTTATGGAGAGGACACGTTTCTGGTAACACGCATGGCCGAGGCCATCGCAAAGAAGACCGGTTGCACGGTCGCACAGCCGCTGTGGTACGGCTCGCATCCGTTCCACCACATCGGCATGCCGGGAACAATCCCGATCGACGAGGACACGTTCACCGCTGTCGTTTCACAGATGATCGCCGGCTTCTGGAACGCCGGCTTCCGCAAGCAGATTCTTCTGAACGGTCACGGCCAGGAATACGTGATACCCACCGCGATACACCGTTTCGCGAAGCGGTTTCAGGTGCCGGGGGTCTTCGTGAACCTGAACTGGTATTACGCCATCCCCGAGCACTGCCGCGACAAAGAGCACGGCGGCCCGTTCGAGACGCCGTTCATTCACGCCGACGAGGCCGAGACCTCGTTTTCACTGGCGCTCTTTCCGGAGATGATTAAGATGGAGGACGCCGTCGACACCGAGCCGAAAGGGGTTCTCCCGCCGGGTCACCTCGATTCCGCCGGCAATCTCTATAACCGCCCGATTCCGTGGTACGCGCACGTCGGTCTGGGAACCATCGAGATCATCGGGACGCCCGAGGGCTGCGTCGGCAAGGCGACGCTCGCGAGCGCCGAGAAAGCCAGACCGGGCGTCGAGGCGCTGCTGGACTACATGGAACGGCTCGTGAACGACATCATGGACAAGTATCCCGCAGGCAAGCTGCCGCCGCTCGACCAGATGACGCAACGGTTCACGCAGAAGGAAATCGACGATTTGCTCAACGGGCCGCTCAATGGCGGCAAACACATCTACACCATTGCCTGGCCGGCATATTAGGGTAGCGTTGGTCGTCGCTTTGACCGTTTGACACTCCGATTCTCGTTGAAATATAATTCACGCGGTTTGATTGTGAACCGACTTCTTTTGCAGTCGAAATCCTTTTGAGGAATCCCCATCGCCACGATGAATCCCAAAGCGCCGGGCAAGATGCTTGCCGCCGTATTCGAGGGCAACGGCATACTGGAACTGCGCAAGCGGCCCGTTCCGGTCATCGCCGGTGACCGCGATGTTCTTTTGAACGTGGAACTCGCGAGCGTCTGCGGGACGGATGTGCATATTCTCTCCGTGCCGCCCGGGCATCCGGCCACCAAGAATACCATCCTCGGGCATGAATATGTGGGAACCGTTCTCGATGCCGGAAACGCGGTCGGTCGCCTGAAAAAGGGGCAGCGGGTGGTTGTCAATCCGAACCTCGCGTGCGGGCATTGCGTCTATTGCCGCACCGCGTTCCCGAACATGTGCGAGAGCATGACCACACTCGGCATTTTCATCGACGGCGGCTTCGCGCCGTACAATGTCGCGCCGTGCGACGCGCTGTTTCCGATTTCGAAGGAGACCTCGGTAGACGAGGCGATTTTCGCAGAGCCATTGTCCTGCGTGGTAAACGCGATACAGAAAATTTGCCCGTTCCCAGGTGAAACGGCGGTCGTTCTGGGGGCCGGCCCGATCGGTCTCTACTTCATAAGCGTGCTGCGCGCGGCGGGTCTCAAACAGATAATCGCGAGCGAGCCGAACCCGAAACGCGCGCGGATGGCGAAAAAATGCGGCGCGACCGATATTTGCAATCCAAAGAAAGATTCCCTGGAAAGTCTCGTGAGAGAGAGAACCGCACTCGGAGCCGACGTCGCGGTTGATACGGTCGGGACTTTGATGGCCGAATCGTTGGCGTGCGTTCGCCGGGGCGGGAGGGTTCTCCTGTTCGGAATGAACAGCAACGCCGTTTCACATATTCGTCAGAACGAGATCACCCGAAACGAAATTCAGGTCATGGGCAGCTTCATTGCGAACGCCACGTTTCCGGCGACGGTTTCCTTGCTGGAAAGCGGCAAACTTGATTTGAAAAAACTCGTGACGCACAGGTTCAAACTAAAGCAGATACACGACGCCATTGAAGCGATGCGAAGCGGCGAGGCGATAAAGGTGTTGGTGGAGACAAGACAAGGGTAAACACGCGAAGGCGCCAGGCAGTTCCAATCCATGAAAGCAATCAGGTTGAAAGCGGAGTGGGCTCCGCGAAAGGATTTCGTTCTCGGGCCGAAAGACATTGACCGCGAGCTCACCTATCTCGGCAGCAAGGTGTGGCGAAATCCGGAAGTGAGTATCGAATCTGTTTCGGAACCGAAGCTTCGGGACGACGACGTAATCGTCGAGGTGAAGGCCTGCGGCATTTGTGGAAGCGACGTGCACATGGCGCAGACCGACGCCGAGGGCTACATACTGTATCCCGGCCTGACTGCGTTCCCGGTCACGCTCGGGCATGAGTTTGCCGGAGTCGTTGTCGAGGCTGGCAAAAACGCGCTGGACAAACGAACAAATGAACGGTTCAAGATAGGCGACGCGGTCTGCGCAGAAGAGATGTTCTGGTGCGGCCGCTGCCGCCCGTGCGCCGACGGTTACCCGAACCATTGCGAGGCGCTCCAAGAAATTGGGTTCTCGTGCGACGGCGCCTTCGCGCGGCACGTAAAGCTGAAAGCGAAATACTGCTGGAGCCTCGAACCGTTGAGACCCCGCTATGCGGGGGAAAAGCTCTTTCTTGCCGGCAGCCTGGTTGAGCCGACTTCGGTTGCGTACAACGCCGTCATCGAGAGGGGCGGCGGCATCAGGCCGGGAGACAACGTGGCCATTCTTGGTGGCGGCCCGATAGGCCTCGCGGCCGTGGCGATTCTGCGCCGCGCCGGCGCATCGCATGTAATCCTTTCCGAGCCTTCGAAAACCCGCGCGAAGCTGGCGAAAAAGATGGGCGCGACAGCGACGATCGATCCCGCGAAGGATGATTTCGCCGGAAAGCTGCTCGAGCTAACGGACGGTATGGGCGCGAATCTTTATCTCGAAGCGACCGGCCTGCCGGAGATTGTGTGGCCCGCAATCGAACAAGCCATCTGGAACGGGCGCGCGCTGAACAGCAGGGTAATCATCGTGGCGCGGGCCGACGCGAAGATACCGGTCACCGGCGAGGTCTTTCAGGTCAGACGCGCCTCAATCATCGGGGCGCAAGGCCATTCTGGTCACGGAACGTTTCCGCGCGTGATAAGCGCAATGGCGGCGGGTATGGACATGACCCCGCTCATAACGAAAAGAATTCGGTTGGAGGAAGTTCCTCACAATCTCAAGCTTCTCCAGACCGACCGCAAGGAATGTAAAATAACGGCCTTGTTCTGAACCATAGCGGAGGTTGGGATGACTGATTCATCGGAAAACATCGAGCAAGCACAGCCGGCGCCGTTCACGCTGGCGTACAACGCGCAGGAGATGCCCGATAAGGAGGCGCTGGCGGACGAGAAGAGACGTTATACGTTTCGGGAACTGGACCGATACATCAACCGCATCGCAAATGTGCTGGCCGATGTCGGCGTGGAACGAGGCGACCGCGTCGCCGTCTTGATGTATAACTCCATCGAGGCGTATGCCGCCTCGTACGCCATCGGAAAACTGAAAGCGAACACCGTGCCCGTCGGCTACCGGCTCAAGAGCGACGAAGTCGAATACGTAATCAACAACTCCGAGGCCAAGGCGCTCGTGATGGGGGCGGAATTCGAAAAAGTGATTCGACCCATAGCCGAGAAGCTCGAGAACGTGCCGGCTGATAGAATACTGGTTTCCGGCGGCGATCTGCCCTGGGGAATGCGGTTGGAAGACAAGCTCGAGTCGGCCTCGGATGTGTTCATCGAGCGCAACCCCGACGAGTCGAGTTCAAGCATTATCTACACGTCGGGAACGACCGGCCGACCGAAGGGAGCGTTCCGGGAAAATCGACCGCGCGACCTCCAACTGATTATGAGCATCGTCAGCAACTTCCGCATTACGACCGATGACCGTCACGTCGTCACGTGCCCCCTCTACCACAGCGCGCCGCCCGTTTTCTCGGGACTCCACACGATACTCGGCGGATTCGTGTATGTCATGACCAAGTTTGACCCGGAAGAATTCCTGAGAATCGTGGAGCGCGAACGCATCACAAGCACGTTCATGGTGCCCACCATGTGTAACATGGTCGCGAACCTGCCCGAAGACGTGAAGAGGAAATACGATGTCAGCTCGATGCGCAACCTCGTGGTCGGCGGGGCGCCGTTCCACATCAGCACGAAACGGGCCATTCTCGACCTTTTCCCGAACGACTGCCTTTTTGAATTCTACGGCTCGACCGAGACCGGCATAAACACGATTTTGCTGCCTGAAGAGCAGCTCGCTCGCCCCGAGTCGTGTGGCAGGGTGTTCGACGGCAATGAGATTCTGCTTCTCGATGAAGAGCGCAACCCGGTGAAGCAGGGAGAGGTAGGCGAGCTGTTCGTGAAGAACAGCATGCTCATCGACGGCTACTTCCGAAACAAGAAGGCGACGGACGAATCGTTCCACAACGGCTACCTCTCGGTCGGCGACATGGCATATATGGACGAGGAGGGCTACTACTTTATCGTTGACCGCAAAAAAGACATGGTCATCAGCGGCGGCGTCAACATTTACCCGGCGGAAATCGAGATCGAGCTGAACCACCACCCCAAGGTTCTTGATTCGGCGGTGATCGGCGTTCCCGACGAGCAGTGGGGCGAGAGCCTGCATGCGTTCGTTGTCCTGAAACCGGGATGCGAGGCCGCGCCCGGGGAGATCATCGAGTACTGCGGCGAGAAGCTCGCCCGCTACAAAAGGCCGAAAACGGTGGTGTTCGTGGACGAGCTCCCGCGCAACCCCAGCGGCAAGCTCATGAAGAAACAACTTCGGGAAAAGTACTGGAAAGGCGGCAAGGCGGTTTACTGATACGGACCATATTCGGCGTCCGCATTCCGGCTCAGAGGCCCACCAAGGCGTTCAATCCCCTGCCGAAATCGAAATACCAGCGTATCAACCGTTCGCCGTATAAAAGCGAGAGAACGGCCCCGAAGGCGAGGTAGGGACCGAACGGGATGTAATCGCTCCTCAATTTCCGGCGCAGCAAAATGAGCGAGACCCCGACGACCGAGCCGACGACCGACCCGATCATAATCGTCAACAGAGCGAGTCTCCAGCCCAGAAAGGCGCCCACCATCGCGAGCAGCTTTATATCGCCTCCGCCCATGCCCTCTTTCTTGTACACGTACACGGAGAACAGGGCCGCAAGATAAAGAAGTCCTCCGCCCACAATGGCGCCGATAAGCGAATCGAGGAAAGAATGGGGAATCAGTTGGCCGCCGGTAAGACGCGCGGGAAGCAGGCTGAGGCCAAGCCCCACGAAAATGCCCGGAATGGATATCTCGTCGGGGATGATGGTGTGCTCGAGGTCAATGAATGTGACAACGACCATCGCGCAGGTGAAGGCGATGTATATCACCAGCGCAATTATGTTCGTGAAGCGTTGGAGCAGCAGAACGAAGAGTATCGCCGTGAGGAGTTCCACTGCGGGATACTGCCAGGAAATGCGTTTCCCGCAACGTCTGCATTTACCCCGTAACACAACGAAACTGACCAGCGGAATATTGTCGTACCACCTGATGGGCGTTTCGCACTTCGGACAGCGCGAACCGGGCAACACGAGCGATTTCCGTTCGGGAAGGCGCGAGATGCAGACATTCAGGAAACTGCCCGTGACCGTTCCCAATGCGAACATGTAAACTTTCAGAAAGATGCTAAGCGCCGTCAAATCTCCCATTATTGAAATTCGTTTCCGGGACGCGCCGTCAGTTCCGCCCGAACCTGATTCGAAACACCGAGACGGTGTATCGAATGAACTCTTTGAAAAACCTCGTCTTGCTTTCGCCCGATCTCCTGTTGTCATAAAAAACGGGGATTTCCAGGATGCTGAGCTTCAGGTCAACCACCGCCATTAGAAAACGGATGAAATAATCGCCGTATCCATAAAAAATCCGGTCGAAGTCCAGCCTCCGAAGGGTCTCTCTGCGGATGGCAAAAAAGCCGCTGAGCTTGTCCCGGATCGGGATACCGAGGAAAAACCGGATGAACACATTGTACAGGAAGCTCGAGTAGTATCTCCATCGAAAATACATGCCGCCGCCGTAAAGAAATCGCGAGCCGACGACGACTTCGTAAAACTGGACAAGGTTGAGGAACTGCGGTATGTATTTTGGGTCATGATTGAAATCCGAATCCATGACGATAATTATCGAGCCCGTGCTGAGTTCGATGCCCTTGCGAACCGCGGTCGCAAGTCCCCGTTCGGCAGTCCGCACGTGAAGGCGCACCCGTTCATTTCCCGCGCACTTTTGCTGCACGACTTCGGCCGTTCCGTCCGGACTGTTGTCATCCACCACGATGACCTCATAATCGCCGGTCGGCTGAAGCACCCGCACGATGTCCTCCACAAGGTCGCCGATGTTTCCCCTCTCGTTGTAAGTCGGGATCACGACGGAGACCTTTTGCGAGTTGCCGAAACTACTGTCTATGCCGTACGATGCCGATTCCATGCGAGTTCCTTCTCACGGTTCTCCGGGGAGCCGGATGATAGATGATATACCGTATCAGCGTTTTTTTCAATGTTTCCGCCGCGGAATCGGATTTGTCCCGAACGCCTGAAAATGGTTTCGCGCGAAGCCCGGGCTTTTCCCGTTGCTTTGCCGTTCGGTTCCCGCAGATGGTATTATGGCCCCGTTTCGGAGCTATTCGCATTTGCCGAATGGCTGTTGAAGGCGTTTGTTCTCTTTCTCTGTGACGGAGTTGTCGAACGCGGTCGCATATCGTATGCATGCAATCTATGCCGTTTAATCCTCAAATAAGGAGCCTGCGGCGGTTGACAAGGCGTGCCCTGCTCTTTGGAATGCTGGCGGTGGGAACGTGGGCAATCCTTTCGTCTCTTTACCGGGAGCTTGTGGCGCAATCGTTGAGCCAGGGTTTTGTGCTCGAGAATGTCGAGCCGATATTCGAAATGGCGATTCTCCTCGGCGAAAAACTGAACTGTTGGGGGAACAGCCCCTTGTTTGCTTTTACCGTCTACCTTGTGGCTTCCGCTCTCCTGCTTTTTTGCCTCCACGTTTTCATTCGTCAAAAGACGGAGCCGGTTCTTTCGGGCACATGGGCGCCCGTTACCGCGCTTGCATTCATCGGTATGTGTCTCGTGGGAACAACCGACAGCTTCGCGCTCTATTGTCTGGGTCTGCTGCTCGTTCCCGCCCTCGGCGTGGCGGCTGAGAAAACGGCCGGAGACCATGCGACCGGAGGCCGCAAAAACAGGCTGCCCACAGCATTCATCATGGTCTGTATCGTCCTTCTCGCCCTGATAATAAGGCTCTACAAGCTCGATATCTTCCCCCGAATCTACACAATCGACGAGCAGCTTTTTGCGCATGACGCTTTGCAGCTTTTCAATCCGGAAGAAGATTTCCTCGGCGCTCCCTCGTGGGTTAAGGCGCATCTGGTTAAGCTGCTTCTCTTGCGGAGCGGCTTTTTTATGCTCGGGGTCGGCATGTTCCAGCAGCGCACGGTTTCCGTGGTGGAGGGCGTAGCCTGCGTTGTGCTTGTCTACTTTCTGTGCCGCAAGGTTTGGGGAACCACGGCGGGCATTTTTGCGTCGTTGATGGTGGCATTGGATTCGTGGCACATCGGGTACAGCAAATTCGGCAACCACTTCATTGAAGGCCCGACCTATCTTGTCCTGATGTTCTTCCTGATAATACGGGCCGTTCGAATCGGGGGAATGTTGAATGCCGGCATCCTCGGATTGGCGATAGGCGGCGTCAGTTATCTGTATCAATCCTGCTATGCGCTCGCCCCGTTCGCGCTGGCAGCGGTGGCGGCGGGCAGGGCATCCGTCAAGGAAATTCCTCGTTCGGCTCTTGTCAAGGAGGGAGCGGTCCTGGCGTTTGGGGCGCTTGTCGCCGTGATTCCCCATCTGACGTTCGGACGCGCGAATTTCATGGATTTGTTTTCGGCGCAGACGGCGCCGAAGAACTTTTTGTACGCGGCGAAGGACTACAATTTCCACCCGGCCTTCATGCTGCTCGTAAGCTTCTGGCGAGCGCTCGAGCAAATTATAAACTGGTCGCCACGGCCGGAACATCCCTCGAGCATGTTCTATCCGAGCGCTCCAGCCATTGGTTTGGCGTTGCTCGGACTCGGGATACTCATCGGCTCGCGGAGGCGTTTCGAAAATGTTCTCCTCCTCGCCTGGTTGCCGGTGGCTTTTCTTCCGGTTGCGTTCGGATACGGATTTGCCGACCGACGAATTTTCACGACCATCGTCCCTGTGCCCTCAATACTTGCGGCGTTGGCGCTCGCGCGATGGTGGGACAGGTCGGGGAAAGCCAAAGTAATCGAACGATTCTTTTCCCGGATGCTCTTGCTGGCGTTTGTCATTGGAATCGGCCTTGTCAGCGTTTTCATTGTGTACAAGGATTCCGACCCGCTCTCGGGAGGCGGACGTTATCCTCGCAAAGCGGCCGAATTCGTGAATTCGCTTCCAACGAATTACACCGTATTGATCTCGGGCCGACTGAGAAACGTTCCGTTTCTGCTCTATATGGTCGGCTACGACCGCCTGCAAAGACTCGATGGTCAGGACTTGTATAGTTTCGTGGATTTCGAGACGTTAAGCGCGTTGAAGGAAAAGGTCGCGGCTTCATCCGATATCGCCGTCGTAGTGGACGCCGGCCCGGAGGAGGCGGAACTCATGGGAGATATTAAGAGGCTGAATCCGGAGGCGCGGCTCATCGAGTCGAACGAATACCTGGCTTTATTGATAGACTGAAGAAAGAACGCGCCGGCAGCGATGAGGCTGTCCGGAGAACCGAAGCTCCGTCCTGAGGGAAATGCCCTCGGCTCACTCCTCGCGGCCCCTCGGGCTGCTCTTCCCCGCAGGCGCCCCAAACACCTGGCTTTAAGCCGCGAATTCAATGACAGCGGTTTTCCTCGCAAATGTCGCGCATGTCGCGCATTGATCTACCGGCTTTTCGGATGGTACAATCCTGTCTCGCGGTTTTTCCGCGCCGGTTTGGGAGAATCCGCCGCTCGGGAAAAAGAAAGAGACCCTGATGACATTCGAAGAAACCAAACGCTTACTCGAATCCCTCGGATTAAGAACCGTCCTGTTGCAAAGCGAGCATAGTGCGGCATGCCTGTTGGTTTGCCCCGACCTGTCGGCCCGCGTCATGGCGGTTTCCCTCGAAGGAACCCGGGGCAGGAACTTCGGTTTTGTGAGTCCCGAAGCCATCAAGAATCGCGGAAAGAACCCCCAATTCAATGCTTACGGCGGAGCGCTGCGCTGGTGGGTCGGGCCGGAGGGCGGCCAGTTCGGCGTTGCGTTTCCTCCCGGCGCGCAAAAGTTCGACCTCGATACCTGGCACATATCCGAAGAATACAACGGGAAAGCGTTTGTCGTGACTTATCCACAAGGAGAAACAGGGACCTCGTCGCTTCTGGGCTCCGAATTTACTGTTCGGAACGCATCCGGAACAGGTTTTCACATCGGTGTCACATGCCGCATCAGCATCATCGAGGCGCCTCTTTCCGCCAGGGGAAACCGTAAAGGGCGCAAACTAAAACATCTCGGCTACCTGACGGAGACAACGTTCGAGAACCTCTCCAACGAACCGATGAGAAAAGAAACGGGCCTGGTAAGCATCTGGATGCTCGGCATGTATACCGCCGGTCCCCGCACGTATGTGATTGCGCCGTTCCGGCGCGAGGGAAAAGGGAAAATTGTTACCGACACCTATTTCAGTCCGTCCGGGGTCTCTCGCGACAGGCTCGACGTGAATGAAAATAGGGGATACCTGACGTTTAAGGCCGACGCCGCCGAGCGCTCCAAGATGGGGTTTTCCCGCTCAAGAGCTTCCACCATGCTCGGCAGCATGGACCTGCCCGACCGGCTTCTTACCGTCTGGCGGTTCCCCGTGCGCCGGCGGGAGCCATATGTCAATTCCCTGTGGGAATATCAGCAATACCCATATGCGGGCGACGTGAGCAACTCGTATAACGACGACGGGAACTTCGGAAACTTTTACGAACTCGAATGTTCCTCTCACGCCCTCGCGCTGCGCCCGCGAGAACGTTTTACCTTCCCGCTCGAGATACACCATTTCAGTGGTCCGATCGAAGAGCTTTCGCGCTTGGGTGACAGGCTGCTGAACCGCAAGGTCGATTGGAGCAAGCTCTGAAAAGAGGTCGGGCGCCCCGGCCGATTGGTCGAAACGCTTGGACGGCGCTCGCCCGTTACAAGAAACAGAATCCGGAATTATCACAGCAGCAGTGAGGTCTGACAGCGTTGAAGTTTCGACATCAGTCCGCAACCGCGCTTTTTCCACCGCGTCTGCGCCGGGCCCGTCGCCGATTCGGAGATTCCGTTCCGCTGGTCCGTTTGTAAGAGGAGAGAAACTTCCGGGCTCAGAGGAAAGAACATTGCCGAAAAATTGCGACGCTCCGAATCGAACGGATGCCACCCGGAATCAGTACGCGCCGTATTTCTTGATCGCGCGCACCATTGCAAGGTAATTCTCGGGCTTGCAGCCGGGGTGGATGGTGTTCGACGACGAGATGATGTATCCTCCGCCGGGCGCCGCGTCCTCGATTGCCTGCTTGACCGCCTGCTCCACCTCTTCTTCAGTCCCCGAGGGCAGCAATTCGCAGCAATCGATATTGCCACAAAGGCAGATTTTGTCGCCGCAATGGGCTTTCACCTTCTTGAGGTCCATGCCTCCCTGCGGCTGGAGCGGATGAATCCCGTCGAAACCGACCTCGACGAGCCGGTCGAGAATCGGCCAGATGTTGCCGTCGGTATGTTTCAGCGCTTTTCCGCCCTTTTCGTGAACCACGTCCACGAGCTCTTTCAGATACGGGCCGATGAATTCGTCGAATTGGGCGGGAGACATCATGGTGTTGGAATTGAAAGCGAGGTCGTCCTCGAACACGACCGCGTCGGCGCCCGCCTCAAGGGCCGCTGCCGCCTCCTCTTTATGATAATCTGTCGAGATGCGGGCGAGGTCGTGGGCGAGCTGGGGATTATCTATATAATCCATCAGGAAATGCTCCATTCCTCCCCTGAGCGCCCAGCAAAAGCGAAAGCAGTCGTGTGAGGAAAAGATAATCGCTTTCTTTCCTCCGAACCGCGTTACCGCCAGACCAAGCATCATGAGGTCGACGTCCGGTTCGAACTCGGGCCTTTTGTATTTCTTGACGTCCGCGCTCGATTTTATCGGGCCATCCATCGGGAAAGCCAAGCCAAATGGATTCTGCTTGTATGTGATGCCCCATTTGTCCTTGAAATAACCCTCGCCCAGAGGTTCCTCCCGGTGAAGCACGCGCGCGGTCATTCCGTCGACTTCCAGCTCCTCGATGAAGAGAGTCAGGGCTTCGAATATCAATAACAATTCCTCGGGTGTCATCTCCGAGGCCGGCTTCTCCGGCGGGAGCCTGTCCGTGAAATGACGCGCTATGCCGATAATGCTCGGCTCGTTGTACGCGAGCTCGAAATGGGGGACCATGTCGGGCTGCCCAAGACCAAGCGCGGTGAGGATTCTCTCTCTTCCTGTCATGTTTCCTCCAATGTTGCGTGTCGCAGAGTCCGGAGCGCCAGAGCGTTTATTCCGCGGCTATACCTTTGGCCGAGAAGCCAGTGCGCGGGAAAAGCGAATCGGCGCGACAATTGCGAATAGCGCGTCTGCCAATCTGAAATATGCGGATATGCCGGCGCCTTCTATGAATGATAGTCACTCTTTGAATTACCCATGCGCGTAGCGCCATTATATCACCGGGAAACGGTTTGTCAATTTCCCGACCTCCGTATATAATGTGCATGCTCGGCAGGCAGGATGCCGCCTGGCTCAGAGCACCGGAAACCTGTTATCTTACTAAACTCCAACGTATCCGTAAAAGTGCGCTATAGTTCACGAACAACCCAGTCTCGGAAATACGGCGGATACCGCAACGTTCTGTGGGAGAATGCAGGAATATGAAAGCAATGAAGGCAATGGTCTATCGCGGAGTCGGCAAGATTGTGCTGGAAGACGTTCCGCGCCCGCGAATCACGCAACCGACAGATGCCATCGTGCGAGTTACATCCGCCGCCATATGCGGGTCGGACCTCCACATTCTTCGGGGCGATTACGGTATGCCGGAGGGCACGATCATCGGTCACGAGTTTCTTGGGGTCATTGACGAAGTCGGCGCTCATGTGACCGATTTCGCGCCGGGCGAACGAGTTCTCGTATATCCGGGTTTCCGCTGCGGCGTGTGCGAGGCCTGCCTGAAGGAGATGCCGATGGGATGCACGGTCGGCGGCATCTTCGGGAACCCAACGGCATACGGCAGCCTTGACGGGGGACAGGCCGAATACGTTCGCGTTCCGCTCGCACAAAAAAATATGCGAAAAATATCCGATGACATGACGGATGAAGAGGTAATGCTCGTGACCGATATCCTCCCGACCGGATACTTCGCGGCGGAGAATGCGGATATTCAACCGGGCGACACGGTGGCCGTTTTCGGTTGCGGTCCGGTGGGGCTCTGCGCACAGATATGCGCCCAATTGTTCGGCCCCTCGAAGGTTTTCGCGGTTGACCTCAAGGAATATCGATTGAAGATGGCTGAGGCCCTCGGGTCGATTCCCATCGACGCATCCAAGGTTGACGCGCCATCCCGCATACGGGAACTGACCGACGGAATCGGGGTGCATGCAGCAATCGAGGCGGTGGGAACACCGGCAACCTTTTACGGGTGCATCCAATCGGCCCGGCCCACGAGCAACATTTCGATTGTCGGCATTTTTTCGGAACCCGTTGAACTGTTCATGCCGATACTATGTGTCACAAACAAGAGAATCACGATGGGTCTCCCGCACAAGTTGCCGGAATATGTTCCGAAGCTGCTCGACCTGATTAAGGCGGGCAGGGTCGACACGCGCCCGCTGATAACGCACACGTTGCCCCTGAGCGAGGGTGAACGCGCGTATGAGATATTCGACAAGCAACTGGATGGTGCGCTGAAGGTGGTGCTGAAACCGGGGACGCGAAAGGACCGGCACACATGAGAAAATGCACGCTCTTAACGGGAATCGCAATATTTCTTGTCCTTTGTCCCAACCTGACATTGGCAACGGACACCGCCTCCCCCATCAGGAGGACGCTCGGCGGTCTGAAGGGGACGGTCGAAATTGTCATCGATAAACATGGCGTTCCTCACATCTATTCCGAGAGCGAGGAAGACGCAATGTTTGCGCTCGGATATATGCACGCAAAAGACCGCCTGTGGCAGATGGATTTCAACCGACGTTCCGCCCGGGGAAGGCTATCGGAGGTTCTCGGACCTTCCGCGCTGGACCATGACCGGTTCGCGCGAACCATCGGGATTGAGCGGCTTGCCCGAAACTCCGAGGAACGGCTCAAGAGCCGGCCGAGGATATACGCCAACCTTCGTGCTTACGCATGGGGAGTCAACTCTTTCATAGCCGGGAAGATGCCGGGCGAGCTGCCACTGGAATTTCAGTTGTTCGCATATCAGCCGGAGCCGTGGACTGTTCTCGATTCGCTCGCGATCGGAAAGGGAATGGCCTGGGAGATGAGCGGGAGCCTGGATGATTTCTACCTGGGAGCGCTATTCGAGAAGCTCGGGAAAGACGCCGTCGACGAATTGTTTCCCATAGACCGGTACGGCGAGGTTCCGATTATTCCGAAAAAATCGGTGACGCCACAGAACGAGACGGATGTCCCGTCCCCGGGAATCTCGGAGGCCTGCCTCCAAATAATCAGGATGGCTTCGAACCGGTTTCGGATAGTCGGCGAAAGCGATGCGATTGGAAGTAACAACTGGGTCATCGATGGCGCCAAGTCGGCAAGCGGCATGCCGATGCTGGCGACCGACCCGCATCTGGGTCTTCAGTTACCGTGCGTGTGGCACATTGTCCATGTCAAGGCAGGGCTTCTGGATACAATCGGTATTTCCCTGCCCGGAGTTCCGTTCGTCATCATGGGTCACAACCGGCAGATCGCATGGGGAATGACAAACACTCAGGCTGACGTGACCGATATTTTTGTCGAGACGCTCAACGAGGACCGAACGGAATATTATTATGAGGGAAAGTGGAGACCCCTCAAAGTTTTTCATGAGACAGTCAAGGTGCGGGGCCGGGAACCGGTGGAAGTGGTTGTCCCGGTGACGACTCATGGACCCGTGCTTTCAACCGCGTCAGCCGATTTTTCGATTCAATGGACGGGCGCCGAACCGGATGACGACGCGTATGCCTTTTTCCTGTTGAATTACGCGGTCGATTACGACGATTTTGCGGCGGCAATGCGAACACTGAACTGTCCTCCGGGGAATTTCGTTTATGCAGACACGAACGGGATGACCGCAATGTGGGTCGCCGGGCTTTTCCCGATACGAAAATCGGGACTCGGCCGTTTCCCGGTCGACGGCTCAACGAGCGAGTTCGACTGGGCCGGTTTCATCCCAAAAATAAGCGCCCCGCGCACCGTGAATCCATCGCAGCATTACCTCGCGTCGGCCAACCAGCGTCCGGCGCCGGAAACATATCAATACTATCTTGGCTACCAGTGGGACCCGGGTTATCGGGCGCGCCGAATCAATCAATTGCTTTCGTCGGCGGACCTCGTCACCTTTGACGCAATGAAAGAGTTTCAGGCGGACACGTTCGATGGCGCAGCCGAATCGATGCTTCCCCATATGATTGAAGCTTGCAGGGGCGCGTTCGAGGAAAACGGAGTCTATTCCGCAGCTCTCACAACGCTCTCCGAGTGGGATTTTCTGACGGGAACCGACCGGGTCGCTCCCACAATATGGTGGAGATGGCTCGAGAAATTCCCAAATGCGGTGTGGACCGACGAATGGAAGGCGGCGGGAATTGACATGCCGGCGGACCATTGGGGGCACACCTCCCTCAACAAATGGCAACCGCCGCTCGAAGTGCTGGAAAGAATGGTGGTCGAGGAGCCATCCTCGAAATGGTTCGACGATGTTTCCACCGACGAGAAAGAGACGCTGCGCCATATCGCCCGGAGGAGCCTGCGCGAGGCGGTTGACGAACTGGTCGAGCAGCTTGGCGACGACGTTTCCCTCTGGCAATGGGGGAGGGTCAACAGGCTGCGCATCGACCATCTCTCCAAAGACCCTCTGCTTGTTCGGGGCGGGCAACCGGTCAGTGGCAGCAGTCTGACACTGAACGCGAGAGGCGGCGGAGGCGAGGTCACGGGGGGGCCAAGCTTCCGAATGGTGGTTGATTTCAAAAATCTCGAAACAACCGTCGGCGCGCTTCCCGGCGGCCAGAGCGGAGACCTTGCAAGCCCCCATTATGACAACCTGTTGGATAAATGGATTCGCGATGAATATGTTCCGCTCCTTTTCGCTCCCGACCCCGCCCGGTTTCCCGTCGAGCACGTTGAATCACGTCTCATCCTTTCGGCTCCGACGAACGACGACCTTCTCACGCCATAGACTCGGAGATAAGCGCCTATGTCGAATTATCGCAAATATTGGGACGAGGAGATTGAAACGTTGCCTCGGCCCAAGCTGCAGAAAATCGAGAGCAAGAAGCTCGCTCAACAGCTCGCTTATGTGCATGCCAAATCACCGTTTTATCGAAGAAAATTCGAACAGGCGAACATCGACCCGGCACGAATCGCATCGATAAGCGACCTGCCGAGCATTCCGTTCACCTCGAAAGACGAGCTTCGGCAGACCCAAGCCGAAATCGGAGGTTTGGGGGGGCACCAGTGCGCCCCGATGAGCGAAATAGTGCGGATACAGGGGACGAGCGGAACCACCGGCAAGCCTCTCTTTATTGGCCTGACCAGAAACGACGCCTCGCTGTGGAAAGAGCTGTTCGCGCGCCATGGCTGGACCGGCGGCCTTCGTCCCGACGATGTTATGATTAATCCGGCCGATTTCGGCCTATTTATTGGCGGTCTCAGTGAGAGCGTCGGAGCCGAGCATCTCGGTGTTACCGTCATTCCGCTTCCGTTGGTAAGCTCGGGAATCCAGAAACTTCTGGATATTGTGCTGGAATTTCGCCCGACGGTCTTATTCTCCACGCCCTCGGCGACCATGTTTCTCGAGAAGGTTGTTCGGGAGTCGCTGAAGAAGGAACCGATAGAACTGGGTTTCAAGAAAGGGTTTATGGCTGGTGAGACGCTCACTGAAGAGGACCGCAGGCACATTGAGGCGATCTGGGGGATAAAGGCGCGGAACTTCTACGGAATGGCCGATGTCGCGGCCGACATGGCCGCCGAATGCGACGAAGCTGCCGGGATGCATTTCTGCGCGCAGGCGGCGGTCATCCCGGAATTAGTCGATCCCGTCAGCCTCGAACCGATGGAACTCAAAGACGGAGCCGAGGGAGAAATCGTGTTCACGACGATAGCCCGCGAGGCGACTCCCGTCATCCGTTACAGGATACGCGATGTGGTCAGCGTGCACACGGATAAATGCCCATGCGGCCGAACGAGTTTCCGCTTTCGTGTTATAGGACGCACCGACGACATGCTGAAGGTGAAAGGGGTGAACGTTTTTCCCGCAGCGGTCAAGGAGGTTATCGCTTCTTTCGCTCCGAAAACAACAGGGGAAATGCGAATAGTGCTTTCCAAACCCGGCCCCGCGGTCGGCGAGAACCTGCGCATCAAGGTCGAGCACGGGCATGGCCTGGCCGAGGCTGAGCGTGAGGAACTCAGGGAAACCCTGACTCGAACCATCCGCGAAAGGCTGGCTTTTCGACCGGTCATCGAATTGACGCCGCCCGACACATTCCCGAAATCAGAGTACAAAATCGAGTACTTCGAGAAACTGTACGAGAAAGAAGCGGAATGACCGACATTATCGATGTCTCCAGCACGGTTCCCACACGTGAATTCTTTTATGACGGAATCCTCAACATGCCCGATATTTACAAGGGCTACCTGCGTATCTTTGTCCCCCAAAGCCTGAAAACCGCGGGCCTCACCATCGAAAAAATCGGGGAAATGCTGACCTCGATGACGCAGGAAGAACTTCAGCAATTCTTCATGCAACAGATGGACGGGTTCCCGCGCGACCTCGACGAGTTTGTTTCGGCCCTCGAGTCCGCAGGCGTGCGGGCGTCCGCCCTTCATAATTTCGACGAGCAGACCGCCACCGGAGTGGCGCCCGTGCCCAATGAGAGAGTGGCCGAAATAGTGAACCGCTATCCAGGCAGATTCATTGGTTTTATCGGAGTCGACCCTCACAAAGGAAAGGCCGCCGCCGAAGAGATCGATTTCTGCGTCAAGAACCTCGGTCTGCGCGCGGTCGCGCTTCGGCCCTTCATGCACGGCCTATACGCCAACGACTCCATGTATTTCCCTATCTATGAGCGCTGCGAGGAACTCGGCGCGCCCGTCTGGATACATACATCCGCAAACTGGACGACGAAAAGAAGAATGGACTACGGCAGGCCCCTTTTTCTAGACGATGTCTGCATTCGCTTCCCGGGACTCAAAGTCATTGCCGGTCACGGAGGGTGGCCGTGGGTGAACGAGATGGTTGCGCTCGCGTGGCGCCATGAGAATCTGTACCTCGATTTCTCGGCGCATCGGCCGAAATATCTTATGAAACAGGGCAGCGGGTGGGAAATGCTCCTTCATTTCGGAAATACCACTATCCGGGACAAAGTGCTGTTCGGCTCCGACTGGCTCAACCTCGGCATTCACATCTCGCAAATCATTGAGGAAGTCCGCTCGCTTCCTCTCAAGCCGCCGGTGCTCGAAAAATGGCTCGGCGAGAATGCGCAACGGGTTTTTGACCTGCCCCGAACGAAGGAAGAAGCCGCCCGATAATCACCTGTTGTCGAATTGACCGAATCTGCCCGCTTTGCTTTCTTGTGCGCGTGCGCCGCAAAATCCGAAGCACCGGCCGCAGCCCGGGGTTGGAATTCAAACTCATTTTCGACAGTTTGGCGTTGAAAAGAGTCTTTGAATCTTCGTAAGT
>CAYVQZ010000022.1:0-70440 GCA_964453435.1 uncultured bacterium
TCGGCATAGCTCCTCCGTTCCTCTTGCTGTTCGTTGCTCGAACGACCCTTTCGAGCGCGTCCCACGATTCATGACGCAAGTTGTTTGCCTCGGGGACAGTCCCGATTCTATCCCGCGCAATCCGCGGGACTTCGCTCCGCTCAGCGAAGGAATAATTATATTCTTCCTTCAGACCGGGGAATGGCAGAGGGGTAATTCCGTAAATCTGGGACAGTGAGTCCGTCCGATAATTCCATGTCCTGCGCTTCGGGGGCAATCCGCCAATCTATCCCGCGAATGCGCGGTCACGCGAAACGCGTGATTCGCTCCGCTCGGCGCAAAAGACGGGGGATTGCGTAATTGGGCACAGCCCCCTGCGCCGGCTTCCCGGCAACGTGAGCGATCGTGGGAGAGATACTTTCCCGTTTGTGTCGAAGCGGTTCACCCGCGGTGACGTTTTGAGTGTCCCGCTCGCATTACTTCCAGCGATGCCGCACATCCACGCCGAAAATCTGCTTGCGGTCGGTGGTGTATGCGACATCGAGCCGCTCGAACACATCCATCTCGCCGCACATGTTCGCGCCGGCGACCATTCCCTGCTCGATCGCGTTTTTCCAGCCGAACAGAAGCCTTCTTCGCATTACCCTCGGGTCGTAAACCTCGGCGGCGTCTCCTGCGGCGAAAATATTCGGATAATTTGTTCTGAGGCGCTCATCGACAATTATACCCGAATCCCTGGCGATTTCGCTTCCGTCGAGCCAATCCAGGTTTGGGGCGACACCTATCGCCACGGCCAGCGCGTCAGCCGTGATAGTTCTCTCCGGTGTAATCAGTTCGATACCGGGTGGTGACACGCCGACCTCGATGATTCGTTCCCCGATGACCAATGTCACGCCGGCGGCCTCCATTTTGGCGGCCAGTTCCTCTGCGGTCGCCTCATCGATAATGTGTGGCAGGAGCTGGCTGTTCCACTCGACATAGGTCGCCCGCATGCCCATCTGGCAGAAGGCCCGCGTCAACTCGACACCGATGAGGTCGCGGGCGAGCACGGCCACCGAACTTCCCCGTTTTACGCGCGCGAGGATATTCTGCGCGTCCGAGAGAGTCTTGAGAGTAAGCGGATTTGCCTCGGCCATGCCGCGAATGGAAGGAACCTTCGGTTCGCCTCCGCACGCTATCAGGAGCTTGTCAAACATGATACGGTCGCCGGTTTCGGTGAAAAGAGCGCCCTGCCCGGGTTCCACCCTCACGACCCTGCTTCCGAGTCGCACATCGATTCGCGCTTCCCGATAATACGACTCGGGATAGAGCCACAGGTCGTCAACCGAAGCCCGGCCCGCCAGATAATCCGGCAGCAGGCCCCTCCAGTATGACGGATGCGATTCCTCGGTTACGAGCAGAATCCGGTCGTCCGGCCTCGCTTTTCGAATGGTTTGCGCCGCGGTTGCGCCAGCTGCGCCATTTCCTATGATTACGTGTCTGGTGATTCCCATTTTCTCTTATACGGCCCTCTCGCGTTCACAATAAAAACCACCCTTATTCATGGTGGCGTTCCGGGGGTGTTTCCCGCAAGCGCAGGCAAATTCGCGGCGGGGGCTTCTCATGTTTCGGGGTCTTGGAGATATTCTACGACGGACCGTATTCGGGGTTTTCCGCCGGCGAGCGCGGTCGACCTGAAAATATCCAAACACCACGGACATTCGGTCAACAGCACCGCCGCTCCGGCGTTCCGCGCGTCCTCCAGGCGTTTCGCGGCGATTGCCTCGGAGGTTTCCCGAGCGCTGTATCCCAGCCCGCCCCAGTTGCCGCAGCAAAAAGCCATTTCCCGGGTTGTCTCCAATTCAACCAGGTTTACGCCCGCCCGGGCAAGCGCCTTTCTCGGCTCCTCGAAAATCCCGCAGACCCTGCCCAGCATGCAGGGGTCATGATACGCGACGGTCTCTTTTCCCGAGCGCGCGGGGTGCAACTGGGGAAGCAATTCCGCAATATGCACCGGCTCGATTTTTCCCGCGTACTCTCTGCCTTCAAGAAAGGAAACATGGCAATGAGGGCAGACGGTGAGGACCTTTGCAGTGTTTTTCTCGCGGATTCGCTCGATGTTCATGGCGGCCAGTTGCCCGCTCGGTTCGCACCCAACCGCTGCAAGGGGAGCTCCACAACACACTTCGTCGATCATGGTGAAATCGATAGCCATCTTGTCCAGCATGGATATGACCGCTGCAGTCCGCTGCTGTTGCCGATAGAGGCTGTGACACCCCAGAAAGAGCACATACTCGGCCGTGCGCTTGTCCCGAACCGGTGTCACCGGCTCCCCGTCAAATATGCTTCCCCGTCGTCGCGCCTCGTCACACAGCTCCCGGAGCGGCTTCGGAACCGATTCGGGGGCGATGGCGTAAATATATTTTCGGAGAAAGCCCACCATTTCCGCAATGGGCACGTTTTCGGGACAGGTTGTCTCGCACAGGCGGCATTGCGTGCAATTGTATATCACCCCGCTGGCGGCGGCGACTTCGGAAAGCCCGCGCGAGAGCGTGCTGGCAACCGCCATCGGTCCCGGAAAATCAAGGTAACCAAGCGCCCGGTACATCACGCAGTGGGGTTGGCAGATGCTGCACTGGATACATCGCCCGAAGGTATGATAATGCTCCCGCTCGAAATCTTCAATCTGAAAAATATTATCCGGCGCGTACTTGTTCAGAAAGTCTCGAACTCCGTCGCCGTCCACATCGTCGGCCGCGAAGAGACGTCGCAGCGAGTGTTGGAAGAAGTGACGAGCAAGGTTAAGCCGCGCCTCGAGTCGTTTTCTGTCCACAGTGCTCCGGATAATCAGCTAGCCCTTTTTCCGCGGCGCCTTCTTTTTTGAGTTTGGCTCGGCTTGTGCGTCTGTGAGGGCAGCTTCAAGAACTTGATCGATGGTCTCGACAAATATGAAATTCAGACCCGCCTTCGTTTCCTCTTCGATTTCCTCGAGGTCCTTCCTGTTCTTTTCCGGCAAAACCACCGTTGTCGTGCCCGCCCTCTTGGCGGCCAGAATCTTCTCTTTCACCCCACCGATGGGAAGAACAAGACCGCTCAGCGTGATTTCACCCGTCATGGCGATGTCGTTGCTGACCGGCCTGCCCGTGAGCAGCGAGGCGACGGCTGTGGCTATCGTGATTCCCGCTGAAGGACCGTCCTTCGGGATTGCGCCTGCCGGAACGTGCACATGGATGTCCTGCTTAGCGAAGAAATCCTCGTCGATTCCCAGGTCCTTCGCCTTGGAACGCACATAGCTCAAGGCGGCCTTCGCCGACTCCTGCATAACATCGCCCAAATGTCCGGTCAGCGTCAGGTTTTTCCCGCCGGGCATGGCGAGCGCCTCGATGAACAATATCTGCCCGCCCGTCTCGGTCCAGGCCAGTCCGGTGGCGACCCCGGGGTGCGAGGTCCTCTGGGCGACTTCCGGAAAAAACTTTTCCGGCCCCAAATACTGGTAAAGATTCTCGGCGGTGATTTTTTCCTTCGTCTTTTTTTCGGTGGAAATCTCGAGCGCCACCTTTCTGCATACCTTTCCGATTGTGCGCTCGAGGTTTCGGACGCCGGCTTCGCGGGTGTACGCATGGCATATCTTCAGCAGCGCCGCATCTCCAAACTCGAGGTGCTCGGGCGTGAGCGCGTTCTCTTCAAGCTGGCGAGGAATCAAATATCTCTTTGCAATCCACGTTTTTTCCTCGTCGGTGTAGCCCGCCAGCCTGATTATCTCCATCCTGTCCTGCAGAGCGGGGTGAATGGTCTGCAGGATGTTCGCCGTCGTTATGAACATTACCTGCGATAGGTCGAATGGCAAATCGAGGTAGTGGTCGCGAAACGCATTGTTTTGCTCGGGGTCAAGAACCTCGAGCAGCGCCGACGACGGGTCGCCGCGAAAGTCTGCCCCGACCTTGTCGACCTCGTCCATCATGAAAACCGGGTTGGCGGAGCCCGCCCGTCGTATGCTTTGGATGATGCGCCCGGGCAAGGCGCCAATGTACGTGCGCCGATGGCCGCGGATTTCGGCCTCATCCCGCACGCCCCCGAGGCTCATTCGCACAAACTTGCGGCCCAGCGCCCGCGCGATCGACTGCCCGAGCGATGTCTTGCCCGTGCCCGGGGGACCGACAAAGCAGAGGATGGGACCTTTCATGTCCGGCTTCCGGCTGCGGACAGCAAGATACTCGACGATGCGCTCTTTCACTTCCTTCAGGTCATAGTGGTCTTCATCGAGCACCGTTTGCGCGCGGTCAAGGTCGAGGTGGTCCTCCGTGTATTCGTTCCAGGGAAGGTCGATAATCCAGTCGAGGTACGTTCGAATCACGTGGTATTCGGCGGATGCCGGCGGCAGCTTCGCCAGGCGGTCAAGCTCGCGGTCCGCCTCCTTCCGGACCTCTTCGGACAGCTTCTTGGCGTCCAGCTTTTCGCGGATTTCCTTGGCCTCGGCCTGCCGCTCGTCGCCTTCGCCCAGCTCCTGTTGGATTGCCTTGAGCTGCTCTCGCAGAAAATATTCCCTCTGCGTCTTTGTCATCTCGCTCTCGACCTGCGACTTGATCTTGCCGCCGAGTTCCAAAATCTCAATCTCGCGCGAAAGAAATTGCGAAATCTTCTCGAGCTTCGCTTCGACCGACGATATTTCCAGAATCTCCTCCTTTTCGGTCATCTCAAGCTTGAGCACCGAGCACACAAGATACACAAGGCGGAGCGCCGAATCGATGTTGACGAGCGTCGCCTGCAGTTCGTCCGGCAGATACGGAGTGAGCGAAATTATCTTCTGGCATTGGGCGAGCACGTTGCGGAACAGGGCCTCGCCCCGCGTGCTCAGCGTGTCATCCTCTTCAATGGTCTCGACCCGCGCCTTGAAGAACGGGTCTGTGGAAACGAACTCTTGAATCTTGAATTTCGATATCCCCTGCACGAGAAGCGCCATTGTTCCGTCGGGCATCTTCATCATCTTCAGCACACTCGCAGCCGTGCCGTATTCGTAGAGGTTTTCCGGCTTTCGCTCCCCGCCCGGTTCCCGCATGGCGACGCATCCGATGATTTTTGTGCTCGATACCGCTTCGTCGATAAGCGCCACGGAACTCTTCTCTCCCACCGAGAGCGGTATCACCGTGAAGGGATACATCACCGTATTCTTCAACGGCAAGATGCCGATAACATCGGGAATCGGCGGATGCTCTTCGGGTTTCGGCTCCTGCGTCGCTATGACGCTCCCGTCAGATTGGTCGTTTATAATATTCGAAGTCATCGTATCACCCTGCCCGGTTGATGAACCGCGTTCGCCGCCTCAGCCTATGTCAATCTGCTGATTCTTCGGCGGTTCAGCCTTCTTCTTCGGCGCATCTATAATAATAAAGCCATTGTTCAGTTTGGCGCTGATTTTCTCGACTTCAACTTCCTCGGGGAGCAGAAGCATTCGTTCGAACGCGTTGTAATTAATCTCCATTTGACAATACCGCTTGTTCTTGTGAGGAATCATATCTCTGCGCACCCCGCTGATGATAAGCTTGCCCGCATCGTAAATGACCGATACGTCCTCGCGTTCCACGCCCGCAAGTTCCGCCACCACGATAATGCTGTCACCGCTCTCGAACACGTCCACGTTCGGGCGCCATTTCGAGGGCGCGGAATACAGGATAGGGAGGGTCTGGCCGATCATGTGCTGCATGAGATGTTCCATCTCTTCTTGCGCTCGTTTTATGTCTCCGAACAGATTCTTGGGGTCGCCCATCATCAACGTCCTTTCGCAACACTCAACACGAAACACGGGAAGAACAACGCACCGCTTTTTTCAATTATAATTGCCAATCCGAATGAAAGCAAGGCTATGCGGCGCGGCGCACCAGCGCCCGCATCGGCACATTGCAGCAGACGAGCCGCAAGCCGTCGGATTTCGACCGTATCACCGCGGCCTCGCTGCCGCAAACGGGGCACCGATACATTTGCGCCCTTCGCTTTTGGAGTTGCATCGGCTGGTTGCAGCAGACGGGGCGGGCGACACCCGTGCCGGTTCGGATGACGAGTGCTTCGGAGTCGCAAATCAAACAGCGGAATCTATTGCCGATTTCCATTCTGTGCTCTCTTACCGCCTTTCGTCTTTCTCTTTTCCGAGGACGGACGTCATCAGTTCACCGCAACAGTAAGGTTCGAGCGTGCCGATGCCTCCCTTGGTTATCATGATCATGTTTCCGCATTTCTCGCAGGCATGGGCCGTCCCCACCTTTATATTCCATGCGCGTTCCCATTCTTCGTGCGTCCATTCGCTTGTTGTATAGTCGTCCCCGTTGTATCTCTCTTGCACGCGTATCTCCTTTCAGCCGTTGCGAGCCAGTTCGACCAGCCTCGGAAGCAATTGAACGCCTCTGAGCTCCCCGAGTTTTCCCTTCGCGCATTCGGCCTCGGTGTAAGCCTTTATTCCGTCGGGCTCGAGCGACGAATCAAGAATCAGGAGCGGCACGGGGTCCGCAGAATGCGCCTTTATGCCGCACGGGGTCGAATGGTCCGCCGTCAGCGTGAGGACCACCGAATTCATATCGAGTCCCGGGACCAGGTTCGCAAGGAAAAACTTGTCGATGGCCGCAATGATGTCCCGCTTCGCCTCGGCGTCTCCGTCGTGCCCCGGGAGGTCGGGCCCTTTGATATGAATGTAAAGGCCTCCGTAGTTCGGCAATTCCTCGAGCGCTTTTTTCGCAAGCGGCGGGTAGTCCTTTTCGGGGTTTCCCGTTGTCTGCGGAACCGGCACGATATCCATGCCGGTGAGCATCGCGATGCCTTTTTCCACCGGCATCTCCTGGAAACAGCCGAACTTGACCCCGAAACTCTCGCTGATGGGCGGCATTTCCGGCAGGCGGTCGCCGGCGTCCCGAGTCAGAATAAGGTTCCCCGGCATCTTCCCTTCGGACCTGCGCTTCTTGTTCACATCCGCCTTGTCGAGCACTTCATGACTCTTCTCGACGAATTCGTTGGTCAGGTTTGCCGCCATCTCGGCGCCTTCCGGATTCTTTGCCCCCTCGAGCGGCTCGCATTTCTGCACCACGTCTTCGAATTTTTCGAGCGCAACGCCCAGCAATCCTTCCCTGCCATATGCCGGGTCCGTGTTGGAAACCTCGGCCGAAAGCTTCCCGTCGCACCGGATGACGAGCACTCCCCGATGTTCAATTGTGTTCTTGAACTCGAAATGTACGCCCGGAACCGAGGTCAGCTTGACTTTCGAGTTGACCTCGTTGCACAGTTCATCCGCCTCGGCGGTCGTCAGATTTCTGCCGACGCGCCGGTCTTTGATTTCCGGGTATGTGCCCGCCGTGGCGAAATTGACACGGTACGCCAGGTCGCCGTTGTTCACCTTCAGCCCGACCGCGTGCGACTCCAGGGGGCCTCTTCCCGTGTAGTACTTGTACGCGTCGTAACCGAGTATCGAGATCACCGCGATATCCGATTCGGGCGCTATCCCCGGAGCCACCGTATGCATGAGTCCGTTTTCCCCGCGACGCGCAAGGTCGTCCATGACAGGCGTGTCGGCGGCCTCGAGCGGCGTTCGATTCCCCAACGACGGCGTGGCCCTGTCAGCTAAACCGTCAAGCACGATGTACAGAATCTTTTTCATATCGGGTCTCCTCCGTCTCGAGCGGAACGAAGCATGGGCGCCATGAAGAGGGCGAGAAATGAAAAAGCCGCATTCGAGCAGTCTATCATGCGGCGCGCCCTCGCGCGCGGCACAGGTTGCCGCGGGTCCAAACGAAAGAGGCGCGCCCGTCACTCCCGGTGAATCGGGCGCGCTCTCTTTTCAAAAAAACTTCACTGAAACTGTCAGCCGCTCCGATAATCGCATATCGGCTCATATCGCCGCGTCTTTCGCAATCTCAAGGGTGGCATTATGATGCGCCGCAGGTTCGAGGCTGTCCGATAATCGAATTTTCCGCCGAAACGCCAGCGGAGGGGACTGTCACTATTTACGGAATCCCGCGCTCTGTCGTCATTCCCCGGCTTGACCGCGGAATTCAGTCATTTCTTCGCTGAGTGAGGCGAAGTCCCGCATATTTCGCGGGACAGACCGGGGACTGCCCCCTGGCAGGCGTCAACGTATTCTCGGGCACACTCACTCTCCCCGAAGCGAACAAACTTCACCATCGCCGAGGGCACTTTCACGTCCCTGGAGCACGGACCACCGGACCGTGGGACAAGCTACACAATTCCTCTAGACCGCCTCCACGGCTTTGACTGTCGGAACGCGCTCTTTCACCACACGCTCGACTCCCATCTGGAGAGTCATCTGAGCGCCGGGACAGCCCGAACATGCGCCGACCAGGCGCACCTTCACAATACCGTCCTCGGTAACATCGATGAGCTCGATGTCGCCGCCGTCGGCCTGCAGCTGGGGTCTGATATCATTAAGCGCTTCTTGAACTTGTTGTTTCACTGAGAACCTCCTTCAATAGGCTGTTTCGTTGTCTACCCAACTAGTATGCCACAGAATCGATTCACGCACTAGCTCAGGGCATGACGAATTCATGGCCCGGCTTGCGGATGCTCAACACCGGGCAGGGAGCTTTTCGTACGACCTTTTCGGCGACGCTCCCGAACAAAACATGTTCCAATCCTCCGCGGCCGTGTGTCGCGATCACGATAAGGTCGACATTCTCATTGCGCGCCAACTCGAGTATTTCCATGAACGGCCTGCCCCGGCGGACCACCTTTTCTATCTCCATCGAGGTGTCGGTGACCTCGGCGTCAATGATCTCCTGCATTTCCTTGAGCCGGTTCTGCTCCATGTCCGCAAAGGAAGGCATAATCGGCACATCGAACATGTATGCGTTTGCCAGATACTGAATATCCTCAATCACATGAAGCATATACAGCTTGGAGCCGTACTCCTGTGCGAACGAGAGCGCATATCGAAAAGCATATTTGCTGTGGTCCGAAAAGTCTGTCGGAAACAAAATTTTTTCGATCTTTATCATGGTTCTCTCACCTTGCCTCTGTCCGGGGTGCCCTCGTGTTTTTCCTGACTGCCACGCTCACTTTTTCGCCAGCAATTCTTCGAGTCTCTTCTCAGACAGTTCCTCCACTCGAGTATGAATGCTTCCTCCATGGGTGTCCATCGTGACTATTGCGGGAAATTCAGTCACCTCGAATTCCCAAAAACATTCCGGCATTCCGAACTCCTCGAGTTTGTATGCGTTCCGTATTCGGGAAACGTAGCGAGCGAGCACCACGGCTGCGCCGCTTACCGCCGAAAGATACACGCAGCCATGACGCTTCAGAGCTTCAACCGTGCGTCCGTCCATGCCGCCTTTCCCGATAATCGCGCGAACTCCGTAGCGCGCTATGACATCGGGTTCGTAAGGATTCATGCGGTTGCTGGTCGTGGGACCGGCGACCACGAGCTCGAAACCGGTTTCCAGCTTGCGGACCAGGGGGCCGCAATGGTACAGCGCCCCGCCCCGCAAATCGAAATCGAGCGTTTCCGGTGTCGCCTCTTCGACGAGGTACTTATGCGCCCGGTCCCGCGCGGTGAATACGGACCCTGTCAGACGCACCGTGTCCCCCAGGCGAAGCGCGCGAATATCGCTCTCCGACAACGGCGTATGAAGCTTGACTTCGGACATAGCTTAAACTATTCCCCTGTACTCGAGCGTCCCCTTGCGGTCGGCCCAACAGCAAAAAGCCACATCAACGAAATAGGACGCCGCATGGCGATGCGCGGCCCCGACCTTTACGCCCATGACACAGGTGTTGCCGCCGATGCCGATCGGGCCGATTCCCAGACTGTTGCACTCGTTGAAAAGCCTCCGCTCGAGCGTCGCCAATTCCGGCGAGCCGCTGGCGTCGTCCAGTTCCCTCAGAAGCTGTCTCTTCGAGAGCATGGCCGCGCTGTCCTTGCTGCCTCCCAGGCCGATTCCGACCACATAAGGAGGACATCCCCGCCCTTGGGCGGCGTGCACCGCATCCAGCACCACCCTCCTCACACCGTCGAGATCGCGTCCCGCGCCCAGACGCGAATCGGGCAGTTTATAGACCGCGCCGCAGTTCTCGCTCCCGCCGCCTTTCAGCATGGCGCGAATCAGCAAATGATCCTCCGTCCAGGCGTCGAAATACACCAGCGGCCACAGCGTGCCCGTGTTATCACCCGAGTTCTTGCCCGTCACAGAGTCAACCGCGTTCGGCCGCAATGGAATAGCGCCGGTGGCAATCCGCGTCGCTTCCTCAATCGCCTCCCTCACTTTTGAAATCGAAACGTTCTCCGGAACCGTCACGAAGAACACCGGATATCCCGTGTCCTGACACATGGGCCTCGATTCCGACTTGGCCAACTCGACGTTTTCGAGTATCGTGCTCAAAGCCGCATGGCCGGGGCTATCCTTCTGTTCGGATGCGAGCGAGCGCGCCAGTCCCTCACGGATGTCGTCCGATAGAACCGTCGCCATCCTGCGATACAGATTCACCAATTCGTCGACGAGTGACACGTCACTCTTCTCTCCTTCAGCGTTCACCATGAGGAGCGTTCGCTCCGGCGACGTGGATTCCTTCGCCCAAGGTCAGGGCGGACGCAATTCCATGTCCCCGGTCTCTTTGACCGCCGGTCTCAAGAACGTGAGAAGTTATCCTCCTCACTAAATTATGAGGCGTATAAAAGACAAGGGCTATTTATGATATGCGCCTCGTAAGATACCAGCAGCGCCGTAATTATATTTGGATGGGTTTTATTTTGTCAAACAGGGTTTTTGAGACGAGAACATGCGGTCGGGCCTTGCCTCAGGATTAAATCCCGAAAAAATCCGGCTGAGCTGTTATTTATGAAAACGATGAGTTTTTGTCGTAATTTCTCATACTGCCTCGTTCCTGATTTGAAAGATGAGAATATGTTGCATGACGAGGGCCTCTGTTTCTGTTCCCAAGGCAGGCGCCCAACGGCAGAATCCCCCCGTATTTTGGGGACTCGTGGGATTGGCGGACTAACCGCGAAGCACACCTTGGCCAATTATCGGACATACTCTTAAAGGTCGGTTGTTGCGCCCGTGTTACGCACTTTTCGGGCGCTCGCGAACGAAGGTGTGCAGGTGGCGCAATGCTTCCTTTGGATAGCGGAGTGGAGCGAATCACGGATTGGCGCCGTTAGCGGCGCCCGCCGAATCTGGAAGAAACACGGTCCTTCAGTCCTGCCGAACTCCCGCGCCCACTGTTCACGGGTTTCTGATTTCCGACAGAGCCGCTTCTTTCGGGAGCGCGGTCAATATTCTGCCTGGTCGCGGGAGCGGAGGGACGCTGTATTCGGGCTCTTTGTTCCGGGCTGCGTTCGATTTTTTGATACGCAGAAGCGGAAGTTCTGCTTCGACTCATTGTGGGACGATTGTTCGTCGAAGCGTCAATTCTTGGCGACCTCTCCAATTTTCGCTGATACCCTGGGTTGGGGGCAGTGACAGGCTCGCTTCGCGTATCGGTGTTTCGCCTGACCCGTGGAATTTCCCGCTTCATCTGCGTGTCTCTCATCGGCTCGCGCACGGCGTTCTCGCGGGTCGGAGCCCGCATCGGGGAATTGGAAACCTTTGTCTGCCGGTCAACGGTTCGCCGTTGCTCATGGGTTATGTTCCGATTCAATTCGGGAATCTTCCGTCTGTCAAGTTCGTATCCGTAATACCGGCTGTCGCGTTCCGGAGCAGGATTCGAAATGGTTTTTGGAGTAGCCCGGAACCGTTCCGTATTCCGAGGTATGGCTTCCTCCGTCGCCCTGTCCCGGCCCTGAACCTGCCTGTCTGCAACCTGCCGCGCCTTTTCAACGCGCCCCTTTTCCGTCAAATTCTGCCGCGGCTGCTTCGCCGTCACATTTTCTTTCCGGGAAACCTCGGGGATGGCCGGAATCTGTCTGGCGCGGTCCGTGAGGTCATATGACCTTCCGCTCCACCGCACTTTCGAAGGCGCGGCCTTTTTGTCAACCTTTTGCGCATGCGGTCGGATTACTCTCTCGCGGAAGTCAAGCGCCTTCACTTTGTCCCGTTCCAGTTTTTTCGGCAAGGCGTCCCCTGCAGCAGGTGAGCGAAGATTCTCGGAATAACCACGAGCGTTCTCCAGCTTTGCAACGCGCCTCTGCAATTGCGGATGTTTGTCAACGGCAAGTATTCTTTGGAAATCCGCTCGGTCGCGAATGGTCTTGCCTTTGTGGAGTGTCTTCTTCAACGTCTCATCTCTCAGGTCCTCCACAAACCGAAACTCCCCTTTATTTTTCTCGATGAATCCTCTGTCGATATGACGGCCCCTATCCACGGGAAACGTCTTGATATCTCTACGATTCTTGTAGTCGTCGCGGGCATTTCGTCCGTCCCGATCGCCTTTATGGTGCTCGTCGTCGTGGTGTTTATCACGGTCATGATGCCCATGGTGGCCGTGATCGTGGTCATCATAATAATGATGATGGTGGTGATGATGATGGCGATGGAAATCGTCGTAGAAGACGAAGGAGAACGAGAACCAGTCGATGTAGCTGACTACATGGAGCGACGAGACGTAATAGGGATAGGTTGTTATTACGGGATATCCATAATACCCTCGGGGAACCCAGCCGATGTAGTCATCATAAACGACCCAGTGGACGTACGAAGGCCGCCATACATATCCGGGTATCCAGACCCAGCCATAGAGCGGGTCGTAATTCCATGAGCCGTAGTGATAGGTCGCATAGCCCCATGGTTCTTCCGGTATCCAGACCCACCCATAGTGGTCGCTGTAAAACCAACGCCCGTGATAGTAGGGGCGCCATTCTTCGGCGACGTACGGCTGCCACGCGTACGAACCATATCTGTCGGAGTGAACCCACTCGCCGTAACCCTCCAAGTTTTCCGCGCCCACGATATCTTGTTCAATATAGGGGGGACGCTGGTATGCGGATAAAGCTATGTCGCGCTGCTCGCTCCAATCGTCAAATCCGTCCCGACTCGCAAACTCTATTGTCGAGAACTCCGTGACGCCCTGAGGATTGACCATGACTCGCTCGCCGGTCCCGATATGCGAGCGTTGCGACGGCGTTTCCAGCTCGACTTGCCCTCGAAGAACCCTCACCTCCGCTCCTCCGTCATCAAAAACATTGACGCGAGCAAGCGCAGTTTTCGTTGCCGTCACCTGGCCGCTGGGAAAGGTCAGAACGACCGGTTCCCCTCGCTCCTGCGAAACCCTGAGGTACGCCCGGCCAGAGTCGATTCCAACAACTTTTCTCCCTTTGGTTTCTATGAGAGCGATTCTCGAGCCCTCTCCGATTCGAAACGTGAGCCCGGGTTCGAACTGTATCTCCGCTCTGCCCGTTTCATTCGTCTGCAGTAAATCGCCTTCTTCCAGAATCAGGTCAGGCTCGGCATAACTCCAATCGATATCGTCTTTCCCGAGGATGAAGGTGTCGGCCACCGTCTCACTCAATCGGGCTGCAGGCGGAGAAATGTACGCCACGCCGTTGCCCGGCCAAACAAACAACAAAGCGACGGCAAGCAGGACAAGCCGCCCCGTTGTCCCTCGGATTGTCCATCTGCCAGCATTCATGGTTCTTCCCTCCCGACTATATCGGCAATGAAGCCTCTCAAAATATTGTCATCGCTTCATTCTCCATGTTAGTCGATTCAACCGCCGAAAATATTCACTTCCGGCCCTTCTCGCGAACCACCGCGCTCGTATCGGCTTACGCGATCGTCCAGCAATTCGGATTGGGGGACTGCCCCCGAAGCGCGAATTGCCGAATCGCGGGGCGTATTCATTGCCCCCGCCCGCATTTACACCTTTCATAATTTATCAAATTTCCGCCGCTATTTCCATTCGACTCCCTTCATAAATGCAATGATTGCAATATGATGTGCGCTCAAGGAGCCGGTGAGGGCGCCTGACGAGCCGAAAGCTTCCTGTCTCCTTCCTTTAAGTTTAGCATCGAAAGGTTCGATCAGGAAACCCCCTGCAAGCCCGTTCTTCCCTTTCATTATCGAGAAAGCGCAGCAACATTTTCAGCCGGTTTTTGGCTCTCATTTTTTAGACACATCCCGGGCCGCAGAAGTTAAATCGGCTCTCCTTTTTCTCCCCGCCGCCAACATAAATTCAAACTTTTGCGAAAGCTGTCTTTTGGAGTTTTCTGGGGGTAACCTCTCGATGGACCCTGCTCGTTTCAACTGCGTCAAGCGGCCCCGCAAGGCATTTCATCCCCGAACCCTGTTGAATCGGCCCTTGTTTTCTGTTAGAATGCCTCGGCTCGAATAATTGCACGGGCGCAGGCCCTTCAGGGAGGTAGCGAAAAATGATAAACGGCGTGAAGAAGGTTTCGCTTATTCGTCACGTGGATGACCGCGGCTACGTCACCGAGATTCTCCGTTCGGATTCACCGCATTTCCAGAAGTTCGGCCAGGTTTACGTCGCCACGTGCCGCCACAACGTAATCAAAGCCTGGCACTGCCACCGAAAGCAGACGGATAATTTTTTCGTGGTCAAGGGAACCGCAAAGATAGGTTTATATGACGACAGACCTGACAGTCCGACGCGCGGCGAGTACAACGTGCTCATTCTCGGCGAAGACGGTGAGAACATGCTCCTGAGTATCCCGCCCATGGTATGGCACGGCCAGATGGGCCTGAGCGAGATGAGTTACCTGCTCAATATTCCCACCGAAGCGTACGACCCCAAAAATCCTGATGAGCTCAGAAAACGGGTCGATGAACTGGAAGACATCTGGACAATCAGAAACCGGTAGGAGCGGTTCGTTCCGTCTCCGCTTTCCGTAACTCTCCCGACATTCCTGCACGCCCGTGCCCGTTCCCCCGCGAGGTCAGGCGCACACAAAGCTTTTTCAGGGCGCGTACTCGATTACGTATATTCCCTGCGCCGGAACCGCCACATTCCTGAATCGCCCGTATTTATCGGAGGGGATATCGTGCTCTTTCAACCATTCGGAGAAACTTCTTTTTGTGACGACAAACCTGATTCCGAGCATGTTCAGATTTTCGAGCGTTTCTTCCGGCTGGAATGCCCTGCGCCAGTAATTTCCATGCTGCGTGTCAAGGTAGGTATGCGACTCGATATGGTACGCGAGGTGGGGTCCGAGGTCGGTGAGCACAGGCGAACGGGCGGGCCGATTCAGGGAGTTGACGACGGAGGCGACATGGTGGAACGGAATCCATCCGGTGTCTTTTTGCAGTTCCGCAATGTGGCGGGAACTGAAAAATTGGCCGAGGTATATTCCGCTTATCGCAATCAGGACTTGGATTGCCGCCATCAGCCACAATCTTTTTTGCTTGCTTATTGGAATGATTTCGAGAGCGGCGCCCACTGCGGCGGCCCATATGATTGCAGCCAGCGGTACGGCCATCAGCATGAATCGTTCATATCGGTAATACCAGAAGGAATGCAGGAACGCATATGCGAGAAATAGCAGACTGACCGCCCGTATCTTTGCTCCCAGTTTGCCGAAAAGCGAGAATAGTAACCCTCCCAGAAAAATCAATTGTCCCACTGACAACCACGCCACTCCGGCAACAATCGTAGCCGCTTCCTGCGCCGCCGCCTCCACCGACCTGATGGGCCAATGCATGAACCCGAACGGAACCCATACGTTGTAAGCGAAATTCGCGAACACGTCGGTTCGCAAGACCGTGCTTCGAAACTCCTCAAAGTATGCCGGAGACTCGCCCGCGTTCGCGCGAAGCCATATCCAATACAGGAGAGGCGGAAGCGCTGCAAGGACCGCCCCCGCCAGAAGAGGGAGCGCCTTCGCATGGGCGCGGTTCGTGAAAATAAGGAGAAAGAATATCGGAAACAGGAAGGCCGACTCAACCCGCGTGACGATAGCGAAGCCCGCTGCGGCGCCGGCAAGGAAAAGGCTTGCATATCTCCCTGTCAGCACATACCTCATGAAGCAGACGAGTGATATGAGTGAAAGCGCCAGCGCGGCGCTTTCGGCCATGGGGAGAGAGAACCATTTGATGACGACGGGACTCGCCAGAAAAGCCGCGCACCCGAGGTAAGTTCCGGATTGAAGGTCGCATTCTCGCGCGACGGCGAACAAAGAAAGAGCGCAGACGACATACAGGGCGACGTTCATGAAGACAAACGGCTTGCCCAACAAGTAACAGACGGAAAGGATATACGAATAGCCGGGAAGATACTTGGAATCTATCCCGTCGTTCCACGAAGTTGTCGGTCCGTCGCCGTTTGCTATCTGTTTTGCTTTGGAGAGATAGAAATAACTGTCTATCGTATAGGTGGCTGTCTGCCCGGCCTGCTCGATGATGACCATCGCCCCGACAAGACAGGTGAGAATCGTAACAAGTGCCAAGGCGGAACGTTGAAGCCGGAAAGGGTCAGCCTGCTCTGTCAATGAACTCCCTCTCTGAGTTAACGGGAGAAGAGAATCCGCCGCGGCTTCTCACGTCATTCCCGGAGTTTTTCCAATGTTGTTTCAAGGTCTCTTTTGGCCTTCGGTATCCAACGGCTTCGGGGATATTCATCTATGAGTTTCTGGTAGCGGCCGGCAGCGAGGGCGTACCTGCCCTCCTCGAAGTAGGATTGTCCGAAGTTGTGCAGGCTGTCCGCAACGCTTTTGCTCGACTGGTTTTCCTGAAGCAGTGATTCAGCCTCCCGCAGGCGCGCGCTGCTCGGATATTGTGTCATAAAGTCCCGAATGAGTGAGATCGCCTCCTCGTATGTGGTCTGGTCGAGCCGGGCCAGCAAGCGGCGGTAAGCACGCTCGGATGGGTCTTTGGCAAGCAATTCCGCTTCTTCAAGCTTTGAACGCACGGCGCTTGCTGTCGGTGTTTGCGGGTATTGGTCCATGATTTGACGATACAACGCGGCCGCATTATCATACTGTTCTGATTCCATTTGTTCTTCGGCCTGGCGCGCGAGCTGGGATGCTTTTTCCTCTGATTTTCTCAATTCCTGATTTGTGATCCCTTTTTCGATCTTTGCAGCTTCTGCCCGAGCTTGAACCGCCGCTCCCGTATCCGGATAGCTTTCCATGACACTCCTCAAGAGGTCGAGCGCCGTGGCGTGGTCCCCTTCCGCGTACATGTTCAATGCATGGTCCAGCCGTTGTCGCGCGAGTTGTTCATTCTGCAGCTTGAGTTCCTCCCGCTGGGCTTCCAGTGTCTCACGCGCCTGTTCGAGAGTCGGTAGACGCTCCTGGATAAGTTTCGCTGTTTCCGTTTCCGGGTATAGTCCAAGGATTGTGCGGGAAACGCTTACGGCCTGGTCCAGTTGCCCTTCCGCCAAGGCCCTCTCCACATCCCGAAGCAATTGTTTCGCGTTGGCCTCGCGCTCCGCACGCATCTCCTCCGTCATCTCGAATTGGGCGGGTGTCCCGCCCGGGGAACTGATGGCCCCCTGCCTCCGGGTGGCCGAAATTTGTTCCAAACCATCCATCCGGCCCGGCCGTTTTGCCGAATCCAGTCTCGAGGTGAAGACCAGCATCGCGGCGAGAGAGAAAAGCAGAACCATCGCTCCCGAAACCGAGCCTGCCAGAGCGAAGGGGTGTCCTTTCGCCGAATCTTTGTTCAATCGAATTCTGGAGATCGCAATTCTGCCGAGCATCGCGGCGACCAGTCCGACGAGGGCTGCCCCCAGCGCCGCCGTGATGTTGAATTTCGGAAAAATTATGAAAAACGCGGAGAGCAACGCGACAATTCCGAATACAAGGCTTGCAAGCGCCATTCTGCCCGGAAAGGATGGTTGCGCCGCGCCGGGAATGATTCGGGCGACAGGACCCGCCCCGACAGCGGTCCCCGGCTCGGCTCCCACCTGTTTCTCCGCCCTGCACCTGCGGCAGTACATCTTTGCTTCGAGTCGCTCGCCGCACTCTTCACAAATGAATTTGCCGCATCCCACGCAGATGTGGCTCGACGTTCGTTCCGGATGGAATGCACAAGAGGGCATTTCTATCTCGTTTCCGCTCTCGGGCAGGACAATCGATTCGGGTGAAGGATGGATTTCGCGCTTTTTCCCCTGTTTTTCAAACAGGTCGAACAATTCGAGCGCTTCGGAAGCGCGAACCCAATCGCCCATCTCGTCGTTCGTCACGAGGTCGTCCGGGTCTATCTGTTCCGATGCCACCCAGTGCCGGAGCACCTCGAGAGTGGCAGGCTCGAGTTTGCTGCCATCACTCTTCTTCACCTTCCAGTTCCGCGTATCGCGAAGTTCATCTCCGCTCATTTTTTCCTCGCGACCCTTCAAGACAGCGAAGCTGTCCGACAGTAGTTTGCAAGGCCGAAATGGCCGCCACCGGGAACGGTGTCCCTAACCGCCAAATTCATGAGTTTTTGCTCGCCATTTTCATGGCGCCTCGTTCATAATTTCAATGATGGCAATATGATGCCGCACTCCTTCTCAACTCAATTATAAACAAGGACTTCTGTCATGGTCAAGCAGGGAGGCCCGATTCATGCGGCGTGGTTTCTCCGGTATCACCGGGGAACCCTCGAATACCTGAGGGCGCTCCTGATTCCCCTGCACAGACGAGCAATATCATGCGGCGATTTCAACCGGCTGGCGCGTCGCACGATATACGCCGGGCGAAAATAGAATCTGCGATAAGCTTGACCGATAAGTTGGCTTAATTTCTCGGGACTGAGTTGCCTTGTCCCAACGACAGGAGCACGACTCGTATATAAGGACCATTCGTTATGGATTAACCCCTCGTGTTTGAGCTGCTCATAGTAGGGCGTATTCGGGTAGGGGGTGGCCGCTGTGAACTGCGCCACGTCGGGTTCAAGGTTGACAGCCAATTCCACGGTCGCGCGAACGGTCGCTTCCGTTTCGCCGGGAAGCCCAATGATAAAAAACGCCATCGTCTCGATGCCGAGTTGTCTGCAGCGCAGAAAGATGTTGCGGATTCGTTCACGAGGGATGGGCGTTCGTCTTACGTCTTTCAGAATTTCGGGGTCCGCCGATTCGACTCCGAAATTGATTGCCTTGCAACCGGCCCGGGCGAAGCTTTCGACCAATTCCTCGTTTGCCAGGTCGGCGCGTGTCTCACAGCGCCAGTCAACCTTGATTCCTCTCGAAGCGATCAGTTCGCATATCTGTCTTGCCCTGGGCTGATCGGCTGTGAACAGCGGGTCTCGAAAGAGAATCTCGCGCACTCCGTATCGCTGCACACACTCCTCGATCTCGGCCACAACGTTTTCGGCGCTGCGCCCTCTCCACTTTGTTCCATGCCCGATGCGATAGGGACAATAGGTGCAGCCGTAATAGCAGCCGCGACTCGTCAGCATGGTGGTAAAAGGGGTCTTGCCCCAGACCGCCGAACGGTATTGGGCCATCGGCAGCAACTCACGCGCGGGGAACGGCAGATCGTCCAGGTTTTCAATGAGCGCGCGGTCCGGAAAGTGGAGAATCCCCGGTTCGGAACGCAGGCTTAATCCGGGAATACCGGTTGGAGGTTTTTCCCGTGCGAGCGCTTCGGATAATTCGGCGACAGTGAGTTCGGGCTCTCCCCGAACAACCGCATCGGCTCGCGAGTCCCGAATCGCCTGGTCGGCAAAAATCGACACATGAGGTCCAAGAAGGACAACGAAAGAGCGGGGACACGCTTCTTTGATGGCGTTTGCAATCGCCAAGTCGTCATGAATCGAAGGTGTGGCCGTGTTGACGGCAATAAGCCCGAAGCCTCCTTGCTTGACCCATGAGAGGGCTTTCGCCGGTTTCCAGCGAAGCGCGACGGCGTCCAGAATCTTGACTTCGAGACCGGCCCTCGCGATGACGGCGGCGCAATATGCCAGCGTGAGAGGGGGTGTCATGTTCGTACTTTTGATCTCGAATCCGAACCCGCCCATGTGGTCGCGGCTGATTACCACATCGCGGTCGGGCTGAGGGTTGAGCAGAAGGGTTTTCATGTCAACCGGCTCGACCTCTCTTTATCCGTTTCCAAACAGGACTGAAATCCCCCTTAAAATACCTGATGGGGCCGGCGGCGAGGGAGAGCGCAATCAGAACCATGCCGGGCAGCGCCCCGAATATGTCCAGAAGGAATCGTCCGGGACTTCGGACGAGCGGGGCAAGAAATGCGGTTCCAATAATATAGGAGACGGCCGTCGCCGTTCCCATTGTCGCCAGGAGCGGAACCAGCGCCTGCCGATCGAAAGCCGACCCGTACAACGCGGCGGCCGCGAAGGAAATTATAAGCAGGTAAACCCGGAGAATACGAAATAAAGCATACTCGGGAAGGATGACAAGGCCATACCACCCGTAGCGCGGGTTGAAGAGCAATCGCCAATGGCGCATCAGCGACTGAGCCATGGCGCCCGCGTTGCGCTGTTTCTGGCGGGCGAAATCTTCAAGAGACTCCGCAGCCTGATATGTCGCCGACACTTCGGGCTCGAAGGCCGCTCGATAGCCCCGCTCGCGGAGTGAAATTCCGAATTCACGGTCCTCGTATATAACTTCTGTCGAGAAATCACCGACAGCGGCGTGACGGACGACCGACAATTGGCCGAACAACCCGCCTGCGCTGTCCAAAAGACTTTCACCCAATTTCTGGGCGTTCTGGATATCGAAAAGAAATTGAGCGGTCCGGGTCAGATAATTCGCATCGCGATTGCGAACGGAAATGCTCCCCGACACAGCGCCAACCCGCGAGTCTCCGGCCCGGGCGACAAGCCTCCGAAGACATTGCGGGGACATGAGAACAGTCGTATCGGTGAGAACGATGAGTTCGGTCGTCGCTTCGGCGAACGCCATTTTCTGGGCGTATATCTTGCCCCGACGCCGATTTGAGCGTATCAGCCTGACCGTTCCCTTATCAAACCGCCGAACAATCTCCGGAGTTCGGTCAGTGGAGCCGTCATCGACAACGATTACGTTCAGAAGCTCGTGCGGGAAATCGGACTCGAAAAGGTTTTCCAGTTTTCTGCGGATATGATGCTCCTCATTGTAAGCGGGAATGACGACTGTTATGGGGACGGTTTGGTCGGGAGCCGGCCGAAGCGGACGCAGCGACCATGCGGCCAGCATCAGAAGGTTGTAGACCATATACTGCCCCAGGGCGAGTCCACCGGTTGCAAGAGCGACTATAAAAAGAATTGACTCCATTATGTGCTGTCACTCCCGGGTCTCGCGCGCCGGCTCGCGCAACACGCGCAAGCGAAGCCGGTAATCGCCGAAGAAATTCCAATTGGAAGACAAGCTTATATCGAGAGCGAACTTATCGGCGTCTCGCAGGATTCCGTCGACCGAGCCTTCGATTACCTGAAGCGTATAGCTCTTTTCTCCGACCGACACAAGCAACTCATTGTTGTCGAGAGCAGACGCGGCCGTGTATTCGCCCACCAGGTCGATTCGAACCTGCCGGGGCCCGAGATCGCCTGCGAGCGTTCTTATGACGAATTCAAGGTCCGCGAACTGGCGTTTGCCCGAATCCATTCCGTTCGCCAGGATTGACAGGTCAATCGCATGCAGGGGAGTGAGGTATCGGCGCATGGCGCTCCCGTTTCCGGAGTCGAAGGTTTCGACCCGCATCACCTCGAACGCGTCGGCGCCTCCGATTTCCGATGGCGGCGGATTCAGCCGATGACGATTAAACAATATCCTCATAATCGGAACCAGTTTCAATATCTGACGGCCCGGATAGACTTCTCTCAACATGGTGTAAAGAGCATGGACAAGTCCCCTTTTCCAGCCGTAACAGCCGTCAAAAGCCGGTCGAATCCCGAGTTTCTCGCCGAGCGAGAACTCTGGTCGGTCCTGGAGGATGCCAACAAAAGACGGATTTGACGCAGACAGTTCCAAGTTCTGATGCGTCGACGGTACGGGGATTAAGAGTTGCGAGTGACGCTCGGCTGTCCGTTCTTTTTCCGGCGCTTTAAGCGCATCCAGCAGGAACTCGACAAACGAATCGGTGACAAACGTCGGTTCGATGTGAATACTCTCCAGCCCTGTGGGATAATCAAAGAACCACGTTTCGGAGAATCCCCCATCCCGCTCCTGAAGCGCGGCAATATTTTCGAACAGTTGCCAGGCGAGATTTTCCCACATTGTCTCGACAGTCTTGCCGGCCAGTCTCAAGAACGCACGGGCTGTCAACAGTCCTCCCCAGAGGTCGATTCGAGGGGTAATGGAACTCGCGAGCCCATCGAATGACATGACCGCGCTGAACTCGCCGCCACCTGGACGAATCCATTGAAGCGCATAGACGCCCCACTTTCTCGCCTGGCTGATTGCGTCGGAGGCGGCGTCAAGCTCGTGCCAATCAAGATTCGCATGGATGCACGCCTCGGAGCTTATCCCGTCCGCTTCCGACGGGTCAACATCGCGAAGATACTGCCTGCAGGCAAAAAAACTCGTGTTTCTGTTCACGAAACGCAAACCGGCTTCGGCGGCGCTCCGATACCTTTGTTTTCTTGTGCGCCGATATGCCGCAACGAGCGCGCGAACGGCTTCGGCGGTTGCGGCGACGCAGCCGTCCATACGTTTTCCCGGTTTTCCTCGAAACACCGCCGGCCACCAGCCTGCTTCGGTCTGCGTTTCCGTGAGCCAATCGGCTCCCGAACGCGCAAGAGGGTCGATTTCCTCGTCGCCGGTCAATGAGCAATATTCGAACAGCCGTCGGACAACGGTGGCCATGCCGCCGGGAAATCCGACAAATCCGATTCCGTGATGCGTGAAGGGAATGAGGCCGTCGCCATTGAAATATGTCGTGGTGTGCCAAAGTTGTTTTCCGGCCATCTCGTAGCAATACGCCTTGCTTGAAAGTTTCTCGGACAGTGCCTTCTCTCTTTCCCGCGCCTTGTCGTGCCCCATTTCGGCCAACCGTCGGAATAGCACCAATTTCGTCAAGTCATCGGTCACATGAGAATGTTTGAATTCCTTTGATTCAAAGCCGGGAATGTTCTTGCGCGGAATGTGAAGATGCGTGCGGTTCCGGTCATCCCACACTCGATTGTAAAAGCGAAGCGCCGCCCGAAGTTTTTGGTCGAGCCGCCCCGGCGAAAGATTGCTTTCCATGTGTGAGTCGAGCCCCACGTGGTCCATGCAGGCGCACACGCACTCTTCCCATGTGTCCGCCGCCACAAGCAGGAAGCGGGCGTCGAATGCCTGACGCTCGTCCAGTCGCAGCGTGTATCCGTGTCGTTTTGCCCCAGTTCCAAACCACCCGAACGGCTTGCGAATCACTTCAAACTCAGGAAGGAGGGCGGCGGAGAAATCCACGACCGCCTGAGCGCCCGTCGCCTTTATGAAAAGGGGACTGAACCCGAGGGGAAACAAAATTGTTTTTGGAAACGCGATGGCAAAGGCCCTGTGTCTCTCCTGCCAGCATGCGACCGGCATTTTCGTGAAGAGCGCGGCGTCATATCGAGCGCGAGCCCTGATGCGAAACTTGTAATAGGAATTGTACGGGAACGGCAGTTTTCGTTCCGCAATCGAGTGGTCATTCGTCAGATGATAGCTTCTGCCTCCGATGAACGCCGCTTCGGGATAGAACTCGCCCAGCCTGAGACCGAGGATTTCGAGCGGAAGCAGGTGGTCCAAGGACTTTTCCACAGTCCAGCGAACCGTTACGAGGACCGCGCCTTCGCGAGCCGAAACTTCGGTGTTTTGTCGGACCCCCTCGGGCGGCTTTGTTCTCAAATTCCCCACGAACGCTTCATTGAGGATAATCTCTCCCTTTCGGATTTCAATCTGATGCAAAGCCATTTCGTTTCCTTGTCAGCCAAAAAGCCGCTCCCATCAGGGCAGGTATCCCCAAGCCTAGTATGTCATACATCAGGCTTATCATAAGGGACTGTTCATAGCTTGCGCCAACCGGCGGCCGTTGCAACAGTATTATCATAGCTGCTTCTCTTATGCCAAATCCGGAGAAACTGATCGGGAGCATTGATGACAGCAGCGCGGGCGGAACAACCAGCGTAATGTGCGACACGTGCGCTTCAAGCCGAACAGCCTTGCAGAAACACCACACTTCCAAAAAGACCACGCCCCAATAGCAGGCGGTTGCAACAGCCGCGCCGAAAAGCCGGTTCGGAGAGACGGCGCGCCAGAAGTCAGGCAGGGAGACCCCCCGCGCATTTGCCCACAGAAGACCGGCCGCCATTGCGCCGGCGAGTGACACCGCCATGAGCGCAATGGCGAGCGTCCACCCCGCATTCCAGTCCATCCGGAAATCGGACCTGAAAAACACATACAGCCCAAGTGCGGCAAGCGGCCCGAGAAACATCAGGTCCAGAACCCTTTCGGCAACGAAACATATGAGTCCTCGCGTTGCCGGAACACCCGATTCCGCCTTCAACATGTAAATTTTGGTTATCTCTCCGATTTTTGCCGGAGAGAGGATTCCGGGCAGAAAGGAAATCATCTGAATTCTCAGGGTTTCCCGGAGCTTCCGGAACGCCGATTCTCCGAAGACCATCAGGGCCAACCGGTAAGCTCGCATCACCTGACCAACCACGATCAACACGACGGACGCGGCGAGAAACGTGTAGCGGATGTCTCCGAGGCGGGGGATATCTTTGTCGAAATCCGCCTTTTGAATGATAAAGAGGAGGATAGTAAGCGAGACGAGTATCTTCAGAGCGGTTGAGAATTTTCTCAATAAGCCTCCCAACGTTAAGGAGAACGCTTGTCTATCAGGTCGGCCAGCAATCCGATGACCGCCACCTGAACCGCCAACGACACAAGGATGATAACCGTGACGTCCATGACCCGGCCCAGAAAGAATGCGCTGTACAGCAAAATCCACATTCCGAGCAAAAAAAGGGCAACGCTGATTGGTATGAATATCTTCAGGGGATTGAAATACATCACTGTGCGAATAATAGTCATTAAGAATCCGAGAGTGTCGGAAAATGGCCGTATCTTGCTCTTCCCCGTCCGCGGATGATAATCAATAGACTGGAAATGAACCCGATAGTCATTGCTCAGCATGGCAAGCGTTATGGTCATTGTGAAGGAAAAGCCCTGCGGCAGGATATTCAGGAAGCGCTGAACCGCTTGCTTCCGCATCACCCGCATTCCGGAGTTGAGGTCTGGTATCTTCGTCGAAGCAAGATAGTTGGCGAGCGCGGTGAGCGCCCATTTGGCCGGTCGCCGAAAGAGCGGCATGGCGACATTGTCGCCCGTCCGCGCTCCCACAACCATGTCGGAATACTCCATTGCCCGAACCAGGCCCGGCAGCGACTGCGGAGGATACGTGCCATCTGCGTCGGTTATGGCGATCAGTTCGTGGTGCGCAACCTTCAGACCTTGCTTTATCGCTGCGCCGTATCCCCTGTTTATGCCGAGGTCTATGACGCGAGTATGGCGATATTGTTCCGCCACCCGGGAGGTTTGGTCGGTGGAGCCGTCGTTGACCACGATGATCTCGTATTGCGCCCCCTCCGCTTCCATCGCGGAGATGATTCCTTCCAGGACGGAGCCGATGCTTTGCTCCTCGTTATGTGCCGGAATGATAATCGAGACGGGTTCAGACAATCCGATTTCCTCCTCGGCGCCACTTTCGGGTGTGGCCCGATTTTGTGCTTTTGACAGGAGGCGACTCGCCGACGCCTCTCACGTTGAGAGAGCGCCCCACGCTTCAGGCAGACAATCCACGAGGTCGCCGGCAATCGTTCCCCACGATGTAAACCGCTCGGCGGCAAAATCGCCGGCCAGCCCATGCAGGAAGGTTCCGAGCGCCGCCGCGTTCGGCGCGGTGAGTCCCTGACACAGGAGGGCGGCAAGAATTCCGGTCAGCACATCGCCGCTTCCGGCGGTTGACATGCCCGAATTGCCGGTTGTATTCAGAAGCAAGCGGTTATCGCTCGTCGCGACGAGTGAGGGAGCTCCCTTGAGAATGAGTTCCACCTTCCACTTTGCGGCGTATTCCCGAGCGATTCGCTCTCTATTTCTTTGTATATCGAAAACCGGCATCCCGGTCAAGCGCGCCATTTCCCCCGGATGCGGAGAGATAATCGTGGGCTTCGTGCGGGAACTGAGGAGTTCGAGGTGGCCGGGCAATGCATTCAATCCGTCTGCATCTATAACCATTGGCAGGTCGACCTTCTCGATGAGCGAGCGCATGAGCAGTTGCGTTTCCGGGTGGGTGGACATTCCCGGCCCGAGCGCCATCGCATGCATCCGTTCTGACAATTTCATAATTTCATCGAATGCGGGAAGGCTCAGTGTTTGGTCTTCCGTTTCGGGCAAGGGACGGGTCATCGTCTCGGTCAGGCGGGCCTCCATTGCAATGTTGAGAGACCGGGGCAGTCCCAGGGTGACCATGCCCACACCCGCTCGCAAGGCCGATTCGCATGTCAGACAGGCCGCGCCCGTCAGTCCCGCAGAACCCGCTATGACAAGCAAATAACCGTATGTTCCCTTGTGTGAATCCTGCGGGCGCGGGGGAACCAGTGACCGAGCAAGATCGGGGGTGATGGACTGCGTCATTTCAGAAGTTCGAGCATCTCCCGAACGGCGCGGTCCAGTCCGACAAGGACGGCCCGCGCGACTATATTGTGCCCGATGTTAACCTCATGAAGTTTCGGGATCGATTTGATGGGAATCACATTTTGATATGTCAATCCGTGACCGGCATGGACTCTGAGCCCCAGCGCGACAGCCTGGCGCCCGCCCTGAATCAGCCTTTCGAGTTCCATCGTCCGGGAATCTTCGGTCCTGCAATTTGCATACGAGCCGGTGTGGAGCTCGATTGCATCCGCTCCCACCTTCTTTGAAGTCTCGATCTGGCCGGGGTCGGCTTCGATGAAAAGACTGACCGGAATATCGATGGCCTTGAGCCGCTTGACGACATCCGCAATTTGGTCGGTATTCGCGGCTATGTCGAGCCCCCCTTCGGTGGTCAGTTCCTCTCTCTTTTCGGGGACGAGTGTGACCTGGTCTGGCTTCACCTCGCGTGCGATGCCGACCATTTCCTCTGTCGCCGCCATCTCGAGGTTAAGTTTTGTTTTCACGACTTTTCGCAGCAGCTCCAAGTCCCTGTCCTGTATGTGCCGCCTGTCGCCACGCAGGTGAACGGTTATCCCATGAGCTCCGGCCAATTCGCAAAGAACGGCTGCGGCGACAGGGTCCGGCTCAATGTCTTTTCTGGCTTGCCGGACGGTGGCCACATGGTCGATGTTGACACCCAGATGTATCATATCGCTGTTTTCCTCATTTGATTCGACTGTCGATTTTCGATTCCGCCGACGCTCCTCGTTGGAAGCCGCCCTTGTTTCGGACGACTCTCAATTGTGCAAATTCATCCCAACTCTTGGTGAATGATTTCAGCAATCGATTGCGCGAATTCCGTTATTTGCTTTTCATCCTCCCCTTCCAGCATGACCCGCGCCACGGGTTCCGTGCCGGAATATCTCACCAATATCCTCCCGGCATCGCCGAGCTCGTGTTCCACCAACCCTATCTGTTGCTTCACGCGGGCGACATTTTCCAGAGGCTCTTTTCGGTGTACACGCACGTTTATGAGCGCCTGCGGGAACCGCGTCATGCACGCCGCCAGTTCTTTCAGGGTTTTTCCCGTTTTCCGCATGATGGCCAGCACTTGCAGGGCGGTAATCAGGCCGTCGCCCGTCGTATTGTAGTCGAGGAACACAATGTGTCCGGATTGCTCGCCGCCCACCGTGTACTTGCCGCGGACCATTTCTTCCACGACGTACCGGTCTCCCACTTGTGTCTGGACCACGCGACCTCCCGCCTTTTTCATTGCCTGGCTCAGGCCGAGATTGCTCATGACGGTTGTCACAAGGGTGTTCCGGGCCAATCGTTGCTCCTTCATTATGTCGAGAGCGCAAATGGCCATTATCTGGTCGCCGTCGATGTAGGTTCCATCGGCGTCGGCCATGACCACTCTGTCCGCATCGCCGTCGAAAGCCATGCCGACATCGGCCTTCCGGGCTTTCATCTCCGAGCACATTTGCTCGGGGTGGACCGCTCCGCAATCCCTGTTGATGTTCATGCCGTCGGGGTCGATGTTGAGAGGAATAATTTCGGCCCCCAGTTCGGACAGGACACTCGGCGCCGCCTTGTACGTTGCGCCGTTCGCGCAATCCACCACAATGCGCAAGCCGTCGAACGTCATTCGCTTCGGTATGGTAGTTTTGACGAACTCGATGTAGCGCCCGACGGCATCGTCTATTCGGAACGCTTTTCCGACCTTGTGAGCCGTTGGCCGTATGTGGTCGATCTTGCCGGATGCGATGAGGTCCTCCATTTTCTCCTCGATTTCGTCCGGCAATTTGAATCCCTCGCGCGAGAAGAATTTTATTCCGTTATCTTCGTACGGGTTGTGTGATGCCGAGATGACAATCCCGGCATCGGCTCGAAGGCTCCGCGTAATGAGCGCGACCGCCGGCGTTGGCATCGGCCCGACCAGCAGAACGTCCACGCCCATGGAACAGATGCCGGCAACGAGCGCGGCCTCTATCATGTAGCCGGAGAGCCGGGTGTCTTTTCCGATGAGAACGCGATGCCGCCTGTCGTTTTGCATGAAGATGTGTCCCGCCGCCCGTCCCAGCTTCAAAGCGGTCTCGCAGGTCATCGGTTCGACGTTCGCGACTCCCCGAATCCCATCGGTTCCAAACAGTTTCCGCATGCTGTTCTCCCCTGACGACTGATTACATCTTCCTTACCATCTTTTTCCCATAATTGCATCTGTCATTTTGGCGACGCGCGCCATTTCCTTCACGTCGTGCACCCGGACGATGTGCGCGCCGTTGGCAATCGCGACGGAAACCGCCGCCGCCGTGCCTTCGATCCGGTCGTAGACTTCGGCGTCGAGCACCTTTCCGATGCTGGACTTGCGCGACGGGCCGACAAGGAGGGGTTTGCCGAGCGCTCTCAGCCGAGAGAGTTCGCGAAGTATTTCCAGATTATGCTCAACCGTCTTGCCGAACCCGATTCCGGGATCGATAATCACCTGGTTCTCACTGATGCCGCTCCGGACGACGAAATCGATCCGCTTCTGAAGGAACGACAAGATTTCGGGTATCAACGCATCATAGGAGGGATTTTCCTGCATTCGTTTCGGTGTGCCTTGCATATGCATGATTATGAGCGGACATCCGCTCTCCCTGACGACCTCCGCCATTTTTTCGTCGGACTGCAGCCCGCTGATATCATTCACCATTTGGGCCCCGGCCTCGAGTGCGCGTCGCGCGATTTCGGCCTTGCAGGTATCAATCGAAAGTGGGATGGTGAGATTCTTCGCAAGATGTTCAACCACCGGTATTACTCGTTTTGCCTCTTCCTCGAGGGGTACCGTCTCGGCGCCGGGACGAGTGGATTCTCCGCCAATGTCAATTACGTCCGCGCCCTCTTGCGCCATCTTTTCACCGTGCGCGATGGCCGCGTCAAAATCGAGGAACCGGCCCCCGTCGGAAAACGAGTCGGGGGTCACATTGAGAATTCCCATTATCTTCGTGCGGTCCCCGAGCGTCAGGGGTCCCTTCGGCATGTCTAGCGTGAACCGTTCCGTTGAATAACGCTGGACGGCTATCCCGAAATCTCTGCAATCGAGGACCGGTTCGCTCTCGACTGAAGCCGGCCGTTCTTCACAAAGTTCCTTTGGGGACCCGATATACACGCAGAAGTCGACCTTGCCCGCTTTGAACACAGCTACGATTCCTCCGAACGATTGTTGGGCGATCCGTTCGAGACGCCGTATCTGCTCCGCAGTGGGGTCTTCGATGGAAAACAGGCCCACTCGTGAATTGTCGAGAATCGACCTGATGGTTGAGTGCGTGTTCGGAGGGAGCCAAGCGGGAGGTTCGGACACTTCGCCAAGGTAAAGCACGTGACTCCCGGGAAGGCGGTTAAGCAGGCTCATCGAGGATTTTGTCCAATTGATTTCCCTCAATAACCTCGAGTTCAATGAGTTTCCGCGCTACTTTATCCAGTTTTTCCCTGTTTTCTTTGAGCAATACTTTTGCGCGCTCATGGCATCGTTCCACGATCTCGCGGATTTCTTTGTCTATCTCCGCAGCGATTTCTTCGCTGAAATTGCGCTCTTTCAGGATGTCCCTTCCCAGGAAGACTTCGTCGTTTTCGCCGAACGATATGGGACCCAGCTTCTCGCTCATCCCCCATTCGCACACCATCCTGCGGGCAAGCTGAGACGCGTTTTTTATGTCGTTGCCCGCTCCGTTCGTAATGTCCTGCAGAACAAGTTCCTCCGCTGCGCGTCCGCCGAGCATCATGGTGATGAGATTCGTGATGTATGTGCGCGAGTACGTGTGGCGGTCCTCGAGCGGCAGGTGCTGTGTAAGACCAAGGGCGCGCCCGCGCGGTATGATTGTCACTTTATGCAGCGGGTCCATGCCTGGAAGCAGGTGTCCGACGAGCGCATGCCCCGCCTCGTGATAGGCGGTAGTCCGCTTTTCCTCCTCGCTGATGAACATGCTCTTTCGCTCCGGCCCCATCAGGACCCTGTCTTTGGCTTCTTCAAAATCGTGAATGTCAACGAATTCTTTGCTTCGGCGGGCAGCCAACAGAGCGGCTTCGTTGACCATGTTGGCAAGGTCTGCGCCCGAGAAGCCGGGAGTTCCGCGGGCCAGAACCTTCAAGTCGGTCCCTGGCGCAAGCGGAATTTTTCGGGTGTGAACCTTCAGGATTCCCTCGCGTCCGAAAATGTCGGGATTGTCAACGACAATCGAGCGGTCAAATCGTCCGGGCCGAAGCAGGGCCTTGTCCAGCACATCCGGCCGGTTCGTCGCCGCCATCAGGATGACTCCCTCGTTGCTGTTGAATCCATCCATTTCAACCAGCAACTGGTTCAGTGTCTGTTCCCTTTCGTCGTGCCCACCGCCCAGGCCGGCCCCGCGCTGGCGCCCGACGGCATCCAGTTCATCGATGAAGATGATACACGGGGCATGCTTCATGCCGGTTGCAAACAGGTCGCGCACACGAGCGGCGCCGACGCCCACGAACATCTCGACAAAATCCGATCCGCTGATATTGAAAAAGGGAACCTTGGCTTCTCCTGCGACTGCCCGGGCAAGGAGGGTTTTGCCTGCCCCCGGCGGTCCCATAAGGAGGACTCCCTTGGGAATTTTTCCTCCCAGGCGGGTGAATTTCTTTGGGTCTTTCAAAAACTCAATCACTTCTTCCAATTCTTCTTTTGCCTCTTCCACTCCGGCGACGTCTTCAAACGTCACTTTCCCCTGTGTCTGCGAGTGCATGCGGGCGCGGCTTTTGCCGAATGAAAGCGCTTTATTACCGCCCGCCTGCATTTGACGGTAGGCGAAATACCAGATCAGCAGGATGATAAGAGCGAAAGGCAGAATCTGAATGAGAATCGTCTGCACCAGTTTCGGAGAATACGGTTTTTCCGAATACTGCACATTATTCTCTTTCAGGATATCATGAATTGCCGGGTCGGAGGTAAATGTTTTGAAAGGCCGACTCCCCGTCAGGTCGCCGGTGATCGTGACACCCGACCCGATACCGGTGGCCTCGTTCGCCTGCAACGTAACCTTGGTGACCTGTCCGTTCTTTACGTGGTCGAGAAACTCGCCATAGCTTATGTCGTCCGGTGGCGCCTGCTTGTTCTCGCGGAAAAGGAGCACGACGACAAGCAATACGGCCATAATTGCCCAGAAGGCAACGGTTTTATATCTGTTGGCGTTCATCCAGTAATCAACCTCACCCGATGTTTCACGCCCGGACCGCGCTTCTCCGGCGCGCGTTTAACCAATGAACCACCCTAATCTTAGCACAATTCCCACAAAATAACAACAAAGAATGAGGAGCAAAAGGCAGGCCGAAGGAATCACTTCTCAAGTATGCATATGTCCCGCAATTGACGATACTTTTCGTCAAAGTCGAGCCCGTACCCGACGACAAATTTGTCGGGAATGGTGAAGCCGGTATAATCCGGCCGAATCATTTCCGTTCGCCCGGGAGATGGTTTGTCGAGCAAAGCGCACAGCCGGACGCTGGCAGGCTCGCGAACCGAGAGGTAGTTCGTCAAGGCGCGGTAGGTAAGCCCCGTATCAATAATATCTTCAACGATCAGAACATGCTTGTTTCTGACGCCCGAGGAGAAGACCGGCGAAAGAGTTACGCGCCCCTTGCTGCTGGAATTATAATAGCTCGATGCCGCGACGAAATCGATTTCAACTGTCAGCTTCAGGTTTCTGAGAAGGTCGGCCATAAAAATAACCGCTCCTTTGAGCACACACATGAGCACCACTTGCTTTCCCTCATAATCCCGTGAGATGGTTTCGCCCAGCTCTTTGACGCGGCTCGAGATTTGCTCCTTGTCAAGGAGTATGGAAAGGTGTTCGTTTTTCATAGTCTACCCGAAGAGCGGCGCGTGAGTTTGCCTTCAGCATAAATCGTCGGTCTATGACGTGTCCCATCACCCACATGATGGCGCCGTTGGACAAAAGCAGTGGTACCCCGTCGCGCAGAAACCGGGGAATCTTCTTGTCAATGAAAAGGTCTTTCAGTTTCTTTTCTCCTCGCATTCCAAGCGGGCGAAACGTGTCGCCGGCGCGTCTGGAGCGCACCTCGAGCGGCAGACGGACGGCATCCAGCTCAAAGTACTGGCGGGTGGCCGAGCACCTTCGGATAAGGCTCGATGGGGATGCAATCTTCTTCAGAACTTTTGTTTTCACAACGACATCGAACTGGGGAACGGGGGTCTGAGCGTCGAGAGCGACGGCGACAGCGGTTTTCCTGATGCCGGAGCGCGTTCCGGCTGCAGTAATGAGACCGAACCCGCCGCTTACCTCCATGCGGAGTTTCCCGGGCATTTCAAGACGTCCGGCGCCTGCCCGGACGAGCGAATCGGCCTTGGCATGGTGACGAGCTTCCAGCATGGGCGCATTTGGTTTCGCGCGGAGGATGAGGCGCGAAATGATTCTTTTCCTCAACGCGGGATGCATTGCGGCGAGAAGGTCGGCGTGAAAAAGAATCCAATGTGCCTTTTCCTCCACAATCATCTCAGCGGTGAGAAGCCTGGCCTCTGCGTCAACGAAGTCCCTTTCTGTCGCAAGCGCGGCCGCTGTCGTTACGAGCCGCTCCTTCACTTGCGGGTTGTATTCCCGTTCCAGGTGTGGCAGCAGTTCCAGACGAATCTTGTTGCGCAGGAAATCGACCGATTCGTTCGACGCGTCTTTCCGGAATTTCAGCTTGCGGGTTCTCAGATATGCGATGACATCCTTTTTCCAAGCGTTGATGAGAGGACGAATGATGCGCGGGCCCTTCTCTCCTGCGAGAAATCTGGCTGGCGGAATGCCTGCGAGACCGTCGGAACCCGAACCTCGAATCAACCTCATGATTATTGTCTCCGCTTGATCGTCCGCCGTGTGGCCGACCGCGATTTTGCTTGCGCCCAGAGACGCGCACGCACGCGACAAAAAATCGTAGCGAAGCGTCCTTCCCGCCGTTTCAATTGAAAGTTTTTGTTCCTTCGCGAACTCGCCTGCATCCGCTGCGCCCGATGCGAATGCGATGCCGCGCCGATTGGCGATTTCTTTGGCGAATCGGGCATCCTCCTCCGCTTCTCTGCCGCGCAGTCTGTGGTTGAAATGGGCAGCGCATACCGTGTGGGAGTATCGCGGCCGGAGTTCGAGGAGCACATCGAGGAGGCAAATCGAGTCGGGTCCTCCTGAAAGAGCGACCAGAACTGTTTCTCCCTCGGCCAGCATTCTGTGTCTATCGATTGTCTCGACAACTATTTGCAGCAAATCTTTTCGCATATGATAAATATACCATTTTGGCGGCGGCGCATCAATGAGGCCGAGAGAAGGGAAGGACATGCGGGAGATGGAACGATGACCGTTGAAGCGCCGCGTGAAGGCCGGAAGCGGTCCCAACTGGCCTCCCGGCGCCAGGAAAACGACGCGGTCGCTAGTCAGTCCCTTTCTTCCATTTTCCCCTGTCTTTTTTCCAGTTTTTGAGCAGAAAGGCTACCCGTTTGACGCCTTTGGCTCGCAGGATGGTTGTCTCGATAACACCGAGCAGCCTGGCCTCTTCTCGCTCGCTCATTTCGCGCGGAGGGACCTTCTTCAACTCGCCTCGCACGGTAACCGCGCCGGACGCCGTGCTCACGCCGAGCGACGAAATGTCGAGATTGTTTTCCACCAGAATCCTTCTCACCCTCGAGTTTATTTTCAGGTCCTCTTCTGACATTCGGAACTCCACAAACCGGCAAGACGGACAGATAACCCTTTTTAAGATGAGCCGGCGGCGCCGCTCAGCAAACCGCCAAAGATGTTCAAAGGGAACATGAATCAGAAGATAATTTATCAGTGACAGACGAAAACAGTCAAGCGCGAGCGGACGGCGCGAGCGGAGAGCATGGCGCCCACCCTCGGCGATTCTTCGGTTGAGAAGGCCTTTTGATTCTGTTATAATCCACACGATTCTTTGGCTCCAACAATTACGAAGGGGAATCGTGGGTACCCGTCTTGGAAGCGAGTTCCGGCTCGAATCGAAACTGTCCGACCTTTACGCAGACCTCAATGCAATCCTTCGAGCGAACAAAGCGGCCGTCAAGGACGAAGTCGAGCGATTCAAGCAGAAAGCCGCGGAAAACCATCTGCAGTACGCCGGCCGTGCGCTCTTGATAGCCTTTTATCCGTTCATCGTAACGGCGGCCCAAGCCCGTTCCATCGCCGGCGTGGCGGAATCGATGCTCGGACTGGCGGAGAGAACCACCCGCCTGTTTCTCGAGGAAGAATCATTGAGGCAGCCATTCGGATTCGGCCCCGAGCAATTGAGGCTGATCGAGGCGCATCCGGGATACGAGCTTTCGATTCCGTGCGCACGGTTCGATTCCTTCTTCGACGGACAATCGCTGCTCTTTTCGGAGCTGAATACCGACGGGGCATCCGGCATGGATGGAGCGGACAAGCTTCCCAAATTTCTGCTGGCTTCTCCCACCATGCAAGCCTTTTTTTCGAAATATCCGGTCCGTGTATTTGATATCAATGAACGCGTTCTCGACACAATCTTGCAATGTTACCGCCAGTTTGTCGGAGGCAACGGCGTGTCATCGTCCCCACGCTTGGCAATTGTGGATTGGAACGATGTCCTGACATCGGAGGAATTTTTCGCATTTCGGGAATTCTGCGGCGAACGCGGCTACGAAGCCGTCGTGGCCGACCCGAGAGAGCTGGAATACAACGGTGAAGTTTTATCGCATAAAGGCCTGAAGATTGACATAATTTACAGAAGAGTCGTTTCGCTCGAACTCATCGAGCGACTGGACGAAGTAACGGCGATGATCGAGGCCTTCGTTGACCACAATGTTTGCATGGTCGGCTCGTTCCGCTCCGATGTGGCGTTCAACAAGAAAATATTCGAGGCGATGCAAAGCGGCGAGTTCGCCCGTTACTACAGCGAACGGGAACGCAGGCTGATTCATGAACACGTGCCGTGGACACGCTCCTTTGTCGATGCGGAATGCACATATCGGGGCCGGCAAACAAACATCACGGAGCTTGCCAGAGAAAACAAAGACAACTTTGTGCTGAAACCCGCCACGATGTACCAGGGAAGAGGGGTGAAGCTGGGCGTTCAGCATACTACCGAACAATGGGAGGACGCTCTCAAGGCGTGCCAGGCTGACGATTTCGTGCTCCAGGAATTGCTTCCGATACCTTCTCTCCCGATTGGCGTGTGGAACGACGAACTGGAAATGGAGGAGCGGCTGATTCATCTGGGGGAATTTGTGTTTGGAGGAGGGTTCTGCGGCTTTTACTGCCGTGCGTCCGATGTCCCGGTCGTGAACAGCCACAGCAAGGAACTGCTTGTTCCCTGCTTTGTCCTGGAAGATTGAGGTCTGCGAATGCCAAAAAAAAGCGCGACAACCGAGAAAAATTCGAAAGTCATCGACGCCCACGTGCATATTAATTTCGAGCGCCCGTTGTCGCAGGAATTAGCGGCAAAAATAGGGCTCACGTACACACCGGAGGGACTGCTCCGGGACATGGACGATAACAATGTGGTTCGCGCCCTTGTCATGACTGTGCCGGGGCAAATTGAGACTGCGAAACGATTCGCCAAACAGTTTCCTGAACGATTCTGGGTTGCCGGCTCGGCCGATCCCAAGAATCTTACGGATGACTACCTCATGGCGCTCGAATCGGACATGGCCGACGGCTCCATTCGCGCCATCAAATTCTACGTCGGCTACCAGCACTATTATCCGGATGACGAGGATTGCGTGCCGATTTATGAACTCGCCATGAAACACGACGTGCCCGTCATCTTTCACACCGGCGACTGCGTGAGCGCGATGGCGCGTTTGCGTTTCTCGCATCCGCTCAATATTGACGAACTGGCCTTTCGTTTTCCCGAGTTGAAGATTGTGATGGCGCACATGGGAAACCCCTGGCTCCATGATGCGGCCGAAGTTATCTATAAAAACGAAAACGTTTACGCCGACCTCTCCGGAATCATAACCGGCTTGCCCGACGCGTACTGTGATGAATACCGGGAGTGGATTCGGAATCAGTTGCAGGGAGCTATCTACTATTGTGGCGCCGACAACCTGTTGTTTGGAACCGATTACTGCCTCGCGTCGCATGCCGATGCCATCGATTTCTTCTCCCGCCTGAAAATCAAGGAAAACGATTTTCCGAAGATTTTTTATGAGAACGCCTTGAGGCTGTTCGGCAGAGGCGAGAACGTATGAACCGCGAAACGAGGAATGGGCTATGAATCTGCCCACCGGTTGGCGATGCGGCTTATTGGGAGACACCATGGCGCATCCTGTCCCCAATAAGCCGGGCCGAGAGCGTCGCTCGCGGGCCATTCGTGCAAACCGTTTTTTGAGGCCTTTTGTTATTCCAATCGTGGGATAGGTTCCCCTGTTCCGCCTGCCGCGACCCATGAGAGCATCACAGAGAAAAGGAGGCAGAAATGATTTTCAAGCAGATACCGGTCGGCATGATGGCGAATTTCACATACGTCCTCGGGTGCGAGAAAACGAGGAAGGCTGCAGTTGTGGACCCGCCCTCCGATATATCGGACATCATAAAGGTCGCAACGGAAAATGGTTTGAACATAGAATTCATAATTGCGACTCACAGCCATTCCGACCACACGGAAGGCATCCGCTCGCTCGTTCGGCAAACCGGCGCAAAAGTGGCCGTACACAAGGAAGACGCTCCAAGTCTCGAGCGACGCAACATTCCGACCGACAGACTTGTCGGAGACGGCGATGAACTGATGGTGGGCGATATCCGGATTGAAATTCTGCACACGCCCGGCCATACACCCGGCAGCATATGCCTGCTGGCGGACAAAAAGCTCCTGACCGGTGACACCTTGTTTGTCGGTAACTGTGGCCGCAGCGACCTTCCCGGCGGCAGCGCCAGACACCTGTATCAGAGCCTGCATGAGAAACTGAAGAAATTGCGGGACGATATCGAAGTGTACCCGGGCCATGACTACGGCGACCGGCCCGCCTCAACGATAGCACGCGAAAAGGCGACGAACCCCACACTGACCTGCAAGTCATACGAAGAATTTGAGAGGGTCCCCTGAGTTCCGGAAAAAACGCGCGCCTGAATGGTTTCATGATACAACGAGGCATGCGCCCTCAAACCGTGGGACACACTCACAGTGAATCTGTTCGGCGGTTGTCCGGCCAAAGGGGTGCGAATGATGCCCGGGCCCCGCGTGGGGGCTGGTGTCTCCGAGAACAGGCATTGACAGAAAAGCCGGAATGCGCCGAAGCGCATTCCGGCCGCAGCGAGTCTTTGACCTCTTTATTCGGTAACCGTCCAGTCGAGGAAGCTTTTCAGTTTGCGGCTTCGGGTCGGATGACGCATCTTCCGGATTGCTTTTGCTTCTATCTGCCGAACCCGCTCGCGCGTCACGTTGAAAACGCTGCCAACTTCTTCGAGAGTGCGGGGATAACCGTCGCCCAGGCCGAAACGGAGACGGAGAACTTTTTCTTCTCGCTCGGTGAGGGTTTTCAACACCTCTTCGAGTTTCTCCTGGAAAACGGTGAATGCGGCGGTATTGATGGGAGTCTCGATAGACCTGTCCTCTATGAAATCGCCGAAACTGCTGTCGCCCTCATCGCCGATGGGCGTTTCAAGCGATATCGCCTCCTGCGCTATCTTCAGAATTCCCCGCACTTTTTCGACTTCCATCCGCATTGCCTCCGAGATTTCCTCGGGAGTCGGTTCTCTCCCGTACTCCTGAACGAGCCGGCGCGAGGTGCGGATCACTTTATTGATTGTTTCGATCATGTGGACCGGTATCCGGATTGTGCGGGCCTGGTCGGCGATTGCCCGAGTGATCGCCTGCCGAATCCACCATGTCGCGTAGGTTGAGAACTTGTACCCCCGGCGGTACTCGAATTTGTCAACAGCCTTCATGAGGCCTATGTTGCCTTCCTGTATCAGGTCGAGGAACGACATCCCGCGATTCGTATACTTCTTCGCGATGCTCACGACGAGACGCAGGTTGGCTTCCACAAGGTCCATCTTGGCCCGGTAAATCTCGGCCTCGTTATTTTCGATTCGTGTTATCAGTCCGTACAGCCCCTGTTTGGTCAGTCGTGTCTCGTGATAGATCGTGTTCAGGCGCCGCTTCGCGTTATGGAGTTTCCTTTCGAGTTCGACGAAGCGGCCCAATGAAACGGGGATTCGCCGAGCCAAACGCTTCGAGTCGATCTGTCGCCGGCGCAGTTTTTTCCCGAGGTCTTCAATTTTGTCTGCGCTCAGCTTCAACTCGTCTTCGATGGTCTTTATCTCCTGCTCGGCCGTTTTGACCTTCCCGCGGAGATTCTTTATTTTTGTGGCTATCCTGTTGACCTCTTTGATCTTGAGATTCAACTCGCGGAGCGCCGCGGCCTCTCTTGTCCGGATTGTCGCGATCTCGCTCCGCAGCCGGTTCTTGGTTTTGGAGCCGAGCCGGGGTCTCTGCAGGCTTTTTTCCAGCCTGCGAATCGACGCCTCGCTCTTGTGCAGTAAATCGATGATCTTCGGGAGGCGGGCCTCGAGCTCCTTCAGCTTTTTGTCATCATCTTCTCGCGAAACGCTCTCCAGCGAGAGTTTTCCCCTGACTATTTTCTGGAGGAGCGGCAGTATCTCTTTCAGCCCGTATGGGGTCCGGATGATTGTCTCCCGCAGGCCGTTCTCGGCTTTTTCGATGTTTTGGGCTATTCGAACTTCTTCATCTTTGGTCAAGAGAGGAACGCGTCCCATTTCTCTGAGATACATCCGCACGGGGTCGTCCGCTCGGTCCACGCGGGAGGGCGCAAATTCTCTTTCCTCTTCGTCTTCTTCGATTGCGGCCTCTTCCGGCTCTTCGAGCTTCAGCGTATCCACAACATCAATGTCGTGGTCGCCAAGCGTAAGCAGTATCTCGTCGATTTCGCCGGAGGAAACGACATCGTCCGGAAGCATATCATTGATTTCGTCGTAGGTAAGTTGTCCGCGCTTTTTGCCTTTCTCGATGAGCTCCTGAACAACATCGCTCTCTCTCACCTTTTTTTCAAGAGTTCTTTCCACACTATCACCCTTTTGAATAGTCTCTTTTGCGCTCTGCTTCTGCGGCGCTTTCGGTTGAGCCTTCTCCCTTTTCTGTTGCGTCCGTTTGGACACAGCTTTCTTTTTTACCTTTTTCGAAGTTATTCTTCCCGACCTCCCTTTTCAGGAATTTTGCCGCCGTGCCTCGCAGAGACCCGGGTGCGCCCGTCCGTCATCCGCTGCATTCGGCCGCGTTTCTCTTCTTCCACTCGTTCACAAGCTTGGCGTCGCCGGCGCGTTCTGCCCTGCGCATCTCTCTTTCACGTATCTCCGCAATCGCCGAGGCCAATTTGTCGTCTTTGTTCTCGACGTCACCGTAAACCGGTATCTCTTTCATTTGCTCCTTGATATTCTTCAGGCCCCGGTTCAATTCGGTCTTTCGCCTGTATAGCTCCGTGAGCAACTCGTGGTTGTTGGCTTTCTCGGCCTCCCGTATCTCTTTGAGCACATTCGCCAACGCCTCTTTTTTCTGATGACTCGCTATAAACGCGGTCCACCATTCGACGGGGTAGAAAGTTTCCGGACCCGCCTTATCAAAAACCAGACGCGAAAACATTCTCTGCGTGTCTTCATCCTGAATTCTGTCAAACAACGCATTCTCATTCGTTATGTCGGCGTTATCATCGAGAATCGTTTCAAGTATCTTTTTCAGAGCGTCGTTCCTGATAATCGTAAAATCCAGATTTTCGCGAACGATGCCTCGGTGCTCCGGACGCTCGAAAAGCATCCGAATCAGCCACATGCATTTTCTCTCATCGTGGCGAAGCTGGTTTTCCACACGGCGCGCTTCTACTTCTATTTTGTCCGTAAAACCGCTTTTTTGCGAGGCTTGGAGCAAAATTTCCGGCCGTATCTTCAGCCTGCTGGCCGCCAGCCTGAAATACTCCTCCCGCCTGATGGGGTCCGGAATTTTGGCGACCAGGGAAGCCAAAGTGTTTGCGGTTTTCACCTTGCTCTCAATTTCATTCTCATCCCAGCCGGCGCGATCGCGCTCGACATAGAAATCCACGAACGTCATGGCTTTATCAACAAGAGCTCTAAATGACTGCTCCCCTTGAGCTTGGACAAATTCGTCGGGGTCCTTGCCCGATGGCAGGAAGACGAATTTGACACCCAAATCCTGAGCCAAAAGCACGTCGATGCCTCGGCCGGTCGCCGCTTTTCCGGCTGAATCGAAATCAAAAACAAACACCACGTCGGTCGTGTAACGCTTTAATAAACGAGCCTGCGATTGTGTGAAGGCTGTTCCCAGAGATGCAACAACGTTGTCAATTCCGTTCAATACGAGCCGGATAACGTCGGTATATCCCTCGACCACAATCACAGGGTCATTATTCGACAAGTTCTTCTTTGCCCGATTCAGGTTGTAAAGGGTCTGCCCTTTCTGATAGATGGGCGTCTCGGGCGAATTGATGTATTTTGGTTGATTTTCCTCGAGGGTTCTGCCTCCAAAGGCTATCACCTTTCCGGTGAGCCCGTGAATGGGAAACATTACCCTGTTGCGGAAAGCGTCGTACAAGCCACCTTCCGAATTTTTCTTCACCAAACCTCCCGTCAGCAGCAACTCCTCCGAAAACCCTTTCTTCTTGGCCGCACAGAGAAAGGAATCCCATCCCGCCGGCGCATACCCGAGAGAGAACTCTTTGACCGCGTTACCGGCTAAGTTTCTTTTTTTCAAATAGTTGCGTGCATTTTCGGCATCGGGAGAGTTCAGCAAGGCGCCGTGATAAAAGCGGGTCGCAAAATCGTACAACCCGAACAGGCTCTCCTTCAACCGTTCTTTTTCGGGAGCGCGGGATTCCTCTCGAACCTGGATTCCCAATCGGCCGGCGAGAAGCTTGACCGCCTCGCCAAAGGTCAGCCCCTCCTGCCGCATCAAGAACCCGAAGACATTGCCCCCGGCGCCGCACCCGAAACAATGGTACAGTTGTTTTCCGGGGCTTACGACGAAGGACGGTGTCTTTTCCTGGTGGAAGGGACAGCATGCCTTGAAATTCGACCCGGCCTTGGTTAAGGTGACGTATTCCGAAACCACCTGAACGATGTCGGCCTGGGAACGAACATATTCGATTGTATCAGGTGAAATGCCCTGTGCCATACCGTTGCTGCTATTATTGCTCCTATCGACCTTTTCCCGCTCTGATTCGTGACACGCGCGTGAAGCCCGAACACCCGTAAATTTCCAAATTCCCGTATTTTCGGCAGAGCGCGTCTAAGAAAAGATTCACTCCAAAGGAATCGCTGGCCATATGCCCGGCAATGACAATGTTGACGTGTTGCTTTTTTGCCTCTTTCAGGTGTTCCTCGCCGATGTGCATGCCGACAATCGTGCCCACCCCGGCTTGCACGAGTTTCTCGAATGCTTGCTTTGAGCCTCCCGTGCCGCCCGTCATGTCAACAAATATCTTGCCGACCCTGTTGCCCGGGCTTCCCGCCAGAATTCGCGGACCTGCGTTGTATAAGGCCCGCTCGCGGTATTCCGGCAGTTCCAGCAGAAAATCGACTATTTCAGACAAAAAAACCGGCTTGAGCCGATCAAATTCTTTCTGCAGAAAACGGGTCACACCATTGTCTGCCGGCGTGTGAACGCATGCGAACGGTAAATCAAGCAAGCGGGCAGCGTCGACAGCGCGCGTATGATTTACGGGGAGAACCTTCCGCTCGACCTCCTTTATACGGTCTTCCAATATTCCTTCTGCAACATTTATCGGAACGCCAAACCTGTTCAGGATATCGGCCTGCATTTCCATGACCTCATAAAAATTGGCCATCGCCCTGCCTTCGGGATGATGGGCCAATATGAGGTCAACGGACTTTCCGTTATCGCGCAAACGGTCAGCGAGCAAAACCTCCCCGATTTCAAGATCGATACCAACAAGGAGCGACCCGACCGCGGCGCCGGGGTCGCCGAAAAGGATTCGCGTGTCGGCGTATGGATTCGTTAATTTCTCTTTGTCGAAAAGTTCTTTCTGCTTCTGGTCGAGCTTCTCGTAGTCTTTGCGTTGTTTCTGAAGGAAGGAATCGATGAATTTTTTGCCCCTCGGGTCATTGCGTATCCCCCAATCAACAGAGAAGTTATACAATTTTCCGAGGGTTAGGGAACCTTTTCCTTGCACATCGAATTCTACCATAAAATCGGCTTTTTGTCAAACAGACCGGCCGGTATGTTTTTAATATTATTAACCTGGAGGCCAACTTAATTTGCGGCCCCCGAGCAAATGGGCATGGAGATGGAATATCGACTGGCCACCGTCTTTGTTACAATTTATTACAATCCGGTAGCCTTTCTCGGTCAGGCTCTCGTTTTCGGCAAGTTGACGGCAGGCGAGCAGAAGACCCGAGAGCAGTCCCGTATCGGTTTCCTTAACATCGTTAAACGTTGCCACATGGTTCCTGGGGACCACCAGAATATGGGTGGGCGCTTGTGGCTGGGTGTCGCGAAAACCCACAAATGATTCGCTTTGATACACAATGTCAGATTTGATTTCTCCGGTTGCTATTTTGCAGAAAATGCATTCCGCCATCGCGCATACCTCCTTGTCTCGGTTATTCAATTGCATTTGCTATTGCCATGCCCGATTCTTCGTCCACTTTGATTATGCGAGCCAGGAAAATGGTGTTTAACCGGTCCGGGGAAGTATCGAGCACTTTGACTCGAATATAGTTTGAAGTCACTCCCGTGCAGGATGTTCCGTTTCCTGCACAGGTTTCGGCGAGAACGGCAAGCGTCTTTCCAATGAATCGACGTTTATAGTTTTGCGATGCGCGTTCACCGATTCCGAGCAATTGCCTGGCGCGTGAACTGCTGGTTGCAGATGGAACGGGGGGTTGCATCGTTGCAGCTCGGGTACCCGGCCGCGGCGAGTAACGAAAGACGTGAACCTTTGCGAATTCAAGTTCGCTTACCGCATCGCACGTGTGTTGAAATTCTTCTTCACCTTCTCCGGGGAAACCGACGATGACGTCCGTTGTCACGCCAACCCCGGGAATCCTTCGCCTGATTTCACCAACTCTCCGAAGGAAACCATCACGTGAATACTTACGCCCCATTTTTTGCAGTATTATCTCGTCGCCGCTTTGAAGCGGAACATGAAGATGGTGGCAAAGCCTTTGTGACCGGGCAATAAATTCGAGCAGCTCGTCCGAAATCTCATTGATTTCGATGGAACTCAGCCTAATTCGCTCGATTCCGCACTCGCGCTCCGCCCGCTCGAGAAGCGCGAGCAGCGAGTCTCGACTGGATTCGCGTCCGTAGAAGCCGAGATGGATGCCCGTGAGCACGACTTCCTTGTATCCTTTGGCAGCCAGATTGTTGATTGCGGCAATGATTTTGTCTGGTTTCTCGCTCCAGAGTTTCGGGCGAACGAGCGGAACAATGCAATACGAGCAGAAGCAATCGCAGCCGTCCTGTATCTTCAAGAACGCCCTGGTATGTTCGGCGAAGTATGACTGCCCGGCCGTCATCCGCGCGCCAGCCCCATGCATGAGGCCGGCTTGGGCCAGAAAGGAGGCGAGAGCGGAGAAATCGCGGGGCTGCGCCACGATGTCGGCGCCCGGAATTGACCCGGAAGACCCGATTGTTTCGCTCGCATGACAGCCCGTGACGACGATTGCGGCCCCGGGGTTTTCCCGTTTCGCCCTGCGGAGCGCCTTGCGAAACTTGGCGGCGGCGGCGGCGGTCACGGTGCAGGTGTTTATGACAATCAGGTCAGGGCGGCGGTCGCTGTTCTCGCCCGTCGGCGGCGTCGAAGGCAAGGCTTCCATGAGTCCCCATCCCCGAAGGGTTTCGCGAAGTATCTGGGAATCGCACTGATTGACCTTGCATCCGAATGTCAGTATGCGAAACGATGCCACTTGCTAGATTTCTCCCAATTCGTACAGGACGAGCGCCGCGGCGACGATTGCGGCCGTCTCCGTTCGGAGAATAGTGCGACCGAGGGAAAAGGCCGGAACTCCTGCGTCCACAAGAAGTTTTGCCTCTTCAGGTGACAGACCCCCCTCGGGGCCGACTATAACAGCGACAGATGGTTTCTCGCTACAATCGCGTAACAAATGGTGAAGGCTTTCGCCTCGGCCCTTCTCGTCCGCCACAAGCAACTTGGTGTGTTGAGCGAGTTCTTTCGCCGCTCCTTCCAGTTCCGGATAAAGCATTATTTCCGGGATATCGCTGCGTCCGCATTGTTTCGCCGCGGCCTCGGCTATTCGCCGCAACCGGTCAAGCCGGTTGTGCATTCTCTCGTAGGCATTGCCGTATGAGGAGAACCGCATGGGAACGAACACGATTTTGCTGACACCCAGTTCCGTCAGTTTTTGAGTGACCAAATCGGCCTTTGGCAATCGCGGGATACCCTGGACAACCATGACGTCCGCTTTCTTCGGACCGGGAGAAGGCGCACTCCGTGAAATGCGAGCGACAACCCCGTCTTCGGTCACTCGTTCCACCTCGGCCGTGTATCGGTTTTGATTTTCGTCAACGAGTCGTATGGCGCTTCCTTTCTTGAGACGCAGAACAATCCGTCCATGGCGTGCGTCGTCGCCCACTATCGTGACAAGCTTATGGGAATCGATTTGGGACTGTCTGATGAAAAACTGTGGGATAGTCATCAGGGAGCACTCGCACGGTTGGAGATTCCGTTATGCGCCAAAAACTTCCTTAAATTTGTCCAGGAACTTCTTGGTGAGCGGGTGCGCTTCGTTGCCGCTGATTCTGGCAAATTCTTCGAGCAACTCTTTTTGACGGTCGTTCAACCTGGCCGGCGTTTCAATGATGACACGGACCAGCAGGTCTCCCCTCCCGTGGCCACGTATATGAGGCATGCCCTTGTGTTTGATCCGGAAAACTTTGTGGGTCTGCGTGCCCGGCGGAATTTTCAGCGTCACTTTCCCATCGAGAGTCGGCACCTCAAGCTGCGTGCCGAGCGCCGCTTGAGGAAACGAGATGGGCACGTTGCATGTGAGGTCGCTGTCCTCGCGATGAAAGAAGTCGTGCGGCAGGACTTTGACAAGAATATAGAGGTCCCCGGGCGTGCCGCCGCTGATTCCTGCCTCGCCCTCTCCGCGATACCGGATACGGGAGCTCGAATCGACGCCGGGCGGGATGCTTACCCGCAGTTTTCTCTGATTGCGAACCCGGCCCTCGCCCTTGCAGGCCTTGCACGGATTCTCAATGACGGTTCCCAGGCCGACGCAGCGATGACAGGTGCGTGTGATGCTGAAGAAGCCTTGCGTTTGCCTCAGTCTCCCGGCGCCTCGACAGACGGGGCAGGTCGCTCGCGAGGTTCCCGCCGATGAGCCGGCGCCGTGACATTCCTCACAGGTTTCCATTCGGGCGACGTTGATTTCTCTGTCCACACCTTCGTATGCTTCCTCGAGGGTGACCTCGAATTCATATGCTATGTCGTCCCCCCGTTGCGCCTGCGTGCGTCGCCTGGTGGTTGTGCCGCCGAAGAAGTCTTCGAAAATGTCCCCGAAAATGTCGCCAAAAGAGCCGAATCCGGAGAAATCACGGAAACCGCCACCGACACCGGCGTGACCGAACTGGTCGTAGGTGGCGCGCTTCTCGGGGTCTATCAGAACGGCATACGCCTCGGAGATTTCTTTGAACCTTTCTTCTGACTCCTTGTTTCCGCGCGTGCGGTCGGGATGGTGCTCCATCGCGAGCTTGCGATAGGCTTTCCTTACCTCATTTTCTGAGGCGTCGCGAGATACCCCGAGGATGTCATAATAATCGCGTTTACCCATGCTGACTTAAAATCGACTTTCCCCCTGTTGTCCTGACCGTTTAGGCTGGCGCCGGAAAAAAACGTGTCCCGAGTCAGTTCTTCGGCTCTTCTTCGTCAACGACCTCGTAATCGGCATCGGCGACATTTGCCTCGCCTTCCTGCGCAGTCTCTCCTTCGGTCTGCGTTTGAGCCCCGCCTTCCGCTCCAGGCTGTTGCGCCTGCTCGTAAAGACGTTGGGCAAACTCATGGGAGACGGATGTGAGTTCCTCCATCGCTCGTTCGATTGCTCCGATATCTTCTCCGCTCATTGCCTGGCGCACCTTGTCGATTGTGGCGTTTGTTCGGTTCCGCTCGTCTTCGCTCACCTTGTCGCCCAGGTCCTTCAGCGTTTTCTCCGTGCTGTAGACAAGGGAATCCGCCTGATTCCGGGTCTCGGCCAGTTTGCGGCGGCGTTTATCTTCCTCGGCGTGTGATTCGGCCTCCGTGACCATTTTCTCGATTTCTTGTTCGGAAAGCCCGCTCGACGCCTCGATCCGGATTTTCTGTTCCTTGCCCGTTCCGAGGTCTTTGGCCGACACGTGCACGATTCCGTTCGCGTCGATGTCGAACGTCACCTCGATCTGGGGAATTCCGCGGGGGGCGGGGGGGATTCCCAGCAGATCGAACCGCCCAAGCGTGCGGTTATCGGACGCCATCTCCCGCTCGCCCTGCAAAACATGGATACTGACCGCCGTCTGACCATCCGCCGCCGTGGAGAATATCTGGCTTTTCCGCGTGGGGATGGTAGTGTTCTTGGGTATCAACTTCGTGCAAATGCCGCCGAGTGTTTCTATGCCGAGGGAAAGCGGAGTTACATCGAGCAGGAGCACGTCCTTCACATCGCCCGAAAGCACGCCCGCCTGTATGGCCGCGCCGATCGCGACGACTTCATCGGGATTCACGCCCTTATGAGGCTCCTTGCCGAACAGGTTCCTCACAAGGGATTGAACCGCAGGCATGCGGGTTTGGCCGCCGACCAGAATGACTTCGTCGATATCGTCCGGAGAAATCCTTGCGTCCCGCAGCGCCGTGAGACATGGCTGCCTGGTGCGCTCGATCAGGTCGTCCACGAGTTGTTCCAGCTTGGCGCGGCTCAGCGTCATGTTCAAGTGTTTGGGACCGGAAGCGTCGGCGGTGATAAAAGGAAGGTTGATATCCGTTGTCTGCGAGGTCGAAAGTTCACATTTCGCTTTTTCGGCGGCCTCTTTCAATCGTTGCAGGGCCATACGGTCAGCGCGGAGGTCGATCCCCTGTTCTCTCTTGAATTCGTCTGCGAGCCAGTCGATGATCCTCTGGTCGAAGTCATCTCCCCCGAGATGCGTGTCGCCGTTTGTGGCTTTGACCTCGAAGACGCCCTCGCCGAGTTCGAGGATGGAGATGTCAAATGTTCCTCCGCCCAGGTCGTAGACGGCTATTTTCTCGTCCTTTTTCTTGTCGAGACCGTAGGCGAGGGAGGCGGCGGTCGGTTCGTTTATTATCCGGAGAACCTCCAGTCCGGCAATCCGGCCCGCGTCTTTCGTCGCTTGTCGTTGGGCATCGTTAAAGTATGCGGGAACCGTGATGACGGCCTGGCTCACTTTCTCCCCGCTATAGTCTTCAACCGTTTCTCTCATTTTCTGGAGGATCATCGCCGATATCTCTGGAGGATTCATCGTCTTTCCGCCAACATCGACGACGACGTTGTCGCCGTCTCCCGATTTCACCTCATAGGGCACGAGTTTTTCTTCGGTGAGAACCTCGTTGTGTCTCCGACCCATGAATCGCTTGATGGAGAAAACGGTGTTTTCGGGATTCGTGATCGCCTGCCGTTTGGCCACCGTGCCGACAAGCCGCTCGCCCCCCTTCGTAAAAGCCACTACGGAGGGGGTGGTTCGCCCGCCCTCCGCGTTTGGCACGACAGTCGGTTCGCTCCCCTCCATGATTGCGACACACGAGTTTGTGGTTCCCAGATCGACACCTATTACCTTACCCATTCGCCACAATGCCTCCGCTTTCCGTTCCCGTTTGTCCGAGATGTTCGCCCGCCGCTGGTTTCATTATCAGTAAACGTTTCCCTGTCCCTCTCCGCAGCAGACGCAAGGCTTATTCGTCCCCTCCGGATGAGCCTTCGTCCTCATGCACGTGCTCGTGAGTGCCGACGGTCACCTGGGCCGGCCTCAGCACTTTGTCATGCAGATAATATCCTTTCCGGATTTCATCCACGACCGACCCCTCGGGCTTGTTCGGAGCATACACCCGCAACAGCGCGTCGTGCTTATTGGGATCGAATGGATGGCCCACGCTCTCGATGGGCCGAACGCCGAGCTTCTCGAGGACATCGCGAAACTGGCCGAGGATCATGTCCACTCCCTCGCGGAGCTGGGAGTTCGAATCACCATGCGTGCGTGCCGACTCCACCGCTCGTTCCAGATTGTCAACAACGGGAAGAAGTTCCTCGACAGCCCTCTCGGCTCCGTATTTCAGAAGGTTGGCCTGGTCTTTCTGAACCCGCTTCCGGTAATTGTCAAAGTCGGCCTGGGTCCGAAGCAGGCGGTCGTAATACTCGTCCCTTTCCCGGGCCAGCCTAGCTGCTTCCTCGGGCGTTATGGAAAACGCTTCGCCGGAATTGGGTTCAACCGCTTCAGGGATTGGCCCGGTTTCCTCCGGCTCGCCTTCAAACGCAGCATCCGCCTGCTCATTTCGGTCAGAGACTTCTCCCTCGGTTGCTTCCGCAGGGGCTCTCGTTTGGTCTTTCTTGTATTTCTGGTCTTTCTTCCTGGACATTTATTCGCCTCCGCTCAGTTCTGTCAAAACACAGCCGAGCTTGGCGGCTACGAACGCCACGAGAGAGGATGTTCGTGAATATTGCATCCTCGTCGGTCCGATCACCCCAATCGCTCCCATCGTTTTTCCGGCAATTTGGTAAGGTGAGACCACGATACTGCAGTTTCGCACATCATCTAATTGATTCTCCGACCCGATCCGGATGCACACGCCGGTCGGCCCGTCGGTGACAATACAACTCTCAAGCAATTCGTTCACTTGCCCCTTCTCGTCAAGCACCCTCAGGACCGGCCGCAGTTGGTCAAGACTCTGAAACTCGGGATGGTCAAATATTTTCTCCATTCCGTTGAGAAACACCGCCCGCTTCGGTTCCTCAAAAAGTACTCCTCGAAACACTTGATGGGCGAGAGCCGCCAATCGTTCGTCGAGGGGGTCTGTTGAATCGCCGAAGGGCTCAACGGAATCAAGCAGCGAGCTTATCGCCGTGACGGAGAGCGCAAACAGATTGTCATTTAGAAACGTTGTCAACTGTTCCAAAATTGACTCCGGCGTGCCCGCCGGCAAAATCGAAACGCTTGTTCGCACATCTCCCACATTGGTCACAAGAACCGCCAACACCTTGTTGTTCGACAGAGGAACGACTTCAAGGCGCCGAATGGTTTCCGTGTCCATTTTCGGCTCCTGAACGACGGCCGTGTAAGAGGTCAGAAAGGAGAGCACTTTTGACGAGAGAGCCATCAGGTCCTCTATTTGCTTGATCTCCGCACGATATTGCTCTTCCACACGCACTTGGTCCTGGCGATCCACCGCGCGCACTTCCATAAGGGTGTCAACATAAAACCTGTAGCCTAAATCGGTTGGTACACGGCCCGCCGAGGTGTGAGGCTGTCGCACGTACCCCATTTCTTCGAGGTCGGCCATCGCGTTTCGGACGGTGGCGGGGCTGAGCGTCGAGCCCATCTTCTTCGCGACGGTGCGCGACCCAACTGCCTCTGCAGTTGTAATATAAGTGTTTATAATGGCTTGCAAAATTCTCCGCTGTCTTTCCGCCAAGGATGAACTTTTTTCCATCGTATCCATCCGCCGTTATTGGCACTCGCCAACCCAGAGTGCTAAGCTTCACAAAAGTTTATCAGAATCCCAAATATTTTGTCAAGAGACCCAAATGGCGCACAAACCGCCTGAAACCAAGTTTTTCCGATATCATGTGCGCCGCCAGGATCGTGCCCAACCTCACGGGTACTCTCTTGCTGAGCTTTCGCGTCAGCGACGCGAGGAAGGATTACCTGAGGAGACACGGACGCGAGCAGAAATGAGACCGGAGGAAGGATGCTCGAAATCCTTGACCACCGGGTATGTTTCGCGGTAGTATGGAGTAAAGAAACCGTATTCCCTCACAGGACGAGTCCCCGGGAATTCCTCTCATGAAGTTTCGCGCGGCATCCAGACTCAGAGCGGCGGCTTTCCTATGCCTCATTCTGCTCTTCGTATCCTGCTCTTCGAGCAGCCCTCAGAAGAACGACAATGTCGCACTCATTATTATCGACACGGTCAGGGCCGACCGGCTTGGCTGCTACGGATTCCTTCTCCCGACGAGCCCAAACATCGACAAGCTGGCCGCACGCGGCACGCTGTTTGAGAAGGCGGTGACTTGCTCGCCCGTTACCCTCCCGTCGGTCAGCGCGATGCTTACATCCACGTATCCGATATACAATAACGTTCGATACAACGGCTTGTTTTTCTTGAGCGATTCGAGCATTACCCTCGCAGAGATTCTGAAGGAACACGGCTACACGACCGCGGCGTTCGTGGGCGGTTTCCCGCTTGAGTCCCGGTTCAAGGTGAATCAGGGGTTCGACGTGTTCGACGACGACTTCTCAAACTCGGTCAAAGCGGCGAAGCGGAAATGGATTGGTCACGAAGCCGATGGATTCGAGCGGACCGCCGCCGAAGTGAACGAGCGTGTATTCGCCTGGCTCGAGGAGGCGAAGGACGAACGCTTCTTTCTTATGGTTCATTATTTCGACCCGCACTGGCCCTATGAGCCGCCCAGCCCGTACGATGAACGATTTGACAGCCCGTACAACGGAGAGGTGGCGTACACCGACGAGCAGGTCGGCAAGCTGCTGGACAAACTCCGCCAACTCGGGCTTGACAAGAAAACGCTGGTTGTGTTGACCGGTGACCACGGCGAGGGACTGGGGGCCCATAAGGAACTCACGCACGGCCAATTCATCTTTGATACCACCGTTCTCATCCCGTTGATACTGTATCATCATGACCGCATACCCGAGGGCCTCCGCGTGAAAACGATGGCCAGGAGCATAGATATTATGCCGACTATACTCGATTTCCTGGGTATTTCCGCCGGGTCCCGGTCCCACGGCGTCAGCCTTCTGCCGGCGCTCGACGGAAACGCCGAAGAAAAACCGGTGCTCCTGGAAACGATGCTTCCCTATTACGAAAGCGATGACCTGCAGGATATACCCGTGAAAATCGCGGGGCTGCGAACCGGCAAATGGAAGCTGGTTTACGCCACGATGGAAAAGGATGGGAAACCCGGCTGGGTGGGTGAACTCTACAACATCGAGAAGGACCCTCTCGAGGTCTTCAACGTAATTGAGGAAGAATACGAAACCTTCAGCCGCCTGATGAACGAGATGCACGCGCTAAAGAAAACATACGCTGAAAGCGCGATACGCGGCAATCAATTCGGCGAAATGGACGAGGAGACACGGGAAAAACTGAAGAGCCTCGGCTATTTCAAATAACACGCCGCTTGAATTTCGGGGGAGCTGGCTGGTCACTTGATATAGCCCAGACTCCTGAGGTTCTCGACATCGCGCGGGGCATAGCGCGGAGAGGTCTCGCTCCGCTGTTCCTCCCGGCAGAGATAATCTTCATGAATTGCTCGCCAGTGAGCGGCGAGTTCAGGACTGTCCGCGAGAATATTGATTGATTCATCAGGGTCAACGCTCAAGTCATAGAGCCGCTCTCCGTCGGGCCCCGCGATATATTTCATTTCACGCGAACGGAAGCAAATCCGATTCGAAAGGTCCTCCGCGATTATGTGCTCGCGATCGAGGCGCCGCTCTCTGCCTTCTATCAAGGGGAGCAAATTCATTCCGGCGCCTTTCAACTCATCCTCCAATCCTGCAGCCGCCAAGACCGTAGGCGCCAGGTCGATTATTGACACCAATTCATCCACCTTTTGGACATGGTCCATCCCGGGAACATGCATAATCAGAGGAACATGAATCAAATCTTCGGTGAGATCATGCCCGTGGCAGAAATAATACCCGTGCTCGCCCATCGCTTCCCCGTGGTCGGCCGTGAAGATCACCACTGATTTATCCCACAGGCCTCTTTTCTTGAGCTGTTCGAGCAGGTCGCCGATAAGGTCGTCTGCATATGCAATTTCCCCATTATAGCGAATCCGATAGTCAGCCGGAGAGTTGTGGCCCGGTATATATTGGTACATGGGGATGCCGTTCCTGCCGTCGTTGTCGGTAACAGGCAGGACCTTTTGGTCGTCTCGGCTCATGCGCTCGGGAATGCGTCTCAAATACCTTTCGGGAGGAATGTAAGGTCCATGCGGGTCCTGGTAATGAACCCAGAGAAAGAACCGCCGCTCGCCTATTGCATCAAGAAAACCGAACACATATTCGTTGGTTTTCTCGGCAGTTCTCTCAATCACCCCGCGCGAAAGCGGGAACGAGGTGTACGTGTCGTCATAAATGCGGAATCCCTGCCAAAAGCGCCGTTTCCGATGGAGCACCGAATTGCTGACAAAGGCGGCGGTGAGATACCCGTTCCGAGATAATATTTTCGCAAGCGTTTCCTGGTCGGGTATAATCTTCGGCTTGCCCGGCACACCGACAGAGTGAACGGTGCGATATGTTGACGTCATCATGGACCACACGGCGGGCGCGGTGTACGGAGCGGTCGAAGCACAATTCGTGAAAATCGTAGACTGTTCGCCGAAAACATCAAGTTTCGGAGTCGTCTTCAAGTTATAGCCGTATGAACCCATGTGGTCGGCGCGAAGCGTGTCGAGCGTTATAAGGATGACATTGGGGCGCTCGCTCCGGGTTTCCGCCTTTGCCGAAGAAAGCATCCCCGACGCGAAAGCCGCTCCAAGAACGCCCGCAAACAGGAGGGCGGGGCGCGACGGCTTCTGAAGCATGTTGCTCGAAATTCTTTCCAAGAGATGCTCCAACCGGAATGTCTTCAGCCACACCAACGCCACGGTCAACGCAACCAGAGTCACCAGTGCGACGATTATCCAACCGGTGTTGGTCGCGGAAGGATTCTGCAAAGGCCATAGAAGGGAAACGGCCGCGGCCACAAGACAAGCGAGAGACCAGGAGATGAGCAAAAAGGCAGGCGACGGCTTTTGCTGGCGTCGGCCGGACATCAAAATGACCGAGATGCTATGGACCGGCGCCGCGACAGCCACAGAAACCGGCACGGAGACATAGGGAACAAGCAACAGGAGACCGCTCAACCAGTGGCCATCGAGAAAGCGAGAGGCCAGCATCGGAGGACTCATATACGGAGAGATTATGAGGAGCCTTCCTGTCCAATGCCCGTGCATCAACCGGAAGAGAGCCACAGAGCTCAGCAGGTATGCAGACAGCCAAATCGCGAGAAAGGAAAGACGGTCAAGCCGGAAACTTCTGTTTCTCGTTTTCCGCAGGAACAGAGAATCAAGCCCGAGCCCGAGCATGAGCCAGAAGCCTATCCAGATCGCCGGACCGGCGCCAAATAAGACATGCATCGTTCGCTGGACGGCAAAGCTTCCCATCCAGCTTTCGGTTACCAGAATCCACCTCTGCGGCTCGCGCAGGACCGCAACGAACTGCGCGGCGGCGCCGCCCCCGGCGAAAAGCAGCAGGAGCGCGAGGCTTCGAAACAGTTTTCGCCCGCCATCGTGAATGACGATAGCTGTGCCCGAACCTCCGGTCTTGTCAATTACGGGTTCGTCAGGATTGGCTTTCATAACTTCAACAGGTGTTATTCTTTTCCTTCAACAACACTTCCAAATATAAAGATCGCGGCGCGCCTTGTCAATCGAACCCATGGTCGAAGGCCAAATGAACCGGTCGGAGTTCTTTTCTCAAACAGACTGCGGGTCATCACTTTCCACTTGCTCCGAACATGGAAATGGCGTCTATTCCTCCGAGAGGTTGTTCCGGATTTCGGCGGGAATGAGGATTGCCCAGTAGTCTTGTTGCCTTATGACGGTCGCACTCGGGTTCATGGATTGCGCTTTACGCAGAAACATCTCCTCGGCTGGCCCGGGGTCGACGACGAGCGCGGTGGCTGGCCGCAAAGCGAATTCCTCCGCCATGGCCTCAATATCTTCGAACTCCATCCAACGAATGTGCGCCCTGTCGCTCCCTGGACGAGACCTGTCGTAGGTGATCAAATGGAGCAAAAACGGGAAGTCCTTCAGCCGATTTGAGATGAAGACAGAATAGGACGGTGGAATCGACCGCACGAATTCGGCGGCCTTTCTGGGATGTGGCTCCCGGCCCAATGCGGAATCCGTGTCGGCGTAAACAAGGAACAAGCTGGTCAGCGAAATTGTGGCGAGAAAAAACAGGACAAGCATTCGCGACAAATTGCGGCTTTGAAATCCGCCAAAAGACTCATTGACTCTCCAAACCTTCGCAAGCAGCAATCCCCCTATCATTGCCGGCACAGGAACCAGCGTGGCGAATAATCTGCGCTCCGCAAAACCGAAGCCCGTCGCCGCAGGCAGAAAAGCGACGGGTATCCACAATAGCACAAGCAGGTTCTCGAAAGTTTTCCTGAAACCCGCGAGCACGCCCAACCCGAGGAGAAAGAGTACGCCGGAAATGGGATTCGGATAGAAGGTATTCGATGGGTGGTGTGTCTTGGGCATCAATTGGGTCGCCGCTTGGAACCCTCTGAGCACATTTCCAATGAAAACATGAGTCGGGCGCAAGCCGGAATATTCGGCGGCGGCCAGAAAGTTGCCGGATTTTCCGTACAGACGGAGGAATTCCTTGAGGTTCTCCCACCCGATAGTAAGATGGGGAAGGAGAACCAACAGGAACGCGGCGGTGAAAGCGCATATCTCGGCGAATGACATGCCTCTGCGGCCGCGATTTGCAGCGAGGAACCTCCCCGCAACAACCACCGCTATCGCAAAGGGGGCCATGACAAAACATGAGGCATACAAGTACAACGTTGCTCCCGTCAGGGCGCCCAGAAGAGCGAAGTTCCATTTCCCCCCGATTCGTACGGCGCGGATCAGAACAAAGAGCAGAAGCGCCAGAAACATCGGCCCTTCTATCTCGTGCACCCCGAATTTGCTGTACCCCACGTGCCAGGGATCGGCGGCTACCAGGAATGCGGAAAACATGCCCGCTTTGCTTCCCCACAGCTTCTTGCAGAGGATATAAACGAGGAGGATGGTAAACGTCCCCTCGAGGGCTGAGACAGTTCGGTGTTGAAACAATCCGACCCCGAAAGCCGAAAAGGCGAGACGAATTGCCGCAATCCTGATCAAATGGATTTTCCGAACGTCCGGCTGTTCGAAAAAGGATTGGGGATGCTCGCCAACCTCGAGAGCCGCCTTCGCGAAAAGCTGTTCGTCAACCGTATAGCGGACCGGAAAAACGTCCAGCTGATAGAGTCGCACCGCAAGCCCAAAGAGAACGATCGCCATGACAACTAATTTCTCGACGCGGGCCGAGCGTGAAATCTCCGGTCGGTTCACACGCTCAAAACGCCCGGCTGCCCAGCCCAGCATGGGAAGAATTAGTCCGCCGGCCAATATCCACGTGCGGCCGGATATGCCTTGGAGCCCGTAGATCAGGAAAAAGGCTCCAGCCAAAACAAGGAGCCATCTGTTCAAAATAGCGGGCGTTCCCAGCTTTCGGAGCACGAGTGAACGCGTTGCGGAAAGGGCTGCAACCGCAAGCGTCAGAAGCGCCGGCGCAGTCAAGGGCGAGCCACCCCAATGGTACATTCTCGAGCCCAAAACAATTGCCCGATTCATTATTGCGCCCAGCTCCTCCAGCACAAATCCTTGACTCAACGCCTGGGCCGACATGCGACGATAGACGAGGAAAAAGAGCGTGCCGGCGAACACGGTCCACAGTGTCGCCGCGAGCGCTCGGCGCGAGTTTGAGCGGATAGGCTCCAGAAATCCGGAATCATTCATAGAATGCTAGTTATGCTGGGGTGCAGGTTGTCCGGAGGATGTCCGGCTCGCCCCCTTTTTATCTGTTCGGGAATTCTTCTGTGAGGTTCGCAAATCAAATATTATTGTGTCGGGCCGGCTCGGGTCTGTGAAGAACAAACTATTCTCGAAAAGGTAGTCGCGCATCTCACTCCTCTCGCGCCCTTCGCCTGCAAGCGCTTCCGAAAACACGAACAGAGAAATTCCTTCTTCTTCAATCGCCTCGCGTAAGCGCTCCAAGGAGGATATCCCCCCATAGTAATTGCGGCCAAGATAAAAGTAGAAGGCCGGCGACATGGCTCCGTAGCCGTACCCAAAATCATTAACTCCCCCAACCGACTCGCTCTCTCCGAGGAATCCGCTCAGGCTGGTGGCTAGAGCGTATCCGCGTTGGTTTTCCGGTTGCCATACCATGAGATCGTATTTCCTCTGCGTTTTGTAACTCATGAAGGCGAGGTAGGCTGTCAGCAGAACCGCAAGGAAAAGCGTCAACCACCGTTCCTTCGCTGTTGCCGTTTTGGGTTCCACCAGCGCTCGCGCGCACGAGACGGCCAGAAAAGGAGAGAAAAGGGTCAAGAAATGCAGATGGCTGCCGACCATCCCGAGGAAGATCAAAAAGAACAGCGCTGGCAGGAGCAAGACCATGAAAAGGAACGAATCGCCCGAACCTCGGTTGTTTTTCCAAAAAATTGTCCCGAGTATCCAGAAAGTTGAAAGAACGAGCACGGGGATAGTCAGCAACTCGCGGTAGTTCGGAATCAACTTGCGGACGTTGATGCTGAAGAACCCTCTTATATAGGAGATATTGAACACGCTTTCAGCGAGCGCTTTGGAACCGAGGGCCTCCGGATTCTGACGCAGCAGAAGAATCTGAGTGACGTATCCCAACCCAACGAGCAGGCACGAACCGACTATCACGCACAGCGCCGTTCGATGCCTTTTCCATGTCCCGGTCACCAGGGCGTGAATGAGAATCACGGGAGCGGCCAGATAACCCACAATATGATGCAAACACCCAAGCGCCACCGCCAGGACGACAAGGTAACAGTGCGCTTTTGATTCGGAGTTCGACCAAAGGGTGTATGCAAGCACGGCGGCTGTGGGAAACAGAAAAACCCATGCGGTGTAAAGCAGAAACATATTCACGGGAAGCAGCAACATGAGGATACTGCTCAGGGCGGCCGTTCGATGGTCGAAAAGCCTCCATGCCCCGACACACACAAGGGAAAACAGGGCCGCGGCGTAGGCGAGCTCGACCATTCGGAAACTGAGCGTCGTAACCCCGAAAAGTCGGAAACCCAGCGATTGAACAATGAAATAAGCCGGCATCTCGGTGAACTTGAACACGAGGTTATCCGGGGCGGGATTCAGGTTGTCGCAGACACCCAGCCAGTTGCTGAAGTAGCCGTGGCGAAGATAATTCAGTGCCCTGACCGCATAGAACGGTTCTCCCGCGAAAGGTTTGCCGTAATCTCTGAATGGCTCGGCGAGATGCCGGAGATTGAGAAGAATGAAAAGCGCTCCGGCAAGAAAAATTATGGTCAGACACGCATACCGAACGCGCGAACTATCGCCCGAAAACAGTCCGTTTCCTGATTCGGAATTTGCGCGGCGCATGCTGTGGACGGCTGTCGAGACCGACCGGTTGCACGTATCCAGTCGAATCATTCCCAATTATACCACGACAAGACGAACCTCTTGTGGTCCGACCAACGAGCGGAATCAAAAAAATGCAGCCCGAGCTTACAGAGAAATGTCCCGCTCCTCCCGCGCCGATACAGCCCTTTGTTGCGATTCCTCTCCGGACGGCCCGGCAGACGTTTCGGGCTCCACTATGCGATAGTAGGATTCTTCGAAAAGTTTTCGTCCGCTCTCGTCGAAAAGCCCGAATTTCCCGAGATGCATTCTCTGGAGCCTGAATTTGAGGGAAGTAAGCACGCATCCGAACCCGTACTTCATGCTGCGAGTGAAATTGATGGAAGACGCCTCGGGGAAGTACTTTGTGGGGCAGGATATCTCGCCTATCTTATATTTCCAGAAGATAATCTGGGCGAGCATTTCATTATCGAAAACGAAGTCATCGGAATTCTCGAGCAATGGGAGCGACTCCAGCACCTTCCTTGAAAATGCCCGGTAACCGGTATGATATTCGGAGAGTTTGTAAAAAAGCAGCAGGTTCTCGAACATTGTCAGAAACCTGTTGGAGATGTATTTGTAAACCGGCATTCCGCCCTTCAGCGCGCCCACTCCGAGGATGCGTGAGGCAATGACCACGTCGTATTCGCCCACCGCGATGAGCGACACCATTGCGGTAATCAGCTTCGGCGAATACTGGTAATCAGGATGAAGCATGACCACGATGTCCGCGCCCGTCTTCAGAGCCTCGCGATAGCAGGTTTTTTGGTTGCGTCCATATCCGAAGTTCCTCGCGTGAATGAACGTTTTGATGCCAAGTTTTTTGGACATCTCGATTGTGTCGTCATGACTGCCGTCGTCAACGAGCAGTATCGTGTCAACGACATCCAGCGGGACTTCGTCGTAGGTTTGCTTCAACGTCTTGCCCGCGTTGTAGGCGGGCATTACGACTGCAACCCTCTTTCCCTCAATCACTGTCCATTCTCCGAGGTGTCATTCAGCGACCCCGATACGCCTCACCATCCTACCAGAAGAGAATTGCCGAATCAATAAGCGCTTGCATGCATTCGGTCTTCGCCGGGACCTCTTCGGGCGGTCATTTTCCCATCATCACGCGGCGCGACTTTTCGGACAGCTTTTTTTCCTCGGCCTCCTCAAGCTTTTCATCCACGCGCTCGCGATGAATCTCGATGCCATGATAGAGGAATGACTTCTGGATGAAGTCGAATTGGCCCTCGATAGCCTTTCGGGTGGACCTGTATCCGTGAACCAGAGCGAGGTCCATAAGTTTGCGCGATGCATTGAGCGGATTGTGAAACATGGTGGGGTCTTCCGGATCGGGCTCAATCAGTATCGTGGTTACCTTCGGATTTTCGGACTGATAGCGTTCGATCTTGCGAAGGATAATCTGGTGCAGCATGCTGCGGTACGATTGCTCCAGGATACCCAACGGGCCGAGGTCTTTCAAAAGACCCTTCCTCTTGCTTACGAACGGAACAAGCGGGTTCACGCAAATGACAAGGTCGGCGCCGCGTTCGATCGCAATGTCGAGATTGGCGGCATTGCAGATCGCCCCGTCGATGTAATAACGGCCGTCGATCTTGACGGGGCTGTAGGTCAGCGGCAGCGCGATAGAGGCTTCGACCGCCTGGGATATCGGAGTATCCATATCATCGGCTGCGCCGAACACGCGTCTTTCGGTGGTATCGAGGTCGGTCGCGATGATATATAACTCTGCGCCTCGGTCTCTGAGATCGGCGAAACTGTTTGTTCCCTGAGCCTCCTCCAATATATTTTCAAGGAAATGCCGTATCCGTTTGGCCGAAAGAAGGCTGGTCATGAAAAAGCTAGAGAGAAAGAGGGGGATATCCTTGTTGGGCTCCCCCCAGAGAGAGGACAAACCACGAAACAGGTTGGGCACAAACATCGCCATTTTATAGAAGAATTCTGAGATATTCGGATAATAGGCCTGCGCCCATTCGAGTTTGCGCCTCTCCAGCATCATTCGGAACGGAATTTTATTGGCGGCGCACGTTGCGACGAAAGCGCCGGCGCTGATACCGACATAGATATCGAAATCGTGAACCCCAAAATCATAAAGCGCCCTGAGACTGCCGAACTCGATGAAGCCTCCGAGTATGCCTCCCCCTTCGAGCAACAGCGCTGTTTTCCCGCGTCCCATCCTGGGAGCGAGAAGCATATGAACAAATTGCTCCGCGCCTTCTATCTTCTCACAGTAGAAGTCAACGCCGCCGACCCGTCCCCATGTGTAGGATTCCACCGAACGGTCGTCGTTGACCAGCCCGATCCTGCCGCTGTAAACTCGTCGAAGTTTCTTGAGAGCCGGCATGATGACAGAAGCGTTTCCGCCCGGAAGGTTCAGGAGAATTCCGTTCAAGTAGTAGTTCAGAAACGAGTGGGCGGACTCGATATCGGAGCAGCTCATAATTTCGAGCGTGCCGCCCTGGCGCTTCGCGGTGTTCCGGAGGATTCTCTTGACATTTGAAAGGTTGCGCGGCCTGTCGCTCACGATAAGCACGCGGGCAGCGCCATCTGTGCTCACCGGCAAGTTCGTGCCTTTCATAAGTCTCCTCGATATTCAGGAAATTGCTGGAACCCGAGAAAATTCTACCATTTGTCGTTTGGAGTTGTAAAGGCGGGAGAGCGAATCGGCCGGCGAACTCATTCCGTAAACGTTGATTGAGACGCCACGGCGGCTGCGTGAGGAGAAGGATTCTTCGAAACTGCCCGAGGCCTGACTCGCTGTAGCATTGCCGGCACGCGTCCTGCGTGACTGGCGGGATAGATTGGCAGACTGCCCCCAAAGCGAGGTAATCGAGTCGTTAGACAAATTCCCCGCACACAAGGGCAAATATCGAAGACCGGATTTGCACAACGTAACCCAAAAAGCACGGCTGCGCCGGCAACCATGGCGTGGGTGGAAGAACAAACCGGCGCAGTGCAATCAAGGTCGAAACGTAATTGGCCACATTAGCGCTCGAATACGAGATGCTTTACCGTATAGGGATCACCCAGGAAAAAGTCTCCCTTTTCCGTTTTTCCTTCGATAGTGCCGAAATCGGCATTCATGAGCACGTCCTTCGTCGTTCCGTCCGCAAGAACCATTTTTGCAGAGGTGACATTCTGGATGTATGGAATGTCTTTCGTCACTCGATGAATACAACCGCTGAACCGTATTTCTTTTACTTTTTGAATGGGAATCTCAGTGCGGCCCGATGCGGTCTGGACCACAAAGCCATCGACCGGTTTTCCCATGTAATCGCGGATGACAAAATCGCGCACCGTCACGGTGGCCTCTTCCTGCCACATCAGGCCCGGATGAAAAATGACAGCAGGCCGGTAAGCGCGATCAATGGTAATCGTGATGGTTTTCCCCTGGTCGACAAACGCGGCCGAGTCGGAGATAAGAACGCCCGGCTCCGTCTCACCGGCCGCCTTGGATGCAAAAACGACAACCATCGCCAATGCGACCAAAACCATTGCGGCAATCCGATATTTCATTGTCATTGTGATACCTCCACTTTTCGAATCTTTTCACTGAACAAGGCCTATCGACTCATTATCCGTATTTCAATGCGTCTGTTCTTAGCCCTCCCTTCGGGAGTTTCGTTTGAAGCGATTGGCTTGGACTCGCCAAAGCCTCGCGTTTGCAGCCTGCCCGGATTCACTCCCTTCGAAACGAAGTACTCCATGGCTGCGTTTGCCCGTTTCTCCGAGAGCGTCTGGTTGTATTCATCCGACGCTATGCTGTCGGTGTGCCCCTGAATTTCTATTTCGAGAGTGGGATTCATCTGCAGTATTCGGACATTTTCGTCCATCACACCGTAATATTCGGGTTTGATCTCCCACTTGTCATACTCGAAGTGCACTCCTTTGATGATCCAGCAGCCGATATCGTTTACGGGAGCGCCTGCAGGCGTGTCGGGACACTCGTCCTTATAGTCCGGTACTCCGTCGCCGTCGCTGTCAAGCGGGCAACCGTTTTCGTCGACCTCCACTCCCATGGGAGTATCGGGACACAGGTCCTTTTCGTCGACCACGCCGTCGCCATCGCTATCGAGCGGCGCCGGTTTCCCAGCAACCGGTTTTTCGACTTTCTTCGGCTTCGCGGCGGGTGCTGCAGCCCGATTGAATACAATTCGCCTGACCGTATAGGGATTATCAAGGAAAAATTCGCCGAGGTCGGTCTTCCCCTCAATCTTTCCCCAGTCGGCGTTCATAATCACGTTCATTTTCGAACCGTCAGTAAGGAAGATATCGGCCTCGACCGTATTTTGAATGTGCGCAATGTTATTACTGCGTTTCTGAATCCAATTGTTCAGCCGGATTTCTTCGACGGCATAAATCGGAATCTCGGTCCTCCCCGAGGCCGTCTGAATAACAAAATCTTCAATCGGGTCTCCGTAATAGTTTCGAATGACAAAGTCGTGGACCGTGACAGTTTCCGCTTTTTGAAAGAGCCTGCCCGGGTGGAAAATGCTTTCGGGCAAGTCCCCGCGGTCAATCGTGATTGTGATGGATTCCGCTTCCCGCTGGCCGGCCGCCGCAAGCGGGCTGAGAAAGGCGACAATTGCTGGCACAAGAAGAGCCACGAAAAGAAATCGAAGAGGCTTCATTTGACAGTTACCCCCTTTTGTCCGTATTTGTCCCCTGCAAATTTTTCCTATGTGGATTAGCATAAAACGTACCATACGAAACAGTGATTGGCGCCGGAGTTGTATCAGCGCGGGCACGATTGATGCAAATTCAATATCAATAAAGGCTTATGCCCTCAAAGAAGGGCAAGCGGGGGCGCCTTATGCCTGTTCAGCCTCTTCGAACCGGCGAGAAACCGGCGAAATAAGCACGCCGGTTTACGTTTTCGTCACATGGAATGCCGGAAAGAAAAGCCGGCAGGCGCAGTTGCCGAACGTCCACAGTGCCGGGACCTCAAAGCCCGTTGTCATGCTCGTGTCATGCTCGTTGACATCGACCGAGGGCTTTTGCTAGACTTCTCAAAAATACCGCCGGAAGAACCGTTTCCCATCAACTGAACAGGGCGTGCAATGTTACGAAAGCTGGTATTAAGCGCTCTCGCCGTGGCTGCAGTTGCGTTGGCCATTTTTTCGTACACGAAATATTACGCCCGAAAAGACATTTCGCAGGCGCTGCAGGATGCCCGCTTGACGGCATCCGTTAAAACCGCGCTTGCGCTCAATCGGCATTTAAGAGCCAGTGACATAGACGTTTCGGTTACCAACGGGGAAGTGACCCTTTCCGGCCAGGTGGGCACCGATATCCAACGGGAGCTTGCCAGGGAAATCGCTCTCAGCATCAGGGGAACGGACAAAGTAGTGAATAATACGGTCGTCAACCGGTCGCTCACAGTGAGGCCGGCTGTCCGGGAGCGCACGCTCGGAGAAAAACTTGATGACCTCACAATCGAGGCCTCTATCAAGACCGCGCTCCTGCTGAACGAGAATGTGCGGGCTCGCGAAATAGGGGTCCGTTCAAAGCGCGGAGCGGTCACGCTCGCCGGGAAAGTGTCATCGGCCGCCGAAGCGGAGTTGGCCCGGAAGATAGCTGAGGATATTGAAGGTGTTCTCACGGTGGAAAATCATCTCGAAATCGAGAGCGGCGATGAGACCGATGACAGAAAGTTCAGCGAGAAAGTCGACGACACCCGGATTGTCGCGCAAGTTCGGGCCGCGCTGATGGTAAATCGAAATATCGACTCGACGGAGATCGAGGTCTCGAGCCGTAATGGTATCGTAACACTTACCGGCATTGTGCCCGGCGGAGCCGAAAAAGACCTTGCCCAGGAGATCGCCGAAGATTGCAGGGGGGTCCAAGGCGTAATAAACGAACTGCGCATTAGGTAAGACAGACATGGCAGATAAGGTTCGGGTCAGATTGATAGTGGAAGGGCGCGTACAAGGCGTGTTTTTTCGCCTGAGCACTCAGCAGCAGGCGAACAGGCTGGGAGTCAACGGCTGGGTAATGAATCGTCCCGATGGAAATGTCGAGGTTGTGGCCGAAGGCGACCGCGAGAACGTGGACACGTTGATCCAATGGTGTCGCCAGGGACCGCCTGGCGCTCATGTGAAAAATGTGCGGATAAAGGACGAATCCTGCTCGGGCGAATTTCGGTCTTTCGACATCAAGTACTCGGGCGGGTGGTAGCCATCGAACCGAGAGAAAAGGGCAACCGCCTTCCGGAGCATCATCAGCCATGACCCACAAAGACCCACAGGCGGAAATCGAAGAACTCCGACAGCAGATCAACCACCATAACTTTCGGTACTACGTGCTTGACGATCCGGAGATATCGGATGCCGAGTATGACCGCCTGATGCGCCGACTGATAGAGCTCGAAGAGAACCATCCCGAATACGTCACGCCCGATTCACCTACCCAACGTGTCGGCGCCGAGCCGCTCGAAGCGTTCGGCACGATCGAGCACACCATTCCCATGCTCAGCCTCGCCAATGCGTTTTCCCACGACGAGATTCGCGAATTCGACAAACGCGTTCGCAAGACGCTCGGAAAACAAGAAGTCGATTACGTCGTGGAGCCCAAATACGACGGCTCGGCTGTCGAGCTGGTGTACGAAAGGGGTGTTTTCATTTACGGCTCAACACGCGGCGACGGGTTCCGGGGCGAGGACGTGACGCAAAACCTGAAAACAATACGCTCGATTCCGTTGAGACTCAAAAAGGATTCAGATCTGCCGGCCCGGCTCGAAGTCCGTGGCGAAGTGCTCCTGAACAAAAAAGACTTCGAAGAGATGAACCGAAAGCGGGCAGAAAAGGGTGAGCCTCTCTTTGCCAACCCCCGCAACGCGGCCGCCGGCTCGCTCCGCCAGCTCGACCCGAAAATTACGGCTGCGCGACCGCTCAATATCTACGTGTACGGTCGAGGCGCCATCGAGGGCTCGAACCTCACAACTCACTGGGATGCGATGAATGCGTTCCGCCAGTGGGGCCTGCGAGTGAATCTTCCGATGATGCGCCGCGTAAAGGGAATCGACGAGGTTATCGAGTGCTGCCGTGAACTCGAGGAGAAGCGCCACACGCTGCCGTACGAAGTGGACGGCGCCGTGATAAAAGTGGACCGCTTCGACTACCAGGAAATTCTCGGGTCCACCTCCAAGAGCCCGCGCTGGGCGATTGCATTCAAGTTTGCGGCGCAGGAAGAAGAAACCATTGTCGAGAATATCGATGTTAATGTTGGACGCACCGGCGCCGTCACTCCCGTCGCGTTTCTTAAGCCCGTCCGCGTCAGCGGCGTCGAAGTCAAACGGGCCACGCTGCACAACGAAGACGAAGTGGCCAGAAAAGACGTGAGAATCGGCGACCATGTCATCGTCAGGCGGGCGGGCGACGTGATTCCGGAAATCGTGAAGTCGATTCCCTCGAAACGGCGGGGGACAGAGAAGAAGTTTCGGATGCCGAAGACATGCCCGGTCTGCGGCTCCGCCGTAGAACGCACGCCCGGCGAGGCGGCCTCCTATTGCACGGGCTCGAGCTGTCGCGCGCAGCTTTTGGAACGCATCATCCATTTTGCATCGAAGGGCGCGATGGACATCGACGGCCTCGGCGAAATGAGGGTCGAACAACTGGTGAACGAGGGCCTTATTCGGGATGCCGCAGACCTCTATTATCTGAAAAAAGACCAGTTGCTCCCGTTGGAGCGGATGGGCGAGAAATCGGCGCAGAACCTGATCGACTCGATCGACCGCAGTCGCAAGCCCACGCTTGCGCGTTTCCTCTACGCGCTGGGCATCCGCCACGTCGGCGAACACGTCGCGAAAGTGCTCGCCGACCATTTCGGTGACCTCGAGAAAATCAAGAACGCCTCCCGCGAACAGCTCGAACACGTCCCCGAAATAGGGCCAGTTGTCGCCCAGAGCGTACACACCTTCTTCTGCCAGCCAAAAAACCTGGAATTGATAGACAAATTGGTGAAAGGCGGTGTCGAAATCCGGCGTGAAAAGAAGGTGGCCGGAGCGCCGCTCGAGGGCAAGACATTCGTGTTCACCGGCTCGCTCGAGCGCTTCAAGCGCGACGAGGCGAAAAAGCTTGTCGAGCGCCTCGGCGGAAGGGCGACCTCGAGCGTGAGCAGCCAGACCGATTACGTCGTGGCAGGCGCAGACCCTGGCAGCAAGTACGATAAAGCGAAAGAACTCGGGGTGAAAATCCTCTCGGAAAGCGAATTCCAAAAAATGGTGGAACCGTATCTGTGAGAAGTAGCTTCGCACGGTCACAGACGCCGGACATCGTTGAGAAGAAACTTGAAGGGGAATTACTGTGAGCTCGTCAATTTATCATTCTCAACTGTTGAGTTCTCTCGAGACTGTGGTATTATAACTTCATACAAATCTTATATGGCGATTTTCTGTTACACTTCTGACCGATGAGAGTAGCGGCAAGCTTTCAAGCATGAAACGACCGTCCAAAAAAAGTTATCTACCGCTCCAAATGGATTTGCCATTACCAGTGTCGCAACCGTTTGAAAATTCTGGAGCGCGCAAGACCGACCGAAACGACATTGCCGCGAACAAGCTCTCGTCGGAGGACCGGCCTATCCATAATTGGTACCGCTTCGTCCTCTCATTCCCCCCTCACCTCGTGCGCGAATATCTGGAAGACTTCGGAATTACCGAGGGCCACGTCGTGTTGGACCCCTTCTGCGGCACAGGAACAACACTGGTTGAGTGCAAGCTGAACGGAATTTGTTGCATAGGGGCTGAGGCGAATCCTTTTGCGCATTTCGCCAGTTCCGTGAAGGTGGACTGGGGAATTGATCCAGACCTGTTGGAAAAGCATGCTCGCGAGGCTGGCGAGAAAGCTCGCTCTCTTCTTGCCGCACAGGGAATAGATGACAACCGACCTTTCCTCGGAAGCACGAAGAATATTTCGTTAACCAATTTGAAGCCCGCCGTATCGAAGCTGATCATAAATAAATCAATAAGCCCTCTGCCTCTTCATAAAATACTCATCCTGCAAAAGTGTATCGATAACTACAAGGGAGAACGACACTACCATCATGAATTGCTGGCTTTGGCAAAGACGTTGGTGTTCGGTGTTAGCAACTTGCACTTCGGCCCCGAAGTGGGTGTTAGAAAAATCAAGAGCGACATTCCGGTAATAGCAAGTTGGTTGCACGAAATAGAAAAAATCTGCGCCGATGTGCGAGCCATTGCGGGCAATGAATACCCACCCTCGGCAGTCCACCTGTTAGATGCGAGAGAGGTCGGGACAGCGCTTCTGAACTCCTCCGTCGATGCCGTAATAACGTCTCCGCCATACCCAAACGAAAAAGACTATACCAGAACTACACGCCTTGAATCCGTGGTCTTGGGTTTCATCGAAGATAAAGACGAACTTCGAAGGTTGAAGAAAAATCTTATAAGGTCAAACACTCGCGGCGTTTATAAGGACGACACCGATGACAAGTGGATCAACGATCATGAAGGAATCCTTAAAATCGCAGAAACTATTGAGAAAAGAAGAGTCGAGCTTGGGAAGAACTCTGGCTTTGAGAAGCTTTATGCCAGGGTAACCAAACTTTATTTCGGAGGGATAGCTCGTCACCTCGACAGCCTCCGGTCTGTTCTCCGTCGGGGCGCTCAGCTTGCATATGTTGTCGGAGACCAAGCGTCTTATCTCAGAGTCAGAATCGAAACAGGCAGACTCATTGCAGAAATAGCCGAATCATTAGGCTACGAGTTGGTGAGGATAGACCAGTTTCGCAATCGCTTCGCCACCGCAACGAAACAAAGGCTGAACGAAGAGGTCGTTATTTTGCGGTGGAAAGGAGGAAATAGCTGAGAATATGAAAGACCGAAAGGATCGGTACTCCAAAATCATAGAGGAAGTTTTCAAGTTGGTCTATCAGGAAGGAGTGACCGAACTTGACTTTGAAAGAACGGATATAAATCGCGCTGCCGAGCGGCTTAAAATAAAACTTCCAAAAAATTTGGGAGACGTCATTTACTCATTCAGGTACAGAACTTCTTTTCCACCTCAAATAACAAAGATGACCCCAAAGGGGCATGAGTGGATTATCCGTTTGGCCGGTCGCGGTCGGTATAAATTCGTTTTGGTCAGGAAAATCGACATATCACCCGACGATAAACTGGTTGAGACAAAGATTCCGGACGCCACTCCGGGAATAATCGCTCGGTACGCAATGACAGATGAACAAGCATTGCTAGCCAGGTTGCGGTATAATCGCCTGATCGATATTTTTACTGGGATTACTTGTTATTCCCTGCAAAACCATCTGCGGACTACGGTTCCGAATATCGGCCAGGTGGAGACCGATGAAATTTATGTGGGGATCGATAAACGCGGTGTACATTATATTTTGCCCGCTCAGGCGAAGGGAGGAAAAGATAAGCTCGGAGTTGTTCAGATAGAACAAGACACGGCATTGTGCGCGGCGAAATTTCCTGCTCTCGTTTGTCGACCCATTGCTGCACAGTTCATGCGCGAGGATCTCATTGCGCTCTTCGAATTGCAGGAAACCGAAGACGGAATCAGGGTTTTGACGGAAAAGCACTACAAACTTGTAAATCCCGATGAATTATCGCCAGCTGAATTGGAAAGTTATCGCACACGCCAATCATGAAATGACTCTGCAGAATGCGAGGTCGAGAACCTGACGGGAGGCTTATGGAACACACGTTTATCAAGGCGTTCAGCATTCCCGAGAGTTGGGTATACCTGGTCAGAGCGATTCTCCAAAAAGGGAGAGATTTCACAATCGATTCGGGAAGCTACGCGCAGCAGACCAGGAAGGAACTCGACTTCGTGACGGTTCAGATTGAAAAGCCCGCCCACCCGCCGATTGTGCCGACCAGCGGAATGATGCCCCCGGGCTACACCGGCCCGCCGCCGACCACCCTCGATTATGTGGATAATGATTACGTGCCGAACTATTTGATGTCGGGCGTCAGAACCCAAAAAGAGACATACACATATGGCGAACGCCTGATGCGACAATGGCATCCAATCATCGACATGTACAAGAAGGGGTATCGAACCAACCAGGCGACATTCGAAATCGCAATGCCGGACGATATTCTAATCGAGCATCCCCCTTGTCTCCGGCTGATTGACACCCGGGTGCAGGATGGGAAACTGCACTTCTTCTGTTATTTCCGCTCATGGGACGCATGGGGAGGCTATCCGGCGAACCTCGCCGGGCTGCAGCGCGTGAAGGAATTCCTCGCCTACGAAATCGGTGTGGAAGACGGCGAGCTGTGGGCCGTCAGCAAAGGGTTGCATCTGTACGACATGTACTTCGGCGTGGCGGAGCAGTTGCGGGCGCCATAAACAGCATTCTCAAAAAAATCATACATCTGTCCACTCGCTCTCCTCAAAAACAGCGCCGTTTATCTGGTCGCGGCTTGTCGGCGCCAAAGAGAATCGCGCTGTAACCGGGGAACACGAAAAGAAATGGAACGTAGATTGAGCCTTCGGAACCAGCCCCATTGTTGTATCACAAATCGAGAAGATGCCGGATAACCGACCGAAAACAGAACGGAGAGAAAGGAAAGCAAATGCGACAACCAAGAGAACGACTGGGCCTTGTGAAGCTCTCGGACCATGCCTATGGCTATTTGCAGAGGGATGAGGGCCTCGGCTGGAGCAACGCCGGATTGGTCGCGGGGAAGGTCGATGCGCTGCTCATCGACACGCTCTTCGACCTTCCCTTAACCAGGAAGATGCTCGACGAAATCGCCGCAACGGTCGGAAGACAAATCAACAGAGTGGTGAATACGCATCATAACGGCGACCACTGCTGGGGAAATCAACTCGTGGCCGACGCCGAAATCATCGCCCATCGGAATTTCAGGGATGAAATGAGGAAGACGCCGCCGGAATCGATGCAACTGCTGCTGACCGCGCCAGCGGAAACCCCGGGAATCGCTGCGCTGCAGAAAGCGATGGCCCCATTCGACTTTTCCGGCATCCGGCTTACCCCGCCGACACTTCTCTTCGATAACAGGGTAACCGTTTACGTCGACGAACAACCGGTGGACCTCATCTATGTGGGACCGGCGCACACGTCAACCGACGTGATTGTATTCGTTCCCGACGAGAAGGTTCTCTACGCGGGCGACATCATCTTTCGCCTCTGCACACCAATCGGCTGGGAGGGCACGTTCGATAACTGGATCGGCGCGCTCGACCTTATCATCGACCTGAATCCGGAGCAAATTGTGCCGGGCCACGGCCCCTTGTGCGGAGTCGAAGGCGCCACCGACATGCAAGAATATCTGCGGTATGTTCTGAAGGAAGCGAGGATATGCTTCGACGGCGAACTGAGCGAGGCGGAAGCGGCGCGGAAAATCGATCCCGGCCCGTTTGCCGGTTGGACCGAACCGGAACGGATTATCTTCAACGTGGCGCGCGCGTATCGCGAGTTCCGCGGCGAGCCGCACGATATTCCCGTGGATTTTATGGAAATGGCAAATATCATGGCGGAGTTGAGACGGTCTCGGTGACCGACCGGTTTTGTGGTCGATCACCGGATTAGAGGGGTGATTGAAAGGTGAAAATTACTGCCCGACTGGCAACGGAAGTTGTCAAGCATATTGAGACAGCCCCGGTTGGAAATTAGTGTAGAAATC
>CAYVQZ010000023.1:0-44277 GCA_964453435.1 uncultured bacterium
TCGGCGGAAGCGTCTCGTTCTACGATACGAAAGTGCGACTGATAAAGGTCTAGACTCGCGCCGGCTGGAGAACCGTCCCCGCCTGCGGTATTCTTTGTCAGACGTCGTGACTCGAAGCGTTCCCGTACCGCCGACGAGAGGTAGTCTTCGCCTCTTCTGACAGAGCCTAACCGCTTCATTCATCCTGAAGACCGTTCTCTTCCTTCATCATGGCCCTTTTCAAGCGCACTGTGTTGCGTCTTTTTTCCTTGCCGCGGGCTTTCGCAGGAGAGAGACTCGGGACGGCAGAGCTTGCCGAATCAAACACGGCGGGTTATGTCTCAACTGCGGTGAACAACCTTACCTCGTCTCTGCCTTTGCCGAGCAGGCTCTTACACAGGCAACAGGTTTCAGAGAACTATCGGGCGCCTGCATAAATATTCAAGGAAGAGTGTCTACGACTTGTCCGAATAATCCAGACTATCGACGGGTTTCACGACAGCCGTTGCGATGTTGACCAAATGACCTGCAATCCGCTTGAAGAATCGAGCCAGAAGAGCGTAGGCAACCGCTTTCTCAACGAGGGAAGTCTCCTCGACCAATTGTCTCACCAGCGTGTCGCATTTCGACTTGGACAGCTTTCCTCTTTCAATCACGAGGTTAGCCATTTCTCGGTCCGATTGAGTGAATCCCCGCCGACTGAAGTCAAAAAGGCCCTTAACCTCTCCGGCCAACTCAGTGAGGCTCGCGGCATATGAGTTCTCCTCAGAAGCGGGAGGCAACACATACCCCAATTCGCAGATGTTCTTGCAATAATCGGCAATTCGCTCCGCGTCCTTTATCAAACTGATGAGAAGCACGCATAATGGGACATCTGTCCCGGGCTGCAGGATGAGATGTGTGAGGACCTTGCGTCGAATGCTTCGCTCGAGCTCGTTCACCTTTTCGTCTTCCGCACGGAGATTCTCGCCGGCTTCTTTCGCGTTTCTCTCACCACTCAACACCTGAATCGAGGCGCCAAACATCCATTCACCTTTCTCCATCATTTGAGAAAACTCATCGAGCATTTCGGTGACCGGCGATTTTGTCTTAAAGGCTTTCAGGATTTCTTTCAACATACGAATCTGTCCTTCAATCTGGTCTCTTCAGCCACGGCAACTGCTTACTTGCCGCCTCTGTTTCCGTTGCGATGTCGTAGATGCCGTCCGTAAGGAACACTCTCCATAAACTATGGCATTCGTGACCAATCTGCGAAAGATGGGCATTGCCGTGTTATGATATGATAGGTTCCCAAACCGCGCCGCCTCACTCAAGCAGTAGAAGAATGCTCCCGCGCTTCCGGTAAAATAAAACCCGGCCGTAGCGACGCCGCGCACGAAAGGATTTTCTAGGCGGGTGGCTTCAACTCTGTCACAAATTTCTGCAGGTGGTCTATAAGCTCCTCCAAACGTTCACGGTCAATAACGTAATAGACCCATTGCGCCCTCTTATGGCGCTGGACGAGACCCGCATTGTGAAGGCTGTTCTTTGGGTTCTTGTTGTCATTTCAGCGTTGGCGAAGATTCACGGCCCCCGCGTCCACTTCTCGGTAACATACTGTCATTCCTTGCCTAAGATATGTTTCAAGTCCCTATGTTTTCGGGGCAGAGAAAACCGCTTGACAAATTCATGCAAATATGGCACTATAACCATATAGGAATGAAAGAGGAGAACAATGAAATGAGAAAGAAACTCTACGAAATGCGTGCGCGCATCCTCAAGGCCATGGCGCATCCGAGCAGACTCATGATGGTAGACGCCATGAACGAGCGGGGAGAAATCTGCGTGTGCGACCTCGTGGAACTCATCGGCAGCGACCAGTCGACGGTCTCGAAGCACCTCTCGATTCTGAAACAGGCGGGACTGGTGGAAGACCGGAAGGATGGCCAGCGCTCTTTCTATCGGCTGGCGAGGCCCTGCGTGCTCAGTTTTTTCGAATGCGTCGAACAGGTTATGGAAGAGAATCTGAAGGCGCAGCAGGAAATCCTGGCACCCTGACAAAGCTTTTTTTGATAAATCCCACGGCCTTTTGGCCATACGTGAATGAAGGTGCTTGAATGAAAGAACGAACAAAACTTATCCTGATTGTGGCGGGATTCATAATCGCCTATTTTCTTCCCGTCGCTCATCCTCGATTTCAGAGTTCCCTTGTCGAAGCGTTCTATATGACCAAAGAGTACGCGCGCGAGCATGTGCTCTTCTGCCTCGTGCCCGCATTCTTCATCGCAGGCGCGATCGCATGCTTCGTCTCGCAGGCGGCGGTGATGAAATATTTCGGCGCCAATGCAAAGAAGGTGGTCGCCTACGGGGTCGCCTCGGTGTCGGGAACGATTCTCGCCGTGTGCTCGTGCACCGTGCTCCCCCTGTTTGCGGGAATTCACAAACGCGGCGCAGGCCTCGGCCCCGCCATCGCGTTTCTCTATTCCGGCCCTGCGATCAACGTGCTTGCGATTATCCTGACCGCCCGCGTGTTGGGCTGGCAGTTGGGGCTCGCGCGAGCGGTGGGCGCGGTAATATTTGCAGTGGTAATCGGCCTCATCATGGCCGGAATCTATCGAAAAGAAGAAGCCGAAAAAAGAGCAAACGGCGGCATGGTCGTGGCGGAGGACGAAGAGCGCCCTCTCGGCCAGACGATTCTGTATTTCCTGACCATGGTGCTTATCCTGGTGTTTGCCGCGTGGGGCAAGCCCGAGCAGCCCGTCGGATTCTGGGACGCGGTGTATCAAATCAAGTGGCCGCTCACGATCGGCCTGCTTGTGGTTCTTGGGATCATGCTTTGGCGCTGGTTCACGAAAGACGAGCTTGCGGAATGGGTCGATTCGACCTGGTTCTTCGTCAAACAGATAATTCCGCTGTTGTTCGCGGGCGTGCTCGCGGCCGGCATGCTGATGGGGCGTCCCGGAAGCGACAACGGGCTCATCCCGGCCCGCGTTGTCGCCGGGCTTGTGGGCGGCAACTCGCTCTGGGCGAACTTGTTTGCGTCTTTTGCGGGGGCGTTCATGTACTTCGCCACCCTCACCGAAGTGCCCATACTCGAGGGACTCATCGGCAGCGGCATGGGAGACGGGCCGGCGCTTGCGCTGCTCCTGGCCGGGCCGGCGGTGAGCCTGCCGAACATGATCGTTATCCGAAGCGTAATCGGCACGCAGAAAACACTTGTGTATTGCGGACTCGTTGTAATTATGGCGACAACCTGCGGGATGATTTACGGCGCTCTCGCAGGGTGACGCGCCGGAGAAGGGGGTGTAAGAGAATGAAAATCGAAATCTTCGGACCCGGCTGTGCGAAGTGCCAGAAGACCGGGCAGGAAGTCGAAAAAGTCGTGAAGCAACTGGGCGTCGACGCGACCATCGAGCACGTGACCGACATCGATTCAATCGTGGACCGCGGCGTGATGTTCACGCCTGCCGTCTTCGTCGACGGCGAAAAGAAGACCGAGGGCAAAGTTCCGAAGGCCGCCGACATCGAGAAATGGCTCAAGAAATAGGAGAAGAGAACATGGACCAACTGGAATGGGAAGGCATCCCGCGTCAGGAGATACCGTGGTATCCGACCGTGGATTATGAAAAATGCGACGGATGCAAGACATGCTTCGATTTCTGCCCGCACAACACGTATGACTGGAAAGAGAAGGACGAACGGCCCGTCGCGGCGCGACCATACAATTGCATTGTCGAATGCAGCACATGCGCCGGTCTCTGTCCTTCTCAGGCCATAGCGTTTCCTCCGCTCAGCATGCTGAAAGAAATTAGGGACACATGGCGGCAGAGAACAGGACAGTAAGCGGCATGGTCCGCTTGCTCGTCATATGCGAGCGCAGCGCGTTGCCTTATCTTCAGGGAAAACAGGGAGAGTTGAATAAGAAGATATTGCTTGCTTTTTCGAAGCCTAAGCGCGAAATGGGGCTTATCGGCGTTCTTGCTTTGAGCATCGCACTTGTGGGGTGCGCGTCAGCGCTTCCTGTTCGCTCCTATGGGACGACCGAGGCCGAAACTCTTTCCTCGCGTCTCGCGCCAAGCGAGGAATCTTCCGCATCGATTTCAGCTGGGCCGCTGACCCTTGAACAGGCGATTCAGTTCGCCTTGGCGAACAACCCCGACATAGGCGCGGGAACGTGGGAGGTGGAAGCAGCCCGGGCGGCGCATGAGGAAGTCTTCGGTCAGCGCTGGCCACAGGTGAGCGCCGTTGGCGCCTACACCCACTCCCTCGACGACCAGCGTCTGGTGCCCGCTCGCAAGCCGCAGGAAGCAAGCGCCTTCAGCGATGAGATTCTCACAAGCGACCTCGTCGTGAGTCTGCCCCTCTTCACGGGAGGGCGCATTACAAACGAGATTCGGGCCGCGGACCTTCTGCGAATCGTGGAAGAACACCGCTTGACGCGGACACGGCGGGAATTGATTTTCGACGTCTCAGCCGTGTTCTACGCCATTCTCGCCCAAGAGCTTGTCGTCGAGTCCGTGAATTTTTCCTACGGCGCGCTTGAAGAACACCGCAAGGTGGTGCAGGACCTGCTCGCGGCTGAGAAAGCGGCCAAAGTTGACTTGTTGCGGACCGAGGTGCGACTCGCCGAAATTGGCGAGCGACTGGTCAGGGAGCGAAATGTCCTGGCCATCCAGCTCCGCTTGCTGGCTGTTCTGATGGGACTGGAAGCGCACACGGCTGAGATATCCGTACAGGGGCCGCTCGAATTTATTGAGGCGCTAACCGACCTGGAGCGAAGCCTGGCGGAAGCATTCGCATCTCGAGCGGATTATCTGGCCGCGCGCCACGAGGCGGAGGCTCAGGCAAGACGCGTGGATATCGCCCGCTCTGAGCGGTGGCCTACCGTATCGCTCCAAGGTTCCTACGGAGGCCGTTGGGCGACCGATTCGGTCGCCCCGCGGGGAGCGGACGACTCCGAGGACGTGGGCCAGGCGGCGGTCGTTGTCAGCGTGCCCCTCTTCGAGGGAGGAAGCATCCAGGCGGGCATTCGCAAGGAGAGAGCCAGACTGGCGGCCGCCGAAGAGCGAGTCCGCAGACTCGAGTTGCGGATACGTCTTGATGTGGAAACAAGTCTCCTCAACATCGACTCCGGCAAGGAACGAGTCAAGACGACGGAAAAAGCTATCGCGCAGGCTCAGGAAAGCCTACGGATAGAACGCCTGAAATACGAGCTTGGCAAGGGCGCCATCGTGGACGTTCTCGACGCGCAGTCGGCCCTCCTCGAAGCGGAGACCGGCTATTACCGGGCGCTGGCCGATTACAACACAGCGGTGGCGCAATTGCGGCTGGCCACGGGAAAGGACGCATGAAGAAGAAGCACATTATTATTCTGGTTGCCGCTCTCGCGATCCTGACGTGTGTGATCGCTCTCAAAAGGGCGCACTCGCGACGCGGCAGCGCGGACGCGGACGCGGCGGCATCCATTCCCAAAAAGCAGCCTCCGCTTGTCACCGTCGAAACGGTGGAAACACAAACTCTATCTCGAACACTCACTCTCACCGGATCGGTGGAGCCCGTGCGCGTCGCAAGCCTGGCGTCTCCCGCCGAGGGACCGATCCAGGTTGTAAAGGTGCGCGAGGGCGACCGGGTCAGGGCGGGAGACGTTTTGGCGACGATTGGTCGTAAGGCGGCTAAGAATGCGTGGCTGGCCTCCGCCCGCGAGGAATTGCGCAAAGAGGAGGAAGAACTCAAGCGCATCGAGCAACTGGTGGCCCAGGGAGCATTAGCGGGAGACCAGCTCGACCTTGCCAAAACAAACCATGAGCGCGCCAGAGCCCGGCTCGCCGAGGCCGAGGAAAGCGCAAGGGATTACCAGATTCTCGCGCCGTGGGACGGCATAGTATCGCGAGTCCTTGTTATGGAGGGCAACTACGTTGCTCCGCGGACGGCGCTAGTTGAGTTATTCGACCCGGAGAGTTTGGTCGTCCGCGTTGCTGTCCCCGAAGCCAGCGCGGCTTCCGTGCGAGAGGGCATGTCGGCCAGAGTGACGTTCGACGCATATCCAACGGATTCTTTTCAGGCTTTGGTGAGCCGCGTCTATCCTGAACTCGACCCCCGCATGCGGACTCGCATGATCGAGCTTCAACCCACAGAGAACGTGTCTCTCCTGCCCGGCATGTTTGCCCGGATCGAGATAGTCATGGGATCCGTCGAACACGCCGTTGCCGTCCCCCGGGACGCCATTGTCGTAACAGCTGAAGGAGAACAAATCGTTTATGTCGTCGCAGAAGGCAAGGTCGTCCGGCGAAAAGTCCAAACCGGAATCGAGGAAGGCCGGCGTGTGCAGATTCTCTCGGGAATCAGCGCGGGCGAGAAGGTCGTTGTTGCGGGTGTTGAAAAACTTAAGAATGGGATGGCAGTGAGAGTTGAAGAAGAGGGAAAGAACGCGCAGTCGCCGTCAATGCAAGGCCCCTCCGCCGTCTCAGGCGTCAAACGAGGAGAAGGAACTCAATGAGACTGACCCAGTATGCCATACGGCGTCGCCTGGCCACCAGTTCTCTTTTAGCGGCTTTGGTGGTCCTGGGAATATACGGTCTCTTGCGCCTTCCCGTCGATTTCCTGCCGAACATCACCTACCCCATGATTAAGGTGCATATCTGGTGGCAAGGCGCGACACCCGAGGAAATTGACAAGAACATCGCCGACCCCATCGAGCGCCAGATGGCCACAGTCGACGATCTGGACTATCTCGAGTCGTCCTCCATCGAGGGGATGTATACTTTACAGGCCAACTTCAAATATGGGGTCAACGTGGATGTCGCCTACCAGGATGCCCTTGCAGCAATGGCGCGCGTTGCCCGCGAGCTCCCCAATGACATAGACCCGCCGATAATTATCAAGGCGGACCCGTCGCAGCTTCCTGTTGTGCAGATGACCATCAGCAGCGAGCAGTGGGACCTGGTTCAACTGCGCACGTGGGTGGACAACTGGCTTCAGGACCAGATGCTGGCCGTGCCGGGTGTTGCGGGCACAGAAATCGTGGGGGGGCTCAAACGCGAAATTCGAGTGCATCTCGACCCCGATGCCCTCGAGAAACACGGGCTGACGCTCGCCTCCATCATTAGCCGTCTCCGCGAGGAAAATGTCGAGCAGTTCGGCGGCCGTGTGACGGCCGGAAAGCGTGAAATAATTGCGAGAACCGTTGGCGAATATCGGAATCTCGATGAGATACGGTCGGTTGTTGTGGCACGTGAGAGGAATTCCAAGGTTTTGCTGGATGACATCGCGGAGGTCGTCGATGCGCACGAGGAGGTTCGGGTCATCACACGACTCGACGGCAAGCCTTGCGTCAAACTCAGCGTGCTCAAGCAGGCTAATGCCAATACGGTGGAAGTTGCAAAGGCGGTCACCAGCAGAATCAACGAACTCACCCCCTCTCTGCCCTCCGGGATACGGCTGGGTATGGTGGAGAATCAAGCGGATTACATCGAGGCCGCACTCAAGGGCGTGCGCAATGCGGCGGTCGAAGCGGCCATCCTGGTGATCCTCATTGTGTACCTGTTTCTGGGAAGCTGGCGACAGGTTCTGGTAATGGCGTTAGCAATGCCGATAACGCTCGTCCTTAACTTCGGGTTGATGAAGGTGGCCGGATTCTCCCTCAACATCTTCTCCCTCGGAGGACTGGTAATCGCCATCGGCGTTCTGCTCGATAATTCGATCATTGTCATCGAGAACATCACGCGGTGGCGGCACAGGAATCCCACGGCCTCTGTTGAAAGCCTCGGCGCCGAAGCCACGGGAGAGGTCGGACCAGCCATTGTAGCCGCGACGGTTTCCTTTCTCGCTCTGTTTGTCCCATTCCTCATTGTGCCGGGATTGATCAGTCTGCTGTTCCGCGAGCTGATCCTTGTGATTGCGGGCATCGTCCTCATCAGCCTGGTGGTCGCCATATCGGTTACCCCTATGATTACCACGCTGCTTCTTGGCAAGGCGAGCGACCGTTCGCACAAAGCCACGGCGTTCGAGCGATTCTTCGAGCGCGTCACTCTGGGTTACGGAGGGGTTCTCGAACGGGTGCTCCGCGCGCGTTGGGCCGTACTGGTCGGATTCCTGATAATCCTTGTCGGCGCCGCGCTGCTCGTCCCAAAATTGGGCACCGAGTTCCTGCCACAGATGGATGACGGGCGAATAATGATTAAAGTGAAATTGCCTACCGGAGCCTCAGTGGCAGAAACCGACAAGATTTTGAAGCAGATCGAGGAGCATATCATTGGCGATGAGTTGGTTGAAAGCGCGTTTACGCTCGCGGGCGGCAAGGTCTGGGGTTTGTACACTTATGAAATTGCGAATGAGGGCGAAATCAATCTGCAGCTCGTGCCGCGCGCAGCGCGTGATCTGAGCACGAAAGGGTACATCCGCCGTCTCCGTCCGATGCTTGCCAAGATTCCGGTCCCCGGCGGCAAGGCCATGGCCATGCAAATGAAGGTCAAGGGCATCCGGAAACTCGGCGAGGCAGACATCGAGGTCAAAGTCAAGGGCCAGCAAATGGACAAGCTCTACGACCTCGCCCATCGCGTTGCAGACGCGATGAATGAGCTCAAGTATTTCACGAATGTCTATGTCTCAATGGACATGACCAAGCCGGAGTATCAGGTGCGCATCGACCGGACACGGGCGGCCGAGCTCGGTGTGTGTGTCGAGGATGTTGCGAGCACGATTCGGGCCCTCGTCAGCGGCGCCGTCGCGACACGGTACCGCGACGGCGATGAGTATTACAACATCCGCGTGATGATACCCGAGGCCAGAGTCACGGCCCGACGCGACATCGAGAACCTCTCTCTCAATTGCGCGCAAGGCGGCTACGTCAGAGTCAAGGATATCGCTCAGGTTGTTCAGGCGGTCGGTCCGGTCGAAATCGTGCGCGAAGACCAGGTCAAGCAGGTCATCGTACGCGGTGACGCCGCCGGGGTCAGCGTTGGTCACGCCCTGAAGCAGTTGCAGAGCGCATTAGCCGGAGACGACAGGCCCGTCGGATACGAGATCGCTTACGGCGGGCAGGCTCAGATGATGGCGGAAATGAGGCAAACGGTTCTGGGAGTCCTTGCTTTCGCCCTCTTCTTCTCGTTCATCGCCCTGGCGATACAGTTCGACAGCCTGAAACTTCCCGCGCTCATCCTGGGCTGTGTCCCCGTGTGCCTGGCCGGCTTGGTTTTCATGCTTCTCCTCGCCGGACTGCCGCTCGGGGCCACGGTCGTCATCGGCGTGCTCGTGGTTGTCGCGGCAACCGTAAATGACGGTGTCCTCTTGCTGACGTTTGCCCGCGAGTTACAGGATAAACAAAAGCTCTCGCCCGTTCGGGCGGTTGTGGATGCGGCAAAGATTCGCTTCCGCCCCCGGGTTATGACCACAATCGCCGTTTTGGTGGGATTTATCCCGTTGGCCCTTGCTCTTGAGGAGGGCGGAGACATGCTCCAGCCGATGGCAGCGGGAGCAATCGGAGGCCTGCTGATGGAAATCCTCGTGGCTCTATTCCTGATGCCGTCCCTGTACGTCATCTTCACAAGGAGCGCCAGCGAAGAGGAGGAGCGCCGATGAACCGAGATACAATGGGTTGCACGACGCTTTTCTTCGAGTCTGAAAGACTGCGTGAGCAGGCAATAGCGTTGGCCCAAGAACAAGGGATCGAGTGCCGCGCGTTTTCGCCCTCTTCGGCCGACCCTTCGATTCTGGTTTGGGCTCTATCGGCGCCCCAGCTATGTTCAAATCGGACGAGAGAAATCGTCACCGCTCACAATATTCCATTCATCGGCCAATACGACCTGCCGAGCCTGGAGCGGCCGTTGCCGGACGGGAAAAGAGAGATATCGCAAGAATGGAATTCACATTCCTCGAAGTGTGGAAATGGCGACCCCGTTCGGAAAATCTGGCTCGCCTCCATCGAGCAATGTTTTGCCGATGAAACCAGGATTCGGTTGATTGCCCATCATGAGGGCGACATCGGCGCGTTGTTGCCGTACCTCAATTCAATCGTTAAGTCCGCGGAATACAACCCCGAAGTTCCGGTCCTGACCTACAAAAAGGGAATCCGGATGATCAGCGTGTACCGGGACAAAATCGGGATTGCAAAGGCCGATGACCTGCTCGACGCATGGCTGTGCCTGAGAGAGATAAAGCAAAAGATTCATTATGTTTGCGAACACAAGGACGAAATAACGCCGAACTTCGATATGTACACCCCGCCGTCGGCCCTGGATGTGTACAAGCTGCTGCCGAGAACGAATTGCGGCGAGTGTGGAAGACCAACGTGCATGGCGTTTGCGGCGGCGGTCGCGAGCGGCCAGACCGAACCGCAGGAGTGTCCGATTCTCATGAGCGGCGAGTGGGCGGACGGGCGGACCGAGCTTCTTGAACTGATGGGAGAATGAGCATGGCGCCAAAGGAAAACAACCGGGCGAGATTTCGTTGTTGGAGTCACACAGCGCTGAACCGAGGCGGTCGCGGAACGGTGATCTTCCTGACGGTCCTGTTGGCCCAAGCCGTATCCGGCTTGGGCTTTTCCGAAAGGGCCAATGCTCGGAGCCTCTCCCCCGCCGAACTGGAAAAGGGTAAGGCAAGCGCTGTCGCCGTGTGCCCGCCTTTTCATCTGCGAGACGAAGGCGGCGCAATAATAAACCCCGTCGCCGGTGTCAACGCCGACAGGCCGTACAGCCCGAAACAGACCTGTGGCGCCCAGGGATGCCATGACTACGCCAGGATAACCGAAGGCTTTCATTTTCAGGCCGGGAGAGGCGAACCCGTGACCAGGGAACTTGCCGAACGGTACGACTGGGTGACGACACCCGGCTATTACGGAGGGCGCTGGTGAACGCCCGCGCCCATCTTTCGCCAGTTGGCGAAAAAGCAGAATGCGAACGCCACAGAAATTGACATGACCTCGTTCGAGTTCACGCTCCAATGCGCGGTCTGCCACCCGGGCGGCGGCCCCATGGAACTGGACCGCGCCGGAAACAGGTATGACACATTCATGCTCGACCCGGCGAATGAAATGACGCCGGGCGAAGACAACAATTTCGATGGCGACTACTACAAGGCGCGCTGGTCGGAGACAGGGGTAATCGAGGCCGACTGCCTGCTGTGCCACCTGCCGACTTACAATAAGAAAGCCCGCGACGAACAGGTGAGCAAGCTGAATTTCAAATGGGCGGCGACGGCGGGAGCCGGATTCGCGGATATTATCGGCTCAGTTAAGGAAGGCGGACCGGTGAACGTTCGTTATGACCGCGCGCGGTTCGATTCCGAGGGGCATGCCGATATTTCCATCGTGCGAGAACCGGCAAGCCAGGTATGCATGCAGTGCCATCATGAAACCGACTGGAAAAAGAAGGGAACCGTATGGAACGAGCGCACGGACGCGCACATGCGCGCCGGGCTTCGATGTGTGGACTGCCACCCGGCCGGAAGCAGCGCGAGCGACGCGCGAATTTCCGGAAAGGAAGTTCACCAGTTTGCCAAAGGCGACGACCCGGGCGGACTCGTTCGCGACGACCTCGACGACACGATGATGAGTTGCGAAGAGTGTCACGCCAAGGGCCACTTGGGAGCGCCCGTTCCCCAGCATGCCTCTTTCCCGCCGCTTCATTTGGAAAAGATTTCGTGTCAGGCTTGCCATATACCCGAACGGCAGGTCAAGGCCGCGCTCGTGCAGGACAGCGCCGTATGGAACACGGGACCATTCGTTCCGCTCGGCAAACGAATATGGTCGTTCTACGGACCCGATATGCTGCCATGGAATTTCTACGGCGAGAAGGCACGATTCACGTCCGAATTTCAGCCGACCGCGCCGTATAAACCCTATCTCGAATGGTACAAGGGAAAGATTTATCCGCTGAGCAGGCTCTACGCGGTCTGGGTCGGAATCGAGACCGAGGGACAGCCCGCGCTCGGCCAGCCGTTCATGAGGCACATGGTGAAGATGTGGACGAGCCACAATGCCGACCCGGCACGTTCTCCGCGACTGAGCGAGATACGCGATGATATCGGCGATGGCTATCCGGAAGTGAACAGGCCCGACGAGATAAGCGCAATCATCGAGTCGGTCGCGGAAGCGCTGCGCGAGGAAAGCGCCTTGCCCGAAGGGAAACACGTTGTGTTCGTGAACGGTGACAGACTATATCGGTCTCCCGAACAATACCGCACTCTGGAAAAGCATCCGTATGAATACAGCCCCTATGGGTCGGTCTTCAAGCTCAGCCACGATGTGGCGCCCGCCGCCGCTGCATTGGGCGCGAAGGGATGCGCGGAATGCCACTCGACCGATTCCCATTTCTTTGCGGCGGAGGTCCTGAAGAACCCGTTCACCGAAGAGGGCGCACGGCTCACGGTCCCAATGCATGAAGAACTCGAATATTCCCGGCTCGCGGTCAACCTCGGCGAATGGCGCGAGCGCGCGCTGAGGGGATGGAGTTTCCTGATTTTCGCCGGAGTGGCGTTCCTCTTGCTGGCCCACTATGTCATCTTCGGGCCAAAGAGAGTCGAATCGAGGCCGGACGACGTGACAGTCATCCGGTTCACGCCCGTCGAGCGGTTTCTCCATTACCTCTTCCTCGCGAGTTTCGCAATACTCGCAATCTCCGGCATGTGCTTTCTCCTGGGCAGGCACAGCCCATTGGCGCTGCTGCCCGCCGTCGAAAAAACCGCTCGTTCCGTTCATCCATTTGCGGGTGTGGCGTTTGCCGTTGTGGGGTTGCTCATATTGCTGCGCTGGGCCGGTAACGCGGCGTTTCGCTCTTATGACATTCAATGGCTCGGGAAGCTCGGCGGATATTTCGCGGAAAGCGACACGCTCCCGGCCGACAAATTCAATGCGGGACAGAAACTGTACATCTTGTCTGTGATACTTGCCGGAGCCGTCATGGCAGGCACGGGCGCTGCTATGTCGTATCCGGAAACGTTCGGCCGAACTCTTTCGCAGGTCAGCTACACGGTGCATGACATAACGGCGATTCTTTTCATCGTGATGGCTATCGCTCACCTCTACATGGCCATATTGGCGAATCCCGGAACGATTGGCGGAATGTTTACGGGCCGCGTGTCGCGCGCATGGGCCGAAAAACATCACCCCCTATGGCTGGACAAGGAGATGTCGGAGACCAAGAAAGATTAGCCGGTATCCAGGTTGAAAGCGGGCATATGTCATGTGGCTGAGATTCAAGAACAGGAGCGAACAATGGAAAAGGTGACCATCTCCCTCGAACCAACCGAGGTGCAGGAGCTTCGACAGGTTCTTCTTGACGAAGACGCGCCTGCGGCCCTCGAGTATCTGCGCGATTGCATCGCCCCCAAGGTCGCGGTCTACACCGAGGCGAAACATTGCAGGCCCGCCTTCGAGTTCGGCGCGGGCGAGCCGTCCCTCCTGAAGGATCTCAAGAGAAAGGCTGATTCGAATGGATGATTACAAGGAGCCGAAGATTTCGCAGATAACTGTCGGCGGCGCCCGCATTGGGTTGCGAAATCTGCATGAAGCGCTGGAAAGAGTGCGCTCCCTGAATATTATCGAGGAACCAGAGCTGAAACGCGCGCTCGTAGAGGAAATGCGCGCAATGAAAAACTATATTCCCGAAAAAGCGGAGCCCGCGTATGAGAAGGCGCTGCACAGAGAATATTGCAGGTACGTGGGCGAGCCGGTCGAGGAAGAAAAAGAAGAAGGATTGTTTATCAAAATTCTCGGGGCGGGATGCCCGAACTGTCACCGCCTGACCGAAGAGGTCATGACGGCCCTGACTGACATCGGCGCGCCGGCCGACGTCGAGCATGTGTCTGATATCAATCAAATCGCCGAACACGGGGTGGTCGGCACGCCGGCGCTTCTCATCAACGGGAAGGTGAAATCGGTCGGCCGGGTCCCGAGCAGGAACCAGATATGGGAATGGATTAAGGACGAAACAGAGAAGCGATGAAGAGACGCATTGCGACCGGTCCAATAGTCGCAGCAATTTCAATTGCGGTCTGGGTTTTGGCCTTGGCGTGTGGCATGAGGTCGGAACGGGACAACCGCGCCGGCGAGGCCGTGCATGCCGGTGAGAGCGCCGACGCTCGCGACAAAACGGGGAGTGCGATAACCCCCGTTTCTGCCATCTTGTTCGTGAATTCGTTAAGCTGTGACTGCACTCGCGAACAGTGTGAAATAGCGGAAACAGTGGTGGAAGAGATAGAAAACCAATACGCGGGAGCTGTCACTTTCGAGACAATCGACTACGAGCTGCAGTACGAGAAGGCGAAGCCCCTGCTGGACAAGTTCAACGCGTTCATGATTCCCGTTCTCGTCGTCCTTGACGGGAACGGACACGTCTTGTGGAAGTGCACGGATTTCACCGAACCGGATAACATCAGTGCGCAATTCGGGAAACTGTTGGGAATATCGCGCACACACTCTCGCCGAATCCGAGGGGAGAAATGGGATGGGTCCTCCCCACCGAGCATGGGGCGGTCGGCAATTTCAAAGCATAAGAGGAAAGGAGATAAATGGAGATTATGAAGATAAAGAGCGCCATTTCCATAGTCCTGCTTCTGTTCGTCGGAGCGAGCGTGGTTTACCTGGTTGCCGGTGAGTTTCGAGGAGACACGACGACCGTTCGGACGGCGGACGCCACTGCCGAACAAGACGTTCGAAAGGCCGAACAAACGCATCCGGCAAAAACCGCAACAATGCCGGAGGTCGCGACCGGCCAGGACAACCAAAGCATGGAACCGACAGACAGAGAGAATCCTGCGACACCATCGGAAACCACGGCTCGGCAGGACGCTCAAGCAATAGAGACAACGCAACAGGAAAAACCTGCGACGCATCAACCGGAACACAAGGTTATCGCTTACTACTTCTATGGAACGGTTCGCTGTTCGACATGCCGGACCATCGAGGCGTACGCGGAGGACGCCATAAAAAATGGTTTCCAAAACGAATTGCAGAGTGGCGCCTTGGAATGGCGGGCGGTCAACGTAAACATCCCTGAAAATGAGCATTTCATCCGGGATTACGAGTTGACAACCCGTTCGGTCGTACTTGCTGATATATGGGGCGGCCAGCAAAAACAGTGGAAAAACCTCACGCGGGTATGGCAGCTCGTTCGCAACAGGCAGGCCTTCACATCATACATTCAGGAAGAGACAAGAAAATATCTGGCAGGCAGCTATGAATGAATTTTTCCTCGGAATTGTGTCAGCGGTGTGGCTGGGGATTCTCACTTCGATCAGCCCGTGCCCGCTCGCGACGAATATCGCTGCCATCTCGTTCATCGGCAGGCGGGTGGAGAATCCGCGCCATGTCCTGTTGAGCGGCCTCCTGTATACGTCCGGCAGAGCGTTGACATACTTGCTCCTCGGGGTGTTCCTGGTCACAAGCCTCCTATCCGCTCCCTACATATCCCATGCGCTTCAGAAATATATGAACAAAGCGTTAGGGCCTGTTCTGATCCTCGTTGGCATGTTCCTGCTGGATTTGCTCCGGTTCAACTTCTCCCTCCCCGGAATGAGCGACACGATGCGGGGGCGCGTCGAGAAAATGGGGCTCGCCGGCCCCGCCCTCCTGGGTATTCTGTTCGCGCTCTCGTTCTGTCCCGTCTCCGCCGCCCTGTTCTTCGGCAGCCTCATCCCGCTCGCCCTGAAGTCCGGCTCCGGTATCGTATTGCCGTCGCTCTACGGAATCGGGACCGCATTGCCGGTGGTCCTTTTCGCCGTGTTGATCGCGCTCGGGTTTCGCGCTGTCGGGAGTGTGTTCAACCGCATCACCCAATTCGAGTTCTGGGCCCGCCGCGTTACGGGTGCGGTCTTCATCGCAGTGGGAATCTACCTCTCGCTTGTTTACATCTTCCGCGTCGTTTCGTAGCGAATGCTTGACACGCGACAGGAAACCTGATATATTGCTCATTAGCAATATATCATGGACAACATACAGGAATACACAAAGGTCTTCAAGGCGTTCGCCGACCGCAGCCGCGCGCGTATCCTCAAGATGCTCGAGGAACAGGAACTCTGTGTCTGTCAGATCATGGCGGTGCTCGACCTTAAACAGCCCACGGTTTCGAAGCATCTGTCGGTGCTCAAGAAGGCCGGTCTCGTCGAGGCCAGGCGCAACGGCACGTGGGTCTTCTATCGGCTCTCACATCGGAGACGCAACAACTTCGACCAGGCGCATTTGGGTCTGTTGCGCAACTGGCTGAACGACGACCCCGTTGTCAGGACCGACCGCGCTAAGCTGCGGGAAGTCCTAAAGGTGGACCCGCGCGAGCTTTGCAGCCCGTAATTTTTTTGGGTCAAATACATAGCCATTTAACAATATATTGCGATGGACACTGTTTCCATGAAACACGAACACTCGATACTCCTTGTGGACGATGACTCGGCGTCCGCGCAAACAATGAGGGTGATTCTCGAAGGGGCAGGCCGCCAGATCACGACGGTGAGCGATGGCCATGAGGCTCTTAACCTCTTGTCGACGGAGAGATTTGACCTCGCCATCTTTGAACTGACGCTGCCTGGACTCAGCGGCGCCAAGCTAATGGAGGAAATGAAGAGAAGACAAATATGTGTTCCGGTCATCTATGTGACAGCGCATGGAGAATGGGAGTCATACTTGACACTCATGAACATGGGCGCATTTGAATATTTGACCAAACCGGTGAACAAGCGTGAGATTCTTTTGGCTGTCCGAAATAGTCTCGAAAAAGGCGGCAAATACTCGGGCGCGTGAATTATGAACCTCAGCGACAAATGCACTTGTCCAGATACTGTGATTCCCATTTTGAAGCTTGACCTGCCATATTACAGACAGGAATGTGGCTGCAGTTGCGGGCCGGCATCCTTGCGCATGGTCTTGGAATTTCATGGAAGAGCGGTGTCTGAGGAAGAACTCGTCGATTTGCTGGAGACCGACCCGCAACGCGGTACCCTTAATGAGAAGTTCGCCAATGCCTGTCGCAAGTTTGGGTTTGCTTGCGTTATTCAGGAGGCGGCGGATATAGCCGCCCTAAAGGCGTTCTTGAAGCGGGGCTTTCCCCCCATAGTAAACTACCGCACGTTGGACAAAGGAATGGGCCATTTTGCCGTCGTGGTCGGCTATGATTCGACATCCCTGATATTGAACGACCCGGACTGCGGGAGAAACTGTAGGATTTCCTTCGAGGAGTTTCAAAAGCACTGGATGAGCGGAGACGGACAACACAGGGGCTGGATGTTCGTCTTGACGAGAAAAGGAGAAGCTGCCAGGGATTGTGCCGAAAACTGCCGGACTTGACATGGCCAAGAGAATGTGCTATATTACTCTTTGGTGATATATTATGAGTTCTGTTCAGGAATACACGAAGGTGTTCAAGGCCCTGGCCGATAAGAATCGCGCGCGAATTCTGAAGATGCTCGGCGAACAGGAACTGTGCGTGTGCCAGATCATGGCGGTGCTCGGCCTCAAACAGCCCACGGTCTCAAAACATCTGTCGGTGTTGAAGAAGGCTGGGCTTGTTGAAGCCAGGCGTGATGGAACATGGATTTACTACAGCATTTCGCGGAAGAGACGCAACGATTTCGATCAGGCGCATTTGGGGCTCTTGCGCAACTGGCTGAACGATGACGCCACTGTTCAGGCTGACCTGGCACGATTACGGCAAGCGCTGATGATAGATGCATGCGAGCTGCGCAACCATGATTTTTCTGACACATCGCCATATGGCGATATACCGCGACCGCCTTAAGGGAATCAATCGGGAAGGGCCAGTCCCTTGATAACCCGCAACCGATGTTCCGCGCTGAGAGCAAATCATTTTCGGAATGCCAAGGAGTGTTTCCAGGAGAGGAAGCAATGGACATGAAAGTTGAAATATACGACCCGGCGATGTGTTGTTCCACAGGGCTTTGCGGGCCGGCGGTCGATTCCGTTCAGGTTCGCCTGAACGATGCTATTCTGGCTTTGAAAAAACAGGGCGTGCAGGTGGAACGATTCAACCTGTCGCAGCAAATCAACGCGGTGATGGCAAACAAACAAGTGGCGGCCCTCCTTCGCGAAAAGGGTAAGAAGGCGCTTCCAGTGACCATAGTGAATGGAGAGGTCTCCAAGACCGCAGAATACCCCACATACGAAGAATTGTGCAAAGCCCTTGGAATCGAACCGCTAAAAGACGGGAAACCAATAGCACTGAAGATGGCATAGTACAGGAGATTTTGAAATGCTGGAAATTACCGAAGCAGCTCGAGACCGGTTTCGGAAACTACTCATTGAGTCAGACAAAGAAGGATATGCCATAAGAATCTTTGTCTCCGCAGGGGGATGCTGTCCCTCGTACGGACTCGATGTGTCGGAAAACGGCGAACACGGCGACGACATAATTGAAGCTGGAGATTTGAAGCTCTTCGTAGAGCCAACCGCGCACGAGCAACTCTCCAATGCGACTATCGACTATGCAAACGGTTTTGTGATCAGGGGGACATCTTCTTCCTGTTGCGGCTGATGAAGAAGAAGTAATCGAGAAGGTGAGACATATGAGCAAATTCGTGACGAACTACCTGTTTTTTTCAGGCAAAGGCGGGGTTGGAAAGACAACAATTGCGTGCGCTTCGGCCATTCATTCCGCCGCTGAAGGCAAAAAAACATTGATTGTATCGACAGACCCGGCATCCAATCTGTCGGATGTGTTCGAGCAAGAAATTGGCCACAGGATAAGGCCAATCGAAGGGGTGGATAATCTCTTTGCAATGGAGATAGACCCCGACGAAGCCACCAGGGAATATAAGGAGAGGATAATCGGTCCTTTCAGGGAGGTTATGCCCGACGATGTAATCGCGTCACTCGAGGAGCAGTTCAATTCACCCTGTACGACGGAGATGGCCTCCTTTGACAGGTTCATCGACTTCATGGAAACGGACGAGTATGACGTCATCGTCTTTGACACCGCGCCCACGGGGCACACCATAAGACTCCTTGAACTTCCTGTGGACTGGTCAAAACACATAGAGGAGTCCGCTAAAGGCAGCGGCCAAACATGTCTCGGGCCCGTTCAGGCCATTCAGGAATCAAAGGACAAGTACAACGCGGCCACAGCGCTGCTGAGAGACCCCGAGAAGACCACTTTCATATTTGTGATGAAACCCGACAAGCTTTCCCTCTATGAAACTCAAAGGACGGCGTCGGAGCTTGCGACCATTGGCATCAAGCTAGGTGAAGTGGTCATAAACGGTGTTCTCGCAGACGAGATATGCGATACTGATTTTCTCGTTCAAGCTCGCACAGAACAGCGGAAAATCATTCAAGAAACAGAAAGAGTGGTCGAGAGACCAAAGCGGCATGTGGCGCTAAGAGATGGGGAGGTGAAGGGGGCCGAGTCGCTGAAAGAGGTTGCAGATGAGTTGTTCAATGGCAGAAGACCATCTTTCAGGGCAATGAAATCAGTGTCTGACCAGCCGGATTTCCCCCTCGAAAAGCCGGATATCGACCGCCTCTTCCATCCGAACGGAGAGACAAAGGCCATATTCTTTACAGGCAAGGGCGGGGTCGGGAAGACAACAGTCTCGTGCGCAACGGCCCTCCACCTATCTGAGCAGGGCTTTAATACCTTGCTGGTCACCACCGACCCCGCGGCCCACATTGGGGAGGTCCTCGACAAGAGCATAGGGAGTGAGCCTACGCCGGTCGCGAACAATCTCTCTGCCGTTATGATAGATCAGCAAGCCGCCTTCAAAGAATATAAGCAACGGGCGCTGAGCGAGGCGCGGGGGAAATATTCGGACGACATGTTGATGGCGATGGAGGAGGAGTTGAACTCTCCATGCACCGAGGAAATGGCCTCCTTTGACAAATTTGCCCGGTTCTTTGAAACCGGAGAATATGATGTCATAGTCTTTGATACCGCCCCGACAGGTCACACACTGAGGCTGCTTGACCTGCCGTTTGACTATGCAAAGCAAGTCGAGATGATGGTTTCGGGCGGCGAAAACGCCGGCCAAAAGGAGGCGTCACAGAACAGATTCAGCAACATCATCCGAATGCTCAGGGATGAAAACCACACGGTCTTCTGCCTTGTTCTCTATCCCGAATCCACGCCTATTCTCGAGTCTCATCGCGCGATGCTCGACCTGAAAGAGGCCGGTATCGGCGTTCAATTGGTCGTGGCCAACATGGCGCTCACTCAGGAGGTATGCCTCAATGACTTTCTTAAACGTCGCAGGCACATGCAAATGGCATATCTGAAAGATATCGGAGAGAAATTCGGCGTCCCCGTCCTTACCTTCCCCCTGATAAGTGGAGACGTCAGGGGTCTGAAAGCGCTGAACAAGTTGGCGGAGTCACTTTAATGGCAGCAGGACCCGAAGGCCGGCGCAACGAGAGACGGGATCTCCTGAGCGACCGCGGAGGATTTTTCCGCTGCGGATCATGCATCAGATAGGAAGAAGAAAAACGAACGTTGAATCCGATCGAGACGAAAGCCAACGTCGCCTCGGAGAAAATACCGCCTTCGAGGCCTTCATCTCAAGGAATAACCCATGCAGGCCCCGGCGCTAACAGGAAAACGCAGTATATTGGCAACTGAAACGGGCAAACAAACTGTCGAAAGGGACCAAAAAGATGGCTGACAAAAGTGTTGCAAGGCAGCTTTCGCTGCTGGACCGTTTTTTGACGTTGTGGATTTTCCTCGCGATGATTGTGGGGGTGGGCTCGGGGTACTTCACGCCCGGCATCGTCAAATTCATCACGAAATTCCAGGTGGGAACCACTTCGATTCCCATCGCGATCGGCCTTATACTGATGATGTATCCTCCGCTGGCGAAAGTGAAGTATGAGGAACTCGGCCGCGTATTCAAGGACGTGAAGGTGCTTACGCTTTCACTGGTCCAAAACTGGGTGGTGGGACCCATCCTGATGTTCGTATTGGCGGTGCTGTTCCTGCGCGGATATCCGGAATACATGGTCGGCCTCATCATGATAGGGCTCGCCCGCTGCATCGCGATGGTGATTGTGTGGAACGACCTCGCCAAGGGCGATACGGAATACGCCGCCGCGCTGGTGGCCTTCAATTCGATTTTCCAGATTCTCTTGTATTCGGTGTATGCGTATATCTTCATCACCATCCTTCCGGGCTTGCTTGGGATGAAAGGACTGGCCGTGCATGTCTCGATGGGCCAGATAGCCGAGAGCGTGTTCATCTATCTCGGCATTCCCTTCATCGCGGGCATCATTACCCGGTTCAGCCTGATTTCCCTTAAAGACAAGACATGGTACGAGCAGAAATTCATTCCGAAAATCAGCCCCATCACGCTGATCGCCCTGCTGTTCACGATTGTCGTCATGTTCTCGCTCAAAGGCGAGTACATCGTGCAGTTGCCCATGCACGTGGTCAGGATCGCTATCCCGCTGCTCATTTATTTCGTGTTGATGTTCCTCGTTTCCTTCTATATGAGCAAGAAGGCTGGCGCCAATTACGAGCAGAGCACGACGCTCTCCTTCACCGCAGCCAGCAACAACTTCGAGCTTGCGATTGCAGTTGCGGTCGCCGTCTTCGGGATAGACTCGGGGGAAGCCTTTGCCGCCGTGATTGGACCGCTGGTGGAGGTTCCGGTGCTTATCGGTCTGGTCAACGTGGCCCTGTGGCTCAAGCGAAAATACTTTCCATATGCGGTCGAGACGCCTGCCGGCGTCTGTCATGTGTCGTGCAAGCCCTGAGTGGTTGATAGCGCTAATGGCTATCCGAAACGGGAGGAAGTCCCGGGAAGAGATACCATGAAAAGAGTCCTTTTCGTTTGCGTCGAGAACTCCTGCCGCTCGCAGATGGCCGAAGGTTTCGCCCGCGCGCTCGCCAGGGAGACCATCGAGCCGTTCAGCGCCGGCTCGCAGCCTTCCGGCATCGTGAACCCGAAAGCGGTCGCGGCAATGAAAAATGCGGGGATAGACATTTCCGTCCAGAAGTCAAAGGGATTCGATTCGCTGCCGGAGAACGACTGGGACGCCATCGTGACCATGGGCTGCGGTGATGCCTGTCCCTTCCTTCCCGCAAAGATGAGAATCGATTGGGATTTGCCCGAGCCGAAGGAAATGCCCGAGCCGGAATTCAACAAGGTTCGTGATGAAATACGCAGCCGTGTCGAAAAGCTGATTGACGACCTGCAGAAAGACGCCTGAGCTTCCCCCCGACTCGACTGCAACCATTATCGTGTTCTGCCCGACCGTTTTCCGGTTTACCGATTGATAATTCTGAAGCGGCGCCTCCCGCCCTCTTTCCCATCTTTTCGACATCTCCGTCACCTGTCGCACAAACAAGTGGTTCAACCGCGCCGGGGTACGGTTTTTGAAGAGGCCGCGGAACCTGTACGGCGTGATATTCGGCTTGACAACGAGCGTTATGCAATATAGAATAACGCCTGAAAAACGCGCCTGCAGGAGCCATCTGCAACAGGCGGATTGTATAGACGTTGCGAAAACCACAAACAGGATGGAAAAGCCTGATAATTCGTTGAAAGGCGACTGAGGAACAGCGAATTTCTGTCCACAGGTAAAACGGAAAAGGAAACCGAAAACATCTTTTCCGAATACCCCGAGGGCGATGACCTCGGGCCCGGTTCCCCGGAACGCCAGCCTGAACTTGCTGGAAAAAGGAGCAGGAATGAGCGCTGCGGACGACAGAATGGATTTCCAGTCATTACTCGAGGAATCTGTCAGAATCCACGGACACCTGTGCCCCGGACAGGTCCTTGGGGTGCGAATGTCCATGGTCGGCCTGCGCGAAGTCGGTATATCAGACCCCAAAGGCGATGACCGAAAGAATATCATCGCCTTCGTCGAGATGGACCGGTGCGCCACCGACGCCGTTCAATCGGTGACAGGATGCTCGATGGGAAAACGCACGCTGAAGTTCATGGACTACGGGAAAATGGCGGCGACTTTCGTCAATCTGAACACCGGCAGGGCGGTGCGTGTGCTGGCCCGGGAGGAGTCTCGCGGGCTTGCGGCGGCCCGCTTTCCCGAAATAAGCGACAGGCACAAGGCGCAACTGGAAGCGTACAAGGTCATGCCGGAACACGAACTTTTTGAAGCGATGGAAGTCGCAGTCGAGCTGAAACCCGAAGACATGCCCGGCCGTCCACTCAGCCGAGTGCAATGCGAGCAGTGCGGCGAACACGTGCAGGACAGGCGCGAGATTCAGGCCGGGGGCAGGATTCTCTGTCGGCCGTGCGCGGAGGGCGGCTACTACACTGCCGGCAAAAAAATTTTTTTGTAGCCCGTTATGCGAATCAGTCCTAAGACCGTCCCTATCGATAAAAACGCCGGCACGCGCGAAGCAAAGGAGGCGAGAGATGTGTGAGGGCGATTTCGGAAGCGCAAAGCTTCTTTACGGCGATACGTTCAAAACGGTTCCCGTCGCCGAAGCGGTTGGCATGCCGCTGGCGCATGACATCACCGAAATACGACCCGGAGAGTTCAAGGGCAGGGCATTCAAAAAAGGGCACATCATACGACCCGACGACGTCTGCCATCTCCAGCGGCTGGGCAAAGAGAAGGTGTACGTGCTGGCGATCTCCGACGACGAGATGCACGAGGATGAGGCCGCCTGGGTGCTCGTAGCGGCGGTTATGGGTCCCGGAGTAGTTTCCGACGACCAGCCCAGAGAAGGGCGAATCAACCTGTTTGCCGCATGGAACGGCCTCCTGAAAGTCAACGTCGAAAGCCTTATGCGCTTCAATATGCTCGCCGAGGTCATGTGCGCCACCCTCCACACCAACACGGTGGTGAAGAAGGGGGACCGCATCGCCGGCACCCGCGCGATTCCTCTTGTCATAAAGCGACATATCGTGGATAACGCGGTCGCGGCCGCCGGAGCCGGAATCGTCGAGGTCAAGAAGATGGCGCGGCCTCGCGCCGGCGTGGTCATAACCGGAAACGAGGTCTATCACGGGAGAATCCGTGACGCGTTCGCGCCGATTATCCGCGAAAAAGTCGAGCGATTCGGAGGGGAGGTCGTAACAACGAAATACTCGCCCGACGACCAGGAGCAGATCGAGCGCTGCGTCCGGGAGTGTCTGGATTCGGGCGCCAATCTTCTCGTGACGACCGGCGGAATGTCCGTTGACCCGGATGACGTGACGAGGTTCGCAATCCGCAGACTGGGCGCCGAGGACCTCGTGTACGGTTCGCCGGTCCTGCCGGGCGCCATGCTGCTCGTCGCATACATTCAAGGGAATCAGGGCGACGGCCCCGTTCCGATTGTGGGTGTGCCGGCCTGCGCGCTGTACCATAAGACGACCGTATTCGACCTCATCCTTCCCCGTGTTCTCGCGGGAGAGCGCATCGACAGAACGGAACTCGCCCGGCTGGGGCACGGCGGACTCTGCCTCGACTGTCCGGAATGCCGATATCCGATTTGTCCGTTCGGAAAATAGGGTCCTCAGCTCGACCCCACCTTAAATTCGGAGACGAATCTCCGCCCATGGGACAGATTCACGGTCTCCTCCCCGCCTTCTCGGCGCAATGCCCGTCCCTCAAGGCGTGTCAAGGCGTTGACACGAATTTCCCGCGCGCATTATAATTTTGCGGTTTCTCCCGTGCGCGAATTCGCCCTCGCAACCTGAAATACTGTCGACCTGGCGCCTTATGCTCTCGGAAAAATTTCGAAGAAAGCATCCGCAGTCGAAGCAAGGAATGGAGAAATGACGGAAAAGAAGCTTTTTGTTGACCGGTGGGAAGAGCCCATCGAGATTTCGGTCCCGGCGAATTCGGTTGTGCTTCAGGCGGAGCCGAAGCCGGACTATCCCGCGCTCGAGGACCCCGTGAGCGCAATTCGTGAAGCCCTTTCATCGCCGCTCGGCATGCCGCCGCTTCCCGAACTGGTCAATGCAAACAGCACGGTGGCAATCGCGTTTGACGACCCGCTGAAGTACGGCCCCAAGTACCTCACTGTGCCGGTCCTGGTCGAAGAACTCGAGCGGGCGGGCGTGAAAAGAGCAAACATCAGGCTTGTCAGCGCAAACGGAACGCACGACAAACCGCCGAAAGAAGATTTTGTCGGATTCTATCGCGGACAATATCCCGTGCTGCCGGATGCCCTTGTGGACGAATTCTGGCCCGACCGGTTCATTAACCACGACGCGCACGACCCCGAGACGCTCGTGGAGATGGGGACCTCACGGCTCGGCGACCTCGTCGAGCATAATCGCGTCCTCGTTGATTCGGACCTCACGATATATGCCGGCTCGGTCATTCCTCTACTTTGGGGTGGCTACAGCGGAGAGGGCGTCGTTGTCGGGCTCGGAAGCGCGCGCAGCATCTATTCCCACCACCGGTTCTCGGTGATAGGGTCGCCGGAATCGACCCACAGCGACCCGAGAACGCACGCCTACCGGCGCCACAAGGATGCTGTCATGGACCGCATCGAGGAACATATTGGAAAAAAGATTTTCTATTTGAACGGTGTCCCCGACCCGACCGGCAATTGGGCCGGATTCTTCGCCGGTCATTACAAGGAAATCCAGGAACCTCAATGGGAATGCGCCGACCGGCAGCACCTGCATGGCTCGGTACAGGCCGACATCATAATCGCGGGACTTCCCCGATACTATTTTTACGGCGACACGCGCAATCCGATCATTAACATGATAGCCGCGACAACGATTCTGAGAAGTTGGCGACACAAGCCCATTCTCAGGGAAGGCGGCACGCTGATTCTTGTAAGCAAGTGCGACGGGCATATTGACCCGGAGAAGCATCCCTCCTACGCAAAGGCTCTCGAATTGTTCAATGAGGCCGGCTCCGCCGGCGAACTGGAGCAGAGGTATTTCGAGTCCCTGTACTCCGACAAAAGCCTCGTGGAAAAATATCGGCGCCAGAACGCGTACCATCCCGTTCACCCGATATGGCTGTTCAACGAAAGCCAGTATGCGCTCGACCACGCCGGAAGCGTGATTATTGCAACCGCCGAAAACCCTGACGCGCCCAAATCGGTGGGAGGCGAATATGCCCCCACGTTCGAGGAAGCGCTGGCCCGCGCGATGAGATCGGCGGGAGCGAACCCTCGAGTGCTTGTGTTGCCAACCTTCTTCTCGTACGTGCCGATGTTGTTTCTGGTTGAGTGATGAATGGAGGAAAAACCCGTGGAATTACATGGAAAATGCGCCCTTGTCACCGGAGGAGCCAGGGGAATCGGACGCGCCATCGCGCTCTCGCTGGCTGCGGAGGGAGTGCACGTCGCGGTTGCCGACATTGGCGGAAAGGGGAGATTTTCTCCCGACTACGAGCTTGCCGGCCACGATGAACTCGAGAGAACCGCGCAGGAAGTCGAGCGACACGGTGTGAGGTCGGCCGCCATACGGGCCGACGTGACCGAGTGGGCACAAGTTACCGACATGGTCGGGCAGGCGCTTAAAGAGCTTGGCGGACTCCACATTCTCGTGAACAACGCAGGCATTATCATAGCGATGCCCGTTCTTGCGCTCGAGGAATGGCAGTGGGACGCCACAATGAACGTGAATCTCAAGGGAACGTTTTTTTGTTGCAAGGCGGTGGCCTCCCATATGATAGACCAACGGCTCGGGCGCATTGTCAATATCTCGTCGATAGCGGGCAAGCGCGGCCACGCCGGAGTGGCCGCCTATAGCGCCTCAAAGGCCGGCGTCATATCCCTCACACAGTCGCTTGCCGCCGAACTCGGCCCCTTCAACGTGACCGTAAATGCGGTCTGTCCCGGCTTTCTGGAAACCCCGATGTGGAAGGGAGGGCTGGCCCCTGCGGCCTCGGCCGTTCTGGGTGTCGAGGTCGAAAAGGCTTTTGACGCATTCGTAATGAAGGAAACTCCTCTGGGACGCCCGCAAAAGCCGGAAGACATCGGGGAAGGGGTGGTGTTCCTCTGCAAGGCCGACAATATCACGGGGATTGCCATGAACATTGCCGGCGGCGCGGAAGTAGTGTGAAACGTCAGGGAGTGCGGCGTGCGGCTTTCGGCCCATCCAACACCGTTCGCACTTTTTCGAGGAATACCTTCGTCTGGAACGGTTTCTGGATGTAGCCGCTCGCGCTGTCAACAATCTCCTTCTGCTGGCCATTGAAATCGCCGCCGGGAGGACAGCCCGAAACGAAGAGAACCGGGACCGAACTGTACGCATTGCTCTTTCTCGCCATTTGAAACAGCTTGATCCCGTCGACGTTCGGCATAAACAGGTCCAGTATCAGAAGGTCATATTTATTTTTCTTCATTTCCTTAAGGGCCGCCTCCCCGTCATCCGCCGTGTCGACTTTGAAACCGGCAAATTCGAGCACGGCCCGTATCGCACTCAAAAAGTCCTCGTCGTCATCCGCAACAAGGACCCGTCTCTTGTTGTTTTTCTTGAATAACATGGTTCGAACCCCCCTGCTTCTCGAACGTGTCTCACGAAAACACAAATGAGCGCGCACACTGACAACAAGCACAGGAATGATTCTTGACGGTTCGGATGAAGGATTCTGAAATTAATGAATACTATGCTACCGGAATGAATAATGACCAAAAAAGCAGAAACACATACAAGGAATATACATAACCATATACAAAAGAATGTATCTTGTCAAGCCACAGAGCGGCGCAAAAGAATGTTCAGTTCGCGGTCGCGCCTGCATCATCCTGGCCGAATTTCGCCTCCACCGTGTATTCGCTCCATTCCGCGTTCCGCACGGTGACCTCACCCATCTGGTCGACAATGTCCGGGCGCCCGAAAAAGAACAACTTTCCTTTCGTATTTCGGGCCACGAGAATGATCGCCATGTTCGGAAACAGTTCTCTCAGAACGGTGATGAAATCTCTCGCCCTGCCGGGAACGTCAATGACATCTTTGTCCACTTTCACGAGAACCACTTCCCGCCCTTCCTTATCCACTTTTGCAGCCTGAATTTTCACCGGTCTTGTCTCCTCTTCTTCAATGCAATGTGTCTCGGCCGTAATGAAACTGTCCCCGCTGCCCCAGCGTTGTTCCTTTACTCCTTCTTCGAAGCTTCAGACGGGATCATGCCGAGACGCTTCTTTGTTTCCAGGACGATTTCCTGAAACACGTCCGGGTTCTCGCGGAGGAACTTGCGGGCGTTCTCTCGACCCTGGCCGATATGCTCGTTATTGTATGAGAACCATGCGCCGCTCTTCGTTATCACCTTTTGTTCGGCGGCAAGGTCAATCAGGCTGCTCTCCTTCGAAATGCCTTCAGCGAACAGGATGTCAAATTCCGCCTCCTTGAACGGGGGCGCCACCTTGTTCTTGACCACCTTCACGCGGGTGCGGGCTCCGATGGTGTCCTGCCCTTCTTTCAGCATTCCGAGACGCCTGACATCCAGCCGGAGCGAAGAATAGAACTTCAGCGCGCGTCCGCCGGGGGTGGTCTCAGGATTCCCGAACATGACTCCTATCTTTTCACGAATTTGGTTTATAAAGATGACAGTCGTCTTCGACCTGTTGATGGAAGCGGTGAGCTTGCGCAGCGCTTTCGACATCAGGCGGGCCTGCAGGCCCATCTGCTGGTCGCTCATTTCCCCCTCGATTTCGGCGCGCGGCGTGAGAGCCGCCACCGAATCGACCACAACAACATCGACCGCTCCGCTTCGAACCAGCATATCGCCTATCTCGAGCGCCTGCTCGCCGCTGTCGGGTTGCGAGATGAGCAAATCGTCAATATTCACCCCTATGGTCCGGGAGTAATCCGGGTCGAGCGCATGCTCGGCGTCGATAAACGCCGCCACACCGCCATGCTTCTGCGTCTGGCCGACAATGTGAAGCGACAGCGTCGTTTTTCCGGACGATTCCGGACCGAAAATCTCGATCACTCTGCCCCGCGGGATGCCGCCCACGCCCAAGGCGCGGTCAAGGGAAATGATATCGGTCGGTATTGCAGGAACATGCGAGAGCTTTGCGGCTTCGCCCAGCTTCATGATGGCGCCTTTGCCAAACTGTTTCTCGATTTGCGATATCGTAAGTCCGAGTGTTTTCTCCTTCTCTTCCCTGCTGCCCATGCTCGATCCTCTCCCTCTGTGGTCTTTGAAACAGTTCCAAACAAAACCCCGGCGCTTGCCGTCATTCTACCGGATATGGTGACACTTTTCAAGCTAATAAAAAACTCCCGGGAGATTGCGCGCCCGGAACGGTCTGACGCATGAACGTGGCGATGCCCGGTTCCCGCTCAGCCAAGAGGAATGGCTTTCAATTCGGTATACACGGGACCGGACGGTAACGTCTTGCTTTTCATAATGGATATCTTGTCGGCCCGCATTAACCCAATGAACACGTTTCTGTCCTCTTCAAGGAGCCGGCACAATTTGGAGATTCCCTGTCTGCCTTTCACACGGCCAATGGTCAGATGCGCCTTGAATTCCCTCTCTTCCCCGGGAAACCCGATTTTTTCAAGTTCGCGCTCAATCTTTTGCTGCAGTTCTCGCAATTCCTCCCGCCCCTTCTCTACCCCGAGCCAGACGATTCGCGGGCGGTTCATATTCGGAAAACAGCCGACGGCCCTCACTTCCACATCGATCGGTTTCGTTCCGTGAACGGCTTTTTCACAGGCCGCGACTATTCCCGGCAAACTGGATTCATCGATATTGCCGAGAAACTTGAACGTCAAATGGGCATTTTCAGGCGGAACCCATTTCACACTGGCCTTCGATGAGGCAAACCGCTCTATCACTTCACCCAAAGTCTTATGGAGCGAGCCATCGAGGTTGATGGAAATGAACGTGCGAATGCTTGCCATGGCCGTTTCTGTCGTAAACTCCTACCGGGCCTCGGCGTTCGGATACAGATGCAGCGGTATCCCGATGTCCACGACTTTCACCTCTCCGGTGTAGTAACGGGCGCGCGAATTCTCAAAACCCTTCTTCGGCAGTTGAAACGTGACGGTGGTGTTCGCTATCACCGCAGCGCCCAACGGCAACCCCGTGGTTCCGTCCAAACCCGACGGTATATCCACCGCCAGAACGGGGCAACCGGCCTCATTTATGAGCGTTATGACCTCCCTGTACAGTCCGGTCACCTCGCCCGACAGCCCCGTCCCGAGCAGGGCGTCAACCACCACTCCGCAGCCTTTGATATCCCTGCGAATCTGCGGCAAACTTTTCTTTGTCACCCGATGTATGGGTACGCCCATCCGCTTCAATATTTGCAGGTTTATCCCCGCGTCGCCCTTCACCTTGCTGACACCGCCGACCAAGAACACACGCGTGTCCACTCCATTATTAATCAGATGCCGCGCCACCACGAACCCATCGCCGCCGTTGTTTCCCCGGCCGCAAAACACGAGCGCAGAGAGATTCCGGCCGCCAACGCTCGAATATATGGTTTCAAAAACAGCCCGCCCCGCGTTTTCCATGAGAATGACGCCCGGGATACCTATCGTTTGAATTGCAAACGCATCGATACGTTTCATTTCCTCCGGGGTCACATAGGCCAGGCGTTGCGGACGACGGGTCGCCGAGGCTGGTTCGCTCATCATTGTGGCGCCATTCTGCTGTCTGTGCTTGGATGGAAACATTTCAGTCGAAGCCCGCAGAAGACAAACACGGCAAAACTGCGAGCTTAAAAGTGATTTTAACACAGGCAGGCAGGTATTTACAACCGCGATTCGCTCCGTATCGGCGGCAGTTCGGAAAATAGAAGAAGCATCGCGCCGCCTTCGCGCCTATTCATATTATCCTGTCAATGTTCACCTTTTTATAAAGGGCGACGCGATGCTCCATTTCACCAGGTATGAACAACGACCTTTCTTAAATAGAGAGGCATTTCCTGTGCCATTGCTCACCCGAAGCTGCGTGGCCGGTATCGAAAGAGCCGGCTTTCCCCGAAAAATCAGGGCATTATTCCATCGGGAAAATGCTCCGTCGGAAACGAAAAAAAGGCGCCGGCAGCCCGCGCGCCTTGTACCGGATACAAACAGTTTATGGAATTCACAACCCGGACCTCCGCCGAAGCGCGGATTCGACCGGAACGCGCGCCACGGAGGAAAGGCCCTTGCTCTCCGGAACAAGGGCCTCCTCTCCGTTCTTCCTACCGGTTCAGCAAGAAGACTTGCACTTGCAGGTTCCGCTTGTTTTCCTGTTCATTTTGCGGATTTTCACTGCAAATCACCTCCTCCGAGAGGTTTTGCACGGCAACCCGTTCACCGCGCACATAACCGGGTCCTCTCCAAGCCTGTTCCCGGCCATTTCAGCTCTATACCTGCACCCTCCCCTGCACTCATTTATCGTTGCGCAATCGCATTCGAGCTCACCAAGCGTGATTCGGGGCATCGCAGCCCAGGCCGCCGCCAATCCCCCGGATACCGTGCCCACCGGCGAGTCCGCATAGAAGCCGCATTTGCAAATCTCGCCGTCGGCCATTACAGCGCACAGGTGAGCGCCGCACGTCAAATCCGAACAGACCGAATGGTGTGCGCCGCCCCCGAAGGCGCGCCCGAAAACGCCGGGCAGCGCATCGAGCACCCGGGCCGGAAGCTGCCCCTGTTGCCAGCGGCCGGCTTCCGAGGGAACATCGATGTTCCACTCCTTTGCGCCGACACCTTTCACAATCTTTTCCAACTCGTCGAAATCGTCCAAATTTTCCGAGTGGACCATCGTAGCGACCGAGACGTCGATGCCGGCGGCCGCAATGTTGTCGAGCGCCTTCATGGTTCCAGAATACGCGCCCGGTCCCCTCAAAACGTCATGAGAGGGCCCGACGCCATCGAGGCTGACCTGGATTTCATGAGCGCCGACCCGTTTTGCGGCATCCGGGTCATCGAGCATTGTTCCGTTCGAAAGGATTACGGACCGAAAAGCGAACGCACCGAAAAGCTCGTTTATCCGCCAGAAATCGGGATGCAGCAATGGTTCGCCGCCGGAGACCAGCAGCCGCAATCCTTGAAGCTTGTCGAATTCCTCCATCACGTGTTTGACCTGCGCCATCGGCATGTCAACCGGTCCCACGTCACCCAGGAAACAGTGGGCGCATTTCAGGTTGCACCGCGTGGTGATGTGCAGCAAAAGATACCGGAGAGAGGGAATCGGGCTTTGAGAGGGTCGTTCTCGCGCCACGCATTCCGGCGCATGGACGAGTATCCCCTCGTTCAGGCAATAATCAAGAAATTCGCGCTCTACCCGCCCGACACGGGGAGAATCCGCGGCAAGGGGCAGGGTTTGAAGAAAATCGAAGGCCTCCCCGTCCAGTTCGTAAAGTTCGTCCCTCGCCCGGTCGTACACGCACGGCGATTCCAGCAGTCGGAGCGAACAATCGGGGCTAACCGTCAGAAAGGTCGGAGCGAATCGCATTTATGATTTGCTCAACCGTTATGACCTCTTTCTCGAGCAGGAGCTTTATGAGATAATAACCGCTGCAGGCGACCTCTTCGTCCTCGCCTTCCTTGTAAAAATCGCAGTCTCCGCAAATGAACTCGGTGAGCCCCCGCTGCGTCTTCAAAAAGTCGGGGTCGTCTATGAATTTCCGGGAGTTCTTCAGGATGTTCGGAAAATCTTTTCTTTCTTCCATTCAGTCGTTCCGTTGGCGCAATGTCCCTCGAAACACAACTCAACTCTAACACCGATATTCCCCGGTGTCAAACCTCCTCCGAAAACGAAAGATCCCGCCCGGACAACGGCCGAGCGCGAGCCTCGGCAAAGCGGTATGCCGCGTTAATTCGCTATTTGAGACTGTCTCACGATTACCAAGCGCAGGGGACTGTGAAACTGTCTCACGGTTGCTCATTTTGCCAAACAACAAGCTTTGGGGACTGCACCCAATTACGCAATTCTCCCGTTCCTTCGTTGAGCGCAGCGACATCCCGCGGACTCGCGGGACAGATTGGCGGACTGCCCCCAAAGCAGGGTATCCCGAATCGTGAGACACACTCACTGTCCCCGAAGCGAACAACCTTCACCATGAATCGTGGGACACGCTCATTTGAGCTGTTCCCTCGAGTAGTTGAGGATGCGCCGCGCCACAATGAGCATGTTGATCTGGCCGGTTCCTTCGAACAGGTCGTTGATTTTTGCGTCGCGCATCCATTTCTCGGCAAGGTTCTCGCGCGAATAGCCGAACGCCCCGAGCAGTTCGACGGCTTTTTGCGTGACGAGCGTCACGGCAAGTCCGGCTTTCGCCTTTGCCATCGATGCCTCAAGGCTGTTGCGCAATTTCTGGTCCATCATCCAACAGGCTCGCAAGGTCAGCAACCGCGCAGCCTGGAGGTTCGCCTCCATCTGCTGTACATCCCTCTCCACGGCGGTCATTCGATATGGCGAAATTCCGTACCGTATTTGAACGCCGCGCTTTTCAAACTCTTCTCTCACGAAGTCGATGGCGGCCCGACCGATGCCGATTGCGCTCGCGGCTACCATCGGACGCGTCGCGTCGAACGTCGCCATTGCTCCTTTAAAACCCGATGTGCTGTCCTTCTTTTGAACCTCGGGACTGCCCAGAATATTGTCGAATGGAATCCGGCAATCTTCGAATACGATGGTGCAGGTGTCGGAGGCTCGAATACCGAGTTTCTTTTCCAGCTTCGTCACTGTCATACCCGGCGTGCCGTGCTCAACAATGAAGCTCTTGATTCCCGCTCGCCCGGCCGATTTGTCCAGCGTGGCCCACACCACCACGAAGCCCTCTGAGTCCTCGACGGCCGCCTTGCCACTGGTCACAAAAATCTTTTCGCCGTTCAGAACCCACTCGTCGCCGTCGCGTACCGCCGTGGTCGTGATGGCAGCCGTGTCGGAACCGGCGTTAGCCTCCGTAATCGCCATCGCTCCCCATTTCGGGGCGCCCTCGGTGAACCGCCGGAGAAAACGCTCTTTCTGCTCCGGCGTGCCGACCGCTTCCACGGCGGCCACCCCCAGACCCCCGGGAATGTTCAGATACAGCCCGCAGTCACCCCACGAGAGTTCTTCTATGATGTTTGCAAACCTGACCGAGTTGTCGGATGCCTTCTTCGGTTGCTCCTCTTTCTTCGGCTTCTCCCCAGCCTCGAAGCGAGCTTTGTTTCGCCGCTTGGCGTCTTCCCACATCATGTTGATGAAGTCCCACGGCTTGTCACCGTGTTCCTCCTCGTCGAATTTTCTGGCAACCGGCCGCATCATGTTCTCGGCCAGCATGTGCACCATGTTCCTTGTGTTCACTATGTCTTCCGGAAGTTCGAAATCTATCATTGTGCGCCAACCTCCTCGCAATCAGATCGTGACAAGTCCCTCGAACGTGGCGAAACCGCGGCCGTTCCTCAACCAGAGTTCGACCGGATGTTCCCGTATGTAGCCGTGTCCTCCAAGCACCTGAACCGCGCGGTCGGTTATCATGAGAACTTTTTCGGCCGCATATTGCTTCGCCAGGTATGCCTCCCGCTCTGCATCCAATCCCTTGTCCAGTCTCCATGCCGCTTCCCACGTGAGCAGCCGCGTCGCGTCCACTTCAATCGCCATCTCGGCAAGCATGAACGCGATCGCCTGACGCGAAGCTATCGGCTCACCGAACGCCTCGCGCTCTTTTGCATAATCGCGCGCATATTCGAAGGCTGCCTTTGCCACGCCCACGGCCATCGCTGAGAGACCGAGGTGCGTGTAACTCATGAGCTTGGCCGCTTCCGAGCCCGAGTCTCCTCCGAGTTTGCTTTCCTTCGGGATACGGCAGTCCTTGAAGGTAACCTTTCTGGTGTCAAGCGCCTTGAGCCCCATGCTTTTCTCGCGCTCCCCTATTTCCATGCCCGCGGTTCCCTTATCCACCAGGAAAGCCTGCACCCCCGTGGCGCCGGCCGATGGGTCGGTCTGCGCATACACGAGAATGACCTCGGCATCGGCCGCCTGAGCAACGAGGCATTTCTCTCCGTTGATGACATAATCCCCGCTCTCGGCCGTTGCCGTCGTCTGCAGCGAAGGAAGGTCGAAATCAATTCGGGGTTCCATCAATGCGGCGGCCGCCGCCTTATACTCTTCCCCGCAAAACATGGGCAGATACTTTTTCTTCTGCGCCTCGGTTCCGAACTCGATTAGCGGATAAACCACCGTGCCGGGGGCAAGCGCGGAAATCGCCAATGACAGGTCCCCATAGGCGAGCTCCTCGGCTATGATTGCGCCCGTCACAACCGACCGCGGTTCTCCCACGCCGTCATATTCCTCGGGAATGTTGTTTGGAATGAGGAACAGTTCCCAGGCTTTTTCAATGAATTCGGAAGGTATCTTTCCTTCCTCATCGCATTCCCGATAGACTGTTCGCATCTCATTGACCGCAAATTTCCGGCAAGTTTCAGAGATCATTCTTTGATCATCGCTCAACTCAAAGGATACCATCGTCTCTTCTCCTTCTCCCGTCGTATGACCTAATGAACCTTATTCCCAAGTGTCACCATACAATCGCGCTCTTTCTCATTCGACTCGCACCGAAACTGTTGTTGCGCTCTTCGCTCCTCTCTTCCCGCCTCCCTTTCCTTGATAAAAACGGTTTCGACCTGAATATTTTCCTGAACAAGCGACAGCCGCGACACGCTATTCCGCGCCTGGCGCCTCCCTGCGCATTCCCTTTACCCCTTTCGCAAATTCCTTCCTCATCGCCCTGCGACGCAGCCACAAAAACAGATTCAGGTAAATGTCCTCGCCCGAATTGTTGAACAGGCTTTCGGCCTCCCCCCGGCTCAACCCCTTTTCCATGCGTCTCATCAGCCGAGCGACCTCTTTCTCCGCCAGCTCGGACGCGGCTTTCACATACAGCGACAAACCCTCGACCGACCACCCCCGCTCCGGAACAAGACCGCGTTCCGCCATCCGAACCAACACCTTTAGTATCTCGACATCCTCGGGATGGTAAAGCCGGCGGCCTTTCTTGAGCTCCGGCGTAAGCACTCCGACCTGTTCGAGATGCTCCAACCTCTCCCCCGAGAAACCGAACTCCGCCCGGACCTCCGCCTCAGACATGGTCCGCGCGGGAACACTGTTTGCCAGTCCGCTCACGTACTGCGAGCTGATGACCAGGATGTTCTCGAGGATACCGTTCTCCCGAACGGTATCCAAAAGGCGCTTGATTCGCCCGAGCGGAAGAAACGCCTTCTCCTGAAATCCCCGGATAAGCCGTATCCTGTCGACGTATTCCTCGTCGTAGTACGCCATCGTCCGATTGACTTTCCTCGGCGGAGGCAACAGTTGTTTCCGGATATAATAGTGAATGGTCGATTTGCTCACGCCGCTGCGCGCGGCCAATTCCTGTATCTTCAATCCCTGCTTGGAGAAAGCGGAACTCTCACCGAGATCGTCGTTTCTCTTTTCGCGACGCATGGACCGTCCCAAATGAACCCGACTTCAAGAAATATTTCAAACTATTAACCAAAGCTTGATAGTAGATTCTATTAAGCTCCGTTCCAAATTGTCAAGAAAAAAATGACAGAAAAAAATGGCTTGCCCGCAACGCTTCAGACATGCGGAGAAATGACTGAACCTGACGGAAACGAGGACCTTACGAAGGGAAAGCATGCACCGGGAACTCACGGTTTTGGAGATTCCGAAACCGAGGCGACACTCCTTTTCGCGACCGGCTCCGGAACACCGAAAGCCGCAGAGTGGCGCACAGAGAATTTTCGTTGGCTTTTTGGGACTGCTTGTGTTATAATCACTTTGGATACAACCTCTCTGGTTGTATCCCTTCCTCATCAGGCTGGGTGTTAGGGGTGGCACCCAGCCTTCTCTCCTTTTAGGGACCGGCGCCACTCTGTCAACCGTAAAATCTCCAACTCTCCCGATTCCCGATGAGACGGCCAAATCCCTGACAGAATCTCTCCCACGATTGCCCGGCGAAGGGGACTGTCCCAGATTTACGGGCACGAAGTGCCGTAGAATCGGGACTGTCCCCGAGGCAAACAACTTGCGTCATGAATCGTGGGACACACTCGCAGCCCTTTTTCTTCGTTGCCTCGAAAATCCGGCTTTTTTCGCCATTTCCGGGTGGCCCGAAGAGTCATGAACAAATCGCCCCCGAAACAGAAAAACCAATTCCGGGGACATGGATTTATGGGCCGAAGCTCACGCTCCGCGTGATTCCGTGTCCCCGGAATTGGCGCAAATCGAATTATCGGACAGGCTCACCGCTCTTAAGATTGGCGGCGGAGACCGAACTTGACCAACCGCTTGAAGGCGTCACGACCTTCTTCAAGAGAGATGTTGTACTTTGCCTTGACTTCCGGCACCTTTTTCACCAGGACCCACACGTGAAGCAGGTTTTCAAGGCTTCCCAAAAACGTCAAGGCAACCACACGGGCGTCTATGTCTTCGCGATATAATCCCATTGTCTGCCCGCGCCGAATGACGTCGGTGATGATGTCGAGAAAACCTATCACGGACGACATCGCGGTGCTCGAAAAAAATTTGCTGCTCTGTCGCAATTCGATTGTCACAACCTCGGCCAGTTCACTGTCGGCCTCCATCACCGAAATCGTCGAATCGAGAATAATCATCAACTGTTCATCAGGATCGTCGGTCTGTTTGATTGCCTCCTCGAGCGTGCGATTGAGTTCTCCGATGCGCTCCTCGAATATCGAGATCAGGATGTCGTCTTTATTCTTGAAGTAATTGTAGATTGTGCCGACGGCGATGTTGGCCTTGTGCGCAATCTCGATGGCTTTCGCCTTGTAGAACCCGGTTCGGGCAAAGACTTTGGTGGCGGATTCGAGGATGGATTCCCGGATGGCGGCTGATTTTTGTTTTGCCATGGCTCACAAGGTGAAGGAGAGTTCATTCAAGCGCATTATAGACCCTCACCCCGACACTGTCAAGAAAACGAAACGCTGCAACCCTCCCAATCCGCAAGACGTCCACGCGCCGAACACTCGCCAAACATGCCGCTCGCAATCCCCGCGAGGCCCCAACCCAAAAGCCGAAGTCCTGATTCCGGGACATGGACTTATGGCCCGAAGGTCACGCCCTGCACTGCCAACGTTTAGTTTCTTGAATTTCTGTCGGGATTTTCACACCGCGAATGACCTTCCTTGAGCGCAGCGAACTCCCGCGGACTCGCGGGACCATCCCCCGACTCGACCGGGGGAATCCAGCCATTCCTTCGCAAAACGAAGCCCCGCACGTTTCGCGTGATGGATTGGGGGGACTTCTTCGTGATTCCGTGTCCGCGGATTTAGCGCATAATCGGCCGGGAACCTGAGCCAGCCCACTCGAATCATCGCAATGACCAGCAGTGTGTAGAGCGCCGATACGATGAGCGCTTTGACCAAATCTTTCCCCGAATATCTCCGTTCTGCCTTGGAGACCAGCCCCAGCGCCCCGTAATGCAGCAGAACAAAACCGATTACGTTCGTCAGCCAGTATCCGACAATCAAGCACGGCGCGAACAGGTTCCGCGAGAACAGTCCGAAGAATGAGGCAAAAATGTACGCGAGCGGGAGATTCACGAACGGGTCGTTCCAAAACGATAGTGGCGACAATATATAACCGACCGCCGCCAGAATACCGCCCTTGTAATACTGTTTCATATCCTAAATTATACCAGGACGCCTGGCGCCGGCAAGTGAATACCAATATGCAAGCAAGCCCCACAGCGATTGCTCTGCTGCCGGTCCCCCCGCGAAATCGCGCAAAACAAGGAAGGAAACCGCTCCATTAGCCGCGGATTTCACGTTTGCATTGCTTACGAAAGCTGCTATATAGCAATTCTTGGGGATGAGTCATGAGTTCATGGTCCACGCGCAGATGTTCGGGGGCAAAAGAATACCGGAGGCATGTATGAAAAATGAATATACCGCTGTTCTGAAGCAGGAAGGCGACTGGTGGATAGGTTGGATCGAAGAAATTCCCGGCGTCAATTGCCAGGAAAGAACCTATGAGGAGTTGAAAGAGACTCTGGCGGTCGCGCGAAAGAAGGCGCTGGAATTCAATCGTCGCGATGTGTTGAAAGCGGTTGGTAGCGGGTACACCGAAGAAAAAATCGCCTTGCGAAGAGAAGCAAACCGCTCCAGCGTTTGCGGGCGGACCCTTTTCGTTTTTTTTTTGACAGCGACGCGGCAAGATGGCACTATATAACTGAAAAACAAGGTGGATTTTGCAGACAGGGAGCCGGCTCCCGCAGCTTTGCGGCCGGTTCCACAAGCCGAACCAAGTAAGGAGAGAACCATGCTTCTTGGGAACTACACGATGACGGTGACGCCGCCGGAGTGTCTGCCGTCGGAAATCTTTGTGACCGCGACGGTGGAATTCGGGGACGATTTGTCGGAGCTGATGCCATACCTGAATGCGGAACTGGGCCCGTGCGTTTACGAACGGAACATTCCGTTTCTGCGGTTTCGGAGAGACGGCAAACTGATTGCGGTGTATCCGAAAAAGGTTGCCATCGCCGGACTCCGTGACGAGGAGGAAGCGCGCGAGGTTCTGGAGTGGTTCCGCGAGACCGTGAATTCCGTCGAGAGCCGGAAGGACCTGATAGAGCCGTCGTTTTGGAGCCTTTCGAATCTCAAGCCGCTCGATGTGTTCAAGCTGCTGCCACGGACGAATTGCGGGCAGTGCGTGCAGCGGACGTGCATGGCGTTTGCGGCGGCGGTTGTGACCGGCGAGGCGACAATCGATGAGTGTCCCCCGCTCCGCGAGAACCCTTCGAACCATGCCGAACTGCTGGCGATGTTCCATGTAAACGCGTATGACGACGAACCGCGCAAGTGAAACCGACCGACGCCGATGAATCCGCGCGGGAAGGGGAACATCGGCAGGTCATTCGGCCTGAGCCTTTGCATTCGGAGGCGCCAGCGATTATAATTTTGTCCGTCATGACGCCGTTTTCGCGCAGAGTGCAATCAGGAGGTAGATGATGGACATCCAGAAGGAAACGTTCGGTGGCACGTACCCGTTCAAGCCGAACTACGTGACGGTTAACGGCTTGAGGCTTCACTATGTTGACGAGAAACCGAAAGGCAACGAGAACGCCGAGCCCGTTGTCATGCTGCACGGGAATCCGACGTGGTCGTATCTCTACCGCAATTTCGTGCCTCCCCTGCTCGAAGCCGGATATCGCTGCGTCGCGCCGGACCACATGGGCTACGGCAAATCCGAGAAGTCGCTCGACCGGAATGAATACCTGCTGAAAAAGAAGGTGGAATATTTCACGGGGTTCATGGAGCAGCTCGATCTCAGAGACATCACGCTCGTGATGCAGGACTGGGGCGGCGGCATCGGGCTGGGATATGCGGTGGAGCATGCGGACCGCATCAAACGGATAGTCCTCATGAGCACATGGGCGTTTGTTTTCCCGCAGGACGTGCCGGAGGAAGCATTGCCGCCTCTGCTGGAAATGTGCCGGAAGCCGGAGGTCGGCGAGACGATGCTGCTCGCCTACAACGTGTTTGTCGAGGGATTCCTGCCTCTGTCCATTGTGAGGAAGGAAAAGATTACGCCCCAACTGATGGAAGCCTACCGGGCCCCGTTTCCCGACTATAATTCCCGGATTCCGACGCTTGCGATACAGGATGTCCCGTTGCGGGCGGACCACCCCTCCTACCCTGCGATGAAGGCCATCCAGGATAAGTTGCCCGCGCTGAATGTGCCGACATGTCTCATCTGGGGAGAGAACGACCACGTGTTTCCGGCAGATGTGGTTCTGCCGATATGGCAGGGAATCTATCCTCACAGCGAGGTCCACATGGTTCCGAGGGCCGACCATTTTCTGCAGGAGGACGCGCCGGAGGAGATATGCGAAATCATAATCGATTTTCTGAAACGCAATCCTTGAGCAATACTTGAGGAAACCTCGTTGGCTCGTTTTCCGGCGCTTGCGGAAGCGGGCAGAACGACATTCCGAACGAAAGGGGAAACCGTATGAGTGATTACACGCTCAAGCATTACAACCTCGATGAGGTGGGATTGTTGCAGCCTCTGAAGAACGACCTGGGCCTCACGGGGGTGGGCATTTCGCTCTCCCGCATCGAGCCCGGAATGGGGTATCCCTTCTTTCACGCTCATAAGGAGCAGGAAGAGATTTTCATCTGCCTGCAGGGGACGGGCACGATGCTGGTCGGCGACGATGAAATAACGATGAAGCCGGGCGATTTCCTGAGGGTCTCGGCCAACGTGCCGCGGGCGGTCGGAAACCGCACGAAGGAGCCGTGCACCTTCCTTCTGCTCGGCGGGTTGCCGGTTGAAAAATACAAGAGCGAGGAATCGATGATGCTCATCGACGATGGAATCGAAATGGAGGACAAGAATCCGGACTGGTCGATTCGTTAGGAAACTGCGCGAAAGACTGTTCTGGAGCCCCCTCGGGAATGAGGGGGTTTTCTTTTCTGCAACGGGAGTTGCGCCGAATCCGCTTTTTGAATTTGTCTGACGAGTCCTGGAAGTGTCCTTCGAGGCCAGCGAATTTGATTCGCGGTTGCTCATGCGGGTTATTGGGGGACACCATGCCGCATGGTGTCCCCCAATAACAGCGTTCAACGAAGGAAGGCGGGTCGCTTCGGGGACAGTCCCGATTCTACGGCGCTTCGTGCCCGTAAATCTGGGACAGTCCCCTTCGCTGGGCAATCGTGAGGACGCATTCACAGGCCGCTGCGCCGGGTTTTCCGGGCAATTCATATTTTGACGCCCATGGAGTGAAGCGTTTTCAGGGCGGCGGGAAGAACGGTGAGCGCGGCGAGCATGCACGCGCTCACGCCGAGCGCCATCATCTTTCCCATGCTGATGAGTCCGAGGTGAGTTGAAAACAGCACGCATGCGAAGCTGACCATCGTTGTGAGCGATGAGACACTCACCGCGAGCCCGGCGGTCGAGAGAGTCGCCGGGATACCGCCCGAGGTCTCCCGGAACCGATGGACAATGTGAACTCCGTTGTCTATTCCGATTCCCACCATCAGGGGAACCGCCATTATATTTATCGGATTGTATTGCCATCCCAGAATCCTCATGGCTCCCAGCATCCAGACCACTCCCGCGAGCACGGGAAGCAGAGCTAACGAGGCGGTAGAAAGTCTTTTGAAATCCAGCAGCACCAGGACTACTATCGCTCCCAGCGCCAGCAGGCTGCATTGCTTGAGCGCTCGTCCGGCCGTGTCCAGCATTAGCTGCGCGAAGACAGCGCTTCCCGTCGCATCCGCGGCAACCGAGAACACATCTCTGTTGAATCGATCGAGAAACGCCTTGTTCCATATACTCCGCGAGGGAAACACATAGGCCGCATATTTTCCCGTTCTTCCGACGAACCGCGTGCTCACGCTGTCGGGGTAACTCGAGAAGGTAATCGGTTCGGCCTGTTGGTTATCCGCAAGAGAGCGGAGGGCTTCGTCGACGTTCGGAAAGAAGTCGCTTGAAAAAGCCCTCAATCGTGACTCGAGAATCTCGGGCCGGGTATTTTCCACGTTTCGGAAAAAGATATCCAGAAGATGCGAACACCGGTCAATCAGAGAAACAATTCGTTCGTTGGCAATCATCGCCTTCGCCGCCGCCGCAGTTTCAAGGCCATCCCGCATTTCACGATACTGCCGGATAAATCTTGTCGCATCCGGCTGTTTGTGGTTCGTTCGCAGATTCCCGCGGAGAGACCGGAGTTCCTCGGTGATTTCGCGGGCCAGCGGGACCCGTTCATGCTGGTTGACCGGAACGAGTTCGTCTGCGGAGTCTACCCGCAGGACGGTGGGTAATTCTTCCAATCGGTCGACGATTTCTTTGAGAACATCCAGGTCGTCTTTAATGATGACGTTGTATGAGGGAACGAGGCCGGTTCGCTCGAGCAGCATTCCCTCATACTTCGCGGCTGTGGAATCGACGGGTTGAATATGAAGAAAGTTATAGTCGAATTCCACTTGCGGCGCGAAAAAACACATTGCCAGTGTAAAGACGACGCCGGCGGCGATGATGACACCGGAACGCTTTTCCGCTGTTCCCGCGAACCGGCGAAGAGCGGGAGCCAACGAAGACTGGACCAAAGCTGGCGCGCCCGGAACGCGAGGAAACCATCTGTGCCGCATCGAGACCAGAGACGGCAAAACCGTCAGCATGGATATGAGGCAGAACGAAATCCCGATTCCGGAAATGATTCCCAACTCCGCCAGGCCGCGGAAATCCGTGACGGCCAGTGTGAAAAACGCTGCGGCAGTCGTGAGGCCGCCCGTTGCGATGGGAGGTCCGACACCTCCGAGGGTGGAAACCATGGCGACCTCAAAACTTTTCGCTTTTGACTGTTCATCCCGAAACCGGGCAATGAAATGAATGCCGAAATCGATGCCAAGACCGATTGTGCTCAACGCGAAGACGGACGACATTATGTTGAGATGACCGATCACCAGTTCCGTGACCCCGAGTGTGCACGCAATCGCCACGAGCATTGCAGCGCACGCCGAAACTATTTCGAACGGATACCGAAAGAACATCAGGAAGAGGAGAGCCGCCAGAAGCAGAGCCGCGCCTGTGAGGAACGGAATCTCGCTTTTCATCACGTTCAGGTCGCCGTACGCGAACACCGGTAGACCTGTCACGCCGATGGTCGCGCCCGGAAACTCGGCTTCGGCCCTTTCTCGCGCTTCCATCAGCGAAGCCATCATCGGACGCAAAAATTCGATAGAATCCTCTTTTTCCGCATTGGGCCGGACAATCAGGATGACGGAGCGGCGGTTGTCACCCACCAGGTAGCCGTCGGGGTCGTCCGACAAGCCAAAGAGCAGAGAACCGGTGAGAAAGGCCGGAAGAAATTCGAGCCTCCCTTCCTGGTCCTCTCTGATGTATGAATTGGTCGATTCGAGAAGGCTTGCGAGAGCGGCCAGTTCGACCGGAGCAGCAGGATTCTTGAATCCCCTTCGCGCTCTTCGTTCCGCCAGTTCTCGGATAATTTCAAAGACTTCATGCATGTCTTCAGCCCGCGTAAAACTTTTCAAGGTCTCCGATTCCTGCCTGATATATTGGCGGAGACCTTCGAGCTGTCGGGCGGACAAATGGAGCAGCAGCTTATTCTTCACGCTGTCGAAATCGACCTTGTACAGAATATCCCGGATATGCTCCGGGTCGGATGCTATCCCGGCCGCCAAGTAATCCGCGCAGCGCTTCGAGTCCGCGAGCGAGTTTCCCTCCACGACAAAGTAGATGTAGTTAGCCGTTCCGAATTCGCCCGTGAAATTGTTGTAGTTTCGGATATGCGGATTCGAGGGGGAAAGCAGGTCGAGCCTGCTGGTGTACATTTCCAGATCGAGGGCAAGGCGCACCCCGGCCCCGGCCATCACGACCGCGAGCAGGACAACCGCGCCGGGATTGCGGCAAACAACAGACGCAATCAGTTCAAAAAGTTTCTTTCGCACTGAAGGAATTAGGCATATGTGATGATTGTGCCACTCACCCTCTGCGGCAAAGCCGCTTAATGAAAATTAACAGAACTAATCAGTAAGAGCAAGCGGGAT
>CAYVQZ010000023.1:44377-68585 GCA_964453435.1 uncultured bacterium
CGGCAAAGCCGCTTAATGAAAATTAACAGAACTAATCAGTAAGAGCAAGCGGGATAACCGCAACGCGGCGGAACCGTTGATCAAATTTCGCTCGGGAGAGCATCACGCTCTCGTCCCCGAAATCAGGAGGTAATGCCGTATGGAAAGCCCGGCACGCATTCAAAAAACCAACAGGAAAAGACGGGGAAGGAATTTTCTTCTCGAACGCGAATAAATCGGAGAGAGCGCAATTCATGACGCACAACAATCAAAGGGATGCGCTCGAACAGGACCGCCAGTCACAAATCAGAAATAAGCTCACACAGCCGGAAAAAAGTCAGGTTCGAGTCAAAGAGTGTTATAATTGTCTTTGAATCGTTTTTTCGGAGCAATTAGCGAGCTGGTCGCGAGTCAAACACGAAAGGAGAAAAAGCGATATGTCCACGAAGAAAGAGTTTCTGAGCAAGATGGATGCAAACCTGAAGGAAATGAGCGCAAAAATCGGAAAACTGCGAGCAAATCTCAAAGAGATGGATTCCGACAAGAGATCACTGTTCGAAAACGATATAGAAGGGTTACAGCAGAAATATGGCGAAGCCGCCAAAAAGATTGAAGAACTGAAAAACACGGGCGAGCATGAATGGGAGAATTTCAAGAAGGGTTGCGAACAATTGGTGGAGGAAGTTCAGAAGACGTTGAACCGCGCACTTTCAAACATTTGAACTATGTGACGCGCTCGCTTGACGTCTATGGCAATGGAGATGCCAACGAGCGGCGTTTCTTCGCCCCTGTTTCTCCGCGCTTTCAGTGAGTCCTCTGTCCTCTTCGATCAGATCAAGAAATCGGCGAAGCCGACCTCGACTTGCTTGTGTTGTGAAAAAAGCAGTTTTGGAGAAGCCCAGGAAGCCCGACTTGCGCATGCGTGGACTATTCGGCGCTGTTCGAACATTCGGCATCCGAGCATCCCAAAGCAGCCGGACACCTCCGCTTGACGCGTTCCCGAAATTTTGTTATGCTGATTTCGGTATCGTTCCGAACCTGATCAGGAGTGACCGTGATAATCGGCGTGGTCGACGGCCAGGGAGGCGGAATCGGAGCGCACGTGGTTGAACGCCTCCGGAAATCGCTTCCCGAGGAGACAGAGATAATCGCACTCGGCACGAATGCGGTGGCCACCGCCAACATGATGAAGGCGGGCGCCAACAAGGGCGCGTCGGGCGAGAACGCGATATGCCAGACCGTTCCGCAACTTGGCATTGTCGCAGGCGGGCTCGCGATTCTTCAGCCCCACTCGATGCTCGGCGAGATAACACCGGCTATGGTGGAAGCAATTGTCCGGAGCCGGGCGCGCAAGCTTGTTATGCCGCTGAGGTCGGCAAACATCGAGTTGGTTGGCCTGAGGGATGAACCGATTCCTCACTTGATCGAGGAACTTGCGGAACGAGTTGTTGCAATCATGAGGGAGTAGAGCGATGTGTGAGGCGAACGCGTACATAGTCGAGAACGGAAAAGAACAACTTTTCCTAGAGAGCGTGGATGTTTTGCGGCCTGAGGGCGACGGCGTATACCTCCTGAGCGCATTCGGCGAACAGAAGACGGTAAGCGCCCGAATCAAGGAGATTCGCCTCATGGACCACAAGATAATCCTTGAGAAGAGCTAGGACCAATGCAGGCCGCGAAGGCCTGCTCCGGCATAGAGACCCGAAAAGCTGACCACGAAGGTCGGCGCGTCGGCATGAAGCAGACGCGGCCGCTTCGTGGTTTTTTTTCGATACGGGAAGCCGAGGGGGAAGGTCTACACATTTGACAAGCCCCGGAGGGACCCCGTTGTCGTTCCGATCGCAGGGAAGAATTTCGACTCGACCGATATCGAATTCGGCAGATTCTTCATCGCTGTGCTTCTCGGAATGACAACCTCGCGAGTCGATTAAAAACATGCAAGAGGAAAATTGTTTGGGTGGCGGCGCGGGATGCGCGCCGTATTCCTTGAAGGGAGATGGTCACGGGAGAAAATAATAATATGAAGCCAGTGACAAAATGGTATATATTGACAATAATGACGTTTCTTTTTCTGCTTTTGCCGGCCCGTTGTTTGGCGGACACGCTGGAGCGGGAGGTAGAGGAACTCAAGAAGATTGTCGACCAGCTCCGGGGAACCGTCGCGGACCAGGAGCGACGATTGCGGGAGCAGGAGGAAATCATCAAGGACCTGTTGGACGAGGTTGAACCTCCCGAGATGGCGAAGATGATCGAGCCCCATATTGACAAGCATATGTTGCACGAAGGGAGCGGAGTGGGCGAACAGCTCGGCAACTTGAAGATTGCGGTCGGGTTGACCGGAGTCGTGCAGGGCAGCATCGACTCAGAGGATGTCAGCGGAGAAAGGACCGATCGGACCGACGGCTCGTGGTCGCTTGACCTCGAACTCGAATCGCCGGTGGGAGAACGCGGAGTGGCGTTCATGCTCATCGAGGCCGGCCAGGGAGAAGGGCTCACAGGAGAACTGGATGCCCTGTTCCATAACGTGAACGACGACGCAGGCGACAGCGAGAGCAGTCTCGAAGTGACGGAGGCGTGGTATCAGCACTATTTTTATGGGGACCGTGTTGTGCTGACCGTCGGCAAGCTCGATATGACCAACTACTTCGACACCAACGCTGTCGCGAACGACGAAACGAACCAATTCCTCAATTCCGGCCTTGTCAATTCCGTCGCGGTCGAGTTTCCCGACGACAACGGAGCGGGTATCCGCCTGGCGTTCATGCCGAACGACTGGTTCGAACTGGGTCTCGGCTGGGCGGAGAGCGACTCCGACTGGGAAGATATCGCGAACGACGGCTTCGGCATAGCCGAGGTAAGCTTCAAGCCAAACCTTTTACAACGCGAAGGCGCCTACCGTTTCTTCGCGTGGGCGAACGGTTCGGATAAAGAAAAACTCGGGGGAACCGATACCGACGAGGACGGATGGGGCGCCGGCCTCAGCTTCGACCAAGGGTTCACAGACTGTCTCACCGCATTTTTGCGACTCGGATATGCCGACGACGACGTCTATGAAGTCGAGGGCACGTGGAGCGCCGGCGCTGAAATCCGGGGCGTCAGATGGAACCGGGAGCACGATGTTCTCGGACTGGCGGTGTCGCAGGCGCTCATCAACAACAAGATAGAGAACGATGACACCGAGACATTGTTCGAAGCATACTACAGCATCGCGTTCAGCGAGCAACTGTACATCTCGCCGGATATTCAGATAATCGACAATCCCGGCGGAGACAGCGACAATGATACGGTGGTAGTGCTCGGCACTCGAGCGCAGGTGAATTTCTGATGTTGCGGGACCACGGCCGGAACGACAAGATGCGAGCGATGAATGACACTGGTCTACCGAATTGAGCGGAACGAGCAATCTTTTGTCCCGCGATGGCTTTCTTGGAACCGAGGGTCTTCACTTTGTTCCGGGCGACACATTGAAAAACAGATTCGATTTCCTGGCAAAGGACTTCCGCGCATGGAGGAATGGAAAATGAAAAGGAGGTTGTTGTCTCTGAAACAGAAACTGCTCATTACAGCGTTCATCACTTGCTTTCCGTTTGCGATACCCTCGCAAGCCGCGGCTCATTTTCAAATGATTATTCCGTCGACGGATATTGTCTCACCGACCGGTCCCAAAGAAATTTCCTTGCGGGTGATGTTCATCCATCCGATGGAAGGCCACGCGATGGACATGGCGAAGCCGACGGAGTTCGGAGTGTTCGCGGGTGGCGAGAAACACGACCTGCTCGAAAGCCTGAAACCGGCGGAATTCAGGGGCCACACGGCTTATAGCGCGACTTACCGGATAAAGCGCCCGGGCGACCATGTGTTCTATGTGAAGCCTGCGCCCTACTGGGAACCCGCCGAGGGGCTGATAATTGTCCACTACACAAAAGTTGTCGTCAACGCGATGGGTCTCGAAGAAGGCTGGGATGAGGAAATCGGCCTCGAGACGGAAATCGTGCCCCTCGCGCGGCCGTACGGCCTTTGGACGGGGAACGTGTTCCGCGGAATCGTGAAAAAGAACGGCAAACCTGTTCCCTACGCCGAGGTCGAGGTCGAGTATTTTAATGAAAACGGCAAAATAACCCCGCCCGCCGACCCGTACATAACGCAGGTGGTCAAGGCCGACGGCAATGGAGTGTTCAGCTACGCGATGCCCAAAGCCGGCTGGTGGGGCTTTTCCGCGCTCAGCGAGGCAGACGAAAAGATGAAGAATCCGGAAGGCGAAGAAGTACCGGTCGAAATCGGCGCCCTCATCTGGGTTCGCACCCGAGACATGAAGTAGGCGCAACGCGATGCATATTTCCGAAGGCGTTTTGTCACCTCAAGTGCTTGTCGCCGGTGGTGGGCTGGCCGCCGCCGGCATCGCATACTCACTGAAGAAGATGGACTATGAGCGGGTGCCCCAGGTCGCCATCGTATCTGCGGCCTTCTTCGTGGCGTCGTTCGTGCATCTCCCGATCGGGCCGGTGAGCGTGCACCTGACCTTGAACGGGTTGGCGGGTATCCTGCTCGGATGGGCTGCCTTTCCGGCGATTCTCGTCGCGTTGTTTCTCCAGGGTGTTTTGTTTCAGTTCGGAGGCCTGACGACGCTGGGGGTCAACACCCTGAACATGGCCCTGCCCGCAGTCATCTGTTTTCTGGCGTTCAAGCGCGGCATCCACAACCGCAGCGCCACGCTTTCCGCAATTGCAGCATTCGTGTGCGGCTTCTTTGCCGTCGCGCTGAGCGGTCTCATGGTGGCCGTTTCGCTCATCTGGTCGGAAGAGTCATTCTTCGACGTAGCGAGAGTCGTGGTGGCCGGCCATTTGCCAGTCATGGTAATTGAGGGGCTGATCACAGCCTTTATTGTCGGATTCCTGAAGAGGGTAAAACCGGATGTTCTGGAGGCACCACATGCGAATTCCCAATTCAGCAGCCTGGAATAAGCGGCTGATTTTGTTCGCCGCGCTCACAATCTGTATGATTTTCGAGTTCTTTGTTCCTCGGACGGCGTGGGCGCACAAGGTGAACGTGTTCGCCTATGTCGAGGGCGATACCGTCATCACTCAGAGCTACTTCAGCGATGGGCGCAAATGCCGAGACTCTCTCATCGAGGTATTTAACGGGGACGGAGAAAAACTCATCGAGGGCACGACCGATGAAGAAGGGGTGTTCTCGTTCCGGATACCGGAGAACACGGACCTGCTGATACGCCTTACGGCCTCGATGGGACACCAGGCGGAATACGTGGTTCCCGCAACGGACCTGCCGGCGGCTCCGCTGTCATCAGAAGCCGGCACGGGAACGGTTGCGGCGCCTGAAACGGTAAAGCCGGAGCCTGCGGTCGAACCTGAGTCGGAAGCCGCTCAGACGGTCACGACCCTTGCGGAGGTGGAACAGGCTCTCGACAGGGCGCTCGCCCGGCAGTTGGCCCCGCTCCGGCGCGCCATCGAGGAAACCCAGTCGAAGCAGAGACTCTCCGATATCCTAGGCTCGATAGGCTATATTCTCGGCCTGATGGGACTCGTCATGTATTTCCGCAGCAGGATGCGGAAAAGCGAATAGGACTCATGCATGATTGAAGAGACCTTCGCGGACGGCAGTTCATTCATTCATCGTCTTGACCCGAGGGTCAAGACCGTCGCCGCCATAGGATTTTCCGTATTGACGGCTGTGGCAGACTCTTTTCCTCCCCTTTTCTTTGCGCTTGGGTTTGCTATCGTGTTGGTCGGGCTGGCCCGGCTCCGGCCGCGCGCGGTCATGCGTCGGCTCCTGCTCGTAAACGGTTTCGTGCTGCTCTTGTGGCTGATGCTTCCTCTTACGTTCGGGGGAGAACCCATCGCTCGCATCGGTCCCGTGACGATTTCGGCGGAGGGCATCCGGTACGCGCTGCTCATAACCCTAAAGTCCAACGCGATTATTCTCGCGTGTATTGCGCTGCTCGCAACGACGCATCTGACCGAGTTGGGGCGCGCGCTCGGGTGGCTGCGAGCGCCGCAGAAAATAGTCCATATCCTGCTTTTCATGCTTCGATATCTTGGAGAAATAAGCAAAGAATATCAGCGTCTCAGCGTCTCAATGCGCGTACGATGCTTCCAGCCGAGCACAAATCTTCACACGTACCGTTCATACGCCAACATGGTCGGGATGCTGTTGGTGAACAGTTACGAGAGGGCGGAGGCCGTGTATGCCGCAATGTTATGCAGGGGATTCCACGGGAAGTTTTATGCCCTCGACGATTTCGCTGTCGATGGTGACGATGTTGCCTTTGGAATCCTGGTGGTCGCCGCCTTGAGCGCAATGGCCGTCTTGCAGTGGTTCCCCTTGTTTGGCTGAGCCGAAAAAAGCCGCGCCTCTTGCCCATCGCGCACATGTGCCCGCCGCCGGGGATTATCGGACAGACTCTATACTACTATCTACCAGAATTGTGAATTTCTGTCGGGATTTTCATGCCGCGAATGACCTTCGTTGCGCGCAGCGAAATCCCGCGGACTGACGGGACCATTCCCCGGTCTGAAGAAGGAATCCGGCCATTCCTTCGCTGCGCGGATCACGCGCGTCGCGTGAGAGACGCGGGATAGAATCGGGACTGTGAGACTGTCCGATAATTCATCGGTGGCCGCTACGGGGACAGTCTCCTGTCGCTGATTTACCGAAAGTTTTTGTAGGTGCGAATTTATTCGCACATTCCGGCTTACACTGTCCCTGAAGCAAAGTTTGGTTGCGGCTACGCTGCGCTGTGCATTCGCGAGGCAATTCGTTTTTGGCGGCGCGGAACATTGGGAGGAGACCCGGAAATGCAATTGGTGGACTCACATGCTCATCTCGAGCAGGTCGAAAACGTAGAAGAGGCGCTGGAACGGGCAAAGGCCGCCGGCGTCGTGTCGGTTGTGGCCGTATCGATGGACCTCGCGTCAAACCAGAAAATTCTTCAGCTTGCCGCGAGCAACGCCGGCTTCGTGTATCCTGCGCTCGGGATTCATCCCTGGGCCATCGAGCCGCCGGAACTCGAACGCGCGTTCGAGTTCATTCGCTCCAGCATAAACGAGTGCGTGGCTGTCGGCGAAATCGGACTGGATTACTGGCTCAAAAAAGATACGGCTCTCCAAAGAGATGTTTTTTCGAAGCTGCTGGACATTGCGGTCGAGCACGACAAGCCGGTTCTCACCCACTCGCGCGGCTCATACGATGATGTTTTGCGAATGGTCACGGAATCCGGAAACAGGCGCGCCGTCTTTCACTGGTACAGTGGACCGGTGGAACTGGCGGAAGAAATCGTTCGGCTCGGCTTCTTCATCTCGGCGACACCCGCGGTCGAATACAGCGAGAAGCACCGGGCGGTTATCGAGAGGGTTCCGCTGGACAACCTGCTTCTCGAAACGGACTGTCCGGTGAAATACAACGATATCAAATCCGAGCCGGCAAGCGTGGTGAAAACGCTCGATGAAGTTGCGAAGCTGAAAGGGCTGGACCGGAACGTGGTCGCCGAGGTTACTACGAGGAACTGCCGCGCGCTGTTCGGTTTGACGCCCGAGCCGGACTGAATACTTTGCCGGGCCTCGGGTTCATGACCGCGCCCCCAGGGCGGCATTGAAGAATTTCTCCATGGTTGCCAACGCGTCATCCGGCAGTCCCGCATGACCACAATCGTACCAGACGATTTCCTTCGGCTCGCGCGCCGCCTCGAAGAGGGCTTCGGTGGCCGCTTTCGGGATTACTTCGTCCCGCGCGGCATTCAGCATCAGCAGAGGACGCGGTGCAATGCCCGCGACGCAGTGGATGGGGTCCACTATTCGGTACGCTTCGCGAATGCGTTCATTGGTTTGCTCATCGCCGGAGCGGGCCCTGAATTCTCTGAAATCTCCCCCCGTTATGCCGAGCACAACGCCTTTCACGCGCGGCTCGTGCGCGCAAAAGAGCGTTCCTATCGAACCGCCCATGCTGAACCCGCCGAATCCGATTCGGGCCATGTCGATGTCATTTCTTGATTCCAGATAATCCACGCCCCGCATCAGGTCGACGGCAGTCTGAATCATGGCGTCGCGGTTCCGATAGTAATAGTGGGTTTGCGCTCCGATTCCGCCGCCGACCGCTCTCTCGCCGCAATATTGGCCGTCAATCCGCAACGTTGCATATCCGGTGGAGGTCAGGCGGGCCGCTCTCTTTTTCTGGTTAAAGGAACTCTTGTGACCGAACAGGCCATGCAGAATCAGGACTGCCGGGAACGGGGGCTCGGCGTCGGGCGGCAACGTCAACAATGCGGGCACGCGCTGGTCATGGACGCTGCTGAATGTCACATGAAGCTCCTCGAACCGGTCGCAATCATTCCGCTCGTCCTCGGAAACGTGCTTTCTCTCGACGACATCGAGCGGCAAATGCTTGTCATATTTCAAAATCTCCTCCAAAATTTCACGCGCCACTCGATTCATTTCCGATTGCTCCTCCTTTGCCGAGCCGCGCTACCGCTTGTATCCAACGGGCATGACGAGGAGAGCCTCATGGCTTGTGGGCGCGCCGAGGATTTCCGTGACCTCCGAGTCCTCAAAGGCGCCGACGATGCCGGCTCCGAGCCCGAGAGATCCCGCCTGAAGAAAAATATTCTGACCGACATGGCCGGCTTCGATGTGAGCGTATCGTACCCCTCTCCCACCGTACTTCCCCGTTATCCGGTCATATTCGGAAGTGATAACGAGCATGACGGGCGCCTGCGCCATCCATCGTTGCCCGAGAGAAGCGCGCGCCACATCGCCTCTTCGGTCACCCTCTGTCGTGTTCTCGAGCGCATGCTCGCGCGGGATATAATGATAAACGCCGCCCTCGAGCCCTTCGACGCCCTTTTGTCCCACCACCGCATAAATATCCAACGGGTAGAGCGCGCCCGCGGATGGCGCTGACCGGAATCCGCTTCGCTCGTTGGTAATTCCCTGTGCGGCCCATAGCATCTGCGAGAGTTGCGACAGTGTAAGAGGCTGGGGTGCAAAACTTCGGACGGTGCGCCGCTCCGCTATGACTTTTTCCACGGATATTTTGCCTTTAAGAGACGGTTCTGGCAGCATGACCTTCTCCCCTTTGTTTGGCTGGCCGCAGGCCGGACCCGCAGGCGTAAGAAACAGGATGAGAAAAACTGCGAATGCGACCCTCCTATAAATGCGTGCTTGGACGAAATACCCAGAAAGTTTGTTATGCATCTGTCCCCGGGAATTCGACTCCCCCATGCTTTCGTTGCGATCTTTGCGTCTTAGCGGTTTCATCACGCCCGTATCGGGTTTCGGGGTTATTGGGGCGAAACCATGCCGCATGGTGTCCCCCAAGAACCCGCATCGCCAATCGCGGGAAGGGTTCACAGTCCTTCGCGCTCCCAATCTTACTAAACCAAGCGAAACGAAGTCAATGGAAGCATCGCGTCAATCGTCGGCCTGCCGGCGGGCGCCACTCGGTTTGTCCTTTGTCTTTGCCGATTGCGACGAAACAGCGCTTTATGATATTATCCGACGGTTCAGGCTTCGGGGGAAATACGCTATCGGTGAAAGGACACATCCATGAAGTCTTACCGCCAGACGATTGTCCTGATTGCGCTCGTTGTCGCCGCGTTAATTCTCATTCTCGCCTTCGAAAAGCTGAAATGGCCGGTGATCGCATGGTATCTGGACATTCCGCGGCCGCAATACCCGGTGGTCGTTGACCGGGATGTCATGGTCCCGATGAGCGACGGCGCAAGGCTGGCGGCGGACGTTTATCGCCCGAACGCAGCCGGCAAATTTCCGGTGATAGTAACTCGCACCCCGTACGGGAAAAGGAACCCCGACCACAAATACGAGTTCGCCGGGAACATGTTCGCGACGCAGGGTTTCGTCTTCATTGCGCAGGACGTCAGGGGCAAGTTCAAGTCGGAAGGAGAGTATTATCCCTATATCAACGAAGCGAAGGACGGCCACGACACGTTCGAATGGGCGGGCGAGCAGGAATGGTCTACGGGCAAGGTCGGAACATATGGATTCTCATACTGGGGCTCGACCCAATGGCTGTCCGCTCCGCTCCAGAGCGAGCGGTTGAAAGCAATGGTTCCCATCGTCACCTCACAAAACCTGTATGGCCGATGGATATACGGCGGCGTCTTCCGCCTGAACGATGTGCTGTTCTGGCATTACGGAAACACGTGCAGAACCGAGCGAAGCCTGGACGGTATCGACCTGCAGGAAGCGGTTCGGCATCTGCCCCTCATCGAGGCCGACGACGCCATGGGCGTGGATATAGCCGCCTTCAACGACTGGATTCGGCATCCGACGCCCGACGAATACTGGGACCGAATCAGCGTCGACGACGAGGTGGAAAAAATCAAGGCGCCCGCATTAATCATAGACGGATGGTACGACTACTATCTTGACCTTGCGCTCGACGACTTCAATCGCATGGTGACCTCGGCGGGAAGCGAAGAGGCGCGGCGGACACAGATGATCATCGGGCCGTGGACCCATGAATCCGTATCCGAATTCGCGGATGTCGATTTCGGAGACGACGCCGATTTCATGAAACAGATAAAGACCCTGCTTCGCTGGTATGACTATTGGCTCAGAGGCCAAGACAACGGCATAACGTCCGAAGACCCCATCAAAATATTCGTGATGGGAAAGAACGAGTGGCGAACCGAGAAAAAGTGGCCGCCGGCGAGGATTCGTTACACGAATTATTATCTCCACAGCGGCGGACACGCAAACACGTCGTCCGGAGACGGCGCGCTCGGGACCACGCTGCCCCAAGAGGAACCGCCGGACCGCTTCACTTACGACCCCGTCGACCCCGCGCCGTCTATCGGCGGCACGTCAATCTACGGGGATGCGGTGGCCGGCCCGAAGGACCAGCGCGAAGTCGAGGGACGAGAGGATGTGCTCGTTTACACTACGCCCGCTCTCGAGGAAGACGTCGAGGTGACCGGTCCGGTGAGGTTGGTCCTCTACGCCTCGTCATCGGCGCGCGACACCGATTTTTCGGCCACACTCGTTGATGTGTATCCCGACGGGAAAGCAATCAATCTCCGGACTGGCACGGTGCGCGCTCGGTTCAGAGACTCATTCGCCGAGCCTTCTTTTTTGGACGCCGGCCAAATTTATGAATTTGACATCCTGGTCGGCTCGACGAGCAACGTCTTCGGAAGAGGACACAAGATTCGGCTGCATGTAAGCAGTTCGTATTTCCCCGAGTTCGGCAGAAATCTGAATACCGGCGCCGAGATTGGGATGACGTCGGAAACGGTGAAAGCCGAACAGACCGTCTATCACGACAGCGGCCATCCTTCTCATCTCGTGCTCCCGATAATGGCTGCCGCCGAGTGACCTCGGAACCTGATCTCCGGACTCCGGATGCCCGCTCCCTATCACGTCGAGGACAAATTTTATGGAAACGAAGAGGGAAAAGCTTTCATTCGCGTAATTCGCGTGATTCGTGCTCTACCAGTCTTTCATCTGCGGAATCTGCTTACAGCGGATAAAAGAGTTTTCTCTGTGTGTTTCGTGGTCAAGGAATATTGATTCAGGAATTATCCCGACACGTGATTGAATAAAATCGTCTTCATCGGCGTCTACTGCGTAAGAAAAAGGGGAAAGTGGCCCACAATTCGCTGGTCCGCCCTTGGGGGCGCTCCGCCGGTCTATCCTGCGGAGCACGCGAGGCGCGTGATTGGCTCAGCGAAAGAGTGACTAAAGGATTCCGCTGTCAACCCGAGGAATGACAGAGGGGGCGGGCGATCCGTGATTGAGCGCAGCAACCCGCGCCGACATATCGGCCAAATGAGCAATCAAAAACATAGACAGGCGGGTGTGCGCTTTTTGCGAACGTGATTTCTTTCTGGCAAATTACCGCTCTCATTGGTATACTGATATTCGCGGCATACGGGACGTGGCGACTCTTGAGAACGTTTTAGCAGGGAAGGGGGAACTTACAATGAAAATGCATGCATGGGTATTGGCCGTTATCGTTGCGGTGGCTGTTACGGTATCCTGCGAAAGCACTCCCAAGTGGCAGAAGGGAGCGGCTATCGGCGGCGCGGCGGGCGCCGGCACCGGCGCGGTGATCGGACATCAGTCGGGCCATGCGGGTGAGGGCGCTCTCATCGGCGGCGCGGTTGGCGCGGTCGCCGGCGGATTGATCGGAGCCCAGTTGGATAAGCAGGAAGAGGAATTAAGCAAGATCGCGGAGGTCCAGCGAAAGAGCGAAGAGGAACTCGTTGTGGTGCTCAGGGAAAAGATTCTCTTTGATGTCAATGAGTACACGCTGAAGACCGGCGCCCAGGATAACCTCGTAAAGATCGCCGACGTCGTCCGGCAGTATCCCGACTTCAATATCCAGGTGGAAGGACATACCGACAGCACGGGAACCGAAGCCTATAACCAGACCCTTTCCGAGAGACGCGCTCAGAGCGTAGCGGATTTTCTGGTCGGCCAGGGACTCGATCCGACCCGTATTTATGCAGTGGGCTACGGCGAAATGCGTCCAGTCGCCACGAACGATACGGCGGAGGGCAGGCAGCAGAACCGCAGGGTGGAACTGCACATAACCCCGCGAAAAGCCGCGCCTGCAACCACTGCTCCGGCATACTGACAGGCTGCGAAGCACGGCACAGTTGTTTTTCCAAAGGGGCGCATGAGCGTGCGCCCCTTTTTCTTCCCCACCGGTTCTGCCATTCCGGAGGAAACAGGAATCCAGGAAGAAGAATTGGCTGGCAATGCAGATACTCTTCAGCGTCGAGGGTCAAGGGAATACAAGGAGTCCGTCGCTAATCGGTTCGGAAGGTGTCGGGCTGACCGAAACCTTCGTCTTCCGCCTGATGTGAGGCTTCCGAATCGGCCTCGCGCATTATCTTGGCGAGCTTCGCCGTGTCCGCAAACATATCAATGTGGCCGCAGCTCGGACACGCCCGAGCCGCTACCTCCACATTCGAGTCGGCCATCACCAGAAACTTCGTCTTCTTCGGCATGAAATAGATTTTGCCGGTCGAACGCACGCTTCCCGGCAGCATAAAGCTGTGTCCGCACACGGAGCATTGCGACGCAAGCCGTTCGCCCTCGCCCTTGCCCGTTATTTTGCGGGCCATCATGTCCAGGTTCTCACGCTTGAAACGAGTTGAGCCGCCTATCTTAAAGAAGCTTATCGTGCCCTCGCGCATCCACCGAAAGATTGTGGGTTCGCTGACACCCAGATACTCGGCCGCGTCTTTCACAGTCATCCATCCTTCACGAGCCATGTGTCTGCTCCCATTAATGCCACAATCGCTATTATATTCTATCATAGCATATCACGGATTCACGGGCCTTGTCAACCATTCGAGTCTGCGCCGCTTGCGCGAGCGCAAGCAGTATCAATCCCTTCCCAGAACATCGCGCGCCAATGTCAGAATCTGTATTTCCGTCGTGCCGGCGCCGATTTCCATGATTTTGGCGTCACGCGCCATGCGCTCGACTACATACTCTTCCATATAGCCGTATCCGCCGAGTATCATAATCGCCTCGTTGGCGACAAAGGTGGCCATCTCGCCGCTGTAGAGCTTTCCGGCGCACACGTCGGCGACGGGCTGTTGAATCCGGCGGCCCGCAATGAACTCCTTGTAGACAATGTTCTCGACGTTCATGATCGCCGTGTACATGCGCGCGAGACGAGCCTGTATCAACTGGTAGTTTCCGATAGGCTGGCCGAACTGGCTTCGATCCTTCGCATATTTGACGGCGATCTCGAAACAGCGTTCCATGATACCGAGACAGATGCCGGGGATACCGCTCCGTTCGCCCGCGAGGCTCTTTTTGACATGGTCGCGCTCCTTCACGCCGCCGCCGAGAATATTCCCGGCGGGCACCCGGCAATCATCGAAGAAGACCTCGCCGGTCGGCGAGCCGCGCACTCCCATCTTCTTGAAAGGCTGGCCGGTGCTCAAGCCCGGGCACTCGCGGTCCACGATAAACGCCTGCACGCTGTCGCGTCCGTCGTCAAGCTTGTACTTCGCATACACCAGGAAAGCGTCGGCGCAGGGCGCGTTTGTTATGAATGTCTTGCTGCCGTTGAGCACAACGTAATCGCCGTCTTTCACGGCCCGGGTTTTCATTCCGCCGAGAGCGTCGGAACCCGCGCCCGGCTCCGTCAGCGCCCACGCTCCTATGAGGTCTCCCTTCAATGCGGGAATCGCATACTGCTGAATCTGTTCCGCGGTGCCGCGCCTCATGATGTTGTTCGCAAACAGTCCGGCGCTCACTCCGAAGCCGAATGCGAACGACGGGCTGACACGCGCCATCTCGACGGTAAGCGTCGGCCACAGGAAAAACTGCAGCCGGTCTTCGTCATCCTCGCCGCCTGCCGCACTGCCATACATGCTCATCAAGTCGAGTTCCTGCACCATCTTTTTGATAAGGGGAAATGCGGTCATCTCGCCCGCTTCCATGGCTTCGACGTGGGGCTCCACCTCTTTTTCCATGAATTTCCTGAAGGTCTGCTTGATCAATTTCTGGTTTTCATTCAACTCAAGAGCCATCGTTTGGTCCTTTCTCCGACGCCTTGCAAGACGCAACCCGGTTACGCATGCTTTGATTTCCGTTCTTATGCCGGATTCTGCGATGACGAACATTTCTGACCCGTCTTGCAGGCAATAATATCGGCTTTCTCACTCGAAAAGCAAGGTGTCCCCCATTGGGGGCAGGGCGCGAATTTCCACCCGTGAGACAGCCTCATCTTTTATCGCACCGGATGTGCGAAAGCTGTTTTATCGCGCGTATCTTTCAGTTGACGTTTCACACGACCTCATGGTAGCCTAAGGGAACATATATTGCGGCGGCTCTTTCGGTCGTTTTCGGAAGTTTTTTCAAATGAGAGGGGATTGTTTTTCATGGAACGGCAACAGCTTGAAGACCGCATTCGAGAGTCGGTGCGGAGGTATATGAACAAAGGCTTCAACTGAGCGCAGGCGGTTTTCGGCTCTTGGCAAGAGCTGCTGAATTTGAGAGACGATCTGGCTCTGAAAACGGCTACCGGCTTCGGCGGAGGAGTTGGCGCGCGCGGCTCGCTCTGCGGCATCGTTTCGGGCAGTGTCATGGTCATTGGCCTGAAGCACGGGCGCGGCAGAGAAGATGACATGGATGCGGCGCTCGCCGCGTACCTGCGTTGCAGTCAGCTTCTGGAATGGTTCAGAAAAGAATTTGGCTCCGAGATGTGCTCTACGTTGACGGGCGGAGTCGATTTTCGCGATCCGGAGCAACTCGTACGTTTCTACAAGTCCGGCCACGAAAAATGTGTGGAGATGGCCGCGAAGACAGCCGCGAAACTTGCGGACCTGCTGGAGTAGCGACTCGCACGAAAGTCTCTGAGAAAGCGCCGGGAAATCCGGTTCGAGCAGTGAATCGGTTTCACGATTATCCAGTGAAGGGGTTATTGGGGGGACACCATGCGGCATGGTGTCCCCCAATAACCCGTATCAACAGCAGCGGGACAGATTCGCACAGCCCTTTTCGCCGGGAATTACCTGACAGCCTCGCAGACCCGGGAATCGCGCGCGAGAAGCTTTATCGAACGGAAAAGTGGAGGAAGAAACGTTTATGGAGTGGAATATCCTAAACTATAAAATCGCGGACAACGAACTGTGGCGGATTGCAGTTGTTTTCTGCATATTACTGGCTTCGTTCGTGATCGGAAGAATCGTCGCCCACATAATGTCTCGCGGAGCCAAACAGAAAGAGGAGGAAGGCGAACACATCACGCTCGGGAAGCTCGTGCTTCGTTCCGCATCGGGACCCACCACCTTCCTGATTTTTGCGGGTGCGCTGGACATAGCGTTCTTATTCCTCGTAATGAGCGATCCTGTCAGGCGGACGGCCAATACGGTTGTGCAGCTTCTGGTCTCTGTCGGTATCGCCTACTTTCTCTATCGGCTCGTCGATGTCGGCGAGTATTACCTGAACCAGTATGCCCGAAGAACCGACGGCAAGCTGGATGATATGCTGGTTCCTCTGTTCCGGAAGACGTTCCGCGTGGTGATTGTCATCATTGCCGGTCTGCACATTGCAGAAAGCATCTCGGGAAAATCGATGAGCACCATCATCGCGGGGCTCGGGCTCGGCGGGCTGGCGTTTGCGCTGGCGGCCCAGGATTCGATCAAAAATTTCTTCGGCTCGATCATGATCCTCCTGGACAAACCTTTCGGGGTCGGCGACCGGATTTCGGTTGACGGGTTTGACGGTCCGGTGGAAGAGGTCGGGTTCCGCTCAACCAAACTGCGAACGTTGACGGGGCACCTCGTTACCGTGCCGAATGAGAAAATGATGTCGAGCACCGTTGAAAACATCGGTCGGCGTCCCCATATCCGGCGCATGTTCAATGTCACCATTACGTATGATACCCCGCCCGACAAAGTCGAGCGCGCCGTCCAAATCATCAAAGATATTCTCGATAACCATGAGGGAATGCATCCCAATTTTCCGCCTCGCGTCGCCTTCAACGAGTTCAACGATGCGTCGCTGAACATTGCGGTCTTTTACTGGTTTCATCCGCCCGACTATTGGGCCTTTCTCGATTTCAGCCAGAGAGTGAACATGCGAATACTTCGCGCGTTCGAGGAGGAAGGAATCGAGTTCGCGTTCCCCACCCAGACGATTTACCTTGCGAACGACGACAAGCGCCAGCTTGGGCTTCGGTTTCTCGGGGAAGACCTCAGATGCGAGCGAGGAATCGAAAAAATGGAGAAATGAGCCTTGGGCCCGCGCCGGACAAGCATAACATTTTCGCGGATTTTCGAGAGCCGGGGGCCGTCGCCGTCTCTCTCGGTCGCTGAAAGCCAAGCCGCCACCACTACTTTGATAATATAAGCATGCCTAAGCTTAAGCTGATTCTCATCTTCTTGCCGGTCATTCTTGGCGGTCTTATCGCATTTTGGCTATTTGGATTTATCGGCGCCCGGCCCAGGCCTCACATTCTCCTCATCACGCTTGACACAACCCGCTGGGACCATCTTTCCTGTTACGGCTACAGAGAAAAAACCACGTCCGCAATCGACGCGTTGGCCGAAGAGGGCGTGAGATATGAATATGCCCTCACGCCGTCCTCATGGACGCTTCCCGCGCATGCCTCGATATTTACCGGGGTCCTGCCGACATACCACGGCGCTCATTTTGTCATGACGGAAGCGAACGTCGAGAGGGGGCTTCAACTCAACACACTGGACTCGCGGCTCCCTACCCTGGCCGAGGAACTGAAGAAGGCGGGATATCGAACCGGCGCCATCATCGGGGGACCGCTCCTGCATCGCTCGCTCGGCGTTGACCGCGGTTTCGGCTATTATTATGATGGGAAGCTCCACGCCTTCGGGACGCAGGATTTCTACCGAACCGCCGATGAAACAACGAATCAAGCCATCAAGTGGCTCGCCACCTATCAGCCCACCTGGGACGTGACTCCCCTGTTCCTTTTTCTTAATTATTATGACCCGCACAATCCCTATAACGCGCCGGCGCCATGGGGAAACCCCGAGGTGACGGAAGACATGTACGACATCCACAACAAGCGTTATGACGACGTGTTTCGCGGGCGCAGAGACTTGACGGAAGACGAGCGAAAAACCCTGCTCTCCGAGTATGACGCCGAGATCAGGTTTATGGACCATCATATCGGACTTCTTTTTGACGCAATGAAGCGACTCGGCCTATACGATTCGTCGCTGATTATCGTCACTTCAGACCACGGCGAAAGCTTCGGAGAACACCGGCTGCTCGGCCATGGCCACGCGCTTTACGAAGAGTTGATTCGAGTTCCCCTCATAATCAAGTATCCGCTGAGGGACAGGAGACAGGCTGTGATAAAGCGGCCGGTGTCAATCATGAGCATAATGCCCACAATCCTGAAATACATCGGGCATCCGATTCCCGAAACCGTCGCGTGTGGAACCCTTGCCGACCGCGAGCAGGCGCTGCTCGCGGAGATTTACCGCGACAGCTATTGGATTGAACGATACGGAAACCGGTTCGACAGAGATGAGAAGGCGGCATACGAGGGAGAGTACAAGTGGATATGGAGGTCGAACGCGGGTCATGAATTATACAATATCAATGAAGACCCCGAAGAACACGATAACCTCTTGGGACAGTTGCCGGAGGTTGAACGCCGTTTCCACTCCCGATTGAACCCCCTGATAGAAGCCTCAAAAGAAATCCCGAAGACGGCGCCGCCCCGGCTCGACCCGGAGACCGAAAGAAACCTGAAGGCGCTCGGCTACATTCAATGAGCAATCACGCGTGAACTTCGGAGGACGGGGAAGAGCAATCCGTATACTTGCGCGGGGAGCAAGCAGCGGCGCAGCCGCAACCAAATTTCGCTTCAGAGACGGTCCCGATTCTACGACACTTCGTGTCCGTAAATCAGGGGCAGAGAGTCTGTCTCACGATTGCTCATGTTGCCGAAAAAACCAGCGAAGGAGGCTGTGCCCAATCACGGAATCCCCCCCGTCTTTTGCGTTGAGCGGAGCGAAATCCCGCACACTCGCGGGATAGATTTGCTGGACTGCCCCCGAAGCACGGATTGCCGAACCGTGGGACATACCCACAGCGGATCCGTCCCACGGTTGAAACGACAAAGAAGACTCGAAAAATGGTTTTCAGGAATGCCCGGGGAGCTACGGTCGCAGCGCGGGTTACGTTCCCATATCCCACGACTTCAGATATTTTTCCTGCTCGGGCGTTAAGGTATCGATTTCGATTCCCATCGACTTCAATTTCAGGCCGGCGACCCAGGAGTCTATCTCGCGCGGCACATCGTACACTTTCGGCTTGAGTTTCTTCTTGTTCTTCACCACATATTCCGTGGTGAGCGCCTGCACCGCGAAACTCATGTCCATGACCGAAGCCGGATGCCCCTCGGCGGCAGCCAGGTTCACAAGCCGGCCCTCGGCCAGCAGGTTGATTCTTCTTCCGTCGGCAAGGATATATTCGTCGACGAAGTTGCGGATGTTTTTGTTTATCTTGACGGCGATGTCTTCGAGGTCGGAAATTTTCAACTCGACGTTGAAGTGGCCGGAATTGCACACGATGGCGCCATCTTTCATCACCGAAAAATGCTCTTTCCGGATGCATGAGACGTCGCCTGTGACCGTGCAGAAGACATCTCCGATGCGCGCGGCTTCGCTCATCGGCATTACGAGAAACCCGTCCATTGCCGCTTCGAGCGCCCGAAGCGGGTCAACCTCGGTCACGACCACGATGGCGCCCATTCCGCGAGCGCGCGCAGCCAGCCCGCGGCCGCACCAGCCATAACCGGCCACCACAAATTTTTTTCCTGCGAGCAGGAGGTCGGTCGCCCGGATGATTCCGTCGATGGTCGACTGGCCCGTGCCGTAGCGGTTATCGAAAAAGTGCTTCGTGTCGGCGTCGTTCACGGCGATGACGGGGAACTTCAGGGCCCCATCGCGCTCCATCGCCCGCAGTCTGATCACGCCTGTGGTTGTTTCTTCCATGCTGGCGATAACATTCGGAATCAGTTTCGGGTATTCGGCGTGTATCGTGGAGACGAGGTCGGCGCCGTCGTCCATGGTGACTTGCGGCTTGTGGTCTATCGCCGATTTGATATGGTCGTAATAGGTGTCGCGGTCCTCGCCCTTGATTGCAAAAGTCGGAATCTCGAACTCGTATGAGAGCGCCGCGGCAACGTCGTCTTGCGTTGAGAGGGGATTGGAGGCGCACAGCACGAGGTCGGCGCCGCCGGCCTTCAAGGTTCGCGCAAGATTTGCGGTCTCGGCCGTGATGTGCAGGCATGCCGACATTTTCAGTCCCTTGAGGGGGAGCTCTTTCTGAAAACGCTGGCGAACCAGTTGCAGGACGGGCATATCGCGGTTCGCCCATGTGATGCGTTTAACGCCCTCGGCGGCGAGCTTCGGGCTCTTTACGTCTCCAAGCGTCTCTTTCTTCTTCTTGCTCAAACCTTAACCTCCTTCAGCAGGTCCTTTACCAACGTTTTCTCTTCCCATTTGAACCCCTGGTCCTCGCGCCCGAAGTGACCATAGTTCGTTGTCTTTTTGTAGATGGGCTTTCGAAGGTCAAGCCATTCAATGATGGCGGCGGGACGCAGGTCCACAAGCTTTGTTATTGCTTCGGCGAGAACGTCGTCGGCCGCCTTTCCGGTTCCATCCGTATCAATCAGGACCGAAACCGGCTGGGCGACGCCGATCGCATACGCGATTTCGAGCAGACACCGTTCGGCCAATCCTGCGGCGACCACATTTTTCGCTATATACCGCGTCATGTACGCCGCAGAGCGGTCAACTTTGGTCGGGTCTTTCCCGGAGAATGCTCCGCCGCCGTGCGGGGCGAATCCGCCATAGGTGTCGACGATTATTTTTCTGCCCGTAAGCCCGCAGTCGCCGTGCGGTCCCCCGATAACGAATCTGCCGGTGGGATTGATATAGTACTTGATGTTCGCTTCGTCGAACATCTCGGGCGGAACGCACGGTTTGATGACATGCTCGATTACCTTCGAGCGAATTTCTTCCTGCGTCATGTCTTCGCTGTGCTGACACGAAACGACCACCGTATCCACGCGAACAGGTTTCCGGCCCTCGTACTCGACGGTGACTTGCGATTTGCCGTCGGGCCGCAGAAACGCAAGGGTGCCGTCCTTGCGGGTCTCGGCAAGGCGGCGGGTGATCCGGTGGGCCAATGCGATGGGCATGGGCATGAGTTCCGGAGTGTCCGTGCAGGCGAACCCGAACATCATCCCCTGGTCGCCGGCGCCTTGCTCGTGGTCCTTTGTGGGCGTGACACCCATGGAAATATCGGGCGATTGTTTCTTCAGGGAGACGATGACTCCACAGCTTTCCGAATCGAAACCATGACTTGCGTCAATATAGCCGATACCGTGAATAACGCCTCTGGCGACTTCCACGATATCCACCTGAGCTTTGCTGGTGATTTCTCCCCCTATCAGCGCCAGTCCCGTTGTCACCAGGCATTCGCATGCGACCCGCGAAAACGGGTCCTGCTCAAGCATGGCGTCGAGAATGCCGTCGGACATCTGATCGCAAATCTTATCCGGGTGCCCTTCCGTTACCGACTCCGAGGTGAAGAGGTGACGTCCCTTGCTCTTTTTTGATTTCACGGTCCTTCTCCCTTTCTGCCAGGCATCAATAACGCCGCCAAATGTCGGATAAACAAAAACTTCTGCCCGTGCTCAAACGCAGACAAAAATCCGTCGGAGCGGCAGAAGTCGGACCTTGGGGTCATGGAAGTGAAAGTCTTAACGCTTGAACTGATTGTTCAGCACGTTGCAATCGAGCCGGACACCCGGCCCCATCGTCGAGGAAAGCGTCGCGGAGCGAAAATATTGCCCCTTTGCAGCGGAGGGCCGGGCCCGCGCTATCGCTTCCAGAACGGCGACGGCGTTCTCGTAAATTTTCTCTTCGTCGAATGAAACTTTCGCAACCGGCACGTGGATGTTTGCATTCTTATCCACCCGAAACTCGATTTTGCCCGCCTTGATCTCCATGACAGCTTTTCCCACCTCGAACGTTACCGTGCCGGATTTCGGCGATGGCATCAGGCCTCTGGGACCGAGAATCTTTCCGAGTTTGCCTACGCTGCTCATCATGTCGGGGGTGGCGATTGTGGCGTCGAAATCGAGCCATCCCTGCTTCACCTTCTCGATCATTTCCTCGGCTCCGACATGGTCGGCGCCGGCTTCGTTGGCTTCGCCCACCTTTTCGCCTTTCGCAAACACGAGGACGCGGACATCCTTCCCCGTGCCGTGGGGAAGCGTGCTCGTTCCGCGAACCATTTGGTCGGCTTGTCTCGGGTCCACACCCAGTTTCAGGGCGAGTTCCACTGTTTCATCAAACTTGGCGGTTGCCGCCTTTTTCACGAGCGTCACGGCCTCGCGAAGGTCGTACTGCTTGGTCGTATCCACTTCCGCAAGCGCCGCCGTCATCCGTTTGCTCACGCGCTTTGCCATTTCGTATCATCCTTCCCGGGGGAGACGCCTGTCAACTCGCAATCTCGATACCCATGCTTCGCGCCGTTCCTTCAATCATTCTCATAGCCGCTTCCACGCTGGCTGCATTCAGGTCGGGCATTTTCGCTTCGGCTATCTCTCGCACCTGGGCGCTCGTGACCGTGCCGACTTTCTCCCGATTCGGTTCGCCCGAGGCCTTCGCTATTTTCGCCGCCTTCTTGAGCAGCACCGCAGCCGGCGGAGTCTTCGTTATGTAGGTGAACGACCGGTCTTCGAATACGGTAATGACGACCGGTATGATCAGCCCCTGTTTGTCTTTTGTCTTCTCGTTGAACGTTTTGCAGAACTCCATGATATTGACGCCATGCTGTCCGAGGGCCGGACCCACGGGCGGCGCCGGGTTCGCCTGGCCGCCGGGAACATGGAGCTTTATGAGCGCCTTTATCTTCTTCGCCATTGTTGGAAAACTCCTGTCAGACCTTAGCTTTTTTCCACTTGCCAGAATTCGAGCTCGACCGAGGTTAACCGCTCGAATATCTCGACCATCACCTTCAGCTTGCCACGCTCCGGATTAACCTCGTCCACGTAGCCCATGAAGTTGGTGAACGGCCCTTCGATGATTTTGACTTTCTCGTCTTTTTCAAAGCTGACTTTCGGTTTCGGCTTCTTCTGTTCTCCGCGCATCTGTTCGAAAATCGACTCGACCTCTTCGGGCTCGAGCGGAGTCGGCATCTTGCCGGAACCGATGAAACCGGTGACGCCCGGGGTGTTCCGCATCAACTGCCACGTATCATATGTGAGTTTCATCTCGACCAGAACGTATCCCGGAAAAATCTTGCGGCTGGTGACCCGCTTCTTTCCACCCTTGATCTCTGCGACTTCCTCGGAAGGAATCAGTATCTGGCACACGAGTTCTTCCAGGTTTTCCTGCTTGACCCGGTTCTCCAGGCTCTGCTTGACCTTGTTCTCATGCCCCGAGTGCGCATGAATCACATACCATCGTTTTTCGGCGTGTTCGGCATCGGGAAGCATCGTCAAGCCGGAACTCTTCGGGCGGCTGACCCGCGTTTTCTTCTCGTCTGTTTCGTCCGTCGCCGCAACCGGTTGCGAAGGAGCCTCCGCCACGGATGGTTCCTCTTCGGGAACGCCTTCTTCTGCGCCTGCTTCTTCCTCGCCGGGTGTTTCCCTCTCGGACGGCTGCTCGGTGGGGAGCATTTCCGCCGCCTCCTCTTCGGTCCGCGGTATCGGCCGCTCGGGAGGCGCGGACTCGGCGGCCTCGCGGGCAATATGCGCCGCGTCGGTTTCGTCGGCCACGTCATCCGGCTGCGGCCCTTCGTCGGCGGCAGCTTCGGCTTCTACTTCTTCCGAGGGCCGCTCGCCTCCGTCACTCTGGCTCGGCTCCGGCGCGCCGGGCTCCTCCTCCGCGCGCAGGGAGGAATCCGGTTGAGAGGGGGGGGTCTCTTCAGACGCCTGGGTTTCCGCCTGGTCGGAGGAAATTTCCTCCTCCGCGCGTTCGGATTCCCCGGGCGCCTCGTGGACAGCCTCTTCCCCTTCGGAAGGAGTTTCTTCGAGGTCCTTCCCGGGTTTATGGGCCGGTTGTTCTTCTTCCGAAGATTCGGTCCGCTCGATTTCTTTTTCTTGATTGTTTTCAGTCATCGGCATTTCTTATAAATTGAGAACTCCGGTAATGAAGACATAGAACGCATAATCAATCACTCCGAGAAAAACCGTCATAATTGCAACCAAAACAAGCACGACGCCAGTGGAATTGGCGAGGTCTTTGCGCGTCGGCCACGCCACCTTTTCCAATTCGGCTTTTACTTTTCGGACATAATCGATGATCTTCTGCAGCATTGTCGATCCGGCCTTTGTTCGGCGATCACCCAAAAAGTGGCAGGCCTGGAGGGACTCGAACCCCCAACTTCCGGTTTTGGAGACCGGCGCTCTAACCAATTCGAGCTACAGGCCTGCAGGAACGTCCAAAAATAATTTTTAAAAAGGTCGCTCCCTCGAGCCACCTATTTTGTCTCGCGGTGAGAGGTATGCGCCTGGCAAAACTTGCAATATTTCCGCAGTTCCAGCTTTTCCGGATGCTTCTTCTTGTCCTTCGTCGTCGTATAGTTCCGTTGCTTGCATTCGCTGCAGGCAAGCGTTATTATCTCTCGCACTTGTATTGGTTTCCTTTTGAAGCGTCGTGAAAAACGCTCTATTCGATAATGTCGGAGACGACGCCGGCGCCGACCGTCCGGCCGCCCTC
>CAYVQZ010000024.1:0-68318 GCA_964453435.1 uncultured bacterium
GGATTCCGGCTCTGCGCAGAAATGACGATGGGGACGCAGGATTGACACGAGGGCGCGCGCACTACGTCTTTTTTTGTCCGAGCACGGCGTAGACGGGGTCTGACAGCTTGACCCGCGGATAGTACTGGTCGGTCACCGGTCGCGGCCAACCCCGCATGGAGATGGTCTCGAGGTTCTCGAAGGCGTCCGATTGCCGAAAATATTCGAGCGCCAGCCCCATCCTCTCGAATTCGCTCAGTTCGGTCCAGATATTAATGACTTTCGGTGGGAACCATCGGTTCGAGAACGTGTGAATAAGAAGGCCGCCGGGTTTCAGGACTCTCGCGCAGTCTGAAAAAACCTCGAACGGCCTCGTCAGATACTCGACCGAAACCGTGCAGATTATCGCGTCGAACGACTCGCTCTCGAACGGCATGACGGGGTTCGAGTTCAGGTCGTGAATACGATGGCCGGTCAATTGCGGATTCGCCGCCAGCTCCTCCCGGTTCAATCCCAATCCCACGAGAGCTTCGAGTTCCACCGATTGCGGCACGTGTGACCTCCAACTGCTCATGAGGTCCAAAACACGCATGCCGGGCTTCAACGCGTGCCCATAGATGGCGGCGATGTTTTTTAATGCCTGAGCTCGGTGTGGGTTACCATGCGAGGTTTTTCGTAGAATCTTAAGTCGTCGCTCTGGTCGGGCCGCGCGAAGGGGGCGCCGGAAAAGAAGTCGGTCGGTTTTCCGTGCCACCTCGCTTGCATACCGGGGCCGTTCGTTATAATCTCCATCCAATCGCTTATCTGTCCGCCGATCTCGCTTTTCTTTTTTCTGTAATTGTGCAGCGTGATGTCCAGGTTGAAATCAAAGTCGGCGAGCGGGTGGTTCAGGTCGGCCGTGATGCGCGACGGCTCCAAACCGATGCACCGAAAAGGTTGGATGCCGCCTTGGCCGGCCCCTTTCAGGAATGCCCTCGGATAAAATCGGCCAAATCGAGGCTCGACCGGACTGCCGTCGGGATACCTGCCGCAAAACTGTTGGCGGCTGACTGTCATTTTCTTTTTTTCGTCATGTTGAAGTGCGTCCTTGCCGGAAAACGCGCGGGTGACAGTTTCCCCGATTTCCAAGTCCGACACCAGACCGGTGACCTCGGCGGGAAGGATATCTCGCCAGAAGTTCACTTTTTGCGCAAAGAATATGTCTTGATGGCGTACGAAATCGCTTTTCCATTGAACGGCAAATTCCAACGTGGCCAGAACATTCTTTTCTATAGCAATCATTTTCCTCTGTTCCTCTTTCGTTGACGATTATGGTTCGACTGCCGGGACGACATCCGGACGAATCACATCGGAGTCATGAGTGTGTCCCACGATTCATGGTGGAGGTTGCTCGCTTCTGGGACGGTGAGTGTGTCCGATAATTCGACTGGGTGGTCTTCTGCGCAGGGGACAGTCCCCTTCGCGGGCAATTTATCGGACAGTTTCACAGCCCCTGCGCTTGGTAATCGTGAGACAGTCTCTCGTTCCTCTTTGAGTATGAACGCGCGGACCGAAAGAAGCAAAGCCGGGACCGAATGTTTCAAGGTTCTTGAAATCAGAGAGGACCTGAATTAATATAGGGCCTTGAAGCGAGCTTCGCAGTATGCGGAATCGATTCGCATTCCGTTCATCGTGCGATACCCGGAGGCAATCAAGGACCCCGGCAGATGCGCCGACCAGATGGTCTTGAATATCGACCTTGCTCCATCGTTGCTTGAAGCCGCGGGCGCGCGCGTCCCCTCGAACATCGAGGGCCGGAGCTTCCTCCCGATTCTCCGGTCGGCCTCGACATCGGGCAGAACAGCATGGCGCTATGAATATTTCAAGGATTTCCCATATAATGTGCCGCAGAGCGACGCCGTTCGTACGAGGACTCATATATACGCAACGCGGCATAGACGCAACCAAACTTGACTTTAGGGACAGTCCCGATTCTACGACACTTCGTGTCCGTAAATCAGGGACAGTCCCTTTCGCCCCGTATCACATTGCCACCGTTAACATTATGAGAGTCGCGGCATGAAAATCCCGACGGAAATTCACAATTCTGATAGACAGTGGTATAGAGTGGGCTGGCAGGCGGTCGCCCGAACTCTACGACATCGCCAACGATTCCAAGCAGACGCATAATCTCATCGGCACGCCCGAGGGCGACCGCCTGGCGCCGGACCTCAAAGAGATGCTTGAACGGCTGAAAGCGGGAGAAGAGTTGTAGAGCATGCCCGGATGGATTCGGAGGAAATGTCGGGAAACGGACAAACGGAAAGGGCACAGGTGAGCGCGTGAGACCGAAAACAGCGGGAACAACCGGCAGAGGGCCCGGTAAAAAAGACCCCCTCTGCAGGGGAAATTTTCTGAAGAAATCCCTGACTCGCAGGGATGTCCTGAAGGTTTTGGGAGTATCGTCCGCAGCGGGTCTGGCAAGTCTTGCGCTGGGAGATTTTGCCCGCGGCGAATCAGAAGCCGTGAAAAGGCCAAATATAGTCTTTATCCTCAGCGACGACCACCGTTGGGATTACATGAGCTGCGTGGGGCATCCGTTCATAAAAACGGAGCAGATGGACCGCCTTGCCGCCGAGGGTGTGCTTTTCAATAACGCCTTCGTGACCACCTCGCTTTGCAGCCCGAGCAGGGCAAGTTTTCTGACGGGCCAGTACGCGCATACCCACGGCGTCAAGAACAATCTTACGGTCTGGAAAGAGGAGAACGTCACTTTTCTGGAATTATTCAAGCGGGCAGGCTACGACACGGCCTTCATCGGCAAGTGGCACATGCCCGGGCGCCTGCCGAAACTCCGCGGCGTCGACCAGTTCATCACGTTCACGGTCCAGGCGGGGCAGGGGAGGTACTTCAATTGCCCGCTCATCATTGACGGCGTGGAGACGCCTTCGCGCAAGCCCTATATCACGGAAGAGCTGACCGACTACGCGCTTGAGTTTTTGGGAAAAGAGCGCGATAATCCGTTCTGCCTTTATCTTTCGCATAAGGCTGTCCACCATCAGTTCTTACCTCCGCCGGAGCTGAAACACCTGTACGACGATGTCGAATTGCCGATGCCCGACGAGGCGGATTCATGGATTACGATGACAAAGGGAAACATGTTTACCGGGCTGTTCGGGCCGCTCGAGCGCCATTGGGAGAACTACTGTGAAGCTCTCGTGGCGATGGACCAGCAGATAGGGCGGGTGCTCGATAAGCTCGAAGAGATGGGCGTCGCCGAGAACACCATAGTCGTATATGCGGGCGATAATGGTTACTTCTGGGGCGAACACAGGCTCGTTGACAAACGCTGGCCGTACGAGGAATCGATTCGGATTCCGTTCATCGTGCGATACCCGGAGGCAATCAAGGACCCCGGCAGACGCGCCGACCAGATGGTCTTGAATATCGACCTCGCTCCTTCGCTCCTCGATATGGCGGGCGTGCCGATACCGGAAAACATGGAAGGGGACAGCTTTCTCCCGATTCTGGAGTCAGCTTCGACGCCGGGAAGAAAAGCGTGGCTGTACGAGTACTTCAAAGAGGTCCCCTACAACGTTCCTGAGCATTTCGCGGTCAGAACCGACACGCATATCTATGTGGAGTATCAAGGGAAAGCGCGGGCGCAGCTCTTCGATATAGTTCACGACCCGAGGGAAATGAACAACTTGATTGACACACCGGAGGGCAACAGATTGCAGCCCGAGCTCAAGCGAATGCTGGAAGACTTGAAAGCGGGTGGAAAGCTCTGATTTGGAATAGACACGACCGTGAGAGCCGATAGCGAAAAGTGAGTAGGAGATACGATACGATGGACAAACAAAGCTTTGCGAAGAGATTCGTTTTTCCGACAGGAATCGTATTTTTCACGTGGCTCCTGACAACCGTCATTTATTACAATTCCTGGAAAATCGGCAATGACACGTTGCAGCAATTCGTTGCGGATATCTCGGCCGTACTTCTGTTTGCCAGCATTGGGTTCGGTCCGCTCCTGATTTATCCGCTCGCCTATTTTCGGGGCGCCGGCCTCGCGGAGAGGATAATCGCTTGCCTCGTCACGCCGGTGGCCTGGGATATCAAGGAGATTGTCAGGGTCACCGAGTACTTCTCCGTTGGCGAGAGCATTTTTTACGGGTTCAACCAGGTCTTCATGCTCGCGATGTTCGGAGCGTTTGCGCAAATGGGACTGTGCGAGATGATATGCCGGTGGAGACTGAACAAGCGAGGCGAGGAACCATTGAGGGTAGTTACACCGGTTCCCGTGGTCTCCATCCTTGTCGGCCTGGTTGCCTTTTATGTCATCCTGCTTTGGGGTGTCGGCGTTCACTTCTTTTACGCATATATGGAGGTCTACAAGGCGCTGTTTCACTAGAGTTGCGGACGCGGTGACCAGCGCTGACAACCTGTCTTGCGAGTGGAGGTGGTTGCATGAATCGGCGCGAGTTCATAAAGGTGGTTCCGGGAGCGACGGCAGCGTCGCTTTTCAGCCTGCACGCGGTAGCATGCGATAAAAGGAAGGCCCCGGCGAGCGCCGACGAACCGAACATTGTCCTTTTTGTTGCCGACGACCTTGGATGGAAAGACCTTGGATGTTATGGAAACGCTGACATATCCACTCCGAACATTGATCGTCTGGCCGCTCAGGGGATTCGGTTCACTAACGCCTTTGTTGTGGCATCGAGTTGTTCACCGAGCCGCGCCAGCCTTATCACCGGCCAGTACCCGCACACGAACGGAGTGGTCGGCCTCACTCATGTGCGCAAACGGTTGATGCTCTCTCCCTTCAAGATGACGGTTGCCGAATTACTCCGGGAACATAACTATGTCACCGCCATCGAGGGAAAGTGGCATGTCGCGCCTTACTTCCCCACCGGGTGGTACGGATACGAAAAACGCTTAAGCGGAATGATGCCGGAGGATTTCTGGATTCGCTCATCGGATAAGGCCGTTCGGTTCGTCGAGGAAAACAGGGGTCGGCGCTTCTACCTGGAACTCAACTATATGGACACTCACCGGGACGATTACGGCGAATTCCATTTCGTGGATGAATTCCCTGTCGACCCGGAGTCAATCACCGCGCCCGAATATTACGCGCTGCCGGATTGGCCGGAAATCAGATTGGAGGTCGCCAAATATTACAGCAACGCGGCGAAAATGGACATGATGATCGGGCGGGTTCTCGATAAACTGGACGAGGCCGGACTCGCCGAGAACACGCTCGTGTGTTTCGTGAGCGACAACGGCTCCCCGTTTCCGGGAAACAAGATGACCCTGTATGACCGCGGCATCGGCGTGCCACTAATTCTCCGATGGCCGGGGAAGATTCCGGCAGGCGGCGTCAATGATAGTTTGGTCAGTTCGGTCGATATCATGCCGACTCTCCTCGATGCGGCACGCTGTTATATACCGAGGGACGTGCAGGGGAAGTCGCTCGTGCTGCATGCGCAGGGCAAGAGCCGCGCGCCGTTGCGGGACGCAGTCTTCGCCGAGATGACGTACCACGTAAATTATCTGCCGATGCGGGCCGCGCGGACAACCAGGTGGAAGTACATAAGGAACTATTCCGACAACGCCATCGGACTGGACCAATGCGCCCACATGGAATGGGCGCAGAAACTCTGCGAGCTTCCAAATCAACCGTGGACAAGGCCGCGCGTTCCGGAGGAGTTGTTTGACCTCGAGGCGGACCCGCACGAACAGCGCAACCTGGTCGGCGACACCCGGTTTACGAAAGAATTGAACGATATGAGGTCTCTTCTGGACCAACACATGCGCGAGACCCGGGACCCCTACCTCGGGAGGGAACTCGAGAAGAACTATCGAGAAAAGGACTTCACGTGGCCGCCGGGCAAGCGCTATGGTTGACCCGTGAAAATCGAATTCAACGAGCCGTCCGAGCACACCCTTCTTTGCGCCGTTCCCGCCTTTACGCTAAGATAAAGCGGTGACGATGATGAGCCTATACCACAATTTTCGGTCTCTGAGTTCATGGTAATATGATCAAGCCTCACACGTTCTCCCTTCTGATAAAGCCCTCTTCCTATCGGTGCAATATCGGCTGCGATTATTGTTTCTACAAGCGGGTCGAAAGCGTCTATCCCGAAAGAACGCCGTTTATGACCCCGGAGGTCGCCGCCACGGTGATTCGCAAGAGCCTCCGGCTTGGCTGTCCGGAGAATACTTTTTGTTGGCAGGGCGGCGAGCCCACGTTGTTAGGACTCGATTTCTACCGACAGGCGGTTCGGGCCCAGATGGAGTTTGCGACTCGCGGCCAGATAATCGGCAACTCCCTGCAAACGAACGGAATTTTGCTCGACGACAAATGGGCGGAATTCCTGTTTCAGAACCGATTCCTCGTTGGCCTGAGTCTCGACGGCCCCGAAGATATTCACAACCGTTATCGAAAATACCGGTCTGGGGAGGGCACCTTCGCGGAGGTGATGAGGGCCGCCGAACTCCTGAAGAAATACCGGGTCGAATTCAATATTCTCTGCCTGCTCACCGACGTTAACGTGAAGGAACCCGAACAGGTGTATCGGTTCTTTCGGAATTACGATTTCAACCATCTCCAATTCGTTCCGTGTTACGAAAGAGATGCGCTGTCCGGCCGAATAATGCCTTTCTCCATCACGGAACAGGAACTGGGAGAATTTCACTGCGGGCTGTTTGACCTGTGGTTAAAGGATGGGTTTCCGGATGTTTCCGTCCGCATATTCGACGATATCCTCATTTACCTGATTGATGGTGTTCATGTCTCATGTAACTGGAGTGACCGGTGTGATTCGTACCTGCTGGTGGAGCACAACGGCGACGTGTATCCCTGCGATTTCTTCGTGTATCCCGAATGGAAACTCGGAAACGTCGTTGAAGATTCCTGCGAGAAGATAATGAACTGTAGCGCGCGGCGGAAGTTTGCCGAGATGAAAGGGGCGGTTCCCGGCGATTGTGTCGATTGCAAGTGGCTTTCGTTCTGCCGCGGCGACTGTACCAAGTTCAGGCTCGATGAAGCCGGCGGCTACCGGAATCGGAGCGCTTATTGTAATGCGAGGAAGATGCTGCTTGAACACATCGAACCGCATCTCGAGCCCATCAGGGAGAAGGTAATGGAATTTCGCCGCCAGAGGGCGGTTCGGATTCACCACTCCGGAGTCGGCCGTAACGACCCGTGCCCTTGCGGTAGCGGCCTGAAATACAAGAAATGCTGCGGCCGCTGACTTACGACCGGCTGGGATGGGGAACCACGAAGAATTTCGCTGTTCGCGGGCCAATTCGATTAAGAATCGAAGAAGGATTCGCTTCAGGAATTTTCATGAAGCGATAGTTCAATCGCTGTTTCAACGGTGTGATATCCTTCACTCCTCGCTCCGATTTGAAGGAATTTCGAACGCGCTTCTCCGAACTTCAACATAGCCTCTTTCTTTTTCTCCTGGGCCGCATAGATGACTCCGATGGACGCCAGCTGATTCCCTATGCCGAGCGGAGAACCGACCCGTTTGTAAAGTTCGAGCGACTTTTGAACCGACTCGAGAGCGTCGTCCAGTTCCCCTTTTTTCTCGTATGCCAGTCCGATGGTCCCGAGCGCTTTGGCCTGGCCGACGAGGGAGCCGACACGTTGCGCCAGCTTTAAGGCCTGACGGCTTGCCTTCAAAGACCTTCTCTGCTTGCCGAGCTTGCAGCAAACAGCGCCGATATTGGAAACCGTTTGCAGTCGTCCCGGCAGGTTGTGAATTCTTTTGAAAATCCTGTGGGCCTTGCGATGCAAGCGCAGCGCTCTTTTAAAATTCCATTTACCGCTGTAAACGCAGCCCATGTTGTCAAGCGCTGCGGCCTGTCCCGCGAGACAACCTGCCTGCTTGAAAGAATCGAGCGCGTTCTCCCATGACTTCATTGCTTCATTCGTCCTTCCCTGCAACACATACACGCTGCCAATGTTGCCGAGGGCGCAGGCCTGTCCGATGTTATCACCGAGCGTTCCGCTAATGCTGTAGGCTTGTTTGAAGCACGTCAACGCTTCAGTCAGATTGCCGCGCTCTTTTTGCGGGATCCCGCTGTTGTTGAGAATTGCCGCCTCGAAACGGTCATTCACTTCTCTCTGCGCGATGGGCAGGGCCATCTCAAAAGCGTCGGCAGCCCGCTGGAAGTACGAAGTGTAGCACAGGGAAACACCCTGGTTCATATACGCCGACATCGTGGAAATTTGGAAGGCCGATTTCTGATACTCTGCCGCTGCATCCTGGTACTTGTTCGCCGCGAAGAGTCCCTCGGCCGCTCTGAACGATTGGGTCGCCTGGCGTCGGGCCGCCGGACTTCCCTTCTTCGACCCTTTCTTCAGGTCCTCGATCGTCGCTTTTCGGAGAATGCCGCCATCGGGAGCAGGATGCGTCTCGAAACCGGGCGGACGCCAGAGAAGTTTTCTTCTGTAAGCAGAGCGAGCGATAAGGAAAAATATGATTGCCGCCAGAGCGAGGAAAGGCCAGGTTCTATTCAATTGCGGCGAAATTGATGTGAGGAAATCCGTTCGGAACAGGTAGGCCATAAGCGTTTTGAGGCGAGGCGGCGTCAGGTTGCTCAGCTCAAATACAGCCATCGCTCCGCAGAAAAAATACAAAATGGTTGACAAATACAGGAGGGCTTTGCAAAATTGTAACCGTAATCTTTTCATGTGCCTTCCGTTACGCCGAAAAAAACCGCTTCAAGTGGGCGTTTTAGCATAAATTGAGCAACCTTTGTGCCAACGGCAGGCGTACTCGGACATTCTGGGCGGCTGGTGGCGATATGTTCAGGCGACTCCGGGGACAGAGTCTCCATGCGGCGTTCTCATACACATTCGGCGAAATACGCAGTTAACTTGAAGACTAAACGTGAGGCTTTTCTTCACGACCTTATTTTCAGGAAACGTCACCTTCCGAAGTGTTTGGGAAAAGGAAGAGGGAGACCTTCCTGAGCACCTCCCTATTTCTGTGTGCGCCCGTGTTTATGGTTTTTCCACTTCGACAGAGGCTGATTACACCAGTTCCATCGGTAATAGTTCAGATGTCCGTAATCGGCAGCGAGGTCCAGCCACTTCATCATTCCCGGTATCGCGGCGTCATAGCTCTTCCAGTTGGCAAACTGATATGGCTCCCACGCGTGGTAGACAATGACTTGGCCGGGTTGTAAACCGTCCTGCGAACGTGCGGCTGGGGTCAAGTTCACATTAATCTTGAAGTCGTCAAGAAGATTGACACCTGTCGTTATGCAAATTAGAATAACGACAGGCATGTGGCCGTTCACACATCGTGTCCGCACAAAAGGCGCGCGCCTCGGGAGCAGTCAAGCATGAAGTACCGAGTGAAAGTATGGGCTGAGATAAACGGCAAGTCGCTGCTTGGCCCGGGGCGCTACCGATTGCTTTCGGCCATTCAAACCACCGGCTCGCTCAATGGGGCGGCAAAGGAACTGGGAATTCCCTATCGCCGGGCTTGGGGTCAGGTTCGTGAAATGGAGAGACTGTTGGGCGCCTCACTGGTCGATTCGAGCAGGGGAGGAGTTTCCGGTGGCGGAACCAGGCTGACGCCTGTGGCTGTTCGACTGATGAAGCGATACCAGAAAATTTGCGATGAAACGGCGGTTGCCGTAAAGGCGTCGGGGGCTGAAATCAGCGACTAGGAAAGAAAGAGCGCCGGGGCAGCCACCGATCCAATCTATGAGCGGGGCAGGGGCCGCATAGCGCCGAAAAATTATGGTATTTCCGATATCAGGTGTCGAAGTCAACCTGGTTGTGCCGGTGGCCGTTGCGTTTGGGGTATCGTTTGTTTGTTCGGTGGGAGGCATTTCCGGGGCGTTTCTCCTGCTTCCGTTTCAGATGAGCGTGCTCGGGTTCACGAGTCCTGCCGTCAGCCCGACGAATCTAATATTCAATGTCGTTGCTATTCCCGGCGGGGTGCACCGGTATATCCGAGAAGGCAGGATGGTCTGGCCGTTGGCAGGCGTAATCGTGGCGGGAACCCTCCCCGGTTTGGCGGTTGGCGCCGTTGTCCGGGTCAAATACCTGCCCGACGCGCGGTCTTTCAAGTTTTTCGTTGGATGGGTATTGTTGTATATGGCATATCGACTGATTGCAGACCCACTCCGCAAAGCTGACGGACGCGGGCCTGCCGGTAACAATGAGGCGGGGAATTCGGGGAAAAGCCGAATTGCGCGGACGCGGCAGGACATTGGAACCGTCAGAACAGTATCATGGAATTTCAAAGAGATGGCGTATGAATTTCAAGGCAGGACGTTCACCTTTAAGCCGAGTGTGTTGCTTTTCATGGCGCTTGCCGTCGGAGTGATTGGCGGAATTTACGGAATTGGCGGCGGCGCGATTATCGCCCTCTTTATCGTGACATTCTTTCGTCTTCCCGTGCACACAATAGCCGGCGCTACCCTCTTTGGGACCTTCCTCTCTTCCGCAGCCGGCATCCTGTTTTACCTCGCCGCGTCATATGCGTATGCGGAATCGGGCCTCGCCATCGCGCCGGACTGGCCCCTCGGAATTTGCTTCGGCATGGGCGGGCTTGCCGGCATCTATTGCGGCGCGCGGGCGCAGAAGTACCTGCACGAGCGGATAATCAAAGCGGGGCTTGCTGCTCTCATCGGTTTGTTGGCTGTACGATACATTGGACAATATTTCGCATAACAGCCGAATTGCTTTTCTTGAAGTCAGAGGCGGTCTCATTTTCTTTTGGAAAGAGGAATCACATTGTCGGACCGGCGGTGGTCCTTTCCGCTTACGGCAATGAATACGAAATGGCGCCGTCGGACCTTTGCATGGATATTTCCCCGTTTTCCTTGAGATACTTGAGGTGAGCGATCGCCTCGCCCGTCGCGAACCATTTCTGTGAGACGGGAAACTCTTCCCACGTATCGCAGTTGATATCCCAAGTCATCTTCGAGGCTACCTCATATGCTGTCTGGTTGCCCTCTCTGAGGATTACGAGCACCTCATCGGCCCGATGCCGATGATGGGTCTTCAATTCCCGGATTCGCTCTGTGCAGTTCTTTATGAGGCGCCTGTGACCGGGCAGGCACAGGTCCATTTCGAGGACAGACACCTTGTCGAGACTTTCCAGGTACTGCTGGAGCGGGTTCTCGTCGTCCGACCACAGTTGAATGTTGGGAGTAATGTCAATCAGAATGTGGTCTCCGGAGAAGAACAGTTTCTTTGCCGGCTCATAGAGACACGTGTGACCGCTCGTGTGGCCGGGAGTCTGAACACATCTGAGTTCATAGTCTCCTGCGACCAGGACATCGCCGTCATCCACCAAGGTAAGTTCAAAAGTCCGCTCGGTTCCGTATTTGAAACCCGGGTGGTTTTGAAGCGCCGCCTCGAGTTCTTTCCGCGGAAAACCATTCTCTCCCGCATATTCTATCATTCGGCTCCACACGCTGCCCTCGTGCACCCGCTCGCCGTCCGGCCTGTTGAAATAGACGGTCGAATTTTCGGTCGCCAACCTGCCGACAAGACCGAAATGGTCCGCGTGCAGGTGTGTGATAAAGAAATCGGTCTTATCAAGGTCTAGCGCAAGCTCGTGCAGGCCGTCTTGCATCGCTTCGAAGCAAACGGTGCGATTCATTCCCGTATCGATGATCAAATTGCGGTCCGGCGATTTGATCATATATGAATTGATACTTTTCAGCGGGCTCTGCGGAAGCGGAATTTCCACGCGATAAAGGTTTTTGGCAATTTCTTCAACCATTGATTCGGCTCCTGCTTCTGAGGTCCTTTGGGACCAAACAACTCGGAAAGTTCGATACAACTCATCAGTTCGACTGTCCTGAGGGCAACTGATGGAGGAGGATTGGGACTTTCCCGAATTAGAGCTTTGGGATCATCCGATGAATATTATATATCAGCCCGGGCCATATTCTGCAATTTTCCCACAACGAGGGAAATTTTTCCGCCCTTCTCTCACGGCGATATTAGCGTTTCAAGGATTTCAGGGAAACTATTAAGAACAGTGGTCAGTCGATGAAAAGAACCTGAAAAAGAGGCTCTGACGGGCACGGAGGAGCGGACAACCCGATGTCCAGAGGTATGGAACTCAGCTACGCGGTCAGGGTCAATGTCGTATTGAAGTATTTCGGACAGCTCTGCCATGTCGTCGTGGCACTGACGCTTGCGCCGTTGCTCGTGTCCCTTGTTTTCGGCGAATACCACCTCAGCGCCAGGTACGTTGTTGTTATCGTCCTCCTCGCGGTCATTGGCGTCCTGCTCGCCCGCGTCCGAGCGCCCTCGAATATGCAAGTCAATGAAGCAATCGCAGTCATTGCCTCTATCTTCTTGTTCACTCCCTTTGCTATGACGTATCCGATGATGGGGTCGGGCTTATCCTTTCTGGATGCCCTGTTTGAAGCGATTTCCGGCGCCACGACCACGGGGTTGACAACGCTTCCGTCGGTTGAAAATTTACCGAGGACGTTTTTGTTTGCCCGTTCCTGGATGCAGTGGTACGGTGGGCTGGGAATTGTAGTCCTGTCTGTCGCACTAGTGGTTCGGCCGGGTGTTACGGCAAAGAGATTGGCGGTGACCGAGGCAGACGCTGATGACCTTATCGGGGGAACGAGAGCCCATGCTCGGAGGGTTTTGCTTGTCTATGGCGTGCTGACGGCTGTGGGCATTCTTTTGCTAGTGGTCGCCGGAGCAAATGTTTTTCAAGCTGTGCTATATGCATTTGCGGCCATTTCGACCGGTGGATTTGCTCCAAACGACAGTAGTTTGGCCGGGCTTGGCGGGTGGCCGATTCAGGCGCTGGCGACGGCAATTTGCCTGGCGGGGGCCATTTCACTTGCCTTCTATCACAGACTGTTTCGTGACAGGAACAGGTTCGGATTGGGGACCACGCAACTGGTGGCAGTGTCTGCCTGTGGGTTGATCGCCTCTCTGGCGGTGGTTGCATGCATGCACTGGGCTGAAGGGAGAGCCTGGCTGTACGCGCTGCGCCACGGGCCGCTCCTCGCGTTCTCGGCGCAAACGACCGCCGGATTTTCTACCCTTTCATTTGACCAACTGGGTAATGGGTCGAAACTAATTCTAATTCCTGCAATGATGATCGGCGGCGGAGTCGGCTCGACGGCCGGTGGTTTCAAAGTGCTGCGACTTCTTATTCTGATACAGTTGTTGCGGGTAACGGTCGCTCGAACATGCCTGACCCGTCACGCGGTGATGGAGCCTCGCCTGGGACGCCACCGACTCGGGCCCGATGAAATCCAGGATGCGCTGCTCGTTATCCTGCTCTTCTCGATTGTCGTTATTGCATCCTGGATTCCGTTTGTTGTAATGGGGTACGCCCCGCTCGATTCCCTTTTTGAAGTGGTATCGGCCACGGGGACCGTCGGCCTTACCGCGGGGATAACCAGCGCTGAGTTGCCGATTCTGTTGAAGATAATTCTCTGTGCCGACATGCTTATGGGAAGGTTGGAAATTATTGTTTGGCTCGTTGTGCTCTATCCGAGAACCTGGTTTGGAAGGAGGATGCGTTAGCCATGAGAGTTGCATTTATCGGTGCGGGCGAAGTGGCAATCCGGACCGCTGAATTGCTCATCGAGCGCGGACACGAGGTCGTCATCATTGAGGGCAATAAAGAGAAAATCGACGAGCTTTGTGAGGACATGGATTGCAGTTTCCTCCATGGCGACGGCAGTAACCCCGCGATCTTGCGCGAGGTCAGTCCTGGACAAACCGATGTCCTTTTCTGTCTCAGTGATAAAGACCAGGACAATATTATCGCAAGCCTCGTAGGTCGCACTCTCGGATTTGGCCGTGTGATTACGGGCATTCAGGACCCGGAATTCGAGAATATCTGCCATGAACTCGAACTGGAGGATACAATAATTCCATCTCGAACGATCAGTCGATACCTGGGTGATATGGTTGAGGGGCATGACATCTTGGAGTTGTCAACGGTAATCAAGCACGAGGCGAGATTCTTCACGTTTACGGCGGAAAAAGAATGCGGCGTCGATGAGCTTGATTTGCCGAAAACCGCTCGGGCAGTCTGTTACTACCGTAACAATTCGTTCTGTCTTGTTAATGAAGGCGCCAAGTTCAGGAAGGGTGACGAGGTAGTTATCCTTACTCACAGCGAAAATCTCCCCCAATTGCGAGAGCGCTGGCAGCCGCAACAATCAATGAATAAGGCCGCCGTTCCGGAAGGAGAACGAGGCCGAAGGCGGTCGTGAATGAGATAAGGCGGTCACGCGCGCATGTGTCGATGATACAGATGGAGGCGCGCGAGCGCGCGAGCCGCCCGCTCGATGGATGGATACGCAGGAATGCCCGCCTTCGCGAATTCCGCTCTCAGTTCGGCCCCTTTTCTGGCGAGTTCGGGGTCGCCACCCTCGGAATCGGCGGTAACAACGGTTGGCTTCCTGTGGAGGTTTGCCTTAATACACCGGATAGCCTTTGGTGTCGCTTCCGGATGTTCGGGCGTATGAAAGGCTTTTCTCACGATAAGCCGGTCCACAATCAACATCTGGACGTTCGGGTCGTTGTATCCGAGTTCGAGGATACCCGTCAAGTAATCGGGGTCCTCGAAGGTTCTCCACATATCGAGCGGATTTCCCGCAATCGACCCTGCAACGGGCACGACCTCACGCAGTTTCTTCATTGTGGCGCCGGAAAGCGGCGGCAGCTCGAGGCCTTCTCGAACACAGGCATCGCCATTGCCGACGCTGTTGCCGCCTCCGCCGCCGACCAGGAAAGTGGCGTTCCCCTTTGGCGGCGGCATCAGCGCGAGCGCCATAATGGAGTCCACCCATTCGTCCATGGACCGAACATTGACAATGCCCGTCTGACGGTACAGGGCATTCCAAAGTTCGCGGGACCCCGCCATCGCTCCGGTATGGGATGATGCCGTCCGCGCACCCGCCTCCGTCTCTCCGCCTTTCCAAAGTATTATGGGTTTTTGCCTGCATACTTCTCGCGCGATACTGGAGAATCGGCGGCCGTCCCTCACGCTCTCCAGGTACATCGCGATCACCTTTACATTCGCGTCAGACGCCATGAATTCGAGATAATCGGGGCTGTCGAGCACGGTTGCGTTCCCGATGCTTACGGCTTTCTCCGTGCCGATTCCGAGCGAGCAGAGATATTCGGTGAGGCGTTGGGTGATACCCCCACTCTGGGAGATGATTCCAACCGGACCGCTCATGCCGGGAATGGCGCCCCATGCTGTGAGACGCGACGCGGGGCAGTACGAGCCCATACAGTTCGGGCCTATCACCAGAAGACCGTACTCTTTTGCGATGAGCGCAATCTGTTTTTCAAGCTTCTCGCCTTCCGGGAGGCCGATTTCCTTGAAGCCTGACGAAAGGATGTGTATGTGACGAAGTCCGAGCCGGCCGCATTCGGTGAGTACGTTCGGCGTCATGCTTGCTTTGACCGATACGATGGCGAGGTCCGGCGCCTCCGGGATAGATGAGAGGTTTGGATAAACCCGAAGGCCTTGAATTTCGCGCGCCTTTGGGTTGACCGGATACAGTTTTCCGGGGAAACCGCATTCCAGAAACTTGCTGAGGAAACTGCCGCCGCCAAATCGGTCGGCAATCCTGGGTACACCCACGATGGCAATGCTTTTCGGATTGAAAAACTGGCTGAGGTCTTTCATTGGCGCATCCATATATCTGTAATCGTTCGCAAGGAGGACGCTTGTGGGAGAAGCGGTCGAATGCACAAGAGAGGCAGGGCAATCTTGATGCGGTATCTTACCATACCGAAGGCGGAGTTGGAAACAGCTCCTCTCTGCCTCCGCCTGCGATGACAGTCCCCCGGTCTTTTTGCCGTTATTCTCCGGAACTCAGAGCCATCTGCAATACAGAATCAAGATGATCAAGGCTACGCCGGCCCAATACTTGAAAAACTCGTCCCCCGCATTCTTGTAGAGCGGCAAACTGACGAGATAATCGAACAGGAACATGCCGGTAATAAATATCGCCAGGGAGCCCGCCCACGTGGCGCCTCCCATCAAACCAAAGAAGATAAGGACCCAGCAGATGGTCATGAACAGATTGGCGACACCGAACATCCTCAGGACTTCAGGCTTGAGCCCCATTTTTTCTGCGTTCATCTTCTCCGTAAAAACTTCATACACCGCATGACCGAATCCGAGAATCGCCAGAAGAGGAATGCCGTATTTGAAAATCCACATTGTTTGCCTCCTTCCTGCGTCCTGAGCGCAGCATCTGTTCGAAGCGCTTGCAAACTACCACATGGTTGTTTGGCTCTCTGAGGACAACGGGTAGCGCTGACGATTACGCTCGCGCTCACCGAAAATACATATTCAATAAGACGCTCTCCTATACAGAATAATATGCCTGTTCTCTCGGTCAAGTCAAAACCGCCTCGGCGGCAGGCGTAAAGAATTACTCGCTGTCACCGAAGCGCACGGAGCCGAATTATCGAACAGGCGGTTGCCGAGTCATAAACGGCCATATTTCTCATACACCTCGCGCAAAGATGCTCCTTTCCGCAGTTCATCCCGCGACCTTCTCTCGGCGCCGACAACCTCTTCCGCCTTTTCCACCACCCGTTCCAGGTCGGCGGTTTGCGGAATAACAACGATGCCGTCACGGTCGGCCATGACTATATCGTTCGGATTCACCTCGACTCCGCCGCAGGAAATCGTTTCGTTTATTCCGACCAGCTTGGCCCGTCCAACGGAATCGGTGGGTATGCTCCCCTTCGCCCACACGGGAAAATCGACCTCGAGGACGCGTCGGATGTCGCGTATTGGGCCATCGACAACGGCTCCTTTGGCGCCGCCAAAGTACTTGGTCGTGGTCGCCATCAATTCGCCGTACGCGCCGGCGCCCCAAAAGCCATTCGTGTTCACGGCGATGACCTGTCCTTTTTCGAGGCTGCCGCAGAAGGCGTCCAGCAACCCGACAATGAATGAAGGATCCATTTCATCAAGCGTTATTTTGCGGTCATCCTTGTCCTCGTTCATCGTGAATGCAGGCCCAGCTATAACGGCGTCGGGCAAAATCGGGAAAAAGCCGACCTCCATCGCCTGTGACCAGAACCCCATCTCGTCGAGCACATCGGAGACGGCGGCAGTGTAGAGTTTTTCCAGCCGGTCACAAAGCGCAAGCAATTCGTTCCTGGACAAATTCGGTGACAATGGTGTTTCCTCCCTTCGTTCTTTTCAAAAGCGCCGATGATGGGCAAGAATGTACCACCGGACGCATACGGTGTCAAGCATGCCCGATTTTTCCGGCTCAGTTGACCGGAAATTCGCGGTCCAATAGAATATTGTTCGATCCTTAGAACGTCTTGGCGCTTTGCATAAAGAGGAGCTTAGCATGTCACTTCAAAAACGAAGCCACGTTTTGTTCGAGAACCAGGACAGGACAGCGACCGCCATTGTTCGCCGCGAGCTTCTTAAGGCAGTGGGATTAACCGAAGAAGAAATGAAGTTGCCGCTTATCGGTGTCGCAAACTCGTGGACCGAACTGACCCCGGGACATATGCACCTGCGAGAGGTCAGCGATGCGGTAAAGGCGGGTGTCAGGCTTGGCGGAGGCACGCCGCTCGAATTCAATACGCCGGCTCCCTGCGATGGCTATGGCAACGGGCTGGAAGGGATGAAATACGTGCTGCCGCAGCGGGACCTCACAGCCGACTTCATCGAGATGATGGTTCGAGCCCACCACCTGGATGCGGTCGTGTTTATCTCTACGTGCGACAAAATCATTCCGGGCCAGCTCATGGCCGCCGCACGACTCGATGTGCCGTCAATCTTCGTCACCGGCGGCCCGATGCTTCCGTTCGATATGTTCTTGCCGAAGGATGCGCCCCGAATACTGAGCCAGCTCTGTTGTCCCGGGCCGGGCGCGTGCTCCGGAATGGGGACGGCAAATACGATGCAGTTTCTCACCGAAGCGCTCGGCATGAGTCTGCCGGGTTCCGCGACGACGCACGCGGTCCATTCCGAGAAATTGCACGAAGCCAAGAGGAGCGGGATGCAGGTCGTGAAATTGATTGAACTCGACATAACACCGCGTCAAGTTATGACGAAGCAGGCGCTGGAAAACGCCGTGATGGTGCAACAGGCTGCGGGCGGCTCGACGAATGCCGTGCTTCATCTCCTTGCGCTTGCAGGAGAGCTTGGCATCGAACTGAATATAGACTCGTACAACGAGTTCGGCAAAAAAATACCGCATATCTGCGGCGGTATGCCCTCCGGACCTTATTTCATGCTTGACATCTACAAAGCCGGCGGCGTACCGGCGATTATGCTGCAAATAGGAGACAGGTTACACTTGGATACTCTTACCGTGACGGGGAAAAAGATGAAAGAGAATTTGACCGGCCGCTTGATACTCGACGAGGAGGTTATCAGGCCGGTTGACAAACCGTTCCATGACGAGGGAGGAATTGCGATTCTTCGCGGAAACCTGGCGCCCGATTCCGCTGTCGTCAAGCAAAGCGGTGTGCCCGAGGGAATGCTTGTGCATCGGGGTCCGGCGCGCGTGTTTGACAGCGAGGCGGCCTCGATTGAGGCCGCTTTCAACCAGGAGTTCAAAGAGGGTGACGTTGTCGTTATTCGGTACGAGGGGCCAAAGGGAGGTCCGGGCATGCGGGAGATTCTCACCGTCACGGAACTGCTCTTCCAAATGGGGCTGGCGGACAGTGTGTCAATTGTAACGGATGCGCGGTTTTCGGGCTTCAGCCGGGGTCCCGCCGTCGGCCACGTAAGCCCCGAGGCGTGGGAAGGCGGGCCGCTCGCCATTGTCGAGAACGGCGATATAATTGAAGTCAACATCCCGGAACGGAGATTGCGCGTCGAATTGTCGGACGAGGAAATTCAGCAGCGATTGAAACGGTGGAAGCGGCCGGAAATAAAAGCGGAGGGCTTTCTCGCCCGGTACCGCGCGCTTGTTTCGTCCGCGCATACGGGGGCAGTGTTACGCGCGAAGGAATAATGTGGCGGACACTTGTTATTAATTGGTGTCATCATTATTCCGGCTCTTTGACCGTGTACCTGAACACGCAGCAGTCGTCTCGGGCCGTCAGCCTCTTCGATACGTCCAGCTTCAATTTCGGATTATATCCCCTAAGGATAGCGACGTCGATATATTTGCAGTAATAGTAGGCGTATTCTTTCAATCCCCAATCGTCCGCTCCCTTGCATATGTTGCAGTCGGCGATCTCGAGAATCAAGTCCCCGTTCTCGATGCTCGGGGTGGCGCCGCTGACCACTGCGGCCGAATCGAGGTCGCTGTAAATGATGAAATTTTTCAGTGTCAAGGGTTTATTGAGTCTTTTCACCTTTTCGGCGATACGCCTGCCTCTCTCCTCCGCGAACCGTTCAACGATTTCCTTTATCAAGGCTTCTCCCTCTTCCAACCCGAGTCTGTCGATGATCGATTTCGCGGTTACGGCGAAAAGCTGTCCCAGGTGCCCGGCCAGGGGCGTGATGTGCTCGTTTCCAACGTGCTGTTTTTCCTGCATCGCCCGAGCAAGATAATCCCAATCTATGCCTTCTTCCTGTTCTTTCTTTTCTTCATTCATGGGTTTCTCCTTGGAGCCTGCGGCATTCTTTCACGTTGTATTCCGCAGACCGTCCTTTTCCGGAATTGCGGCATTCTGTGGTGGTCTCGACTGTTTCTATTCTGCATTGCGGTCGCATCCGATGGCGGCAGAAAGACCAGCGCATCATGACTCGTGAGTTCAGTCCAGCCGTTATGTTGTTGCTCTCTGTTTTTTCTCGATGACGAGGTCCTTCACCACCGCTGCGGAGGAAAGAGGCTCGAGCTTAACGTCTCCTTCCACAAGGGTCTGGCAAAACAGTCCCGCTTTCCCGTTGATTTTGCCCGTACATCTCCCGCAAATTCCGAGCGCGCAGCCCGCATGATCGTAGTATGCCAGGCTGGGGTCGAGGTTCTGGTAAATATAGTCGAGCACGTTCATCGCGCTCATACCTTCTGAAAACGGCACTTCGTAAGCGCTGAAATAAGGCTTTTTATCGACCGATGGGTCAAATCGAAAGATTTTTACGGTGACAGCATCTTTTGTCATTGCGTTCCCTTCGACATTCTCGCATTAGTGGTGTCCGCCAACGTGCGAGCGAGACTCCATCATTTTTCTCATCATCGCAAGGTACTCGATTTTTCCGGTCGGCGGCTCGATTTTGGTAGTGGCTACTGGTCGTGTCCCGATGGAAAAGCCATTGGTTGTATGCTTCACGATGCTTTCGCACAACCATGAGTCATTGTCAGTGTGCGGGAAATCCTCTCGATAATGAACACCTCGGCTCTCCTCGCGAAACAGCGCGCTCTTGGCGGCGGCCTCGAGCAGGCGCACCATGTGTTTAAGCTCAATTGCATCAATCCATTCCTTGTTATAGGCGCGGCTTTTCGATTTGCAGGCGAGTTGTGATAACTGCTCGCGCTTCGCCGAATCCAGAATCTCTAAGAATTCTTCAAGCTCGTTCCGGTTTCGGATAGGGCCGAGATTCGTGTGCGCCACTTCCTGTATCCGCCTTCGTGTCGGGGCTGGCGAGATGCCTTTCTCTCGATAGAGCGGATTGCTCGCCTCGGCTTCTTTTGCGCGAAAGGGGTCGGCGGACGGCTTCGGGAAATCGGAGTTTTTTGCGAATTCCGCAGCGTTTTCCCCCGCGTCCGCCCCGTGAACGAGCATTTCGGTTATCGCGGAAGCGATGCGATTGGCTCCGAAGGGTCCGAGTGTGCATTCCCCAGCAGCGTAAAGGCCGGAGACCGCGGTCTCGAACCGCTCGTTCACAACTATTCCGCCATCGAAATATTCGACACAGTGGCCGACTTCCACGGTTTCGCCGTCCTTGAGTTTTCGGCCCAGTTCGGTGAGGTCCAGTCCCTTGTATTTCCAGTTGGGAAACAGGAATCCGGCGAGAGCCTCGAATGCCTCCCAAGGTGTCTCGCCGCGTTGGTAATAGACGCCGCCCTGCGGCGAACCTCTGCCTTCCCGCACTTCCTTTGCTGTTGCAAAGGATATAAAGCTTTTGTTCCATTCCATTTTCGAGGCTGTCTCGACCAGAAACGGGTCATATCCGTCGAGGAAACACATGCCGATGGCGTTTGTTAACCGGCCCCCGAGGGTTGTATGGAGGATATATGTCGCTATGCTTCCGCGCCAGTGCGGCGGGTGGAGGAGCACGTTGCAGGCAAACGTGATGAACTCCAGGTTGCCGATGTCTGCGCCTGCCTGGTGCGCGATTGCAATTCCTTCTCCCGAAAGGTCGCGCATCCCGGTGTTCGGCCAAAAGGCTTTGTGCCACCCGCCCGTGGCCATGATGACGGCCTTTGTTCGGAAACGAATGAATTTGCCAGTCTTGATATCAAGCGCCAACGCGCCGGTCACCTGGCCGTCTTCAACGATTAGGTCGATAAGCATGGTATCTTCAATCAGTTCTACGCCGCTCTCCCGCGCCTTTCGCAACAGGGCGTCCATGATTGCGATACCGGTCGTGAATACGGCGCGTTCTTCCGAATGGAAGATGGGAAGCTGCCATTCGACCAACTCGCGCAGCCGCGCCGGAGCCTTATCGAGATACTGTTCTACGAGCTTTTGATTGTTCAAATAAAAGCCCTGGTGGACGATGTCGTTGAAAAATAAATCCGCGCTGTCGGTCGGTTCGCCGTTAAATCCCATCTCGCTCAGGTTCTTGCCGTCGACAGTGAAATCGGCCCCGGCCATCGGGGTGGCGCCGCAGCGGGCGAGAGGGCCTTTACTCAACAGTGTCGTCTTGGCCCCTTTCTCCCTGGAACCGATCGCCGCCCTGAAACCGGCTCCTCCGCCACCGATGACGAGCACTTCTGTGTCGCGAAACTCATTCGACATGGAATGCCTCCTCGACAATCATAAAAACTCCAAGACGTGAATTCCAAGAACTGCAGCACATGCCGGGAGAGTTTTTCGAAGAGAGGAAAAGGTGCGGCGGGATGTCCGTGCCGTTTTTTGCGTGTGTGCTCCGGCGTTGCGCAGGTTTTTAATGTTTTGTATGGCTCCAGAAGCCTTCCGAATTGAATCGGGACATTCATATTGATATACTTCTGTCTTCGGAAATTCAAGGGGAAGACCGCCAGTGGTTTCACAAAGAATTGCTGACCCAATTATATGCGGAGTTGCGCGGTCGCGTTCATCAAATTCTCCTGAATGATATGTCGGTAGAGGGATCAAAGATAAACAGCGTGAAACTGTCTCGGTAAAATGCAAAGAGGGACATAGACCGTGACGCATTTGCTTACTGGCGGAAGCGGCTACCTCGGAGTCGCGATTGCCAGACAATTGAGACGGAGGGGAATACCCGTCCGCATCTATGATCAAGTGCGTTCGCCGCGTCTGCCGGAAGACACCGAATTTGTTCGGGGCGATATCCGTGATTATGAGAGGGCCAGAGGGTCGATGGAGGGCTGTGTGGCTGTGCATCACCTGGTCGGCATCATGCCGCAGGCGCGCGCGCCGAGAGAGACAATGCAGTCCGTCAATGTGGGGGGAACCGAGAACGTCTTGCGTGCGGCAGCGGAGCGGGGTGTGAAGCGTGTCGTGTTTGTGTCGAGTTCGGAAGTATATGGTCGCCCGAAGAGGATTCCGATCCGGGAGGAGCACCCACTCGAGCCGATAGGGGAATACGGTCGCAACAAGGTAGAAGCCGAGAGGCTTTGCGACGAATATCGAAAAAGGGCCGGAATCGAAACGGTCATTCTTCGTCCACCCACAATTGTCGGACCCGAGATGGCAGAGCCGACTTTTTTGAGAAATCTTGAGATGGCTCGAAAGGGTCGATTCCTCTGTGTGGGGTCAGGGAATCACCGCTTCCAGATGGCGTTTGTGGACGACGTCGCGCGAGCCTGTGTGCTGGCTGCAGAGAAAGAGGGAATCGACGGCGAGATATTCAATATCGGCGCCGAAGGAACACTCCCCTTCAAACAGCAGTTGGAGGAAGTTGCGAGATATCTCGGACGAGTGCCGCGGGTTCGCGCGGTTCCCAGCGGTCTGTTCAAAATATTGGTGAAAATTCTTCATCCGCTCGGACTGTCGCCCCTGGAGCCAGACCATCTTCACCTCCTTTACTCCGATTTCGTTATGGATATAGAGAGGGCAAAAGAGAAACTCGGCTGGGTCCCGACACGGACCGACTTACAGATGCTGACCGAAACGTATGAATGGTATGTGAGCGCGCATTAAGTAAAATTTGGAAGTTTTGAAACGTACGTTTCTCGCAACGACGCGGTCCGCTGAACCAGGGAAGGGATTAACACTTTCAGCCTCCGACGCCTGTAGCGGCAGAATTGAACCATGAAAGCGCTATTCATCGGCCAGAACACGTTTCGAATTACCCTGGATGGCGGCGCCGTGCTCTTGACCGACCCTTGGTTCAAGAACAATCCGATTTGGCGCGCCGTCCCGCCCGCATATTCACCCGAGGAAATTGGAGCCATTCACTTTGTCCTTTCCTCTCACAACCATCTCGACCACCTCGACCGACCCAGTCTCGAACTGGCCAGGAGGCAAAGCTCCACGGTAATCGGCTCGAAGCGCGTCGCCCGACGCGCCCGCAAGTTCGGGGTGAGAGCCTGTGTCGCTCTGGACCAGGGAGACCAGCAGGATTTCGGGTCGTTCTCCGTCAAAGCAACTCCCGCGTTTCATCCGCTTGCGAAGGATGCCATCGGTTTCCTGATAAAGCATTCCGGAAGGCAGATTTATTTTTCCGGCGACACGCGTCCGCACGAGAACCTCATCGGTTTTCTGCAGAACGAAGGAACAATCGACATCGCGTTTCTTCAGATAGCGTGCGCCCGCTATTTCGGCAGAGACGACGGCCTCACTGTCGGCACGGCCGCGGAATTTGCCCGCGCGTTCAGTCCTCGCATTGTCGTACCCATGCACTATCACGGACGCTTCAAAGAGGCCGACCCGTCTCTGTTGACAGATTTTCTATCTGATTCTGCTATCGAGGTTGTGATAATCGAACTCGGACGGGAAGTGGAGTTGATTTCCTGATCTTCCAATCGCATCGTCGCTTGTGATGCTAATTATTTCGCGCGCTCCTCGAATATGCGGCGCGCTTCATCCAGTGAGACGCCAACCACCTCTATTTCGTCCAGCGAAGCTTTCCCCATGTTTCGCCGCGCGGCCTCCATGATATGACGGACGTTGTCTATCCCGAGGATTTTTGCTCCAATGAAATCGGCGGCGACATAATCCCTGCTCGCGATGGTCAGTCCGGGCTCAAAGGTGTGTCCGCCGATCGGTCCTCGTTCCGTCATCGCCGGATGCCCGACAATGATTCCAAGGTCTATCGGAAATTTCTGGCACATTGCGGTTATGAATGCCTGCAGGTCTTGAAAGAAGGAATGATAATGAGTTTTTTGCTCGCGGGGATGTCCATAGTAGTCGGCGGCCGGAAACGACATTGCGATGTTTTTCATGGTAAGCGTTACGGTGGCCGCATTGTGTACCTTCAGTTGCGCGAGCGAAACGAGTGTGTCGTATTCAAGTATCCGCGGATTTACCATAACCTCTCCTTGCGGGCTGAAATCCAGTTTCACTTCATGGAACGGTGGCCGGTTGTGATCGGAAAACTGCACTTCCTCTTGGGCAATAACCTTGTCGATGCCGAGTAACCTGAAGACGTTATCGGTCTCTTCGGCGCCTGCGCCTCCCGTGACGGTGATTTTGCCCGGCCGAAATCGCTTCACGTACTTGATGACAGCCTCAACTGAATCGGCCTGCGTGCACGGCGTGAGATCGTCGGAGGCGGCCCATGTCTCATTCGGTTTTATGGCAACATGTTTCCCCTCAAAGAGCTCCGACAGGTTCTCCAGATGGTCAAGCGCTGCAGGAATGGCCTTTGCATAGTCGTCTTCATGTACAATTGCGACTCTGCTTTTCATGGTGAAATCACCTCCCGGCGTGGTTGCATCCGACGCGGAGAGTCCCCGGCGGCAGACAGCCCCAACACTTTTTTCGTCACCCATTCACGATTCGTCCGCCGTTTGGATGCAGTACTTGCCCGCTCATATATGAAGAGTCATCGGACGCGAGAAACACAAAGCACGGCCTCTGACTTTGTGTCTTTGGCGTCGAGGTGCTCCTCGAGATAGACGATGGCAACATCGGCGCCCTCTCTTGCGTATAGTATCGCAATCGAGCGACCGATCCCGCTGTCGCCCCCCGTGATAATCGCAACCTTGTCCTTCAGTTTTCCGGCCGGTCGGTATCCCGCTCCCACGGTGCGCGGTTTCGGTTGCATCTGTGACCGCACCCCCGGCTGATGCTCTTGGTGTTGCGGAGGAAATTGTTGTGGTCGTTCTTCTTGTTCCATAGTGTCGCTTCTTTCCGGAATATTCCTAATCGATTCAGTTCCTCTGATGGCACAATAGCTCCACTTCCAGTGAGCATCTTTCTTTAAGTTTAATGCGCATGTCCCGCGTGCGCTAATTTACACCTCTCGGAAGAATGATGGACGAATTACAGCACGGCACCGACGATTCCTGCAATGAACCCGTAGACGATCATTGGGACAATGGTCCGTTTCAGGATGGTCCCCTCCTGATTGAAAATGCCGAGGATTGAGCAGACAGCGATGATGTTGTTGATGCACACCATGTTGCCCATTGCGCCGCCGACCGACTGAAGCGACAACACGATTGTTTCATCAAGACCGGTGGTATGTGCAACTGCGTACTGGATACCGCTGAACGTCAGATTCGAGACGGTTGCTGAGCCCGAGAAGAAAGACCCCAGCGCGCCGAGGAATGAGGCGACGTATTGCCACGCCGGTCCGCTGAATTCGGCGAACGTTTTCCCGATAATCATTGTTTGAGCCCTTTCGCCACCGGCCATCATAAGTTCAACCATAACCAGCGCTCCCGAAAGGGTCACAATCGGGTTCTTCATTTGCTGCAGGGAATCGGACAGCATTTTGCTGACAGTAGACGCTCTCAACCTGAAAAACGGAATCGATAATACCCATATCACGCCAAACGGAATGATGGCAGGCACAAAGAGCGTGTCGTATGTCCACGTGACTTGAGTCTCGAGAATATTTTCAAGCTTCAGGACGAGCGCCGCACTTACCGCAAATTCGCCGAATGAACCAAGCCCGAACTCCAGCGCGGGACGTTGCAGTTGCAACAATCCCCTGAGGCGCAGCTCCGGAATTCTGGTCACGACCAAGAGGAGGATCGTGCCGATTATCGGGAAAAACGCCCGAAGCAAGGTTGAGTAGCCGAAATCTCGTCTCTCATGCGCTGACGTTGGTTCGTTTGTCGCAAAAGTCAAACCGATTCCCTTCCTGGCCAGCAAGATGGAGAGAGCGAATCCGATCGCTCCACCGACAAGCGCGGGGAATTCATAATTGATCCGGGCCAATAATGCATACGGCACGACACAACTCAGGATACTGAGATACACAAAGATCAGATTCCTTGCGACCTCTTTCCAACTGAGAACAAATAATAATCCCATGACCGGAATTATGAGAGCCGCAACCGAATGGATGAGCGCCGCGTGGAATCCGACTTCGAGAAGTTGTTCGTGGCTCAGACCGAGGCGCCCCATCCCAAACCATGTTGGAGCCCCGACAGCCCCGAAGGACACGGGAACAGAGTTCATGACCAGCAGGAGCAGCGCCGCCGAAAGGGGTTCAAAACCAAGCGCCACCAGGATTGGCGCGGCCACGGCTGCGGGCGTGCCGAATCCGCTTGCGCCTTCGATCATAAATGCAAAGGCCCAGCCGATCACCATCAATTGCGCCACGCGATTGGAACTGATCCCATAGAGCCAGTCGCGGACAATATCCCAACTGCCCGAGTACTCCATGGTTTTGATAAGAAGAACGGCGCCCCAGATAATCGTTATCGGTGTCCAGGCGGCTAGCAGCCCCTTGATGACGGTCGCATTGACCACGTTCGGATCGGTCGCAAAATAGAGCAGATGATTTGCGTAAACGAGCAGTGCTGCTACTGGCAGAGCAATATTCGATGAAACACTCCTCTTCTTTGTCATCATATAGATGAGAATCACGAGCGGGAGCAAAGAAACCGCCACATCGAGTCCGCGGTTCGACATAATTACCGTAGTTCTATACCCAAGGAATCAACGTATCCAACGAAGGAGATTCGACATTTGAGCGTAAACTCAGTGGTAGCTTAACGCTCAGAACCCGGGGTCGCAACAGGCAGGGCTTTGTCGGCTTCATCGGCGAATGGTAAAATAGTGCATGCGCGGCCGAGCATTGAAAAGGTGATTACAACATCGGATGTTGTACGGCTTCTTTTGTTGAGTGAAGCAGGAGTTCCGGGTTGGATTCGAAAAAGAGATTTTGGACAGGAATCAGCAGCTTTCTTTTGGCCTCCATAGTTCTTGTGGGCAATAATCCGGCTTTAGGTTCCGGCCCTGCCGAGTCAGAAAATGTGATGCTGGTAGGGCGCCTGGATATCGAGGGCGGCGGGATGGTTCACGTAAACGACGGGATCGCATACATCGGTCATATGGAGCCGCCGTACGCCACGAGTATCGTGGACGTCTCCGAGCCGGCGGAGCCAAGGATTCTCTCGCGAATCAAGGCGAGGCCGGGCACGCACTCGCACAAGGCGCGCGTATGCGAAAACATAATGATTGTCAACGTCGAGCAGTATGCGGATTCGAAATTCGGGTACATATGGAGCAGCATCTTCAGTAAACCGGCCGAAGTCGGGCTGGCGGTATTCGATATCTCCGACCCTGCGAACCCGAAGGAAATCGCCTTCATGGAAGTCGGCGGGGTCAACCTGAACAACGCGCCGGCCGGCGTGCACCGATTCGAGTTCGATTGTGAGCGACAGCTTGCATATATAAGCGCTACGCAGGAAGGTTATCGAGGCAATATTGTTCTTATTATAGATTTATCCGACCCGATGGAGCCAAAAGAGATTGGTCGCTGGTGTCTGAAAGGCCAATGGGTAGGGGGAGGCGAAAAGCCGAGCTGGACCAGGAACGATTGCCGCGTGCACCACCCGAACAGACTGGGCCTTCGCCTGTATGTCCCGATGTGGTTCGGCGGCTTTGCTATTGTTGACATCTCGGATATTGAACACCCGAAAACAATCAGCCATGTGAATCCGAAGCATGAATCGCCGATTCATACGACGCTTCCGGTGGGCCATTCGATACAGGGAAGAAACTGGCTCATCGTTTTTGATGAGGACATTTCTGAAAAATGCGAAGACCCACAGGCCTCGATGTGGATGGTCGATATCACCGACGAGAAGAGCCCGACAATAGAATCATTCTTCCGAGTGCCAGAGGGCGGGAAATACGGGTTCTGTGACGGAACGAAGGGCAAAAGGTTTGGCGCGCACCAGCCGCATGAACATGTGGGCAAAGACAATCTCGTATACGCCGCCTGGTTCTCCGGAGGATTGCGCATCGTTGATATCTCCGACCCGTATGCGCCAAAGGAAGTGGGGCATTACGTTCCCGAACCGGTCGCCGGCTTCGAATTTCCGCAGAGCAACGATGTATTTGTGGATGAGAGTGGAATGATTTACCTGATCGACCGAAATAACGGACTGGACATCCTGCGATACGTGCCGAAATTTGCCGCCGCGGAAAGCGATGGCGGTTGAGAAATGTGCTGATACGATTGAAGCCGTTGAACATCCAGCAAGGACAGAGCCTTGGCGATTGACCATCCGGGGTCGCACACCAAAAGCATCTCCTGCCTTCTTATCATCGGCATTGTACTCATCTGTAACTCGAACGCGCTTCTCGGAGGGTTTGTATGGGACGATGCTTTCGTTATTGCGAAGGACGCGGATATCGCGAGCCGGAGCGGTTTAGCCGCTCTATTTCAGGAACGGTTCCTCAAAAGCTACTACCGCCCAATTGTATCCGTCTCGTTCGCGCTTGAGCGCGCTTTATGGGGATTCAAGCCGTTCGGTTTCCATCTGACGAACCTGCTGTTGCACGCTCTAAATTCCATTCTTGTGTTTCTGTTGTTCAAAGGTATTCCTGGCAGGCAGGAAGGAGCGTTGGCGGCAGCGCTGCTATTCGCAGCCCATCCGGCTCACAAGGGAGTAGCGTATATATCCGATCGAACAGGGATGCTGTGCGCTTTTTTCTTTCTTGGTTCGGTTCTGCTTTATTTTCGGTTCAGAACATCCGAGAAAGGAATGCGGGCATGGGTTCTTTATGCGGCATCGTTTCTCTCGTGCGCGCTTGCGCTCTTCTCGAAAGAAGAGGCGCTTATGGCGCCTGTGGTCATCGTGCTGGTCGATGTGCTCCTTTTTGACGGCGATTTCCGCCGCCGGCTGTTGCAGCGAAGTCTGCTCTACCTGCCCTTTTTCGGCATGACGCTTTTCTACCTCTGGGTGCGCGGCGCCATGACAGCCGAACTTTCGTCGCTTTCGGAAACGTTCTTCATCAGGCCTGTTTCGCGGCTGGTGACAATTCCCCACGTTCTCCTGAAATATATAATGACGGTGCTTTATCCGATTAACCTTGATTTTAATCCTCGCGAGCCCTTGGCGTCGAGTGGCCACGCGATGATTCCGTATGTCATATCGTTCCTGGTGATTCTGTCTATAGCCGCACTTATCCCGTGGCTGTTTAAGCGGTCGAGGCCCACGGCGTTCGGGCTCTCCTGGTTTTTTATCGTCTTTGTTCCCATGACCAATATCGTGCCTATCCTTCCCGACGAAGCTGAAACAGCGCTTTTTACGCCAATACATTTTCTCTACCTGCCGTCAGTTGGTCTGTTTCTGTGCGCGGGGCAAGGTGTGGTCGCGCTAGCGGACAATTTGAGACGCAGGGGAAAGGCGCTCTCAAGCGTCAGCGGCTTGTCTCTATGCATCGTTCTCATTGTATGCACATTCTCGGTCCTGTCAATCAAGCGGAACATTATTTGGAGCAATGAAGTCCTGCTCTTCCGGTCAATAGTCGAGGACCATCCCGAGAACGTCGAGATGCGGCTTAATCTCGGGAATTCTTATATGAACGAGGGCGATTTGGACAGCGCGCTCGGCGAGTACCGCAGTGCGCTTCGCCTGAAACCCGAATCAGCCAACGTTCGCAATGCGCTGGGTCTGGCATATCTCCGGATGGGATTGACACAGCGGAGCATCGAGGAATTCACCCTTGGCGTTGAATACGGGCCCGACAGGGGAGATATTTATTCCAACCTCGCGGTCGCACACGCGCAGGCGGGCAATTACGCTGCCGCCACCGAGTCGGCCAAGACAGCTGTCTCGCTCCGGCCCGGCGATCCTTTGTTTCGAACGACTCTGGGGCTTGTCTATTTGTATTCGGGACAACTCGACAGAGCTGAGAACACATTGCGTGAGGTCCTGGCAATAGAGCCGAACTATGCTGACGCTCATAATGCCCTGGGGACGGTGCACGCCCTCAGAAAGGAATACGATAAGGCTCGAATGCATTGGGAAGAGGCCGTTCGCATTCAACCCGACTTCCGCGAGGCGCGCGAAAATTTGGAGAGCCTGAAATACATGAAGTAAGGATAGGGATTGTTTGGATGGAACGGCGCGAAATCAGTCCAAAAGCAAGGCGCTCCCTTGAACCCTTCGGTCGGAGGCTTTTTGTCTTCCGGAGAATCCTCCGGCTCAATCTTCGCCGCTGAGGAAACGCCTGGGTGCTACAACGGTCATGGAATGAATGGCTTCGTCGCTCACCCCCGCCTCTCGCAGTGCCGGAATTGCGGTCCGTGAAAGAAAGAGATATGTGGTGGGTTCTTCGGTCGTGGGCTCCTCGCCCACAAACACAGGCGCCGGCGCGTAATCGTGGCCCAGCATGAGTTTTTCGGCGTAACCGCGGTCAGTGAGCGCCTGCACGGTTGCGTTGCGCGTTCTCCAATCGGGCCGCTCATGGCGGCCCGGATACCGGTCCATTGACAGGTACACGCCTTTTTCGAGGAGGCCTGTCAGGTAATCGAGGTCGGTTGTGTCGGCGCTGTGGCCGATGCATATCCTGCTGGGATCGACTCCCTCTTCTTTGAGTATCTGGACCTGGCGAGCGCCGACCCGCTCAGGGGCCGCCTGATGCGTGCTGATTGGTGTGCCGGTCGTCTTGCATGCAAGCGCGGCGCCGCGAATGATGGCCTCGCTCTCCAGCGTTACTCCCTCGATGTCATTCGAGACCTTGATTAAACCGGCTTTGATACCGGTTCCCGCTATTCCCCGCTCGATTTCATGGATGAATATGCTGGCGAAAAATTCGGGGTCGCGCTCCCGGAATATCAGCGGCAAATTCAGCCAGAAACCCGTCGTTGCGATTATCTGCACTCCGCTGGCGCGCGAGACATCGGCAAACAAGCGGATGTCCCGGCCCAGGTCAACTGTTGTTAAGTCAATTATCGTATCGACACCGCCCGCCTTTGCCTCTTTCAATTCCCGAACGATGCGCGCTCGCGTTTTTTCGTAATCGAAGAGGAACGGAAAGTTCTCCTTGAGCCCGCCTGCGCTTATCATGATGTGCTCATGCGCGAGGGTGAATCCGAGTTTGTCCGCGCTTATCGGCCCGGTAACGGTGGTAACCGGTTTGGGTGGCATAATCAGTTCCTTTCGCAACAGGCGCTCAGCTCTCCAGCGCGCTGGTTGATTCTCGTTGTGCCGCCCGGAAAACGTTCCAGGTCATCAACGCGCTCTCCTCATCGGCTCGCCGTCCATAAATTTGCGCCCGCAGTTCGTGAACATTGCGGTCGTCGGGCGCGGCTTTGACCGCCCATTCAATAACGTGGCACGCGAGACGCAGGTTTCCCTCCTTGGTCAGAGCGCGTGCCCGATCGAGAAGGGCGGGTATTCCTCCTGAAAGCCGGGCGATTTCCGCAGCCTGTTCCGATTCCGGCGCCGGCTTGAGCTGCGCCGGGTTGCCGTCGTACCAGCCGCCGTACAACCGCCATATGTTGCGAACAATGTATTGCGGCTCGTCGTATACGGGCTGCAAAAACGGACGGTCCGCAAGGTTGCCGGGAACCGTGACGGAGTGAATAACCTCATCCAGCGTCGCCCCTCTATTCATGAGTTGCACGCTCTGGCGGTGGAGGGACTCGAGCAACTCTGCGGTTTCGGTCAACATCCGATTCACTCGGTCTTGGCTGAAAACAGCTACCCCATGGCCCGGACACAAAACCTCCGCGCCGAGGCCGGCCATTTTGCGCAGGGAGGCCGCCCATTCGGCCGCATACCGCTGCACCTTCTGCGGATTGCCGGCGTTGGGTACGGCCCAGATAATGAGGTCGCCGGTGCAAAGCACCTTTCGTTCCGGAACCCATACCCACGTGTGGTCGTCCGTCTCTCCGCGGGCGTGGTTCAGTTCGAACGTCAACCCGCCGACCGACAGAACCATCCTGTCCCTGTACGTAATGTCGGGATATGTGTAGTGAGTCGGCCATTCGACAGGTTGTGCAAACTGCCGCTGGTTAATAACCGAGTTGTACCCGGCCGTCAAAATATAGCGGTCGAAACGGCGAGGAACCGCCTCATGCGCGACAACCCGGGGCGGCGGCCAGCCCTGTTTTTTCGCTTCTTCGGCGTAAAGCGGAATACTGAAGACGTGGTCCACGTGTCCGTGGGTGAATATGGCGGTGTCGAGGCGGGCTTTCGACCATTCTCGGATAGCTGCAAACACTATTTGTTCGTTCAGAAATGTGCCGGTGTCGACAAGGACAAGGCCGGTGTCGGTTTCAAACGCGGTTACATTGGAGAATGCGTTATAAAAGACCGTTCCTTCGGCGACTCGCTCGATTTCGTTCAGTCCCGAAAAAGGATGAGCCTCACGGGTGGTTGTTTCACCGTTCCACAGTTTTTCCGACAATTCACGTACTGAACCCATATTGGTCTCCTTCATGTGATTGCAATGTGCGTTTTGACGTTCACGCACGGAGTATATGTGTTGAAACAGCGTTGTGTCAATCGGAAAGGGACGGGCGGGAGAACGAGAATGGGTGAGGTCAAAATGCGCGCGAATGACTCAAACGAATGACGAGACGCCTGCGCGGAAGCCATTCGAGCAAAAATCGGTCAAGTTTTCAGCGCGTCATCTTTCTTATTTTTCGAGCCGAACACTTCTATATAGTGTTCCACCAATTCCTGCATGACCTGTCCGGTGGCATACTGAAGTTGAAAAAAATGCTTGAGGTCAAGGTCGGTCAGCTGGTTCCGAACGGCGACGAGGGCGGCATCGGCCAGGTGGGTGTAAATGTTTATCTTGCTGATTCCAAAGCTGATCGCTTTCTTGAAATCGTCGTCACTGACGCCGGAGCCGCCGTGGAGCACAAGGGGCAGCGAGACCGCCGACCGGATTGCGTCCAGAATGTCGAACGCCAGTTTGGGCGCACCCTTGTAGTGCCCGTGAGCGGTCCCGACCGCGATGGCGACCGCATCCACCCCGGACAGAGCGACGTATTTGGCGGCTTCCACGGGATTGGTGAAATTCGAGGAGACACTGTCAAAGTCATCATAATCCTCTCCCATCCCGACGTGCCCGATTTCTCCTTCGACACCGACTCCCGCCGCATGCGCGGCTTCCACGACCCGTTTCGACTCGCGCACGTTCTCATCGAAGGGGAGCGATGATGTGTCTAGCATCACGTCGGTGTAGCCCGCGCGAATGCATTGGACGCACTGCTCGAATGATTGTCCGTGGTCGAGCGTGACCGCTATGGGCACGGCCAAGTCATCCGCAAGCTCTCGAACCATGGCGGTTATTGCTCGCGGAGGGAGGAAAAGCGGACCCAGAATGACAGGCGAGTTCTTGTTGTCCGCCGCTCGGAGTATTGCCTGGAGCCCGTCAAAATTGTGAAAGTTGAACTGACCGACCGCGTAGCCGTTTTCCCGGGCAGCCTTCAGCATCGGTATCATCGAACACAATGGCATTTTCTATTCCTGTTGTCTTAAAACCTGATAAGTGATTGCCTGCTGTTTCTATGTCGTTGAAGTATCGCCGGCATGCTGTTTCAGAAATTCCTCGACTTGGCGCCGCGTCGGAATGCCGGACCATCCCTCCTGGCTGGTGCACATGAGCGCGGCGGCAGCGTTCGCGAAGCGCAACGTTCGCTCGATCGGCCATTGTTGGAGGTGGCCAAAGAGATAGGCGCCGTGATACACGTCGCCTGCGCCGGTCGTGTCCGCCACGCGCACCTTAAATCCAGGCGAGTCGACCGTCTGTAAAGCCGTAAACGCGGCGCTTCCCTGCTCTCCGGAAGTTATAACAACAAGGTCGAGACCATATTCTTTCAGCAGTTTCTTTCCCGTCTTGTGAATGTCGCTTTCGCTGGCGAGCTGGCCCGCAACTTCGTTTCCCAGGATGAAGATGTTGCCCATTGCGAGGAGTTCTTCGAGGCCGGGAAACAGGGCGTTCGCGTCAATCGAAATCGGGACGTTGGCCTCCCGGGCCACCTTGCAGGCGGCAAGCACCGCAGGATTGTAGATATCAACGTGGAGAAGAGAGGAGGACCGGACGGACTCTTCATCGACGCACTCGGCGGGAGCGGTGAACGCGCAGCCCGGGTAAAATGCAATCGACCGTCTTCCCGTCATGCTGTCAACAAGCACTATCGAGAATGAGGTGGATTGTTCTTCGACGAGAACGAGCGAGCTGGTATCGATACCGAACGATTGCATTCCGTCCGCTATGAGCCTTCCGTATTCGTCGTTCCCCAGCATGGTCATGTACTTCGTTCGCATACCGAGCCGCTGAAGCGTCGCCAATGCGGTCGAAACTGTTCCTCCCAACTGCTTGCGGTGCTCGAGAACCATGACATTTTCATCAATCCTCGGTATGCTCGTCACCGTAACGTTGATGTCCACCGCCGATATGCCCACTCCCACAACATCGAATTTCACGTCACTTGCTCCGTTGGTTCGAGTTTTCCGAAACAGTTTCGGAACTACTGTGCAAGACGGAAATGTTTGATTTGAAAATCCGGATTATTCTTGTAAACAGCGAACCTTGGTAGTGGCAGCATCCCTATGCCAAGGCTGGCACGAACGAAATATATACCCAATCGGGCAAAGAATGCAACCCTGTTGAAGAAACCATCCATCTGATTCGCCATCAGCGGCAGCGAATTGAAGAACTTCGGTGGACACCCCTCGGCCCTCGTCGCTTTGTCGAGATGAGGGTTCTCCTTGATCGCGCAGTTTCCGAAAAGAATCGTCTTCGGAGAGTTCCGCTCTTCCTTGAGGCTTTTGCCGGCTATGATTCTGAGTCCGCCGAAATCCTTGTTTCGGCTCAGCGAGGCCAGGAGGAGCGATGGGCCGGTCAGGTTGCCGTAGCAACCGGAACACATGGTGTACGTGTGGACTTTGATCTCGAAACCTCTGTGCCCCGAAGCCCTCATGTCTTCGCCCGGGCCGGTAGCCCAGGGGAGCGGCGCAATGAAATCGTCCATGCGTCTTATTTATTGATGTTTCCCCTTTTCCTTGTTTGAGGCCACATTGTCGAGGAAAAAATTGGTCGCTTTGTTCACGATGGCGGTGAGGGGCGGTTCGAGAATCGCAGTGTCATTCAGTAACATAAGCCCGATGATTTGCGCGAAGAAGATGTCTCCCATGCTCAAGGGGTCACCCGGCTCAAACTCGCCGCTTCGGGCGCCAATCTCATAAATCTCGTGAAATATCGAATCGAGTTCGTTCGTCTTCGCCCGAAGAATCTCCGCCAGCTTCCTGTCGAGGTGGGGAAAGACTTCAAAACGCGTTATGAAATACAGGCGGAAGAAATTCTCTTTCTTCCGGACAAAGGATAGCAGCGCATCCTTCAATCGTTGGATTCTCTTTTTCGCTGTCCGCGCTTTGCCGACCGACTCGCGGGCGTCTGCGATGAGGGAATCCATTGCCCGCTCGAGAATCGCGACGTAGATTGCCTCTTTGTTCGGAAAATAGTGGTAGAGCGTGGCGCGACCGAACTCGGCGGCGTCACCGATGTCGCTCATGGTGGTCGCCGTGAATCCCTTTTCGAGGAAAAGCTTTTCAGCGCTTTCCAGAATAAGCTCGATTCGCCTCTGGCGTTCTCGACCCCGCCTGCTTGTATGTTCGATCTCGGTCTTCATCGTAACGGAGATATATTTCGACGTCGATTCGATTTATCGACAGTCTGTCTAATAATACCACCATTCCCGTTTCGTGTCAACTGATGTCGTTAGTAATGCCATTACAGGGACTTACGATGCATCGCGTCGTCTGCGAATGTTGCGGTTGCTTGACAATTCGTTCGTCCGCCCGTATTATCGGGATACTTGAACGAGAGAGAATGGTTTGGTTTGGTGAACTGTGTTGGGAGAAATTTTATGCTTAAGGAAATGCATCATACCGGTTTGAGTGTCAGCGATATTGAAAGGTCGCTCGGCTTGTACCGCGACATTCTCGGAATGGAAGTTGAGTGGGATGCCACTATCGACGGCATCGACGAGTTTGGAACGGTAATCAGCCTGCCCGGCGTCAAGGAACGGATTGCCATGCTGAGGCTGAACAACTGCCGCGTTGAGCTGTTCCAGTTCTTCGAGCCGAAAGGGGAAAAATTGGAGCGTCGGCAGTGTGACTTGGGCTATATGCACGTGGCGTTTGTGGTCGATGAGCTTGATAATATCTGTCGAAAGCTGAAGGAGCAAGGAATCGAGTTCTATTCCGAGCCGCAGAGCCTCGGGCCGTATGACGTGGTGTTTTTCAAGGGATTCGATGGCGAGACCATCGAACTGATGATGCCGACAGTTAAGTAATGTGCTCGGAGATTCTATTCAGGGGCCGGCCGAATGGTCGGCCCGTAAATCACAGGAGGAGAGCGAAAAATGAAACTGGACGGTAAAGTTGCGATTATAACCGGAGGCGGAAGGGGGATCGGACGCGAAACGGCACTGCTATTTGCACGGGAGGGAGCGCGGGTGACGGTCACCGCCCGAACATTCGAACAAGTCGCCAGGGTGGCCGATGAGATCCTGATGAACGGTGGCGAAGCCGTTGCCATTCCCGCCGATGTTTCAAACGAAGAGGCGGTCCGGGAGATGGTCGAAAAAACTATCGATAAATTCGAGAAGGTCGATATTCTTGTGAATAATGCGGGAATCGCAAACGTCGGCCCCTTCGTGGCTTTTGACAGCAAGGATTGGCGCGAGGTGATTGAAGTTAATTTAATGGGCGCGTTCTACTGTGCGAAGGCGGTTGTTCCCACCATGCTCGAGAACGGGTGGGGCCGCATAATAAATGTGGCGTCCCGCAGCGGCAAGATCGGGTTTCCGTATGAGACAGCGTATTGCGCGTCCAAGCACGGCATGGTTGGATTAACAAAGGCGCTTGCGGAAGAGCTCGCATCGTTCAATATAACCGTGAACGCGATTTGTCCGGGCGCGACCGATACCGATATGGTTCCTGAAGTCGTCAAGGAGCGCCTGATAGGCGAGATAATCAAGCCATCGCAGGTCGCGGACCTCGCTCTATATCTGGCGGGCGAGAATGCGGCCGCTATCAACGGCGAGGCCATCAACATCTTCGGCAACAACCGAATGGACGTGAGTATGTAGTTTCATTCGATTGGTTTGATGAAGTTGCGGGCGATAAATTGCGAGCCCTGGCCAGTTTCCATAACTGGGCAGGGCATTCGAAGCCCCGGTATTCCCGGGCTTCATGAAGTCAATGGTTAAATGGTATGGCGCCCGAAGATTTTGATTTCAGAACTGCAAACACGACCGCTCTGCCGGCTGGATACCCCACAAGTTTTGCTCAAGACGCATACAGCCGTCATCCCTTTTTGGATATCTACGACAAGCGCAAACAAGCGTGCCTGAGATTCTATTCGGACAATCCCGCTCCCCCCTCGCTCAAGGGCTTTCTTTATGAGTTTGCCCGTCTCGCTGAGGTCAACAGGCCGCTCAACATCAAGGCAATCGAGAGCGCTCTCGAATTTATAGACAGGCGGCTCGATTGTTCCGATTTTGTTCTTCTCGGTATCTTGAGACTGGTTCTTCAGTTTGGCGATAAGGAGGCCGTTCCGAAGGAAATCATGGAACGCGCTCATAAGACTATTCTCTCTTTTAAGTACTGGCCCGACGAACGCGGCCAGGACTCGATGTGCACCTGGACCGAGAACCACCAAATATTATTTTCGGTTTGCGAATATCTCGCCGGCATGATGTTTCCCGACCGGGTGTTTGCGAACTCGGGCATGAGCGGCCGGGAAAAGATGGCGAAGGCCCGGCCGCGCTTGATTCGGTGGATGCAACTTCGGTTTCGGACAGGATTCAACGAATGGTTGTCGAATGTCTATTACGATGAAGACATCGCCGCTCTTGTAACGCTTGCCGATTTCTGCGACGACGCATTGCTCGCGCGGGGCGCACACTGTACGCTCGACCTCCTGTTCTATGACATGGCGCTCAATTCGTTCTGCGGCACATTCGGAGCCACCCACGGCCGCAGCTACGAAAAACAGAAAAAATCCGGATTGCGCGAGTCAACCGCCGACATCCAGAAGCTGGTGTTCGGGATGGGAGTTTTCGGCGCCGAAGACAGCATGAGCGCAATCCACATGGCTTTGAGCGCTAATTACCGGCTTCCCGCGGTCATATTCGACGTTGCGACCGACAGAACAATTCCCGAGATGCTGAACAAACAGCGCATGGGAATCAGAATCGAGGACGCGGAGAGGTGGGGGATTGGGTTCCAGACACTCGATGACGGCATGACCCTCCTTAGTTTTGAAGCCTACACTCACCCCAAAACTTTTGGGCTGTTTGTGAGACTCCTCGACGCATACAACTGGTGGGACAACGAGTTTTTGCGTCCTTTCAAAAAGATGAGGAAGGCGCTCAGGTGGATGGAACGCCTGCGACTGACGCCGATTGTTGCCCGGCTGCTGGAAAAGGACATTTCGCGGAATATGCGCGAGGAGGTTCACACGCTCACATACAGGACACCCGATTACATGCTGAGCGCAACCCTCGATTACCGGAAGGGATACGGCGGAGACCAGCAGCATATCTGGCAGGCGACGCTTTCCGAGGAAGCGGTGTGTTTCACCACGCATCCGGGTTCACTGACGCACAGGTCGCCCGACTACTGGACCGGCTCCGGATTCCTTCCCCGAGTGGCAATGTATAAGAACGTTCTGATATGCGTGTACAAGATATCGTCGATGCCCGGGGTCTACGTAAAGAACAAATACGACTTTACGCATGCGTACTTCCCGAAAGACAAGTTCGACGAGGTTGTCGAACAAAACGGATGGATTTTCGGGCGAAAAGGAAAAGGGTATATTGCGCTGTATTCGCAAAAGGGCTACCGCTGGCAAGAAGAGGGCCCCGACCGCGACAGGGAAATTATCGCCGACGGCAAAACGAATATCTGGCTGTGCGAGATGGGAAGGGAACAAACCCACGGCACATTCCGTTCTTTTCAAGAAACCATCCTGCGCTCCGCCCTTACCTTCAAAAGGACGTCCGTTTCCTATCACTCGCCCCTCTATGGAAAAATGGATTTTGGCTGGCGCGGCGAGTTTCGGATAAAAGGGAAAGCAATGCCGCTGCGTCACGAGAAACGGTACGAGAATCCGTTTTCCGACGTGGATTTCGACCCCGATGTTATCGAAGTCAAAAGAGGAAGCGAGTGGCTATGCCTGGAAGTGGCCGGTTTCAAAAGAACATGCAGTTCAACGATATAGCGCAATCCGGTCCACAGGCTCCACGTCCTTGCGCTTCGAAACTGTGCGGGGTTTTCAGTCGAAGCGAAGCGTTGTGAAATTGTCGGATGCATTCACTTTGCCCACCTGCCGTGCAGTTGATATAATAGCGCCCACATTGCCGACCCACAATTGCCCCGAACGCTTGAACACAATGGAGAGAGAATATGTCCGGCTCACAAGGTTTCATGTTTCAAGATGGCAAACCATACGTGATGCCCGCCCATTTTGGTCCGTCCGCGGCGGGATGGGACGGGAAAGTGGCCCATTACGAGGATAACACCGCCCTTGTAGTCATGTATGAGACCGAACGCGATGCGGTCTCTGCATTGCTGCCACCGGGATTCGCCGCAACCAACCCTCCGATAATCTCGGTCAGTTTCGTGATGTGTCGCGGTGTCGATTTCATGGCAGGCGGCGGGTACAACCTGGTGGCCGTCAATGTGTCCGCTACTTATAAGGGAAAGCAGGATGAAGCCGAGGGAAACTTTGCGCTCGTTTTGTGGGAGAACGACTTCATGCCTATTGTCGTCGGTCGCGAGGTCCTCGGAGCGCCGAAGCTCTATGCCGACATTCCCGACGCCTGGATGCGAAACGGAAAGCGGGGTTTTACCGTTTCCGAACGGGGTACGCTGCTTCTGGAAGGAGAAGTTTCGGATTTGCAGAAGCTGGATACCGATGGCATTCAGGCAATTGTCGCGCAAATGGAAGGCAAGATATGGATGGGATGGAAGCACATCCCGTCATGTGACTTGCGCGGCGCCGACGTAAGCAACGCGACGGCGCTCCCTGCCAGGGCGGAGGTCAGAGAGGTATGGATGGGCACGGGTGAGGTAATCTTTCACGAGGTCGCCTGGGAGAAGGCGCCCCTTTCCTGGCAGCCGGTGAACGCGCTCCGGCGACTGCCAATTGTTCAGTATCAGGGCGCGTTAATGATGCGTACCACGCAGGACCTGCTCATCCACCAGCAATACGTCCTGGAATGAGATTTTTCCGGAATCGAGTCGACACGCGCCGGACATTTGCAGACCGTCCCATTGTTCAGCCATGCATTTGATAGATTGGCTCATAGTCGTCGCATACTGCGCGCTGGCGCTGGCAATCGGATTGCTTCTTGCCCGACGCGCCGGTAAGAGTATGGCCGACTTCCTGCTCTCGGGCCGGAGCCTGCCCTGGTGGCTCGCCGGCACTTCCATGGTCGCCACAACGTTCGCCGCCGATACGCCCCTGGCGATAACCGGAATCGTGCGCACGAAGGGTGTCGCCGGCAACTGGTTCTGGTGGAACATGGTAATGAGCAGCATGCTCTGGACGTTTTTCTATGCGCGCCTGTGGCGTCGAACCGGTCTGGTCACCGATGTCGAATTCATGGAATTACGGTATTCCGGCAAACCGGCGGCATTCCTTCGAGCCTTCAAGGCCGGCTATTCTGCCATCCTGGTCAATTGCATCGTAATGGGATGGGTCATTCTCGCGATGACAAAAATCGGCACGGTGGCGCTGGGATTGGTGAGAACGCCGACCATACCTGTGCCTGGCGTTGAAATGGAAATTGCGACCAGTACTTTTCTGACTCTTTCGCTCATCCTTTTGGCGCTCCTCTATTCCGTGCTTTCCGGCCTGTGGGGCGTTGTCGTCACCGATTTCGTCCAATTCGGCATGGCGATGTTCGGCTCGATCGCGCTTGCTGTCATAGCCGTCAGACATGTCGGAGGGATAGCGGAGATACAGCCGATGCTCGCGGCTGCGAAAACGGCTCCGCCATCCGTGCTCCGGTTTGCTCCGGAGCCGGGTATGGGAAACCTGGCGCTCACAACATTCGGGGTGTATCTCGGCGTGCAATGGTGGGCCTTTCGGAATGCCGACGGCGGAGAATACATCGGATTGCGGGCGATGGCTTGCCGCGACGAGAGACATGCCCGACTGGCAATCCTGTGGTACAGCTTCGCGCATTATGTTTTGAGGGCATGGCCGTGGATTCTGGTAGCGCTCATTTCTATCATCGTTTATCCGGAACTCTCCGACCCGGAACTGGGCTATCCGAAGATGATGATTGATTTTCTCCCTATTGGTCTCCGCGGATTGATGGTGGCTTCACTCCTCGCGGCGTTCATGTCGACCATTGACACGCACCTTCATTGGGGGGCCTCGTATCTTGCGAACGATTTGTACAAACGGTTTATAAATCCGCGCGGAAGCGAGCGGCATTACGTTCTTATTTCACGCATCTCGATGCTCTTCATTGCCGCGCTCGCCGTTGGCGCAAGCACCGTGATGAACTCCATCGAATGGGCGTGGAAATTCCTGATTGCTATCGGCGCCGGTGTCGGATTGGTATACCTGCTGCGCTGGTACTGGTGGCGCATAAACGCATGGTCCGAGATATCCGCGATGCTGTGCTCGTTGCTGGTCGCTATTGTCCTATTCTCTTCTCCTCTCGGAGCCCGCGAGTATGAAGGAGTGCGACTGCTCATTATCGTTATCGTTTCCACGGCGACGTGGCTGACAGTGACACTGTCGACCGCGCCCGTGAAAAGCGAGAATCTGCGCCGGTTCTATGAACGCGTCAGACCCGGCGGGTTCGGGTGGCGCAGACTCGAGAAGGAGTTCGGTCTGTCATCGGAGCATAGCGGAGTTCGCGATATCGTCGGCGCAATAAGCGGCGCGGTATTCATCTATTCATCATTATTTGCGCTGGGAAAACTGTTTCTGGGTTTCGGAATTTCGTCGTGGTTTCCGCTGGCGGTGATTGCCGTGGCCGCCATGACAGTCATGAGCGTGTGTCTGCGGACAGCAGGTTCCCACAGGGAGGAGGTCTTGCAAGCGGACACATAGTCCCGACCACTATTTCCTTATTCTTGTCCCGCTGTTCAATCGAGTGTTTCCTCATTGCAATGACCAACGTCGGTCGTTATAATCGTCACATATGCGCTGCAGTGCGAGCCGGTTTCGAATTCATTTCGAAATTTTTATTTGGTTCGGAGTTTTGGTTACGCAACAAAGGAAGGGAAACATGTCACGCAATACGGTTGCCGTTATTCTGGTTGGCCTGACGCTATTAGCGGGTTGTGGTACGGCGCCTCCGATAACGGACGAGAAAACAGGGATGGAACTTCCCCGCAGGCATGGGATGGTGCTGATTCCGGCGGGCGAGTTCATGATGGGCAGCCCGCCCGGCGAGTGCAACACGGACGAGCATCCCCGGCATTTGGTGCATCTGGATGCGTTCTACATGGACGAGCATGAAGTAACGATTGGGGAGTATATGAGATTTGTTGAGGCGACCGGTCATCGGCCGCTGCCCAAATGGGTGTCTGAGTATTCTCCAGAGGAGGATTATCCTGTGGTAGGCGTCAGCTGGAACGATGCTCAGGCGTACGCCACATGGGCAAAGAAGCGCTTGCCTACCGAGGCGGAATGGGAATACGCATGCCGGGCGGGGACAACAACGAAGTACAATGTCGGTGACCTCTTGACTCCGGACGATGCCAACTTCATCGGTATCGGCGGTAAGGACCAATGGGAGCGGACAGCCCCTGTCGGAAGTTTTCCGCCGAACGACTGGGGCCTCTATGACATGCACGGCAACGTGTTCGAATGGTGCCAGGACTGGTACGACGAGAAATATTACGAGTACAGTCCGAGAGAAAATCCGCAGGGACCCGCCGACGGTTTATATCGGGTTCTTCGCGGCGGCTCATGGATAAGCCGCTCCCTGTTTCGAGGCTCGGCGTCCCGCCTGAGCGGGTTCCCACACGACAGGGGACACAATGTCGGATTCCGCTGCGTCCGCGACCTCAGATAAACCGCTCTTCGGAGGTCGGGGCGCCCAAAGTTCGTGTTGCGGACTTTCAACGCGCTCGACAACGCCTCCCCTCAACGAAAAAGGTCAGCATCGGATTCTTCTCGCTTCTTCGATCATGGCGAGATAGTTGTCGACGCTGAGGTATGACGCCACGCTGTTGCCCGTGCCGATCGCGAATCGGCCGGAGGGTGCGCACTTCTCAATGATCTCTCTCGTGCGGGTTCTCACTTCCTGTTCCGTTCCCCTCGCGAGCAAATCCATGTCCACTCCACCGAGCAGCGCGATGCGATCGGAATATAGTTTGACGGCTTCTTCGATCGGTGTTATTGCATCCTCGAAAGAATGCCTCGCGTCGATTTCGACATTGTTTATTAGATCGTCCATCACTTTCTCGATGTTGCCGCATGAATGGAGAAGGACGGGCAAACCCCGGCCGTGGGCGACTTCCGCGATTTTCTTGTGCCACGGGAAAACGTATTGTCGAAGATGATTCGGCGAGAGCGTCGTGCCGGTGCGAAACCCCAGGTCGTCGCACATCCAGAACGCGCCAACGCGGTCCGCCTGCACGAGTCTCTCCGTCACGGCAAGGAGAATGGCGCCGACCTTGTCAAATAAATCTGATACGAGAGGCTGGTCATCAACAAGGAGATACGAAAGCCCTTCGATTCCGGTCAGAAAACTGACATTCTCGAATACGCCCGAAATGCGGGGAATAAGCATCATGCCCTCCGGAAGAACCGACGCGGCGTATTCTATGAATGAATAGTCCAGCGAATCGGGATTCGGCCACAAACGCTGTTCGAAATCCTCGCGGGTTCGTATCACCGACGCCGTTTCCGACACCCACATCCGCTCCCCGCTGTCGGGAGCTTGAAACGCCGCGCCAAAGTAAATGAAGGGGGATGCGTCGATATAGTCATATCCCAGCTTATACCGGAACTCGACCTCGTCATCGATTCTCTGTCGGACGTCCTCCGGATCGTTTGTGAAATCCGAAACCGTCGGACGGCCGAGTATTTTTTCCTTGATCGGTTGGTCGGCAAATAAATCGATCAAGGGCAGTCGGTCGGGTGGCTCGTCGCCGGTCAGCACGTTGCGAAGGCGGGTGAAGTCGGGTGAAGGCTTGGGCAGGTCCGATACTTTCATGTTCTTTATCCTCGGTGCGACGGTTCTAACCTTCTTTAAAACAATAAGAAAGTTTAACACATGTTCCGTGAGCTTTTCCTGCTTTGGGAATGACAATGTCGCTCTTCAAAGTTCCCCAGTCATTTCTTTGGTTGGGTGAGGATCGTATCAGGACGAATGGCTTTTTTCAACGGATAAGATGTTTGCGCCTGCTTTTTTGAGTGGCTGGAGGCAGCATCATTTTTTCGCGCTTTGTGAATCATGAGCGGCACTGTTTTACCTTACACAGCCGCGTGATATATAATTTCTTCTCTCGAATCATGCAAATTATTTGACGACCCTTGATTGCTTCTGTCGAACCGACCAAGCAAAAAGGAGAGACGAAATGGCGAAAGCGCAGAGGCTTCCCGCGAGCAAGAAAGCCGCGCCGCCCGCAATGACGTTTGGGGTTTGCGCGGCCTGCGACCCCCGCATCGACAAGGAGGCGCGTGACAGAACGGCGAATATTGTTGCAATCGTCGCCGAAGCCATTGCGGGGCAGGTCAAGATGCCCGATGGCAATCCCGTCAAAGTCGTCTGGACGCCGGTCTTAATCGATGGGGAGGAGCAAGCCGACATTGTGGCGAGACAGTTCTCCGAGGCCGGCGTCGGAGCCGTCGTGTGCACGCCGGACACGTGGGCATTCCCGCAGCTCACCCTCATGAGCTTGTTATCACAACTGCCGCAGGACACTCCAGTGAATATAACATGCGGAAACAGCGCGCCGAAGCCCGGCGTCGTTTACGCACATGCCGTGAATGGAGCGCTCGCGCAGTCAGGCCGTCTGACGCATCTGAATGTCGGCGCGTGGCCCGATACGGGAATGAAACCAAAACCGAGTGACTCCACGGTCAACGCGCTTGTGGACTGGTGCTACGCGGCGTTAACATATTCGGCGTTGAAAGGCCGGAGAGTGGTTGTCTTCGGGCACGACTCCATGGGAATGGAAACGGCGTTGGCGCATGTCATGCCCACCCGAAACGCGTTCGGCATCGAGATCACGCGCCTCGACATGAAGCTATTGGCCGACATGCAGAACAAGGGGTCTTTCGACCGGACTGAGTTGAAAAAGATGCGTACGTGGCTGGCTCGTCATTTGGGAAGCCGAATCGCTCTGTCGCAGGAGGATGCGAATGAAAAACTCGACCAGTCGCTGGCCATGTACCTCATCATGCGGGACCTCTTGCGTGATTTGAACGCCGTCGGCGGCGGGTTCATGAACCAACTGGAATGGGGGAGCGACCTGCGGGGCATCCCACTGCCGATATGTGACATGGCCGAGTCGCTCATGAATTCCACGTTCGATCATAACGGTCGCAAACCCGTTCTCCCCTTTGCGACGGAGGCGGACGTGCAGGGACTCTTAACCATGCTGTTCATGTCATGGCTTTCGGGCGGTAATCCGCCGCTTTTCATGGATTTCCGAAAAGTTTGGGAGCCGTGGGAAATTCAGGACCTGGCGAAGAACCTCAAAATAACATTCACCAAAAACGACACATGGGCTCAGCGGGGCATTGTCGATGGTGATAACTCCGGCTCGGCGAGCCTGGACTGGGCCGCCCTGCCGGGGACATCCATACGCGATATCATGCAAAATGTGTCGATGCCTGGCGCAGAGCTTGACTATTTTCCGGGAGGCGGCAACAGTGTGACATTCATCTCGCCGGGCGGTATTCACGGTATCGCTGGCCGGCTCGCGTACAGCGCCCTTTCCGGCATGTTCAGCCTGGTGTGGGACGAAGCATCCACGGTTGATCTGCCGCCGAAGCTGGCCGAGGCGATTGCGAGCAGCTCGAACGTCACGTGGCCGCACACGTGGGTGGCGCCGAAATACGCGTCGATGGGCGAGTACAAGCAGTATGCCCCGGCAAATCATTTCCACATGGTTTGGAATCTGCCGTCGGCGCGATTGGAGTATTGGATGGATTTGACGAACGTGCTCTCGGTCGCGCCGTGGCAGGCGAGGCCGGCGTTCATCGAGGGGGTCGATCGGCCGATTCCCCTCCTGTATCTTCTCAATGGTGGTGAGAATACCGCAAAAGCTTTGAGGGCAGGTCGCCGAATGTAGTTCAGAAGGAGGAAGTAATCCAATATGAAGTCGAAGCCAGGCCAGAAAATCGTTGTTATGGGTGGTGGCAGCACTCTCTTTGCTCCCGCTCTGATTGTGGCTTTCATACAGGCCAAGGAGCTTTATGGGAGCGCCATAGCGCTCGTCGATATCGACGAACGGAAACTCGATGGTATCACTCGCCTCGGGAAACGCTTGCTCGAGGTGAGCGGGGCCGATTACAAGTTGGAGACCACAACCAACCGTCTCGATGCGCTCCCGGGAGCGGATTACGTTGTCACAAGCGTCGAGGTTGACCGGTTTCCCACTTGGGAACAGGACCGAAACATCCCGAAGCGATTCGGAATCGAACAGGCGCTGGGCGAAAACGGCGGACCGGGAGGATTGTTCCACGCGATGCGCCAAATCCCGCTTGTTGTCGAAATCTGCCAGGATATCGGGAAGCTGTGCCCGAATGCGCTTGTTTTGAATCTGTCCAACCCGATGAGCAGGATTCTCCAGGGAGTGCGCGATTATTCGAAAGTAAAATTTCTCGGCATCTGTCACGAAATTATCGATGGCGGCGAATACTTATCGACGCTTCTCGGCTTGTCCGAGGAACAGCTTCACATCGTGGCTGCAGGCCTGAATCACTTCACGTGGTTCTTGAAAATTCTGAAGAAGGACACAGGTGAGGACCTGTATCCTCAAGCCAGGGAGGCGGCCCGTGCGAACCTGCGAATAGACCGCCTGCTGACAGCCGACCTGCTCAGGCTCACGGGCTATTTGAGCGTAACGAGCGACACTCATGTGGGCGAATATCTTGCCGGAGGCCATCTGTTCAGCACGAAACTGAATCCCGACCTTGACCCGCTTCCCTTCTTCGAGTACTACAAAATCTACGTCAAGAATATGGAAGAAAAATCCCAATCCCTTATTGACGGAAACTACCCTGCGGAGACCTATCTGGAGGAAGGCCCGCCGGAAATTCTGGGGGAAATTCTCGTAGATGTCATCAGGACCCTTGTATCGGGTGGGAAGAAGCGCTTGAACGCCATTGACCTTCCGAATGAAGGGCTTGTTTCAAATCTGGCGCCGGGTTGCATCGTGGAAGTTCCCGCATGGTTGGAAAACGGAGAGGTTCGGGGGGAACCCGTCGGAGAGCTGCCGACTTTGCTGGCGGCATGGTCGAACACTCAGGCGGTCATACATTATCTCAATGCAAAGGCTGCCATCGAGGGAAATCGCCGGGCGGCTCTTGAGGCGATGCTGCTCGACCCGGTTGTGCCCGACCGATACACCGCCGAAAAATGTCTCGACTCAATGCTCGATGCAAATCGGAAGTACTTGCCTCGGTTCTATTCTTGACATAGGGCGCTGAAGGGGACCGTGAAACTGTCTCACGGTTGCACGTTTTGCCGAACAACAAGCTTTGGTGGCTGTACCCAATTACGGAATCCCCTGTTTTCTGGGTATTCGTAGATTGGCGGACTGCCCCGGAGCGCAGGACATGGAAATTATCGGACAGTCTCACTGTCCCTGAAGCGCGCGCTAATTGAATATCGGACATTGTCAGTGTCCCTTGCGGCCCTGCCGGGTTGTGAGTCTGGCCGATGCTATGATTGGCGGACATTTTCACTGAAGCCAATTATGATGCCACACATGACGATTAGGGATGCGCGAATAAATTCGCACCTGCAAGGAAAATTTCGGGTTTCTCTGTAGGTTCGGATTAATTCGCGCAAATTGTCGGACACAGTCTTGTTGCTTTGGACCTTGAACACGGCTCGGGGTGGAAAACGAACGTGTCAATGGTGTAATATATTCGAGTAAAACAACCGAAGCGGAAGAAGAAAAGGGGTCAACAGGAATCGACTGTCGGGTTCACCATCGAGTTGATACTTTTCTGAATTCTTCCTTTCATGTTAGTTTCCATGTTACCCTTTTTTATCACCCCCTCTGAAGCTGTCGGGTTGTGCCTTACGATGCGAAATAGCCGGGAACGTAACAGCAAGTGGCTGTCTTCCCATTCGGTCTCATATCGATACAGTAACTATTCGGATTTGGAGGATAGAACGACGCATGACCGAGAAACACGTCTCACGGGAAGAATTAACAATCCCAGCATGCCGTGAGGGATGCCCCGCCGGAATCGATGTCCCTCGCTACCTGCGTTGCATTCGGAAAGGCAAGTTCGATGAAGCGCTTGCGGTCATCCGCGAGCGCATTCCGTTTCCTTCGGTTTGCGGATACGCGTGCTACAGCCCGTGCGAGGCGAAATGCGGAAACCGCCAATTCGGAGAGCCGATCGCGATTCGAGCTCTGAAACGGGCTGCCGCCGAGCGGGGTGGAGAATTGTGGCGAAAGAACTTGACCATTGCGCCGAGCACCGGCAAGCGTGTTGCCATTGTGGGCGCCGGACCGAGCGGCCTTACGGCGGCGTACTATCTCGCGACCTTGGGACATGCGGTGACTGTTTTGGAGGCGTCTGACAAGGCAGGCGGCATGATGCGTCTGGGCATCCCCGAGTACCGACTGCCGAGAAAAGCCCTCGAGAGGGAAATCGAATACCTCGAGGAAATTGGAGTCGAATTGGTTACAAGCACGCGCATCGGCTCAGTGGACGAACTTTTTGAGAAGGGATATGACGCGGTTTATCTGGCGTGTGGCGCGCAACGAGGCGCCGCCATGGGCATAGAGGGAGAGGACGAGCCGGGAGTGTATGACGGCATTTCTTTCTTGCGCAGCGTGAACCAGGGCAACCGGCCCCATATCGGCGAGCGGGTAGCCGTTATCGGCGGCGGAGACACGGCCATCGATGCGGCTCGCTGCGCCGTCCGTCTCGGGGCATCCGAAATCACGGTGTTCTACAGGCGCTCTCCCGCGGAGATGACCGCCTACGAGGAAGAGGTAGGAGCCGCGCTGGTGGAAGGCGTTAAAATCGAATTCCTCACCGCCCCCGCCCGCATCGAGAGAGAAAGCGGCGCCTTGGAGATGACGCTGAGACGTATGGAGCTCGGCAAACCGGACACCGGGGGGCGACCGCGTCCCGTTCCCATCGAAGGGAGCGAGTTCAAGGAGCGGTTCGACACGGTTATCGCCGCCGTGGGCCAGCAATCCGACCCGCCTGCCTGTTCGGCCCTGACGCTGTCGGAGAAGGGTTTTGTGCAGGTTGACCGTGAGACTTTGGAGACAGGCAAGAGCGGCGTGTTCGCCGGCGGCGACGTTGTCAGCGGACCGGCCTCCATTATCGATGCGATAGCCCACGGACGGAAGGCCACCGCCTCGATTGACCGATTTCTCGGCGGAACGGGCGCCATCGACCAAGAGCTTGCGCCACCCGAAAAAGAAGTTGTGGTTACGGACTATGAGGCCGAGGGATTGCCCCGTGTTTCACTCCCGTGTCTGCCTTTGAGCGAACGAACGAAAAGCTTTGAAACCGTCGAATGCGAACTTCCCGAAGAGATGGCCATCAGGGAAGCGCAGCGGTGCAGGGATTGCGACGCACGTCGGTTCGAGGTCACTGTCTATGGCGAGGGCTGTAAGGATTGCGGTTATTGCGTCGAGGTCTGCGGACTCGATGTCTTCGAAGAGTCGGCCGGATTCAACGAGCGCGGCTATCGGCCTATGCTTGCCGCGCGCCGAGAAAAATGTGTGGGGTGCATGCTTTGTTTCTATGCGTGCCCCGACTTCTCGATCGACGTGGCCGAGAGAAGATGAACTTACAGGGGTCTCATATCAAATCAATTCATCATCCCCGAAGCACGACTGAAGGGGGACATCGTTCATGAAACGATATCTCGAAACCGGTAACTTCGCCGTGGCGCAGGCGGCAATCATAGCGGGATGCCGGGCTTTTTTCGGCTACCCGATTACACCAGCCACGGAGATAGCCGAATCAATGTCGAAGCTGTTGCCGCAAGTCGGCGGCTATTACGTCCAAACGGAAGATGAAACGGCGGCCATGCATATGGCCATTGGAGCCGCTCTCGGCGGCATGAAATCGATGACCGCCACCTCGGGTCCCGGCTTCATCCTCTATGCGGACCCGTATGGCTGGGCCATCGGCTGCGAAATTCCGCTCGTGGTCCTGAATTCTCAGCGCGTAGGTCCCGTGAGCGGAATCACGGGCGCTCCGGGACAGGGTGAATTCTATCTCAGCCGGTACGTCACCCAAGGAGGCAACTTCGAGACCATAGTGCTTGCGCCGAACAGCGCGCAGGAGGCTTTTTTCCTCACGGTGGAGGCGTTCTACCTGTCGGAGAGATTCAGAACCCCCGTCACCGTGTTGGCGGACCAACTGATAACCGATGGGTGGGAGGATATCAGCATTCCCGAAACGGACCAGGAGAAAGGCGCGATGGGCCTCAGGTTCGCGGAACGAAAAGCGCACCCCGGACCCGAATTCTACCCGCCTACCGCCGACATCGATATACCGCCCGTCGTGCTCGGGAGGAATACGAACGCTCTGTGCTCCGACTGGACGCCGACCGAGGAAGGCTACGACGTGGAGACCGTCGAGGCCCAGCACAAACATGCCTATCGGCTTATTTACAAGATCAGGGACCATAAGGACGTCTTCATGCGGTATGAAACGCTGTTTCTCGATGACGAGCCGGACCTCGTTGTCGTCGCGTTTGGAACACCATCGCGTGTTGTAAAGACGGCGGTCAAAAAGGCAAGAGAAAAGGGGCGGAAGGTCGGGATGATCAGGCCGATTTCGCTTTGGCCGTTCCCGGACGAACTTTTCAAGAACACCGCCGCATACCTCTCGGTAGAACTGAATTATGACGGGCAGATGGTGCGGGAGGTCCAGCGGGCGGCCCCTTCCGGGAGCAAAGTTCACTTCTTCGGCAAATGCGGCGAGTTGCCGACCGTGGCGGAACTGCACGAAGTGTTCGACAAGATTCTCAATGGCGAGAGACTCGAACGTCATGAGTGGGAAATGGAGGCGTGGTGAATGGACCGGCTCGCGACTAAATATCTTCGTTCACGAAAGATACCCAGCACGGCGTGCTCTGGCTGCGGGCTCGGGCAGTGCCACAAAGCGCTCGTGAAGGCTATAGACGAAATGAAGTTCAAGACCGATGACATCGTGTGGGGGACTTCTATCGGCTGTGCGGGCAGACAAACCTTTGCAACGTGGAAGGGAGACTGCTTTGCGGGCACGCACGGTCGCGTGTATGCTATCGCAAGAGGATTGCGATTGGCTCTGCCCCCGGAAAAGAGACTCGTGTTGAGCGTGGGCGACGGCGACGCGTTCGGCATCGGGTTCAACCATCTTCTCCATGCGGTGAGAACGAATGCTCAGATGACCGTGATGGTCTGCGACAACCTCGGGTATCAGTCGACCGGCGGACAATACGGATGGACGACGCCGTTGGGTGTTGTGACCGACAGCAGCCCCTACGGAATGTTCGAGCCGAACTGGGTTCAGCCGGGAATGGATGTGCTCGATATTCTGAAGGCGGCGGGCGCCACGTTCCTTGCGCGGCATGTCAGCATGGACGGAGCGGTTCTCGTCGAAACATTGAAGAAAGCCCTTCAAAACTATGGGTTCTCGCTCGTCCATGTGGTTTATCCCTGCACCACCAACTTCGCCAACACGGCATTAGGGTCGAGAAACGCGGTGAATGTTTTTCGATGGATAAAGAATCACGCGGTCCCGCTGGGACAGGAAAAGCAGGATACCATTTGGCGGACCGGCGTCTATCATGACGCTCGCAATTCACGACCCGAATTCTCGCGTCTGATGAGAGAAAAGGTGGCGGAAATTCACAGGAGGTACGAGGGTGAGGGAACGAATTGAAATACTGGCCAGCGGCTTCGGGGGCCAGGGCGTGGTCAGGCTCGGACAGATTGTCGGCGAGGCGGGAGTCAGGCAAGGTTTGCATGTCACAATGCTGAAGAGCCACGGCACCGAGATGCGCGGCGGATACGTCCGCAGCCAAGTCGTGCTCTCGAAGGAAATCATTGACAGCCCCATATGCGAATCGCCCGACTATTTCATTTCTCTGTCGAACGCCGCCTATACCCGTTTTAAGGATACAGTGCCCGATTATGGCGTAATTCTGTACGACCCTGCCTTTGTTCTCGATATCGACGGACACCTCCCGTGCGCACAAAAGGCCATCCCCGCCAAGGAACTTTCCGAAAACAATTTTGACAGCCCCTTGTTTGCGAATACCCTTGTTCTCGGGGTAGTCGCGAACCTGGTCGATGTGCTCGACAGAGACATTGTTCTCGATAGTATCTTGAAAATCATGCCGAAGTTCCACGACCGTAACCGCAAGGCCTTTCAGCTCGGCTATGAGTACCTCGGCCAGCAATAAGACGGAGCCCCGAACAAGCAATAAAAGATTGGCAACGGTGTAATGCGAACTATCCGTGACATCATCGACCAGAAGACCAGGGAAAGCCCTGACGCGGTCTATCTTGTCGCGCCGGAGCCGGGATTGTCGCTCACCTACGGCGAGCTTATGAAGGATTGTGTCGAGCTTGGGAACCATCTGTACGGCATGGGGCTCGATAAGGGTGACAAGGTCTCGTACATGCTGGGGAACGGATACCAGACCGCCAAAATATTTCTGGGCGCCATGTACTCGGGCTTCGTCATCGCCCCCCTCAATTTGTTGGCTCAGCCCGCCCATTTGGAGTATGTTCTTGAACATTCGGACACAAAAGTCGTCTTTTTCACCGAAGACCAAAGGGACAAGTTGAGAGCGGCAACCGAGAAGGTTAACAGAAAAATCAATCTGATCGAGATTGATAATGACTCCGAACAAATTTTCCCGACTTCTGCCGCTCTGACGGATTCTCTGCCGGAAATTGACGAAGAAGACGAGGCGCTCCTGCTTTACACCTCGGGCACAACGGGTGTTCCCAAGGGGGTTGTTCTCTCGCATAAGAATGTTGTCGCGGGAGGGCAGTACACCTGTATGGCTCACAAGCTTGGCCCGCGCGACAGGGCGCTGTGCTCGCTTCCGGTGTACCATATTAACGGTGCGGTCGTAACAACGGTTGCGCCGGTCATAAGCGGCGGAAGCGTAATCATGCCGCACCGGTTCAAGGTGTCGAACTTCTGGGAGCTCATCTCCGAATACGGGTGCACGTGGTTCAGCGTGGTACCCACTATCATCTCCTACCTTTACGCTGCTACCGATATCGATGGAAAGAACCTGAAACTTGACCAACTGCGCTTTGGTCGCTCCGCCTCTTCCGCTCTTCCGACGGCTCTCCATAGGGACTTCGAGAAAAAGTTCAAGGTTCCCATCATCGAGACCATGGGTCTCACGGAAACGGCTGCGCCAGTGTTCTCGAATCCCATCGACCCGACCAAGAGGAAATTCGGGTCGGTAGGACAGCCGGTGGGGAACGAAGCCAGGATTGTCGGTCTGGACGGCAGCGCAGTTCCCCGTGGCGCGTCCGGCGAGATAATGGTTCGGGGCGACAATGTGATGAAGGGTTACTACAAGGCTCCGGACCTCACCGGGCGGGCCGTTACCTCCGACGGCTGGCTTCATACCGGCGACATGGGACACATGGATGAGGATGGTTTCGTTTTTGTGACCGGCAGGCTTAAGGAGCTCATAATAAAAGGCGGAGAGAATATAGCTCCCAAGGAGATAGACGAGGTTCTCTATTGTCATCCGGCCGTTCTCGACTGCGCTGCGGTCGGTATTCCGGACGAACACTACGGCGAGGAAATCATGTGCTGCGTAGTTCTCAAGCCGGGCTGCAAAGCGACTGAGGAAGAGTTGCGAGATCATTGTCTCTGTCACCTCGGACAGTTTAAGACCCCGAAGTTGTTCAAGTTCTTGAATGACCTTCCCAAAGGCCCATCCGGAAAAATCCAGCGACGCAAACTGCTCGACCTCTGACACCGGCGAAGAACTCTTCCGCTATCTCCCTCCGGCCACCATGGGGGCAGGACAATGAATTACGCTCCGAAACGGTAGGACGGCTGTCTGGGCAGTACACCCGGTGCGCACAAACGCTGAAAGTACTGCTTCAACCACAAAGGAAGCTTCGGCAAAATATTCGATGCAATTCGTGCGATCCGTTCTCATCCGCGCCGTTCCTGTTCTCTCTCCTTCGCCCTTGAGACAAACAAGCCGCATGTGGTATAGTTCAGCACGCGCTCAAGGCGCCGTCGGACCGTCGAACATTATTCGGTTTGCCGAATTGCGATTGCGAGAACTTTTGGAGCGCCCGACCTTCGGGCCAGTTTGATCAGAGCATGCCAATTGCCCTGAGACGCGGCAGATAAATCATGCAAAGCGATTCCTCACAGCCTTACGGCATACGGCTTCTGCTTGTTTTGGCGGCGCTTGTTGTCGTTGTCGCCGGCATGCGCGCGGCCGCTCCCATTCTGGTTCCGTTTTTGCTCTCTGTTTTCATCGCAATCCTGTCCGCTCCGCCTCTGTTCTGGCTTAAGCGGAAAGGCGTGCCCACGGCGCTTGCACTTTTCATGGTCATTACGGTGATCGTCGTCGCTATCCTGTTCGTAACAACCCTCATCGGCAATTCGCTGGCCGATTTCACCAGAAACTTGCCCAGCTACCAGCACCGGTTGACCCAGACGACAAGGGGGCTGGCGCCACTGCTCGAGGAGCGGGGAATTGACATCCCGGGAATCGAAGACCCGGGGGAATTGTTGACCCAATATATTAACCCGGCCGCCGCGATGAGAACGGTCGTGATTACACTCTCCAATTTGGGCAGTGTCCTCGGAAACGCATTTTTCATACTCATTACCGTGATCTTTATGCTCCTTGAGGCTTCGAGCCTGCCTGCAAAACTGCAGACAATGTTCAGAGACCCCGACCAATCGCTCGGACAATTAACCGAAATCAGCGAAAGTATCAAGCGTTATATCGTAATTAAGACCGTGGTCAGCCTTGCCACAGGGAGCCTGGTTGGTGTGTGGTTGACCCTGTTCGGCGTCGACTACGCGATTCTCTGGGGCTTGGTCGCCTTTCTGCTGAACTACGTGCCGAACATTGGCTCTATCATTGCCGCGATTCCCGGAACCCTCATGGCTTTGATACAATTCGGCCCCGTGCGTGCTCTGTACGTTGCGCTTGGCTACTTGGTCATTAATGTTGTCATTAGCAATTTCTTGGAGCCGCGAGTCATGGGAAGGGGCTTGGGCCTATCGACGCTCGTTGTCTTCACCTCCCTGGTTTTCTGGGGATGGGTCCTGGGCCCGGTGGGCATGCTGCTCTCCATGCCCCTGACCGTGGTCCTCAAAATTACGCTCGAGCACGGCGAGAACACAAGATGGATCGCCATACTGCTGGGTCCCGCCGAACCCCCTCCATCTCCTCCACCGGCAAAAAAGCCCGAAAAAAAATCGCCGGACTCCGCAGATTCTTCAGAAGACCAACAACCCTCATCCTGATGGCAGTTGACACGGATTATCCCGAGATTACACGGACCCTGCTTTTACTGATGGAACATACTGTCGTTCGTTCTATCCATGCGCCCCGGCTTTTTCAAGTCCTTTCCGTGTGGGAATGAGAGGGCGCTGGCATGATTCCGCAAGTTGCGGCAAGACCGATTTTTTGTTACCAGTCGTCTATAATGAATGAAGGTTCCGACATCGAGGCTCGGGAGACGCATTCCTGAAACCAAGGCTGACGCCGTAAGAGCCGATTACATAATGTCAAGAAAAACAGATGCGGCAATATTCATCTTGTTCCTGCTCCTGCCGTTTGTGGCTTTGCTTGTGGTCGGCTTCCTGCTGATAGGCGAGATGAAATGGACGTTTCTCGTTCTCGGTTTGCTTCCGGTGGTTTTCATTTGCGTGGGGTTTTACGCTCGCCGTTCCGGCGCCGGAGAAAGATGGCAAAGATATTTCGAGATTGAGAGTCACATGACCGAAACCGAACGGAAGCAATTCAATAGACTATCTCTGCGGTCCGGCCTAAAGACCGGTGTGAACCTTGGCCTGTGCGAGCTATCTTTCCTCGCTGTTTTCTTTGGTCACTTTAGCGGTTACTTATTGGCTGTTGGCTTAATTTTCTTGGTTGCGCTTCCCCTCAGCGTCCGACACCAAAAAGCTGTGGCCCGCTTTCTTCTCTCGACAGAATACGCGAAAGAGAAAGGCTGGGAGACGCTTTAGCGCTCATCGCAGACATCGGAACCCCCTGTGAACAAATGAGTTCCCTTCTTGTGACAGGAAAGGTTTGTTGGCGCCGCAACGGCCATACGCCCACCCGAACCGATTCCTAATACGTTCTTGAACCTGGCTTAACGTTGATGAAGTACGATGAGGATACCAACAGGAGCGTGTGGGTTTCTCCAGCCCACTTCCTTCCCCCCGGTGAGCGGACCGTTTGCGCGTGACGGTTCGCTCTCCCTTTTTTGCAGGACGAATCGCGCGAAGACGAAGCCATCTCGAACCACTCTGCAATCGTGCTGGGGATTATGACGTGCTTCTGAGCATGACGGTTCCGTCGTCCACGGGACGGTCAGGGACAGAAATAGCCCCGGCGAGGCGCGGTAATTGCAATTGCAATTGAAGGAATTAGATTTTCTCCGGTCTGTTGTTCGTACGGCAGGGCGCAGCAGATGTGGCGCGGTTTGACGGCGGCGGAAGTTTCTGAACAGCGCTCAGAAAAAGAATGAAAATCACGAAATCTCAAGCCGTATAAAAGATGTAGTTTTAGGCCAGATGGACCACGTTCCTTAAAACTTGACAAACTGGTTGTGGTGTGGTAAGTTGTGGGCAATGTAAGCAGTTCAACTGTTAACTTTTTGGCGTTCTCGATATTGACTGTTCGCATGCGCAGGTCGATTGCCTCCTCCCAATACAATGTGTCTCCGAAAAGAGATGCGGTGAGGAGGCCTTTTTACTCATGGAGTACGGCGGACGGAGAGCTTCAGCGGGGAGACTGTCATCATGGCGCCGAGCACAATTGACGTAATCAACTGGGTTGGGAGACAGCGAGCGCTGCGACCGATGGGGCTGCTGTTGAAAAACGCGATGGGCGGAAAGAGTTTCGCGCAAATGGCCGCCGGGTCCGGCCGAAGGATAGGCTCACCCATAATGGGAGCGTATCTAAGCACGTTGACCGGAACCACCGTAAAGCAAAACCTTACGAGCGGCCGCACAATGTTTAAAACGATTGAAGCCTATGTTAGCCGATTGAAGCCCGATTTCGTGATGTGCACATTTCCGGACCTGGCGGCCGAAGCCGAAGCCTGCGGTTGCGAGATAACGATGCCGGAAAATGCGCTTCCCTCGGTTACGGTCCATCCGATACAGACCCATGACGACATGAAGAATTTGAGCATTCCCGACCCGAACAAGGACGGTCGTCTGAGCGTTTTTATTGAATCGACGCGCCTGTTCTCGAAACGGTTCACGCTCCCGAAGACGGCGGCCAGCGCCGGCCCGTTCACCCTGGCGGCCGAACTTATGGGAGTGGATATTATTACCCGCAAAATAATCAAGGAACCGCCTCTGGTGGACGAGGTTATGGAGTACGCGCTTCAGGTTGTGAAGCGGTATAACGATGAACTGATTAAAGCGGGGGCTGACGTCATCGGGATTGCTGAGCCTACATGCAGCCTGCTGTCGGCGAAGGCGTTCGAGAGAGCCGTGCTTCCATATCTGCAGCGTCTTGTCAAGGACCTGCCGGTACCGGCCACCTTGCACATCTGCGGTCGCGCGAACCACCTGGTCGAGCTCATGTGCAAGACCGGTGTCACCGGTATAAGTCTGGATTATCCGACGGACATAACGAAGATTAAGGACCGCGTTCCGCCCGATATCATTATCCTGGGCAACCTGGCGCCGGTCGAGGTCTTGATGATGAAGAAGCCCGACGAGGTTCGCGCTGCCACGCTCGAATTGCTGAAGGCGATGGAAGACGTGCCTAATTTCGGGTTGCTCAGCGGCTGCGACCTTCCCGTCGGCACCCCGATTGAGAATATCGAAGCAATGATTAACGCGGTCAAAGAGTACAGGGCAGCCTGAATGATGGGAACCCGAGTTGCAGGGAAATTCCGTTGCGCGCCAAATACAGATACGTATCCTGAATGATAAGGAGAGGAGTCAAGAGCTGTTGCAGAAACACATGGTCATTTTTCAGCCTTCCGGTCGTCGAGGAAGAATCGAACATGGCAAGAATCTGTTGGAGGTCTCCCGCGAACTCGGAGTCGACATAGAATCGGTTTGCGGAGGCAAGAAGACCTGCGGCAAATGCAAGGTCCGTCTGCAGCAAGGCTTCTTTGAACGACACGGGATAAGGTCTGAGTCTCGGCACTTGTCACCGCTGGCAGAGGAGGAGAAGAAGGCGCTTTCCGAACAGGAAATCGCCGAGAGCTATCGTCTTGCCTGCGCGGCCGAGGTCTTGGGAGACGTTCTCGTGTTTGTGCCCGAGGAAAGTCGGGGTGGCAAGCAAATTGTAAGGAAAGAGGTCACGCTGCGGCGGATAAATCTAAATCCGGCCATACGGGGCTACACGTTATCACTCGAAAAACCAAGTCTTGCCGACCCGACGGGCGACTGTGAGCGTGTGCTCAGGGCCTTGGAGTCGAGCCATGGGTTAAAAGGGCTCAAAGCACCGCTTTCCGTCCTCGCTCAGATTCCCCATGCGGTGCGCGAAGGCAAATGGCAGGCAACGGTTGCGGTGTGGATGGGCCGAGAAATTCTGCGGATTGCGCCAGGCAGTTCGATGAAGCTTTACGGTCTGGCGGTGGACATCGGGACAACCACGGTTGCAGGCTATTTGTGTGACCTCTCGACGGGCGAAGTGGCGGCTGTTCACTCGATGATGAATCCTCAGGTGAGTTACGGAGAGGACGTCATGTCGAGGGTCACCTATATCATGACGCAAGAGGGAGGGCTCGAGGAGCTTCACCGCGAGATCATAAAGGGGGTCAACGAGATTGTAAAGGCCGTTTGTTCGAAAGCGGAAATCGAAGCCGAAGATATTCTGGAACTCTGCGTAGTCGGCAATACCGTAATGCACCATTTGTTTCTGAAACTGTCTCCGGTGAACGTGGGCGTTTCTCCGTTTGTTCCGGTTATACAGAGCGCGGTCGATGTCAGGGCCTCGGAACTCGGCATCGAGGTGAATAAGGCGGCCAACGTCCACGTCCTGCCGATTGAAGCAGGGTTTGTGGGCGCCGACAATGTGGGAGTGCTCATCGCGGAGGCTCCGTATGAAAAAGATGAGATTCAGCTTATCATCGACATAGGAACGAACGGCGAGATACTATTGGGCAATCGCGAGAGAGTCATTGCGGCTTCCTGCGCCACGGGACCCGCTCTCGAGGGAGCCCACATCAAATTCGGTATGCGCGCGGCGCCCGGCGCCGTGGAGAAGGTGAGTATCGACCCGAAAACGCTGGATGTGAAGTACGGAGCGATTTCGAGCGGCGACGGTGAACACGCGCGCGGCATATGCGGCTCGGGTATTATCGATGCGATCGCAGAGATGTTTCGCGCGGGCGTCATCGAGAAAAGCGGGAGATTCAACAAATCGCTGGAATCTCCGCGGATAACGCAGGATGGCAATTCGCGCGAGTTCGTGATAGTTCCCAAGGATGAGACCTCGATCGGAAAAAATATCAGCATAACGATGGGCGACGTGCGCGCCGTTCAGCTTGCAAAGGGCGCCATTTATGCCGCCTCGAAGATATTAATGCGACGTTTGGGGGTCGAGAAAGTCGACCGAGTGGTCTTGGCGGGCGCGTTTGGCAGCTACATTGACAGAGCGTCTGCGATGCTCATGGGCATGTTTCCCGATTGTCCAATCGAGAATGTCATTGCGGTCGGCAATGCCGCCGGCGACGGCGCGCGCATGGCGCTTCTGGATGTGGAGAAAAGGCGTCAGGCCGCCGAGCAGGCGCGACGAGTCGAATACGTTGAATTGACGCTTGAAAAGGAATTCGAACGGGAATTCGTGTCGGCCATGCATTTCCCGCACATGTCCGATGAGTTTCCGCATCTGGCGGAACTCCTGCCGGTCTGATACGCGGCGCCCGCAGGACGAGATGCAGAGAGATTGCGATGAATCTGTTTAGATTCGAAAAAGAGCAAAGAGTTTGCGATATCGACGGTGTGAGAGTGGGGGGACAGCCCGGCGTTCATCCGACGGTCCTCATCGGCTCGATGTTTCACAAGGGCGATAAACTGATTGCCGATCGCAAGGGCGGCGACTTCGATAAGGGGTCGGCCCGGAAACAGATAAAAACAATGAAAGCTCTTTCGGAGCGAACCGCCATTCCCGGCATGCTCGACATCGTGGGAAACACCGCCGATGAGATTTCGGGATACATGGAGTTTGTCGCCGGCGAAACGGAGGTTCCGTTTTGCGTCGACGCCTGGAAGCCGGAAGTCAGAATCGAGGCGGCGCGCCGGGCAGGTCAGGCGGGTTTGCTTGAGCGTCTTGTTTATAACAGTTTGAATCCTTGGAATCCGGATATTGAATCTGAGGTCGAGGCAATCGCGGGCGCGGGCGTGAAACACGTTATTGTCGCCGTGTTTGACGAGACCGATAAGCTCGGCTCGGGCCGGGTTGCCTCGCTCGAACGACTGCTGCCCATCATCGAGAGCGGTAAGTTCAAGTCGGTAATGGTCGATACGACCGTAATGAATGTCGCAGCAATGGCTTTTTCGCTGGAGGGCGGTTTCCTGATCAAGGAGCGGTTCGGTTTGCCCGTAGGCTGTGCGCCTTCAAACGGGACATACATGTGGAAAGAACTGCGCGCGCGGACAACCCGGGAAGGTTTCGCGGGGGCGGATGCGGCCGCTCACGGGATTGCCGCGCTCCTGTGGAATGACTTTTTGTTCTACGGTCCGATGACCGGGACCGAGCGGATATTTGCAGCGGCGGCTGCGGCGGAGTCGGTGAAGGCGATGTTCGGCTATGCGGTTTCCCGTTCTCTCCGGATAGGGGAGTCTCACCCTCTGAACACATTGTTTGCCGAATTTTTGAAGCAACTGGAAGCAGAGAACAAGTAAGGAAAAGGAGATAGTCGGTGGGTTCCAAGAAAACCGCTCGGGATAAGGTTCTCGCCCTTTTGGGGGGAGAGAGGGATGGAGAACTGCTATGTTTCAGTGGGATGGGAAACGTGACGACCGCAGGGGCCAAGGAGACCGGCGTGCGCTTTGCCGAGGCGCACACCGATTCGACCAAAATGGCGACACTCGCTGCGAGCACGTATAAGCTGTTCGGATTCGAATGCGCGGTGGTTCCGTTCGATGTCGCCATCGAGGCTGAGCTGCTGGGATGCCCTATCAATTTTTACACCCATGTTGACCCCGAGGAAATTCTGTATCCGACTGTGAAGGAGAAACGGGTCGCGGCCGCAGGAGACATCAGATTACCCGATAGTCTTTCAACCGCGGGAAGAGTGCCGGTTGTCATCGAGGCGCTGGATTCGCTCAAACGAGACATCGGGGAAGAAGTGGCCATTGGCACATACATAATGGGTCCTTTCACGATAGCCGGCCAGACAATGGAGTTGGATGACCTTCTGAAGCTCTGCCTGAAAAAACCTGAGTCTGTCGCGCAAATACTCGATATTTATGCCGACTTGGTCATTCGGTTGGTGGCGGTTTATTTCGATGCGGGCGCCGATTATATCACTATCAGGGAAATGGGCGCGACCTCTGACGTTCTCAGGCCGGCCCTGTTCAAGAAAGTGGTCGAGCCTCGCCTGAAGAAGATTTTTGCCGCGGTCCGCGGTCCCATGGTGCTGCATATCTGCGGGAAATCCAACAATATTATGGAATCGATGAACAGATGTGGAGCAAGCGCCCTCAGCGTTGACCAGAAGAACGATTTGCGACAAACGCGCGAGACTATCGGAAAAGAACCCATTCTTCTGGGCAATTTCGACCCGTTCAATGTTCTTGTGAAAGGGACGCCGGAAGACGCGAGACGGGCGGTGCTCGAGTGTGTTGAGGGAGGCGTGGACGCCGTGTGGCCCGGTTGTGACATCTGGCCGACCGCTCCCAGGGAAAACGTCGAGGCTCTGATGAAAGCTGTGAAAAACGTCGGAACGAGGTAGAAAAGAGAGGCGTGACGATGACGGATGACGGAAAAAGGGAAGAACTGCTGAAAAGACTCGCGGAAGGAGTGTTGAAATTCGAAGAGGAAGAGGTCGTCAAGGCTGCGAATGAGGTTTTGGAACTTGGTTTCGATGCGTACGACGCTATTATGAACGGCCTGGCAAAAGGGATGGATGAGGCCGGAAGGCTCTGGGAGGAGGAAGAATACTTCGTGCCCGAGCTTCTGTTGTGCGCGGATGCATTGTACGCCGGTCTCGGTATCCTGAGACCGCACGTCAAGATGGAAGACCAGGCAAAAAATAAGGGGGTCGTCGTTATCGGGACGGTTCAGGGCGATGTGCATGACATTGGCAAGAATCTTGTAAAGATGATGTTCGAGGTGGCCGGCTTTGAAGTGCACGACCTCGGCAAGGACGTGGAGTTGGAAAGATTCGTCGAGGAACAGCTCAAGACCAATGCAGAACTGGTCTGCCTGTCGGCAATGATGACAACGTCAATGCTTGGTATGGAACGTGTCATCAAAATGATTCGCGAGAAGAATCCGAATGTGAAGGTTATGATAGGCGGCGCTCCCATAACGGGGGAGGTCGTGACAAAGTTCGGCGCCGACGGCACAGCGGATAACGCGTCAAACGCGCTGAAGGAAGCGCTGAGAATGGTCGCTTCGCTCAGGGAGATGTAGCCTCTGCATTATTGACTTTTCTCAAAAGAATATGCTAAATAGACCCTGCGATTGAGACGAGACAGGGCCTGCTTGTGAGGAAAAGTGCGGATGATTGAGGGTGTCAGACTGGTACACTTGGAAGTTCACGCAGACGATCGCGGGTATCTCATCGAAATTTTGCGGGCAACGGACGAGCACTTCACGAAATTCGGACAGGTTTATATCGTCGGCAATATGTCGCGCGGTGTCATCAGGGCGTTCCACAAGCACGAAGTGCTCTGGGATTGGTTCTTCATCAGTCACGGGGCGGCCAAGTTCGTGCTGCGAGATGACCGACCGGACAGTCCGACCTATGAACAGATGGATACCTACGTCATCACACAGCGGAATCCATCCCTCCTTGTCGTTCCCCCGGGCGTTTTTCACGGCTGGATGTCGCTCGAGGACGACACCCAGCTGATCAGCACGGCGAGCGAGGTGTACAAACGGGAGAAGCCGGATGAAATGCGGATTCCGCCCGACTCGTTTGGCTATAGTTGGGAAATCAAGGGGAGATAATTCCGGGAGGCATCGAGCCAATGATATTGGTGACCGGTGGAGCCGGCTACATCGGCTGTGTGCTCGTTGAGGAACTGCTCGCCAAGGGAGAGGCTGTCAGAGTGTTCGACAAGCTGTATTTTGGCCAAGAGGGGCTGTCGAAACATCGGGACAAAATCGACCTGGTCCAGGGTGACATACGCGGAATGAACGCGGATGTGCTCGACGGAATCGATTCGGTCATTCATCTGGCGGGGCTCTCGAATGACCCGACGGCCGAGTTCAACCCGAAGGCCAATAAGGAAATGAATACCGTCGCCACGGGCGTTCTCGCGCGGGCTTGCAAGGAGAAAGGTATCAGCCGATTCATTTTTGCATCCAGTTGTTCGATTTATGACAGGGGTCTCTTTGCCGAGGACATTTTGTACGACGAAGACAGCGAAGTGGCTCCGCGGGCGGCGTATGCCGTTTCGAATTATGAAGCCGAAAAAATCCTTTTGGATTTATGCGACGACAAGTTCTGTCCTGTCATTCTTCGCCAGGGCACCGTCTACGGGTTCAGTCCGCGCATGCGGTACGACCTCGTGGTGAATACCTTCGTCAAGGATGCAGTGACGAAAGGTGCGCTCAGGGTATTTTGCGGGGGCGAGATGTGGCGCCCCCTCGTCGATGTGAGCGACGTTGCAAAGGCGCATATTTGCTGTGTCGAGGCTCCCGAGGAGAAAGTGCGGGGCCAGATTTTCAATCTGTCATTCAAGAACTACCGTATTCTGGAGCTCGCCCATTGGGTGCGAGAGGCGCTGAAAGACCGGATAGAAGTCAAAATCGATGTCGATTATTCTCATTTCAAGACCAGGAGTTACAGGGTCTCAGCCCAAAAAATAGAGACCGTCCTCGGGTTTAAGCCGGTTGTTGCGGTGAAAGAGTCTGTCGAAAAAATGGTGGAGAAGATTTACGATTATGGCTTCACCGATTTTTTGAACCCGAGGTACTACAATATCGAATGGATGACACTCCTGTCGAAAATGGAACAGACCCTTGCCCGAATAGGAAGCGTTTTTTAAGGATTCCCCTTCTCCCTACCGGCTTCCGCGCCGCATCGAGAACGACCAATCAGAAGATTCTTTATCCCGAAGTTAAGCTTGAAAAGGCTCCGGAGCAAGTAAGGGGGCCAGGCCAAGTTTCTTGAAGGAACCGGCTTGAAGATTACGGTGAAAGAGGTTATAATCACTAATAAAGGACAGCGGTTTCTATGATTTTGAAGCGGCCAAAAGAACCGGAGCTGATGGCGGTCCTGGCGGATGCCTGTGTGCAAAACCAGCCGTTAGGATTTCGGGTCATTGGTGAAAAATCAAAGGCTGAGTACAAAAGCCGGTTCCTCGGGATTGACAGGTCAGGAACGGAACCGAGGCTGGTCATCGAAGCTGCGACACTGAGGGGGGGTGTCGTTGCCGTGCGGCCCGGCGAGGGCGTGAAAGTCTCATTTTCACACAATGGCCGAACCCGCACCTTTATGAGTGAGGTGGTTGGTCGCTCGAAATTCCAACTTAATCCTCAACTTATTGTGCCTTCTCTCGAACTCGTTATCCCCGAAAGCCTCTCAGCGTGGGAACTGAGGGGTTATTATCGATTGAGTTTATCCGATGCGTCGCCGATTGAAGTGAAGATCGGCATATTCTCGGAAGAGGAATCGAAGCCGAGGAGAGTGAGGGCCCGCGAAAAAGGAATCCTGAGCGACATCGGCGGGGGCGGACTCGGATTCCGCATTCCGGAAGGGCGCAGTCTTCTTCTCGGTGTGGGACGCCTCCTGTCGTTGTCGTTTCTTCTCGACTCCGAGGATGAGCCGGCCAAACTGCTGGGTCGAATCTGTTTCAGCCTTCGCCACCCGGGGCTTCGCGAAGTCTTTTACGGCGTCCAGTTTGTGGAAACAGAGTCCAGCATTAAATATAAGCAGGCCATCGACCGAATTCTGCGCTATATTGCGCAGAGCCAAAGGGAGAGGCTGCAAAATCGGATACGGGTTGAACGCTGATTCTTAAAAGAGGAGTATACGTATGAAAAAAGGCACGGTTTTTGCCCTTCTGCCAATAAGCGTTGCTTTTGCTCTCTGTATCCTATTGAGTTGCCGTTCTGCTGTTGCCGGAACTCCGGAAGGCGAAGCACCCGGGAAGACGGCCGTTACCGCTACCGCTCCTCGGATTGCCTTTCAGGAGACTGACCATGACTTTGGCGCCGTCGGGCCGAACCGGACGGTGAAACACACATTCACTTTTATGAACAAGGGCGATGATATCCTGCGAATCCATGATATCAAGGCAACCTGCGGTTGCACGGGAACACTTCTGTCGAAGGAGACGATTCCCCCCGGCGAACAGGGCGATATTGAAGTGACGTTTCGACCCGGCGCATCGGGCGGCGAGCGGAAGAAGGCGATACTTGTCCACTCGAACGACCCCGCGCAGCCGACGGCGAGGCTATATGTCTCTGCGAATGTTATTGTGCCCGCGGAAGTGAGGCCGCGGTTGTTGTACTGGGTAGCGGAAAAGGAGCAGGCATCGGTACGGACGGTCCAACTCATTTACAGGCCGGAACTCGATCTGCATATTACGGACATTGATGTCACCTCTCCTGCATTCAGTGTGTCGGCCGTTCCCATGCAGAGTGGTGAAAGTCGCGGCTACGAAATTGTAATCAAATATGATGGCAGTCTGCCGGTGGGCGCCTTTCAGGAGAAAGTCTCGATAAAGACAGACAACTCGGAATTTGCCGTGCTCGATGTGGGAATCCGCGGGAAAGTGAGCGGCCCGATCAAGGTTATTCCGGAATCTGTGGCGCTGGGGGTAATCGGAGACGACAATTTCCCCACCCGGATGGTTCGGGTTTTCTCGAGCGGGCAAAAGGAGTTTGAGGTCTCGAGCATCAAGCCCTCCAGTGACATCATCTCGGCCGAAATTACGAAAGAACAAGATAGCCGATACGTGATCAGCGTGACGCTCAAGGAAAAGCCGGCTGTGGGGGCTTTTTCCGAGAAATTGATAGTTGAGTTGAACGACTCCTCCGAATCTCCATTGGAAATCCCGGTTTACGCGTACGTGAGATAATTGCACGGCAGCCGTTTCAGCTTGCCTCCGCCGCAAAAAGCACGTTTTTCCACATGGATCAGACTGCCCGCACGTTTCCGTTCCTTCCATTTTGAAAGCTACTGATTTCCCTTCATGTTTGCCTGACTCGCAGAAACGAAGTAATCTGTCAGGGCGTTTATTTGGGCCTCGTCAAGCGAGGCCCGACGTCCCATATTTCGTATGATTTGCGGCCACTCAGTGGGAGGATATTCATGCGGCCAAAAGAACCGATGGCAGGTTGCGCACTCGGTGACAGCCAAAGAGCGGCCGTAGCGGAATGTTTCCAGTTGCGTCACGTCCGCGAGGGGATGGCCGACGAGCTGTTCAGCCGTCGGCAGCGAACCACGGTTTGTTGCACAGTTGAAGACGCCGGCTGCAAATGCGACTGCTGTAAAATAACAGACAGAGCGGGGAAGAACTGTTTTCATGAATTTATTTCTCCTTTCAGAATTGCCATCCCAGGCCAAGGTTGAAGGCATTTCCCGGATCCTCTCCCGCGCTGTCCCGAATCTGATAATCGGCCTTTACGACAACATTCGGTGTCAGGTAGAAGTTCAACCCAAAAGTCCACTCATCTCTGTCGCCGTCGGGATTTCGTGCGACGCCGGAGGGCATTTTATGCTGGGTATCGAAATCATCAAAGCGGAGGAAGGCCACGGCGTCCGACTTTTCGAGCTTGCCGGTCTTCCACCGGCCAGGCCAGAAATGGTACGCCGCCTCAAGGTACCAGCCGAATATTTCCGAGGCGGTTCCGTTTCCGATATCACGCGCGCCGTCGATTTTTTCGAATGCGAACGCTCCGCGAAAATCAAATTTTGAGATTGTGTATTCGAAGTCCGTGGAGTATATTTGGATATCACCATCTATATCGGGGTCATTTCCTTTATTGCCATTGTCCAGGCCGCCAATGTAGGTTGATGCGCCGACACGGAGCCATTGGTTGAATCCGACATCACTCAAGGCGAAGGGGTAATAATCCAGACGACCGGTAAAGGCCACTTCGTTCAAGCTTGGACGTTCTTTGATGCGCCCTCCCCTGATTCCGTCGATTGCGTTGAATTCGGAGCCGTCGAGCCCGGAGACGACATAGGCCTCATATTTGAGGAAAGAGGTCAGGTTTCCGAATATACCGGCGCCATCAGATGACCACGTGGTGGGTATGATGAATCGAGCGAATGAGGGACGCTCAACCCCGTAGAAACTGGGCGGCTCATGTTTCTTGTTTATACTCATTTTCGACAGTTTGGCGTTGAAAAGAGTCTTTGAATCTTCGTAAGTCGTT
>CAYVQZ010000025.1:0-64950 GCA_964453435.1 uncultured bacterium
ACCGAGTGCAAACATGAATCCCGTTTTGATCAAACCTTCCAGTGATTGTCGCTGCACAGGGTGCCGTTTGGGGTTCTTATCTCCATGGAGTCTTTGACGATGACGAGTTTCGCCGGGATTTTATCGACTCCGTTCGAGTACGGAATGGACTGCGGCCGGTGAGACGAGTTGTCGCACGATATGACACCGAAGCTGAATATGACAGACTTGCGGCCCTGCTGCGACAAAATCTCGATATCGAAAAGATTTATCAGCTGATTCGCTCAGGGGATGCCGAATCATTCCTTGGCAATGGTTGACCCCGTCTGGCAGCTGTTCGATCTGAAGAGTCAGCAGGGCTCTGTCAAATGATATCTGTCCGCAGCTATTTTTTCTTCCACTCTTTGGCTAACTGCGTGAGCAGCCTGACTCCCACTCCGGTCGCGCCCTTGGGACAATACGGGCGCGCCTCTTTGGTCCAGGCGGTGCCGGCAATATCCAGATGCGCCCACGGAATGTCCCGGACGAACTTTTTGAGGAACATGGCTGCGGTAATCGTACCCGCCGGGCGTCCACCCACATTCTTGACGTCGGCAATTTCGCTCTTTATCTGCTCGGCGTATTCCTTGTCGAGCGGAAGCCGCCAGACCTTTTCGGAGGTCAAGCGGGAGGCCTCCTCAATTTTTTTCATGAGTTTTTCATCAGTGCCCATGAGCCCGGTGTTCACGTGGCCGAGGGCGATGACACACGCGCCGGTCAATGTTGCAAGGTCGACGACGGCGGCAGGCTTGTAGCGGGCGGAATATGCGAGGGCGTCGGCAAGGATGAGGCGTCCCTCCGCATCCGTGCTGATCACCTCGATAGTGATTCCCGACATCGAGCGCAGCACGTCGCCGGGTTTGTAAGCGCCGCCACCGGGAAGGTTTTCGGTGGCCGGAATTATCCCAACGATGTTAATCGGGAGTTTCAGCATTGCGGCGGAGCATACGGCCCCCAACACGGTGGCGCCGCCCGACATGTCATCCTTCATTTCTTCCATTCCTTCCCAGGGTTTCAGCGACAGGCCGCCGCTATCAAAAGTGATGGCCTTGCCGACGAACGCCAATGGTTTGCTCTCGCCTCCCCCCTTGTATTGAAGGACGATCAACCGCGGTTGTTGGTGGCTTCCCTGCGCAACGGCGAGAAAGGCGTTCATCTTGAGTTTTTTTATCTGTGCCGGCCCAAGGACGGTACAACTGAAGCCGTGTTTTTTCGATAGAGCGTTCGCGCGATTTGCCAGGGCCGTGGGAGTAAGGACGCCGGCCGGTTCCGTTACGAGGTCCCGGGCGTAACCGACTGCCGTTGCGATTTTTTCCCCCGCCGTCACTCCTTTTTGGAGCTCGCTCCGCCGCCGTGCATTGGTTTCCGGCAACAAAAGCGTCTTGAGTGTCTTCGCCCTCTCCTTGACCGCCTCCTTCTCGGTTTTGTACTTGTCGAACCGGTACAGGGCAAGGTTTGTCCCCTCGGCAATGGCCTGGCCCACTTCACTCGCGGAAGCTTCGGCAGTCCGCAACAGGTGGAGACAAGAAACCGCTTTCTCGAAACCCTTATCGCGAACAGCGACCGCTGCAGAACCGCTGGCCTGTCGCAAATTTTCGATATCAAACTCTTTCTTCTTTCCCAAGCCGATCAGGAAAATCCGCTCGCATTGAAGTTGGCCGAAGGTATGGAGCATCGTTGTCGTTTTCGGCTTCCCTTCGAACTCCCGGGACTCAATGATATTTGAGAGTTTCCCCCTGATTTTCCGATCCACCTTCTGCGCAATTTCGTCGAGGCCATCCTCAAAAATCCCGAGGATCAGAGCATCCGACGCTTCTTTCAAAAAGTCGCCGTCTTTGCATACGGTTTTCATGGACCTGCTCCTTTCCAGTTTCCGATTGAGCCTGTCGAAGGGCTCGGCTCATTCACTTTTCCACCTGTGTTTCGGTCTTGGCGAAATTGTATCACAATCTTTTCCACTCCGTAAGAATTGACTCATTCGATCAAATCGGCGCCGGGTGTTTGAAGCCCATCCAAAGCAAGCGAGCCAACGGGCGGAGGCGAAGAGGGCCTGAATGTCTATTGGCAAAGTTGACGACGTATGCTATAGTAATAAAGGTCATTCTGCCCCGAAAACAATATTACGGAAGAACGGGAAGAATAGTCAGATTAGATGGAATACGAACCAGTTATCGGGCTGGAATTTCATACTCAGCTTTCCACCAAGTCAAAGATATTCTGCGAGTGCAGCACGAAGTTCGGAGCGGAACCCAATACCCAAGTCTGCCCTGTGTGCATGGGCCTGCCAGGCGTTCTCCCCGTCCTGAACCGGAACGTTGTCGAAGACGCGATCATGGCCGGGCTGGCGCTCAACTGCGAAATTTCCACGTACTGTAAGTTCGCCAGGAAGAACTATTTTTATCCCGACCTTCCCAAGAATTATCAAATCTCACAGTATGAGGACCCGCTCGCCAGAAACGGCTTCATGGAAATTCCGGCCAATGGGACAGCCAAACGGGTCGGAGTCACCCGAGTTCACATGGAAGAGGACGCCGGAAAGCTCATTCATGCCGAAGGCAGTCCCGTAAGCTACGTCGACTTTAACCGGACCGGTGTGCCCCTGCTCGAAATCGTAACCGAACCCGACATAGGCAGTCCTTCCGAAGCCTACGCGGCAGCCATCACACTGAAAGCGATTCTCCAATACCTCGAAGTAAGCGACTGCAACATGGAAGAGGGCTCCTTGCGCTGTGACGCCAATATTTCTGTTCGTCCGAAAGGGGCGGACTACCTCGGCGTGAAAACAGAAGTGAAGAATATGAATTCATTCAAGGCGGTCCAGAAGGCGCTCGAATACGAGGTAGACAGGCAAATCCAAGTCTTGCGCGAGGGTGGGACAGTGATACAAGAGACGCGCCTGTGGGACGCCGATCGAGGTGTTACGCGCTCCATGCGGAGCAAGGAGGAGGCTCACGATTACCGCTATTTCCCCGAACCCGACCTGATTCCCCTTATCATAAGCGACGAATGGATCGACGAAATCAAGGCGCGAGTGCCGGAACTTCCAATCGAGCGCAAGAAAAGGCTGCAGGGCCAGTATGGCATTCCCGAGTATGACGCCGGCGTTTTGACAGCGTCGAAATACGCCGCCGATTTTTTTGAGGAAGCGGCAGTTCGGTATGGAGACGGCAAAACGGTGAGCAATTGGATTATGGGTGAGCTTCAGCGTTATCTGAACCAGGAGGGAATCGAAATCCAGGAGAGCAAGATAACTCCGGACAGCCTCGTTCGGTTGCTGAGACTCGTCGTCGACGGCACTATCAGCGGGAAAATCGCAAAAGATGTTTTCGCCGAGATGTTCAAAACGGGAGACAGTCCCGAGAAGATTGTCGAAGCAAGAGGATTGTCGCAGATAACGAGCGAAGAGGAACTACTGGGAATCGTCGAGGAAGTCATTGCCAAGAATCCCGGCCCTGTCTCCGATTTTCTCGGGGGAAACGAGCGAACGTTCGGATTCTTAATGGGCCAGGCAATGAAAGCAAGCAAGGGCAAGGCAAACCCAAAGGCGCTGAGCAAAATTCTCCGGGACCAGTTGCTGAAAACAACGTGACACGGGCGTCCGGCACACTCCACCGTATGAGTGCAGGAGCATCCTCATTACGCCATTAGCATTAGCGAAAAAGGCCGCACAAATCGCTGACGGCAAGAAAGGGTTGGAAGTCGTCGTGCTGGATTTGCGCGCGCTTTCCAGCGTAACCGACTTCTTTGTCATCTGCAGCAGCGAATCGGTAATCGGCGTCAAAGCCATCTGCGAGGCCATATTCCTGCAGTTGAAGGAGACCGGCGTATCAGCGGTACACATAGAAGGGCTGGCCGAAGGACAGTGGGTGCTGGCGGATTATGGCGATGTCGTCGTCCACGTTTTTCTGGAAGCGGTTCGCCAGTACTACGACCTCGAATCGCTGTGGGGCGATGCCCCACGGAAGAGCTACAAACCCGGGACTCGGAAGGCTGCCACAAAAAAAAGGCGCAGGAATTAGCTCTGCCCCCTTGGCAGACAGCTGCAAAGAGCCGCTCGCCTCGTCAGCCGAAACGGCAACTGCTTTACCGGCGACAAACGGACGCGACCGAATCGTGTTATGGCCGGGCACAATACTGGTTTGGCGAACCGGCGGGAACGGCTGAATCGGTTGACTCCTCAATATTCTGAAGGTATGCGTTCCCCCTCGGCGCTGCGAGAGAGGAGCGCCGCCGCAAGAAAATCACCGTGCGAATCCAACAAAACCGACCGTTAAGGGTACGGGGAGCCGGGGCCCTCCTCGAAGAATGTTTCGCAAGCGGATTGCTCAATGTCATATCCGACCGGGAGTCTGAGCCATGAAACATGACGACCACGCAAACGACGAACTTCTGGAAGTCATCAAACTTACCAGGGATTTCCTCGAGCAGGAACGCAAGCGCGGGCTTCAAACCATTTTCTTGAGCAAAGAAACGTGGACATCTCTCGACTCCGCCCGCGAACAAATGCTGCCCGAACGCGAGGACCCTGACGCCACCGCCGTGCTCGACGAGCTTCGTGCGATTGCGAACAAATGCACGAACTGTTCCCTCTCGCAAACTCGCACGAACCTGGTGTTTGGCGAAGGCAACCCGTGCGCAAAGCTTATGTTCGTTGGCGAGGCGCCGGGCGCGGACGAAGACGTTCAGGGACTCCCCTTCGTCGGGAAGGCGGGCCAATTGCTGACCCGGATAATCGAAGCGATAAACCTGAAAAGAAGCGACGTCTATATATGCAATATTTTGAAGTGTCGCCCCCCGGGAAACAGGACCCCGACGTCGCAGGAAATTGAAAGCTGCGTCCCCTTCTTAATGAAACAAATCCGAATGATAAATCCGCCTCTTATTTGCGCTCTCGGGAACGTGGCCGCTCAAACACTGTTGAGAACAAAGGCGCCAATGAACCGCCTGAGGGGACGATTCCACAAATTCGGCGACGTATTGGTTATGCCGACCTATCATCCTGCGGCGCTCTTACGGAATCCCGCGTACAAGAAAGACGTATGGGAAGACGTCCAGATCATACAGGGGGAGTACGAAAAGCTCTGAACGGTATCAGGCGGAGGAGTCACAGGAGAGACGATTTCTTCTCTCCGAAAAAAAGAGCTTCGGCCGGCGATTGGCCGGTTTCGAGAAGCAACACATGCCACAAATGGGAGATATTCTTCCGTCTCTTCTCAGCTTGAGCGCCACAGGCGCGCTGACGGGGTGCTTGTTCATCTATGTCAGCGCAAAGCTGGCGATGATAGAGCGAGCGACCGTTCTGCGATCTCTGGCTGCGGCGGCCGGCTCAAGTCTGGCGACATGGTTTGCCGCGGGTCTGCTTGCCCACGTGCCGCTTCTGGCAAGCTGTTCGGGATTCATTCTCGGGGCGGGAATATCATTTGTTTTTATCAGATACGTTCTCGATACAACGGTGGCAAAGGCTTTCCCGGTGTGGGTTTTTTATCTTCTCGCACAGTTCGTGGCTCTGTTCGTCGCGGGCGTAACATTTGCCGGCAAACTTCTTCACTATCTCACACCGCCCTCAACACCCTTCTGATACTCGGTCATACAGCATGCAAGGTCTGGCAAGAACTATTGCAACCCCGGCGACCAGAAATGATGCGGCAAAGACACTGAAGGCAAGAATGTAGTTACTCATCAAGTCATAGAGATACCCACCCGAAACCAGCCCGAGCGCCATCCCAATGGTGTACGGAATCCCGAGCATGCCCATGAGCTTGCCGAAATACCGAACACCGAAAGTCTCACTGACGAGAAGAGGATTTATTACCGCGTTGCATCCCATTCCGAGACCGTAAACAATAATGAGCATCACCACGGCGGCATTGAAGGGCGCGATACCTGCCGAAAAAAGAATGAGCGTGAACAAGCTCACCGTTCGCGAGACATTGGCGGCCGACGCGAAATAGCGCTTCTGACGGTTTTCGGAGAGGTATCCGAAAATGAATCGCGCCCCAATGCTGCACAGATGGGCGGCGGACCAAAGGCCGGCGGCGCGGGTTGTCGGTATGTCCGCGTCAGACAAAAAAGGAACGATATGGAGGCCGAATCCGGATGACCCGAAGACGACAAAGAAGGTTGCGCAGAGAATCAGCCAAAAACTTTTGGTTCGAAAAGCTTCGCGGACGGTGTAGCCCCTCTCTCTCGCGCGGGCGGTAGTCTCCGAAGCGATTGGTCCGCCGCCATCCGAAGGGGAAGCGCCGCGGCCATCAAGCGACAACCCCATCGAGCCCGGTGAACTGCGAATTATGAAGCACACGAGCGGTAACGAGACAATTGCAATGGCCGCCCCCAGCGCATAGTATGCGTTCCGCCAGCCGGCAACCTCGATGAGCCGCCCCGCGACCGGCAGCCACACCACCGTTCCGAGGGCGCTGGCCATTGTCACCAGCCCCATTACCCTCCCCCGTCTTCGCTCGAACCATCTGGACACCAGGGTCTGGGAGGGCAGTAGAGTGGTTGCCGCCAACCCGACTCCGGAAATGATGAAAAGCACATAAAGGTGATGGACTTCGCTGACCTTACCCAGAAGCATATAACTAACGGAGAGAATTATCACACCGGGCAGCATCACTGCCCTTGTTTCGTAACGGTCGATGGCCCATCCGATGAGGGGGGTCGAAAATCCCGCCGCAATGGCTGCGAGGGCGGGCGCCAATGATAGGCTGGTTCGGCTCCATTGCATGTCGGCTTCGAGATATTTTAAAAAGACCGTGAATGTGGAAAAACCAATTCCGGCGCAGACAAACAGGGTGAAAAATGTCGCCAGAACAATCCACCAGCCGTAATAGAGTTTTTTCATACCGGCGGCCGTCCGCTCCTTGGTTCGTCATGTGAGGCTGCGCTGCAAGGCCTTTGGCATGCGCAATACTACAGAAAAAACGCTGGTGCGTCAATTTCGGATTGGCCGCGGAGGAAACCAGATGTGCCTTACCGGGTGGTTTTTACGTCCTTCACACAACGGAAACCGATACTCGGGCTCTTGTGCTCCGGCAGAAAATAATGTCGAAATCCTGTTCTGGCGTAAAGATTGATGTTGCTGTCCCACGCGCCGCCGCGTACAACTCTAAAGGTACCTGTCGACGGACCGCGAGGATTCTTCGAGGAGCCGTGCGCATAGTAACTCTCGTCGTACCAGTCCGCCGTCCACTCCATGACGTTCCCTGCCATGTTGCAAACGCCGTATGGGCTCTTGTCCTCCGGAAACAAGAAAACCGAAGCGGTCGAATTGATGAAGCTCTCTTTCGTATTGGTTCGATGGACATCCCACTCGTTGCCCCACGGCCACGGGCGCGGCGTAGGTCCACGGGCGGCTTTTTCCCATTCGGCCTCAGAGGGAAGTCGTTTTCCCGCCCATTTCGCGAACGCCGTCGCGTCTTTCCAATCAACAAGGACAACCGGATGGTCCGCCTTGCCGGGCGGGTACGTGCCATTGCGCCAGTTGAACGCTTCGGCCCAAAACGCGTTCACCCGCGGTATCGCGTGATCGGTTTTATCAACGAACTTCTTGTATTCGGCGTTTGTCACTTCGTACTTGTCGATATAGTAGGCGTCGAGGAATACTTTATGTTGTGGGTGTTCGTTTGCGAATCCCGAGCCGCTCCCCATAATAAAGTCGCCCGCCGGAATTAACACCATATTATTCACCGAAGACACCGGCTCCGCCGTCCCGCCTTCCGCGCCAACGCGGTCGGTAGTTGGGGGTTCAGACGGAGAATCTCCGGGTTGCAAGCGATCCGACGCAGGCGGAAAAGGATTCCCAAGAGTCGAGAACAACCAGATGACTCCGATAATGACCAGGAAAAGCAGGGAAACGGTTCCGAGCGTTCTGAAGCTGAACACCATTTTCCAGCTTTCGGTCTGCATGATAAGCGCCAGACGCGCCTTGAGCCTGCTCAGACGCGAGGTCTCTATCTCACGCTTCAGGTCATCGGCCAGTTCGGCCATCGACTGATATCGTTCTTCAGGGTCTTGTCGGAGCGCCCGGAGTATGATCCCGTCCATCCGCTTGGTCAATTCCGGGTTCAGCTGGCTCGGAAGAGGGAAATTTCCAAGAGGCAATCGTCCGGTAAGCGTCTCATACAGCATCACGCCGAAAGAGTAGATGTCTGCCCGGTGGTCCACTGTTTTCGCGTCGATGCGTTGCTCGGGCGCCATGTAATCGGCCGTCCCCATGAAACTGCTTGTAACCGTGATTGAGGTGAGCGGCAAACGGGACCGGGTAATCTGCGCAATGCCGAAGTCGGCGATCTTGGCCCGGCCGGTTCGGTCGATGAGCACGTTATCCGGCTTCACATCGCGGTGCACAACACCACGTCTGTGGGCGTAATCAAGGCCGCCCGCGACTTGCAACAGTATTTGCGCTTTTGTGTTGAACGTCAGGTCTCTGTACCGCAACAGGCGGGCAAGGCTGGCACCGTCCACATATTCCATCACGAAGTAGTTGACGTCGTTCTCGATGCCCTTATCGAGCACCTTGATTATGTTGCGGTGTTCGAACGACTCGAGTGCAAGAAATTCGCGATCAAACCGGGCAATCGCCTTCGAGCTGGATGTAAACCGTTTCCTCAACACCTTCAACGCGACGACCCTCTGCCTGGGCACATCGAAAGCCCGATACACCGAGGCCATGCCGCCGCGCCCGATGATCTTTTCGATGCGATACACCCCCACCATGTCTCCCGGCTTCAATTCGCCGAGGTGTTTATCCTCCGGCTTTGCTTCCTTCTGAATGTCCTCGGGAGGCGGAGAACCCGCATCAGGAGGGGTGGGGGGAGTCTTGGAGGCATCCATCGCTTCCTCAGCGGGGGGATTGGAATCAAGAGATACGGCGTCTTCCTGGTCGTTTCTTTTCTTGGAGTCCTCGGAGGACGGCATCTTTCTCACTGGTTCCCGGGCTCTTCGTTTGCATCATAAGCTCTTTAAGTTATAATTATAACATACTGAACGCGCACGCTACAATGGGATTTCCGACCTTCAATTGAAATTTGCATCTGCGAGTGCTAGAATGACGCCGTTGCGGGCAGCCTGCTTCGAAGGAAAATCAGCGCCGCTGGAGAACGCAGCGCGGGTTCCGCCTGTTCAACACGCCCGGAGGGTTTCCCATGACGATTAAGCAGTCGCTGGAATCCGAAATGAAAAAAGCGATGAAAGCAAAAGACCACGAGCGGTTATCTGTCCTGCGAATGATAAAGTCTGAGTTCCTGCTCAAGGAAAAGGAAGAAGGAGAGCAGTTGGATGATAAGGCTGCGGATCAAGCCCTTCTGAGCATGTTAAAGAAATACAAAAAATCACGCGATGAGTATGAATCGTTTGGAAAGCATGCAGAAGCCCGCCAGTACGACAGAGACATAACCGTTATCGAAAGTTTCCTGTCGGCTCCGATGATGGACGAAACCGAAATCAAGGAAGAATTAACCAGACTCGCCTCCGAAATGAATGTGACGGACCCGAAAGAGTTCGGGAAAGTCATGAAAACGTTCATGTCCCAACACTCGAATGCTGATGGAAAGCTGGTCTCGTCCGTTCTGAAAGAAATATTGAAGAAGGAATAATTTTTTGCCGTCTGGCCCGACTCCATATTCCAAAGCTTTCAAGCAAGAATTCGTTTTCCGTCGGGCGCCGATGCGCCCCGCCCTCTCGCTCACCAGACCGTGAACACAGAAAATAGCCAAAGGGCATACCTCAGAGCGTTGTACAAGGCGGCCGGTTTTTCTGACGAAGACTTGAAGAAGCCGCTGATTGCGGTGGCCAACTCATGGTCAGAACTCAATCCCGGCCATGTGCATCTGAGGGAGACTGCGGCCCGCGTAAAAGAGGGTGTCTGGGATGCGGGCGGAATGCCCGTGGAATTCAACACAATCGGTCCGTGCGACGGCATCGCTCAGGGACCGGGAATGCATTATGCGCTTCCATCGCGAGATATCATTGCGGCATCAGTCGAATGTATGGCGTCGGCTCACCGGGTGGACGGTCTCGTGCTCGTCGGCTCGTGCGACAAGATCATTCCGGGCATGCTCATAGCCGCTCTTCGCATGGATGTCCCGTGCATCTTTGTGACCGGCGGCATCATGCTGCCGCGAGGCGAAATGGTCACGTGCGACATTAAGGAGGCGATCGGCAAACTCGCCGCAGGAAAGCTGACACGACGCGAATTGAACGAGATCGAGTCCGGCGCCTGCGCCAGCGTGGGCGCTTGCAATATGATGGGAACGGCAAGCACCATGTGCTGTCTGCTGGAAGTAATGGGACTCGCCCTTCCCGGCGCCGCCACGATGGCGGCCGTGGACCCGGCCCGTATGCGGTTGGCCCGCACTGCGGGCAGGCAAATAGTGAAGCTTGTTAAAAAAGGGTTGCGTCCTTCAACGCTCGTAAATCGGGCGTCGCTGGAAAATGCGATCCGAGCGCTGCTTGCGTTTGGCGGTTCCACAAACGCGTTGCTTCATCTGCCTGCAATCGCGGCAGAAGTAAATATCGACCTATCTTTGGAAGAATTCGACAGGCTGAGCAAATCGACGCCGCTTCTGTGCAAATTCAAGCCAGCCTCATCCCTTAATGTGCTGGACTTTCACGAAGCCGGAGGAGTGTCGGGATTGATGCGGGAACTGGCGCCTCTGCTGAATCTGGACCGGGACACCGTCTCCGGCAAGACCTTGAAGCAAATAGTCGATTCCGCGTCAGCAGTCAACCGGAATGTGATTTTCCCGCTCGACAATCCGATTGCGAAAGAGGGCGGCATCGCGATTCTTTACGGCAGTCTCGCCCCGGCCGGCGCCGTGGTTAAGAGCAGCGGCGTCGACGAAAGCATGATGGCGCATGCAGGGCCCGCAATCACGTTCGACAGTGAGGAAGAGGTGCGAGAACATTTGACAACTCGGAACGTAAGGCCGGGCAGCGTGCTTGTGATCAGGTATGAGGGACCGATGGGCGGGCCGGGAATGCGGGAGATGTCGATTCCGGCTGCGATGCTCGTCGGCATGGGACTCGGCGACAAGGTTGTGATGGTCACCGATGGCCGGTATTCGGGGGCCACCCGAGGTCCTTGCATCGGGCACGTATCTCCCGAGGCGGCGCAAGGGGGGCCGCTGGCAATCGTGCGAGACGGTGACATTATCGAAATCAATATTCCGGAAAGGAAACTCGACATACGTTTGTCGAAATCGGAAATCAGGGAGCGGCTGAAGCGTTGGAAACCGCTCGAACCCAAAATTGACAAAGGATTTTTGGGCATTTACCGGCGCAACGTGAGCAATGCGTCGGAAGGCGCCCGGTTTGGGTACCGTGAATCTCGAAGGAGGCGCTCGAAATGAAAATGACCGGCGGCGAAATAGTGGTTGAGTACCTGATTAAGGAAGGGGTCCCCTACGTGGCCGGCATCCCCGGGCACGGTTGCCTGGGTCTGGTCGACGCATTGTACAAGGCGAAGGACAAAATCTCGGTGCTCCAGGTCCGGCAGGAAATGAGCGCAGTCCATCTGGCCGACGGTTATTACAGGATTTCGGGCAAACCCCTGGCCGTTTTCACCTCCATCGGGCCGGGCGCAATCAACACGGCAATAGGTCTGGCGACGGCATATGTGGATTCGACCGCCGTTCTGGCGCTCACGGGGGACACACATGTGCACATGTTCGGCCGTGGAGTGCTTCAGGAAATCGAGCGCACCCATAGCTCGAATTTTCCGCGGGTGCTCGAACCCATCGTGAAGCGGTACTGGCAGGTTGTGAACGTCGAGCAACTCCCTCACATAATGCGGCGAGCCTTTAGCCAGATGCTGTGCGGCCGGAAGGGTCCCGTCTTGATTGACCTCCCCATGGACGTGCAGGCGGATTCCGCCGACGTGAAAATCTCAAGTCCGAAAGACCGAAAATGCGCCGCGCGCCTGAAACCGGAGCCGGCATCCATTGAGGAGGCCGCCAGGCTTCTAATATCCGCGAAGCGTCCCGTCATACTCGCTGGAGGAGGAGTGATAGCGGCGGCGGCGTGGGAAGAATTGAAAGTGTTGGCCGAGTATACGGGAGCGGCGGTCGTCACAACGATGATGGGGAAGAGTTGTTTCCCCGAAAACCATCCATTGTACGGATGGCACGCGGGGAGTAAAGGAACAACCGTTGGCAATACTTTGTGCTCCCGCGCCGATGCGCTCTTGGCGGTGGGCTGCCGATTTGCCGATGAGACCGCCTCTTCGTATCGGCACGGCGTGAGCTTCGCCATTCCGCCGACAAAATTAATCCATGCCGATATTGACCCGACGGAGATTGGGAAAAACTATCCCGTGGAAGTGGGTCTGGTTGGAGACGCCAAAAGCGTGCTGGCAGACCTGTTGAATGCGCTTGTGCAAATAAGTCCCGCGCGACCGAAGAAGAAAACCGAATATTTCAGGGAAATTCAGGCGCTCAGGAGGAAATGGCTGACAACCGTGGGCAAGCTGCAAAGTTCCAATCGGACTCCGCCAACCATATCACGGGCTCTGAAGGAATTGCGAGAGGAGTTGCCGGAAGAAACCGTGGTCGCTTGCTCGTCGGGAAATTCCCAGGCTCAAATCCTCCAGGAATTCCCGTTCACCCGACCAAAAACACTGCTGACGACGGGCGGGTTCTCGACAATGGGATGGGCCTTTCCGGCCGCAATGGGAGCAAAGCTGGCAAAGCCGGAGGTTCCTGTGGTCGCAGCCATAGGGGACGGCGACTTTTTGATGACAATGCAGGAAATGGCAACCGCAGTTCAGTACGATATTCCGGTTGTCGTATTCCTCATGAATAACTCCGGATGGATTTCAATCAAGGACTTACAAATGTCGGCGTATGGCCAGGACCGCGCGTATGCCTGCGATTTTGAGGTCCGGGGGAAACCGTATACGCCGGATTTCGCAAAAGTGGCGGATGCGTTCGGCTGTCACTCCGAAAAGGTAACGAAGGCGGAGCGAATCAGGCCCGCTTTGCGGCGGGCTCTCGAAAGCGGAAAACCTGCGGTCGTAGAGGTGACGGTCAACCGTCAATATCCGCACTCGGGGAGCCCGGCCGTCGGCTGGTGGGACGTGCCCATACCGACATATTTGAAGAACAAGCGTCAGGAATACGAAAAAGCCCGCTCGGAGGAAACACTGCTATAAGAGGAAACCGACCCGACACGGCGCCGGCCAACGCGTTCCCTCCTTCCGGCGGCGCTCCCTCAGATATCAATAATTGTGGCTTCGACCGGTGTCTTCGTGAGCACTTCGTTGCCGTCTTCGGTGATGAGGACGGGGCACTCGAGACGCATGCCGCCGACACCCGGTCTGTTTATAACGAGCGCTGCGACCTCGGCCATGGCGGGCTCGAATACGATGTGAGCGAATTCCTCGCCGCTGGTAATGGCTGGATACCATTCATGGCCGACGATACCGATGCCGTGTCCGAAAGCGGCCAAGGCGTCCTGAACGTATCCGACTGACGCGAGGTGGTCCATCATTTCCTGCCAGATGTCGCCAATGCGGGCTCCCTTGGTTATCTTTCTGAGAAGAAGGCTGGCCGTACTCTCATAGGCCTTGGCCAAATCCTCCTGCTCTTTGGTGGGTTTTCCGATGATATAGTTGTGCGAGAGGTCGGAATAGTAATGCCCATAGGTGCTGTGCAGGTCGACAAGAAGGTTGTCCCCCGGCTGAAGCAGCCTGTCGGTTGGGGGGGTGCAGCCGCACTGCACGTATTGCGTCCGCTCGCCCGAGGCAACTTCGTTGCTGCCGGTGATCGGCCAGTGGAATTCACTGCCCATCTGCCGCATGGCAAGCTCACCGATTCCGGCAATCTCGAGCTCGGTCAGGCCCGGACGAAGCTCCCCTTTGACGATCTCCTGCGCGCAGTCGCAGATTGCGGCGGCGCGCTTCATGAGAGCGATCTCGCCGGGCTCCTTCTTTACCGAGACTATGTCGATCACGCTGAGCGCGTCAAGAAACGTTGCCTTCGGCAAGTCCTTTTTGAGCAGTTCCCATTCGGTCGCCCATAGATAGCCGGCTGCGAGCCGCGGCGATTGCCCCAATTCGACACCGACCGTTTTTTCGGCGTACCCCCAATCTTTGATGCGTGCTATCGCCTGCTCCATCAAGGAAAACCCGGGCATGACGGGACCCGAACCCACGACTCTTTCTCCAAGCCACGATTCGTCCTTGATACGCTCGAAATCCATAAGAAGCGTGTTCACCTCGATGCGTCCGTCGGCTGTCACAAGGGCGTAACTGCGCCACGGAACGAACGCTCCGCTGATGTAACACACACTTTTCTCCCGAGTGGCGAGAAGGATATCAATTCCCTGTTCCGACATTTCCTTTCGTATTCTCTCCATCCTGGCGGGATAGTCGATGTACACGTTCATGAAAACCTCCTCTATTCAGTTTTTTGTTCGCTGAGAGATAAATCGGGGCGGGTCCCGTTATTATATCATGTCTCAGATTCCGGTTTCACCCTTTTTCTTTCACTCGTTGGACAGACCGAATTAAAATGTGCTACTTTTCTTCCGGGCCATGCACGGGATTCCCCGAATAAACGGAACAACGCCGATGCAGAGGTCGTACGCCTTTATCGTGAATCCGGCGTCGGGAGCGGGAAGCGGCAGAACAGTGGCCAAGCTCCTCGCTGACCTGGCGCCGGACTATCCGGAGTTCGCAGAGGCACGCATATTCTCGACGGAGGACCTGTGCGCCAACACTCTGCAGCAGCTCTTATCGACCACCAATGTCGTCGTTACGGGGGGCGGTGACGGTTCGGTCAGTTACCTGTTACCGCACCTTCTGCGTCACGATCCGCCGCCGATTCTCGGTATCATTCCGCTCGGGACGAGCAACGACCTTGCAAGAACACTTGGCGTCTCTCCACACGTCGATTACTCTAACCGGCGGGTCCTGCGCCACACCCTCGAAAAAATCCTTGGCGCACAAACAGCAAGCCTCGATGTATTACGTCTGAATGAGAGCATGCTTTTTTGTAACTATCTGAGCGCCGGCCTGGATGCGGCAATCGTTTGGGACTTTGATCACCTGCGTTCCCGGTGGAACAGGTTCGTTCCGCCTTCACGCATGACGAACAACCTGCTTTACTCCCTCATGGGGATCAAGAACGCAACCAGCCATTTGAAGCCTCCGATAGAGTTGTCGTATGAGTCTCCGGCGGGAGGTGGAGACGTAACCGCGGCGAAAAGCTGTCGCTGTGTCATAGCAAGCAACTTGCCGCTGTATGCGGGTGGCTCTCCCTTGTATCCGGAAGCAAGAGCGGACGATGGCCTTTTTGAGGCAACCATTGTCGGAAACCTCCATCAGTTTGTGGCGCTGATAGCCGCACGGTTTTTGCCCTTTCTTCGTCTGCCCAAAACTATACGGCAGTTTCAGGTCAGCGCGGTACGGATTTGCCTCAGTTCTCCTTACCCCTTTCAAATCGACGGTGAACGGGGTTCGGAGAAATGCTCCGAGTTCCGAGTATCCCGGTATGCCAGTCTCCGCACACTCCGTTTTTGACCGAATTGCATACTGTAAGCGGCATTACAGAATGGAGCTTGCAAAGGATGGACAATAGAAACAGAAGGATATTGTGAAAGGAATTGGATGCAACATGCTTTCATTCTTGAATATACAGTGTACGGCGTGCGAATCCGTCTATACGCTCTCCATTGAGGAGTTGAATGTATTAGTGCTTTTCAAGTGCTTTGAATGCGGACAATACAATTTGTACGTCGCGGGCAATGTGCTGGCGCTCGACCAGGATATAATGACGGAGGGAACCGAACCGGAAAAGAGAAAACATGTTGTCGAGATAGTACAGCTGTTTGCTTGTGAGTTTGCCGGAAATGTGTTAGGTAATGTTGAGCGGGTAATCAACGTGAATGTTGAAATGGATTTGCAGGAAGGAGTCCGCCTCAAGAGACGGAGCTCGGAAAAGAAACGCAAGAAGACAAAGGTGAAAGATGGCCCCATACCCTCGGTCCGGCGTGTGAACGCTCCCAGGATTTCGCGGGACGAGGTGCGTGATTTTTTGAATATTGACTTGAACCTCATTGACAAGAAATGGTATTTTGACAAACTATTCGGCAACACGGAGAATTAATTCCGGTCTGCTTTCGCCGAAAAAATCCCCTCCCCTCCCAAGAGCGTTCCCGCACCTCGAATCATCCGTAACCAAATATCTTATATAGTCTTGCAAAGGCTCTTCCGATGTTGACAAACGGGCGAAGCCCGTCTATAATCCTTTATGCGCAAAGCCCGAAGGCTCAAATGGACGAAGGGTGCAGATGATTAAAAGTATGACCGGATTCGGTCAAGCGAGCGCAGAGGCCGACGGCGTGACCGTCTGGGCGGAAATATCATCCCTCAACCACAGGTATCTCGATATCGGTGTGAAGCTTCCCTCGCCGCTCAGTTTGCTCGAGAACGAAGTGAAAAAGGTTGTTCAGAATTACTTCGAGCGCGGGCGGGTGAACGTCTTACTCACTCTTGAGGGGACTCTGCCCGAGGCGATCCAGGTGGAATTCGACGAGTCTCTGGCGCGGCAGTATGTGGATACCGTTCGCGAGTTTGGGCGCCGGGCCGTTTTGAAGGACGACTTGAGTACGACAGCGATACTCCGGTTGGGGCAGGTGTGGAATCCGAAACGGCCCAGGGAGGAAGACGTGGGGAAACTGTGGGCCCTCACGCAGAAAGCTCTGACCGGAGGAATCGAGCGGCTTCTGGAAATGCGGGGTGCGGAAGGCGCGAACTTGTGGGCCGACCTCCTCGGCAAGCTAGAAGAGGTAAATTGCATTACGGCGGAAATCGCCGAGCGCGCCCCCTCCGTTGTCGAGGAGTACCGCCGGAAACTCAGGGAACGTATCGCATTGATTCTTCCGCTCGGAACCGAGCCGGACGAACAACGGCTGGTCACTGAAGTGGCGGTCTTTGCCGACAGGGCCGATATATCGGAGGAACTGGTGCGGATGAGGAGCCATGCCGAGCAGTTCAAGACGCTGGCGCAACAAGACTCGAATGTCGGTCGCAGACTCGATTTCCTCCTTCAGGAAATGTTCAGGGAAATAACAACCATTGGGTCGAAAGCGCGTGACACACAGATAGCCCACGGAGTTGTCGAGGTGAAGGGCCTGCTCGAGAAAATGAGGGAGCAGGTGCAGAATGTGGAATAGCGCGCGGCATTCGAACTCACGTTCAGAGGGCGATATTGGCCGGGATTGTCAACATAGGGTTCGGGAGTGCCGCCATGACAGATAAGATCGTGGCCATTATCATGCCGGACTCGAAACCATCGATGCGCTTGCGCGAGGCGGCAAAAAAGGAGAACCGGCTGCTCGACGCGACACAAGGCCATAAGACGCGCGCAATCATAGTTACTTCGAGCAATCACGTCATTCTGTGCGGCATCAACCCCGATACTCTCGTACAACGGATAAGGGAATGCGATGCCTGAGAGCGTGGCGCCCGGGAATGCTCACGATGAAATAGCGGTGACCGCCTCCGCACAGCGCAGGAGAAACGGACTCGTGGTCGTAATATCGGCGCCGTCGGGAACGGGAAAGACAACGGTCAGCGACAGGTTGTTGGCTGATATGCCCGACCTGAAACGGTCAGTATCGTTCACCACACGGCCCCCGAGAAAAGGCGAGAACGACGAGAAGCATTATCATTTCGTTTCTCGCAGGCAATTTTTGAAGGAGCGCCGCGCCGGCCGCTTCGCAGAATGGGCAGAGGTGCACGGCCATCTGTACGGCACTCCTCGCGACTTTCTCGACCGGCAGATGAGAAACGGCCGTGATACCGTTCTCGTTATCGATGTGCAGGGAGCGCGGGCTGTCAGGGAAGCCATTCCGGAATCGGTGCTGGTTTTTCTTTTGCCGCCCTCGTTGCGCGAGCTGGAAAAAAGACTGATTCGCCGTCAGGCGGGGCCGGGAGACGACGTCGGCCTGAGGTTGCGGAACGCCGCCGCGGAGTTTCACTGCTATCACAGGTACGATTACCTCGTTGTAAACGAGGACGTAGGCAAAACAGCGAAGACGCTGACTGCCATAATAGCGGCAGAGCGGCACAGAGTGTGTCGAATCCCAAGTGTTGTGAGAAAACTGAAGAGGACATGAAATGTTTAGAGTTGCAACAGAAAAACTCTTGAACAACGCGGGGGGGCAGTACAGGCTGCTCGTAATGGCATTCCTGAGGACCGCTCAGTTGAACAACGGGATGCCCCCCCTCCTAAAATCTTTCTCCAAGAAAAATGCCACGATTGCCCTTCAAGAGATTGCCGAGGGGAAAGTGCGCATCGCAGAGAAGAAAAAACACGATGACGACGAAAATGCATCCGCTGCATAACAGAATGATCGTCCTCGGGGTTTCAGGAGGCATCGCGGCTTACAAGGCATGCGACCTCGCAAGCAAACTCCGGCAATCCGGCGCGGATGTGACCGTCATTATGACTCGCGCCGCGCAACAGTTCGTAACTTCCCTTACGTTTCAGTCTCTCGTTCAACGTCCTGTCATCACCGGCCTGTTCTCTCAGGTGGAAGAGTGGGAGATAGAACATATTTCGGTTGCCCAAAAGGCATCGCTTGCAGTGATCGCGCCGGCCACCGCCAACGTTATCGGAAAACTGGCCGCCGGTATTGCCGATGACTTTTTGAGCACATTCGTCCTTGCGACCCGGGCGCCCATCGTGGTTTGTCCGGCCATGAACTGCGACATGTACGCAAACTCCGCCGTGCAGGAAAACCTCGAAAAACTGAAGAAGCGGGGATTTCATATCGTGGAGCCGGAGGAAGGTATGCTCGCATGCGGCGATATGGGCAAGGGGCGTCTGGCCAATGTCCAAAGCATCCTCGAACGGATTGTGTCGCTCCTGAGTACGTCGCGCGACTTTGACGGTGTGAAGATACTGGTTACGGCGGGACCCACGCACGAGCATATCGACCCTGTCCGCTATATTACCAACCCCTCGAGCGGGAAAATGGGCTACGCCTTGGCCGACGCCGCTCGCGAACGCGGAGCAGAAGTTGTCCTGGTCTCCGGACCCACGAGCCTTGCCTCGCCGAATGGCATCGAAACGGTACGCGTGAAGTCTGCGGAAGAGATGGCGAAGGCGGTTCTCGAACGCGCCAAAGGCTGCGACGTTATAATCGGGGCAGCGGCAGTGAGCGATTATGCGCCGGCCCAGACCAGCAGTCAGAAAGTGAAAAAGACAAAGACCGACGTCAATTTAACGCTGAAGCCGACCCTCGACATTATGGCGGAATTGGGCAAGCGGAAAGGCAAAAAAATACTGGTGGGATTCTCCGTGGAAACATGCGACCTCATTGAAAATTCCACAAAAAAATTGGCGAAAAAAAATCTGGACCTGATCGTCTGTAATGACGTGACGCGTCCGGGCGCCGGCTTTGCAGCCGATACGAATATAGTTACCGTCCTCGACCGGAAAGGAGGTTCGCGGGAACTTCCTATGATGAGCAAAAAGGAGACGGCCCACAAAATCCTCGACGAGATCAAAAAGCTTCTGTGACCCGTCACTCCTCCCCGCTTCGTTTGTGAGCCATTGCTCCGTTCGGTTGACGCACAGCCCTTGCTTGTCCTTTTTCCTGACACCGGGTTGACACGGGATGCGGGCCACGGTAATAATAGCCCGAACCCATTGAGAGGCATTGTCTTCCTGAACTCCGACGCCGTGAAAGAATCGACTGTTCAACGCAGCGACCTGTTCTGGCTGGGCGCAGTCTTGGCGGTATCTCTTTTCCTGGCATCGCGTTCCATCGACAGCAGCCTGAACTACAACGAAAGTCACAATCTCCTGTACGCGACGGTTCGCACGCCTTCTGAATTGCTCAAGATAGACGATATGCATCCTCCCGGCTTCTACTTGTTCATGCATTTCTGGGAAAAGTTCGGTGGCCGCAGCGAAGTGTTGCTTCGGTTGCCCTCCCTCTTTTTCGCTCTCTTCTCAACCATGCTCGTTTACCGTCTGGGGCTGCAACTGTTCTCGCGGGTAACGGCGGTGGCCGGCGCATTTCTCTTTTCTGTCTCACCGATGCAAGTGTCGGCATCGAGCGCGATCAGGCCATATTCACTTTTGACTCTGGCCTTTTTGGTATCCTTGCTCTGTTTCACCAAGATGTTAAAGAATAACAGGAACTCGTACCATGCGTTGAACTCTCTCGCTTCGTTCGCCGCCCTGTTCGTTCATTACCATGGAGGATTCCTGCCGCTTTATCAGTGCGCCTATCTCCTCGTCAGATTCCGGGAAACTCGCGGAGTTCTTAAGAAGTGGATGATGTTTCAGGGCGCTGCCGCAGTCCTCTATTCACCTTTTGCGTATATTGCTGTAACGGAACAGTTGAAGCTTGTCAATCCGATAGGCGGAGCGGGTATCCTCACAACCGAAAGATTGTTGCACCTTTTCTACTCTTTGAGTCCGCTGGCTCAGCGCTTCTATATCGGACTGTCCCCATATGTCATCCTGGCAGCCTTCTTTTTCGCGGGGCTCGCCGTCCTGGGGGCGATGCCGCTGCGCAAGAACCTGCTTATGGTAATTTACCTCATTGTGCCGGTGGGTCTTGTGGCAATCGTGTCGAACGTCGCCCGTCTTAAATTCTATCAACCATATCATTTCGTGTTTCTGATACCGGCCTTTGCCCTGCTCGTTGCGCAAGGGTTTGAAAAAATCGGCAAACCGGGAAAAGCGGCGCTGTTCTCGGTCGTCATTTTCGGCCTGCTTCTTCCTGTCAAGAGCCCCGTGCCTGATTGGAAGGAATGTGCGCGATACCTGAGAGAAACCACCAGACATGGGGACATCATTGTCATGGGGCCTGAACTTCCCGACGCCGTATGGTTCTACTGGCCCGATGCCCCCATTGTGCCGTTCGAGAGGGTGATAACCGGAAAGGGGTTATCCTCGCGCATTTGGGTCATTCTCGTATATGAGGGAATCTATTACGAAGAAAGCGCGAAGAACTTGCTGAAGGACAGGCTTTCCCAACTCGGTTTCTCTCAGGAGGCCGTCAATCAAGAAGTGAAAAATGCGCAGATACTCCTCTTTGTAAGAGAGAGAAGCAAGGCAGAAGCTGGATAACAATAAACCTCATGAAACAGTTTTCGATAAAAGTTTTCCTCTCTCGGCAGGCCGGCACGGAATCGTCAAACACCCGGCGCTATCTTTTTCCCGCTTTCGCATCGCCGGTCATCTTCCTGAAATGACGTTTCAATTTCTGAACCATCTGCCTGGGACCTTCAACAATCGTGCGGGTCTCGGAGAGGATGTCCATAAATCCTGCTTCATTCGGATATCTCGGCACGATATGAAGGTGAAGATGCTCTATACTGGCGCCGGCGGGCCGGCCGATATTGAAGCCTATGTTGTAGGCGACCGGCCTGTATGCCCCATCAAGTATGTCGAGACACTGGTTCTGGAGTAAGAGCAGTTGTGCCTGCTCGACTTTTCTGAGATGCCGAACATCCACCACATGCCTGATCGGGAAAAGGAGCATATGGCCCGGATTATAAGGATGCAGGTTGACGGAAACAATCCAATGGGTGGTCCGATGAACTTCGAGCTTGGAGACCCTCGGGTCTCTTTGGGACACCGCGCAAAGAATGCAATCCACTTTCGGACGTTTTCCTTTTACATATTCCATTTTGGATGGAGTGTACAATTGCCTCATCGCTCTTTCTCCGAGACGTCTTCTGACAAGCGTTGGGACCACCATTCGCGCCACTTCGAAACGTTTTCTCCAAACCGCGGCGCCCCCGGTGAGTGCTCGTCCTGCTCCCCTACCAAAGAAATTTCCATTGTTTTCATTTCACGGCTCGATGAATCCGACAATCTTTGTTCAACCTCCATGTACCGGCTGATTTTTTCCAATGAAGCCGCCGCAGCCTTTCGAACGCCTGGCCAATCATCTTCGAGAAGGTCAATTAATCTGGGAACGGCGTCGGGTGTTCGCAATTTCCCCAAAGCTTCAGCCGCTGCCTCGCGAACCTCCGGATTCGAGTTCTCGAGGGTGTTTATAATGATTGGGACGGCAGCGGCGTCGTTCAGCTTGCCTAACGCTTCCACAACCCATACCTGCTGAAACCGCTCGGGATCGCGCGAGGCTTTGACGAGCGCATCGAGCGCTCTCGGGTCTCTCAGGTCACCCAACGACTTCACGGCCGCCTCGCGAACGGCAAATGAATCCTGCCCCAGAGCCTGGACCAAATATTTCGTTGCCCGACCATTTCGCGTCTGGCCGAGCACATTGGCGGCAAGCACGCGAACCCGGTCTTCATTGTGGTTCAGAAAATGCGCCACGCCATCGACCACCTTGTCGTCCGCAAGTCGGATTAGCGCTCGGACAACCGAATTCCGGAGCAGAAGCTCGCTGGTATCGAAGTACCCGATGAGGGCTTTGGCGTTCCTCGAATTCCCCAGCAGACCCAAGGCTTCCGCCGCAGCCGCCTTCACTTTCGCCTCAGGGTCGTCCTTCAAAGTCTTCATCAAATCCTTGGCCACTGCCGGACCGCCGAAATGGCCGAGAAGGTCGGCCGCAATCTCGCGCTCGTGCGAATCGCCATTCTTTAATTGCGCAAGCAACGCATTCGTTGAGATAGCCTCCTCGTCCGGTATGTATATCAGCAGGGCGGCGCCAACGAGAACTTTATCCCCGTCCTCCAACTTCTTGGTCTTGACTCTAAACCCATTGACAAATAATCCATTCGTGCTGTCCAGGTCATAGATTATGCAATCCGTTCCGTTTGTTGAAATTTCGCAGTGGATTGCCGAGGCGTAGCGATTCTTGAGAACAATCGTGTTGTTGGAGGCCCGGCCGACCGTTAATTTTTGACCGGTAACGGGCACGTTCCTTGTCTCATGCCCTCGTTCTTTAACTAATATGCGTGGCACCGCTCCCTCACTCAGGTTTCCTGCATTTCCCTGTTCCGCTCAAACGCAAGCAGGATGCAAAAAGCAGCTCGAAAAAAGCGTCCCATTCGTCGGCTCCGGTTAGAAAGAAAAACGGTTCAAGCCAATGACACCCATCCCCACTGCAAAAAAGCGGGCCCCTTGCCGCTGGAACAGCGGTTTAGTCTGAGGCTTTCTTCTCGAAATCTTCGAGGGTTTGTCGTTTCTTGTCCCGCGCACCCCAGAAATTTTGGTCGTCCATCCAGCGGAAGACGCCGTATGCGACTGCCGCTAAGATATCGATAATAATTAGCTTACGAATCATAAGACCCTTTTTCTTGACGCATCCCTTGACAACGAAACATACCCCAATTATATTGAGCGTTTTCGAAGGTGTCAAATTCGATTCGGGCCTTGGGCGGGAGAGTTCGATGTGGCGGCGATGTGCGATGTCCTCGGCGCTTGACAGGGCTGACATTTCGCGGTATAATGTGTTTTCAGAAAAAGAGGAATATTCAGAAAAAGAGGAGCGCGACCAAATGGCGGGAGATACAAACCGAAAAAGTGTCACTCAGTGCGGCGTCGGCGCTGAATCGAACAAAGTCCCATGCTGCAGGGTGGAAGCCCTCGTCTCAATTGATCCCAGGGGGCAGATTCTGCTTCCGAAGGATTTGCGAGACAGAGCCAACCTTCAAGCCGGCGATAAAATCGCGGTGATTGCATTCGAATCGAAAGGAGAAATCTGTTGCATGACGCTGATAAAAGCAGAGGCGCTCGTCGACAACGTGAGGGAGATGCTCGGACCGATCATGACCGAAATGTCGCAGGAATGAGAGAAAAGGAGTTTCAGACATGAAAAAAGAAGACATTAAGAAAGCCGTGCGGGAGCGATATGGCGAACGAGCACAAGGAGAGGCCTGCTCTTGCTCATCATTGAGTTGTTGCGGAACCCCGAATCCGGTGGAAGCTATCAGCAAACACATCGGTTACAGTGAGGAAGACCTTGCATCCGTGCCGGAGGGCTCGAACCTCGGACTCGGCTGTGGTAACCCCGTGGCGCTTGCGTCTCTGAGGGAGGGAGAGACCGTCCTGGACCTTGGCGCCGGAGCCGGGTTCGATTGTTTCCTCGCCGCGAACCGCGTCGGAAAAAGCGGTAGGGTAATCGGCGTCGACATGACGCCGGCGATGCTCGACAAGGCCAGGGAAAATGCGCGGGGGTCAGGGTATGACAATGTGGAATTCAGGCTGGGGGAAATCGAAAATATTCCCGCAGCGGACAACTCGGTGGATGTGATTATTTCGAACTGCGTAATCAACCTCTCTCCGGACAAGCCGAAGGTTTTCGCGGAGACTTGCCGCGTAATCAGGCCGGGTGGTCGACTGCTGGTTTCCGACATAGTGCTGTTAAAACCGCTTCCCGAGTTCGTTCGCAATTCGATAGAGGCATACGTCGGGTGCGTTGCGGGGGCAATGATACGTGACGAGTACCTGGCGACAATAGAAGCCGCCGGCTTTACGGATGTAACTGTCGTCGGCGAGTCGAAATTCCCGACGGAACTGCTGGCGAATGACCCAACGGTAAGAGCGGTGATTGAAAGCCTGAATGTTCCAATGGAGGAGCTCGCCGACGTCGCCGACTCCATCGTAAGCATCAAGGTCCAGGCAACCAAACCCGCATAGAAATTTCTTCTATTGCCATCTCTGCTATCGTGGGGCGGCGTATGAGCGATAAGGCGTCGGCGCGGACGCTGTATGACAAGTCTCTTCTTGTCCGTTATAAGACCCTCGTCAATTTCTTCCTGTATCCGTGGGGGATCAGGGATTTCATTTTTCGGAAAATCCCCATTGCCGACTACGCCACCATATTGGACGCCGGATGCGGGTATGGAATATTGAGCAAAGCCATCCGCAACAAAGTGACGCGGGAAAGGTTTAGGGGAGTTGTGCAACATGCCTTCGACATCTCTCAAGATATGGTGGAAGCGTCCCGGAAGAAATGCGGAAACGGAATCAAACTGACGCAGCTTGACGTCAGCCAGTTGTCGTACCAGCGGGATTCGTTTGACCTGATTGTGTCCGCCGCCATGCTCGAATATGTTCCGGACATTGAAAATGCGCTTCTGTCTTTGAAGCGATGCCTGAAGCCGAACGGCAGGATGTATATATTCATGTCACGCAAATCTCCGTTGAATGACTTCCTGTTCCTTCCGTTCGGCAAGCCCAGGTGTTATTCATTTCACGAGTTAGAAGACATCCTCAAACGGTGCGGGTTTCGTGAAACAAGGAGACATCGCTTTCCTCCTCGATTCTGCTGGCTGAATGTGTGGGGTGTCATAATTTCAGCGAGCAAATAAATTCTCGACGTTCGACTCTGCAATGCATGTGAATGCATGAATGCCCCAACACTTCAATCCTGTACTACTATATGTCAATTTCGTGAATTCCTGTCGCAATTTCCATCGGGTGGCTCTCGCAATTTCAGTGGCAAGAATACGTTCTGCGGCGAAGGGGACTGTCCCAGATTTACGGGCACGAAGTGCCGTAGAATCGGGACTGTCCCCTGAGCGACTCGCTTTCCTTCGTTGAGCGCAGCGAAATCCCGCGCAATGCGCGGGATAGAATAGGGACTGTCCCCAAGCAAGACTTGGTTGCGGCTACGCCGCGCTGTGCTCTTCAACGTCTGTTGTTAATTCCAGCTTGTTGTGATAGTATTTCTTATGCCGAATGTCCGAAATCGCTGTTTCGTCTCAGCCGCGAAAACGATCTGCCGTAAAAATGTTTTGAATCTGTCTCACCGTCGGTGATGCGGGTTATTGGGGGATACCATTCGGCATGGTGTTCCCCAATAACCCAAGCCGAAAGCGTCGCCCATGGGGCATTTCTGAAAGCCCCTTTCTTGAGTCTTTTTGTCATTCTAATCGTGGAACATACTCACAGTGAGTCTGTCCCACGGTCGATAACCCGTGCTGCGGGGATAGTGAATCTGTCTCACGATTGTCGAGCGTAGGGGACTGTGAAACTGTCCGATAATTGCCAAGCGCAGGGGGCTGTCCCAAAGATTTACGGGCACGAAGTGCCGTAGAATCGGGACTGTCCCCTGCGCAGAAGACTACCCAGTGGAATTATCGGACACACTCGCTGTCCCCGAAGCGAGCAACCTTTATCAGGAATCGTGGAACAGATTCACAATCCCCGAAGCGCGCTCCAAAAAACGTGGGATAGATACGCTGTGACTCCGTCGGACATTTTTTACGGATTAATTCGCGCCTGCACGGAGGTCGGAAAGTCTCTTTGTAGGCGCGAATCCATTCGCGCATTTCGAGTCGGCGGGCGCCGCCCTCATAATCGGGTACGGTGTATCTATGCCCGAAGCGCGCGCGAATGAATCGCAGGACACATTTGTTGTGTGTTTTCCTGCGTCTTCGAACCCCTTTTCGCTTTCGCAGGAAGGAAATCCGGCATGCCGCATGACACGTTGACCGCCGAGCAAAGGCTTCAGACGGTGATAAGGCTGGGCGTACCCGACCGGGTACCGGTCGCGCCGATGATTTATTATTTTGCCGCCTATTACTCCGGAATAACGGTTCATGAACTGTGGTCGGACCCGAAAAAGTACGATTTCGCCATCGACAAATGTTTTAAGGACCTGGGGCCGTGGGACATTTACTATCCGATTAATCCGGTGAACCCAACGGCTTATGTCTTTATTCTCCCCATGAAAATCAGGTATCCGGGTATTGACCTGCCCGCCGATAATATCTGCCAGGTCATCGAAGAAGAAATCATGGCCGCAGAGGAGTACCGGAAATTTAAAGACAGCGCAATTCCCACGCATTTTCTGAAGTATCTCAATTTCATGTTGACACTCGCCTGCCGGGTACAGAGGGAGCCCCATGAAAACCTGAGGGCGAAGCTGGCCATTTTGCGAAGACTTCTGCGGCAGATTCCCGCATGGAGACACGAGTTTCGGAAATGGGAGGCGCGTGGCGTGGCAGTCCAACACGGCCTGTGCGCCGAGGCGCCGTTCGATACGTTTTCCATGTCCCGAGGCGTCGTCGACTTCTCATACGACCTGATGGAGAAGCCGGATGAACTCGGTGAAGCGGCATTGGCGTTGGCCGACGGGTACGTTCGGATGAGTCATTACTTCACCAGAGCCACCGGAGTGAGACGAGTGCTGGTATTCTGTCATCGGACATCGAACGATTTCATGTCGCCAAAACATTTTCGGGATTATGCCCTGCCGTCGCTGAAGAGAATTGTGAACGGACTTCTCGAAAAGGGCATTACCCCGATACTCCATTGCGACGGCAATTGGGATAAGAACCTCGAGCATCTCCGCGAGCTCCCGAAAGCCAAGGTTGTTCTGCAATTCGACGGCAGGACGGATATTTTCACCGCAAAAGAAATTATCGGAGACCACTGTTGCATTTTCGGCGATGTTCCCGCGAGCATGCTGGCCTTCGGCGGAAAAGAAGAGGTTACCGATTATTGCAAGAGGCTGATTGAAGTTGTGGGAAGGGGAGGCGGCTTTATCCTGGGCGCCGGATGCGAGGCGCCACCCAACGCGCGCCCTGAAAATGTGAAGGCCATGATCGAGTCGGTCAAGAAATTCGGCTATTATTCCTGATGAGGGAAAAAAACGGATTAACTCCCCACGATACACTCTGCTCGTCAGGCACGAGGCTTGTCCAGCATTTCCCGGAGCTGGCTGATGGTATATGCTCCCGGTCGGAGTCCTTTCTCGGCCATCTCCTTCGCCACCTTCACCAGGAGCGAGTTCAGAGGGGTCGGTCTGCCCTGCTTCTGGCCGAGCCGCACGATCTCGCCATTGAAGTAGTCCACTTCGGTTCGACCACGTTGTAAGTGGAGGTCCTGCCACGTGCTCGGGCGAAGCGCCATTTCTTCATCCGAGGGAATTTCGAAGTCACGGTTGCCGGGCCGACGAAGGCTTGCGATCATCCTGTCCGGCGGCTGGTGCCCCTCGAGCGGAACGATTTCTATACCCTCAGCATTAACGACACCGAGGGCTTCTTCGAGAACATCGGCCATCATGAAACGAGATTCCTCGAACTTCACTCCCTCGAGAACGGAGAGTCCTGTGATCGCGAACATGGCGTTGTTCAGATTGCGGAACAGCTTCGACCATTTGACCGCCATGATATTGGGATATTTTGTGACGGAGAAACCGGCTCTCTCCAAAACTGACGAAAGAGACTCAACGGTCTCGTCAAGGCCTTTCGGGTACACGCCGATGCCGAGGCTGTTGTCCGCCGTGTGAATGACGACGCCTGGCTCCAGGTGTTTGGCTCCAAAAAACACGATGCCGCCGTAAACCCGCGAAAATCTGCGGCCGGCATATTCCTCGTTGCGCACACCATTTTGAAAACAGACGGCCGCAAGACGCTCCGCCCTCTTTCCCAATTTCTCGAGTGCGGCCTCGGTATCGAATGTCTTCATCGTCAAAAAGACGATGTCGTTTTCATTCAAACCGATTTTCGAGATGTCGGTCAGCGCCGGAAGACTGATGTTGTGATTTCCCTGTAGGCCCCGGATTGTCAAGCCGTCGGCGTTGATTGCATCGGCGTGCGGTTTCGAACAAACCAGAATCGTATCTTGACCACAATTGTGCAGATACCCGCCGATAATGCTTCCGACCGCTCCCGCGCCATAAACGACGACACGCATTTTCGCATCCCTATTTCAAGCTCTCGTTGAACCGCTCTTTGAGCGAATCGGGAGGCTCTCCGCTCTTGTTCCAGCCCCTTTTGCTGTAATAGATATGGAGAAGTTTCTCGTACTCCTCGCGATTTATCACTTTTCCGGCGTTGGGACCCGTTTGCACGGGATGCTCGAACGTTCTCGGAGGGGGGTAATCCTGGCTGGAATCGATTCCGCGGGATATGTTTATCAGCCTGGTGACGTTGTAAACGTCATCGGCCAAAACAAGAAGCTCGTCGAGCGAACTCTTCACGCCGGTAACCGCTTCATAGAATTTCGTGTAGTAATTCTCATCGAACCCAAGCTCGATCCACGGCAATCGACAGACCCCAAGCATGTCGAAAAGCGGGCGGACCTTTTGATGATAGATGACCAAGTCGGCCTTTTCCTCCAAACTCCATTTTGCGCCCATCTCCAGTTCCTTTCCGATGGTCCAGGCGCGCGCGTGATGAGCGCCAATGTCCGACGTTCCGTAACCGAGCGCTTGCGAGATGGCAAGCCGCGCATCGTAGGCGGATTGTTCGAGACCCTTGACGTGGAGAAGGAGCGGTTCGAGCTGGGGCCACTTTCTGAGAACACCGGCAGCGCCACAGGCAAGGATATCGCCGATTCCCTCTCGCTTCGCAATTTTCTCAATAATCTCAATCGCGGCTTTCTCGTCCCCCCACCCCGGCGATAATCCGTCGAGGTCGGCCGGACCGAGGAGGTCTTTCTCGCACGCTTCCATCAAGACCCCTATGAGGTTGCCGGTCGAAATGGTGTCAATGCCAAGATCGTCGCAAAGGTGATTGGCTCGAAGAATAAAAGCGAAGTTGTCAACGCCTATATTCGAGCCGAACATGCATGCGGTCTCGTATTCGGGCCCTTCCGCCACGGTGCCCGCGTAGGGACCTTCTTTGACGAGGCATATGTTGCCGCAACTCATCGGACAGGCGAAGCATGCCGTGTCTCCTATTTTATATTTCGATTCCATCTCGAACCCGTTGATACGGTTTGACCCCTCGAAGATGGCATCGCTGAAATTGCGCGTCGGCAGGCCGCCCGCAGTGGCCAAATAGTCGACAACGGACATCAACCCCTGCTGCTGCCAGAATTCGAAATACGGATGCTTCTTCAGAACTTCGAACGCTTCGTCAGACACCCCGGTCAGCGCCCGGAGATCAAAGACAGGCAGGTCATGAGAACCGCGAATAGCGATTGCCTTGATGTTCTTTGAACCGAGTACTGCGCCCATTCCCGTGCGTCCGGCGTTTCGACTCCAGTCAGAACTGACACAGGCAAACCGGACAAGGTTTTCGCCCGCCGGACCGACGAGCGCAATCTTCACCATCGGGTCTCCCAGCTCCTTCTTGATTATCCCCTCTGTTTCGAGGCACCCGCAGCCCTTCAGCTTTTCGTTTCGCATCACCCTCACGGACTCATCGTCTATCCACAGATACGAGAGCGAATCGGCCCTGCCGGCAATCGCAATAGCGTCGTATCCCGCCTGGCGCAATTCGACTCCGAAACTGCCTCCCATGTTGCTGTCGCCATAACCCGACGTGGCCGGAGACAAGGAAACAAAGGAGGTCTTCCCCGAGGCGGGCAAATAGAGGCCCGTGAGCGGACCGGGCGCTATGACGAGCAAATTATCGGGACCCAGCGGGTCGATGTCGAAACCGCGCTTGCGCAGATGGTCCCACAGCAGTTTCACGCCGAACCCGCGTCCCCCGATGTATTTGAGGGCAAATGCCTCACCGAAATCGAGGTTCCGCGATTCTCCGCTCGACAGGTCAACCCACAATATCTTCTGAAAGTATCCACCGCCCAGACTCATTTTTTCCCCTTTTGCATGTTTGGCTCAATCGGTTTCGTTCTTTCGCCAGCGGTCAACAGACAGCGGCCTCAATTTTCACCTTTCTCCTTCATTGCCTCGATATCAGCATATTTCAAGACTCTCTTTTCGTCGCCCTCGACGTATTCGACCTCTTTCATGTGCGCGTACCTGAGCACGCTGGCGAGACGGTGGGCCTGCCCCATCATGTGTCCGGGAATAAACAGAATGGCCTGTTTGGGACATGCTTCGACGCATCGCGGATTACGGTCGCCGCACAGGTCGCATTTGAACGGAGTATCGATATCGCGGTGAGTGAATATGGCGCCAAAGGGACATGAGATAACGCACTGCATGCATGAGATACAACGGTCCTCGATAATACGCACGATGCCATTCTCTCGAACAATCGCGTTTTCGGGACAGTTTTCTCCGCATTTCGGGTCCCGACACTGCTTGCACACCACCGGCATCCTGATCACCGGGTGGGGATAAATCGTCATCACGCGGATAGCGCTCTTTTTTGGATTGTTCACCCCGAAATGGTGAATCGAACATACTAACTCGCATGTGTGACACCCCGAACATCGTTCCGGAACAATTGTCAATTTTCTGTCCATGTCTGATTTCCGCCTCTAATGCTGTCGAATAGTCCCTGACACAAAACAGAACTTATTTTACGATATTCGGGCGGATAAATCCAGAACATTTCAGGAGGAACTCGTCTCGGGTCAACACGTTGTTTTTTACAAGCGCAGGAAGAAGGATTTTTCTGATGCGCGGATTGGTCATCCTGTCGCCTGCAAGATAATCCAGAAAATGCTTCTTCAGTGTTTCGAGGTCATAGTTCCCCGGCTCGTCCGATAAAGGAATCTCAAACTTTTTCTGCTTCCTCGCATGCTCCTGCTCCATCTCCTCCGAGATGATTGAAGTTCTTATTAAAAGCTCAACTCCTGCCTTAGTTTTGACACAGATCAGAACAATAGCATCAAGATTTACCCCGTAGTAGTCCGAAAGTCATTCGACCATCCGTTCGAGCAACGCTTCAGAGGAGAATCCCACGAGCATGATTCGCTGTGTGCTGGTAAGGTTCAGGGTCTCCGGGTCAACGTCCGGAAACGCCTCATCGATTGCCTCTTGAAGGGTTTTCTGTACTACTGTCTATCAGAATTGTGAATTTCCGTCGGGATTTTCATGCCGCGACTCTCATAATGTTAACGGTCACAATGTGATACAGGGCGAAAGGGACTGTGAATCCGTCCCACGATTGCTCATGCTGCCGAGAAACCAGCGTAGGGGGCCTGCTAATTCCGGGGACACGGAATCACGCGGAGCGTCACCTTCGGCCCAGAAATCCATGTGCCCGGAATTAAGGCTGGGAATTCCGGGATTTGGTAGAGTGAGTGTGTCCGATAATTCCGCCGAGTGGTCTTCTGCTCATGTGACAGTCACGATTCTATCCCGAGGATTGCGTGGGATTTCGAGTTTGCAGCGTCACACTGTTTCCAGCTTGGTGGAGAGGACGGATTCAAAGACTTCCACGATTTCGGGGTCGAACTGCTCGCCGCTGCACCGCCGAAGTTCTTCCAACGCCTGCCATGGCTGCAAGCCTTTGCGATATGGCCTGTCAGAGGTCATCGCGTCAAACGAATCGGCCACGGCGACGATTCTGGTTCCGAGAGAACTCAGGCGGGACACCCCGTGGGTTGGTTTTTCCATCTGCGCGAAAGACTTGTGGTGTTCGAGAACGATGGGTATCGCTTCCTTCAAAACGCCTCCGACCGCATGCAGAATCTTTGCGCCTTTTTCTGAGTGCTGGGCAACCTGCATCATCTCATCTTGGTCGAGGCTCGCCGCTTTGCCGATCAGGTCTGCGCTGATTTCGACCTTGCCGATATCGTGGAGCAGGGCCGCCACCCGGATTGTCTCGACCTCGTTTCTCGACAGGCCCATCGCCATAGCGATATCCATCGCGTGTTCCGCAACCCGCTCCGAGTGGCCCTTTGTGTATCGGTCGGTCGACTCGAGGTATTTGACCAATATTTCCAGTATCCCGACGTAGGCGCGCTGCAACTCGTCGATTCTCTTCTGCTTCTGTTCGTACAGCACCCCAACCACGTAACTGGTCAACAGGAGGAATCCGGCCCATCCGCTCAGGCTGCTCGTCAGGTAGCCGATGCCGCGGCCCGCTTTGAACGCATCGGTATGCAACAAGACGGAAAACAGGACAGCCAAGACACTGAAAATCGCCGCCAGCACCGAAGCCCTCTTGCCGATGAAGTATCCGGCCAGCAAGACTGGCAAGTAGAAGAAGTTCAGCATCATCATTTTCTCGTCAATCGCATGGCTTATGCAGACGACGCCCAGAAGCACGAGCATCACGATGATGTGTTCGAATTTTCGCACAACGAATATCTTCATGCTTTCCATTTGGCTGAATTTCCTTCGGTTTGAGGAATAGACCCGGATCGGGCGAACAGTTCACACCCGTTCCCTCTTTCGGGAAATGCAAGCTCTGTGCCACTTGCGCTCTTCGTCGCGCCCGCCGAACACCCGGGCCAACCACAGCAAGACCGCAAAAGCCGCCAATGTGATAACGTGGTTACAACAAAGTACTTGTATACTGTTCGGGTGTTCAATGCCGCTCCTCCGAACCCGTGCGTTTCCGAGTTCATGGAAACCTTATTTGTCCGACAGGCCCGCCTTTGCCTGCACCAAAACCGCCTGTCCATAGACCAAAATGTGCTTGACACGAGTGAACGTCAAATGGTACAAATGCTTCGGGATGTCCATGATTCCATCAGGCGGAAGGCGCGAATCACGCGACCCGCACCGCCACTCGCGGGACGGATTCACAGTGAGTGTGTTTGATAATTCCATTCGGTGTCCTTTTGCTCAGGGGACAGTGAGAGTGTCCGATAATTCGCTGACGTGTGCTTTGGGGCAGTCCCCAATCTGCGAATCCCCAAAATACGGGGAATTCCGTGATTGGGTGCAGCCCCCTCCGCTCGCGTTTCGGCAGAAAACTCGATTATCGGGCAGATGAACAGACGGCGGGCGGCAGCCGCCTCCATCGAGAAAAGAGGGCGCGACCAGAAATGAAATTCTTCAACAAGCGCGGAGACGGCGGAACCACAAGCCTGCTGTTCGGCCATCGTGTTCCTAAGTACTCCCCGCGAACAGAGGCGTACGGGGTAATCGACGAGGCGAATTCCGCCCTCGGACTTGCCCGGTCATTAATTGCCGACCCGAAGCTGCAAAAAGTCGTTCTATCGATACAAACGGAGCTTTTCATTGTCGGGGCCGAGCTGGCCGCGCTGCCTGACGAAACCGCCAAACTCACAACTCGAATTTCGGACAAGCACACCCTTCGCATTGAGAAGCTCGTGGAAGAGCACGAAAAGCTCGTGCAAATGCCGAAGGCTTTTGTTCCCCCCGGCGGGAGCCCCGGCGGCGCCGCGCTGGACCTCGCCCGCTCGATTGTCAGGAGGGGCGAGCGAAGAATCGCAAAACTGATTGACGAGGGCGAGGTAAAAAATCAGGAACTGCTCCATTACTGCAACCGTCTCGCGGATTTGCTGTTCACGTTGGCGCGTTACGAGGAGCGGGAGCAAGGCTGCGGGGAAAGTTCATAGAATCGGTGGTTCGCTCCGATAAAGAATGCGTCTCGGGTTATCGGGGGGGACACCATGCGGCATGGTGTCACCCAATAACCCGTAAATCCGGTTCAGCCCCACTGCGCTGTGAATCATATTGTCATCATTGACATTACGGAACAGGAGACTATCGATGGACCTTTACCTGAAAGAAAAAGTCGCAATTGTGACGGGTGGCGGGAGAGGTATCGGACTCGCTATCGCTCTCGCCCTCGTCGAGGAAGGCGCAAACGTTGCCATTGCCGACATCGACACGGAATTAGCAAAGCAGGCATCGTCGGAGACGTCGGCAAAAGGCGTAAAAACCGTCGCGGTCACGACCGACGTCACCGACCCGGCCAGCGTGGAAGATATGGTGAAAACGGTGGAGTCCGAGCTTGGTCCCGTTCAGATTCTGGTCAACAATGCCGCGAAGCTTCCGGCATTCCTCACGTTTCTCGAAGAAAAGGATTCCGGCCAATCTGAGGAATTCTGGACCAAGGTGGTCGATGTGTGTTATCAGGGAACTATCAATTGCACCGCTGCGGTGCTCAAAGGCATGATTGACCGCCAGTATGGGAAGATTATCAACATGGCGTCGGATGCCGGTAAAGTGGGCGAACCGCGCCAGGCCGTGTATGCGGGCGCAAAAGGCGCAATCATCGCATTCACCAAGTCAATCGCGAAAGAAGCCGGGCGCTACGGGGTCAACGTGAACGCCATCTGTCCCAGCATGACCAAAACGGAAGCGGTCCGGCAGATGTTATCGGAGGAATTCGAGAAAAAGGTCGTTAAGGCATATCCGATGCGCCGACTCGGCGAACCCCGGGATATCGCCAACCTTGCCGCGTTCCTTGCCTCCGACCGCGCCTCCTGGATCACGGGACAAGCGATAAGCGTCAACGGCGGCTATGCGACCGCCTGAGCCGTCGCTGCGAAACGCGCGCTCTCATGTCGGGCAGGCGGAGAATTTCGAGTCGAACATGAATGATGCGGAGGAGCCATGTCATATAATAAATTCCCTATCGAGGGGAAAGTCGCGCTCATAACCGGTGGCAGCCGCGGGATAGGAAAAGCCATTGCGCTCGATTTCGCGAGAGCAGGCGCAGACGTCGTTGTCGCCAGTCGAAAGCTCGATGCGTGCAAGGCGGCCGCCGGGGAAATCGAAGCACTCGGCAGGCGCGCTTTGGCGGTATCCACCCACACCGGCAAAGCGGAGCAACTGGGAAGTCTCGTCGACGCGGCGCTGAATGAATTCGGAAGAATCGATATCCTCGTGAACAACGCGGCCACGAATCCCCACTTCGGCGCAACCGTCGATATCGAACGAGGGGCATGGGACAAGACGTTTGAAGTGAACGTCGACGGTGTCTTTTTCCTGACCCAGCTGGTGGTCAACAGGTGGATGCGCGAACACGGGGGAGTCATAATAAATATGGCGTCCGTCGCAGGACTCCGGCCAGCCCCCATGACGGGCGCGTATTGTGTGACCAAGGCCGCGCTGATTATGCTCACTCAAGTGCTGGCAGCCGAGCTGGGCGTTTACAACATTCGGGTGAACGCCATCGCGCCGGGTTTCATCAGGACCGACATGAGCAAGGCCGTGTGGACCAGCGACCTGTTCAAAGAACACTCGAAACGATTTCCGATTCCGCGGGTCGGCGAAACGGACGACCTGACAGCCGCCGCGCTGTATCTCGCGTCCGATGCTTCGGCTTTCATGACCGGCGAGACACTCGTGATAGACGGCGGCGCTCGATGGGTCGAGTGACCTGAACGGCAGATGCGACGATAGCTCTGCGTGATGGCCTGTGGCGCATTAGAAACCGTTGCGACGGGCGAAGCAAAGCCCGGCGCAACGCTGACGCAGAAGGAGGATTGGTTCATCTGGCTGCGGCTTCGAAGACTTTCACCCCATGTACAATCCGCCATTGATGTCAAGCGCAATACCAGTGATATACGATGCGTAGTCCGATGCCAGGAAGGTAATCGCGCCTGCGACATCGTCTGGCGTTCCCCACCTCCTGAGCGGAACCTGGCTCAAGAGTTCCTCCTGTTGTTCGATTACCCCTCCGGTCAGCGGCGTTATTACCGGTCCCGGACAAACCGCGTTCACGGTTATGCCATACGGCCCGAGTTCGTGCGCCAGGTTGCGAGTGAGACCGACTATCGCCGCCTTCGATGCTCCATAGTGGGGACCGCCCATCACGCTTCTGCTCCGGCCCGCGATGGACGAAACATTGATAATGCGCCCGTATCCCGCCTGCTTCATCGACGGAACGATTGCCCGGGAACAGAGGAACACGCTGTTCACGTTCGTCCTGAACACCGCGTCCCACAAAGGTTCATCGATGTCCTCGATCCCTCCCGGCAGACCGACACCCGCGTTGTTCACGAGCACGTGAATCCAACCCCATTCGTCGAGCAGTTTCCTGAACTGTTCGTCCGTTTCGGCCTTCGAGGTCACATCGCACCTCATCGCAATTGCCTTCCCGCCGGACGTATTGATGGCGTCAGCCACCTCGGTAATCTTCTCGGCCGTTCTCCCAACCACTGCCACGCGTGCGTTCTTTCCCGCAAAAAGCTCGGCCGTGGCCTTGCCGATTCCCGAACCTGCTCCCGTCACGATTACGTTTTTACCAGAGAAATCCATGTTCAAGCTCTCTTGTTCTTTCTGAAGATCGCGGCCTTGGGCGTCATGCATTTGGTCTTGCGTAACGAACAATCATATGCGATGACTGACCTCGCGACAACGGAATGCGAGACGCCCGCGACTCTGTAAGGATTGGTTTTCCAATGCGCGGCGCCGGAACGGTTCAAATTTGAACTTTAAACACGCCCTTGAGCGAGTAGCCGGCCGCTATCGACACGACGAAAAATATGACGAGCCAGTGCAGGCGCCAGCCGAGAAGCTCCGTCGTGCGCGGAGGAAAAGCGATGTGTATCTCCTCCAGAGGGAGGCCGGCGGGGAGCGGCTTCTGGCCGGGAGCGAGAAGTGACGAATAAAGTCCCGATTTGGTTCTTTTCGGATAAACGCGTTCGAGGGCGTCCGATACGACAATCGGGTTGTTCACACGTTCGTTGCCGACGAGAACCGCAAGCTCGTGCTCGCCTTTCTCGACGGCGCTGAGTTTGAAATCGACCTCCTGCTCTCCCGGAACTTTAAAAAGCGGTGTTTCCAGCCGCAGCCCTTCGCTCAACTCCACGGACAGGGGGATATCCTCGGCGTTCGCATCTGGGGGGAGTTTCAACTTCACGAGCGCAGTCTCGCCGGGCCTCAGCGGCCTGTTCTCATAGCGGATGCCCAACTGGACCAGGATCAGGAGCACGGGCACAATCATAATCAGCATGGGTAGTATGGAATACCGCATGTACGTGAGGTTGGCCCGGAGTATCCGCTTCTGGGCGTCGAGCATCAGGCCGAGGTCATCTTTGAACAGTCGCACCTCGAGAAAGTAGGCGCTGATTTTGTTTCTCGCGCTCTTGATGGCCGCCTGATTCGATGTGTATTTGAATATCACGACCATCACGATTCCCGTCAGCACTGATACCGTCAACAGTCCCCACACGGGCGCCATGCCGCTGAACGGTTTCAGAATCACATCGAAAATGGCCGTTATCATTGAGTTAATCATCTGCAATGTGTTTCTCTCAAATCGTCGGCTCTCAATCTATTCAGGAGATGTATCCCAGACCCTTCAGCTTTTTCTTTATCTCCTCCTCCGAGTCCGATTCTTCAAGCCGCTCGATTTCTTTTTCCAGCGCGTGGGTGATGAATTCCTCGACGGACGAATATCCGGCCAACTCGGCGTAGTATCGGACCTTTTTCAACAATTCCTTGTCAAGTTTGATTTTTGAGCCAAACATTGGAAACTCCTTGTTGACCGCGCAGACGTTTGGGTTTTCAACGATAACCCGCATCACCAATCGTGAGACGGATTCTTTCAGGCAGAAGCGCGAGTCGAACACGTTACCACTCAAAAAACCGGCCTCCCCCGCATCACATCCGGGGGGTCGATTCCGAACTCGGCCAGGATGGTCGGCGTCAGGTCGCGCAGCCTTGGGTCGCTGACCTTGAGCTTCTTGTTCGATACCAGCACGCCAGGCACCACTTCGGCCGCCATGCAGTGGTCGCCGCTCCACCGTTCGTCGTTGTCGGCGAACAGGTAATCCGGGAACGAACCGATGGCGGTCTCCCACGAGGCCCGATAGCCGGAGGCATAGCCGATTATCGCGTCGGGCACTATGTTCTCGTCGGCATTCGAATAGACTTCTTTTGTCTTATAGACGCGCACTATCGCCTGCTCTCCTGTCTCGGGATCGCGGACCTCGAGCAGTTTTTGGGCGATCTCGTCGAGCAGCTTGTATTTGTCGCCCGGGTTCACGATGCCCATCCCCTCGCGGCCACGCTGATTGATGTACAGCCCGTTCAGGCCGAGACCATACGCTTTCGTCCGGCTCCATGCCACGTTCGAGTAGAACTCGCCCTCTTTCTCGTTCGTCAGCGTGATGTAGCCGTTGTCCTTGAGCCATGTGTTCAAGTTGAAGCTGCGGTAAAATGGCGAGAAACCATGGTCCGACATTACTATGAGCGTTGTGTTCGAATCGACCTTCTTCAGAGCCTTGCCCAACACGGTATCCATCTCGATGTAGATGTCGTACAGCACATGCCCGTATTTCTCTCCAAGTTCCCTTTCATGGATCGGATGTTTCGGGTCGATCAGCCACCACAGCATGTGCGAGTTCTGATCGAGGCTGCAGAAATAGAAGAAGAGGAAGCCGGACTCGAAGTCGTTTAGCACGTGCTCATACATGCTCAGCCGCTCGCGGAGGACAATCCCTGTTTGCCCTAAATAGTCGTCCATTCCCAGAACGTCGGCAGAAAACGCCTTCGTGTCTTCCGGCATGCCCTGAGTGTAATAGCGTCCCACTTTCTCGGCCAGTTTTCCGGCATAGTTAGCAGGAGTCGAAATCGGGAGGGCGGGGTCCAGCGGGTCGATATTTATCGGAGAGACGTAAAGCCCGAACGCCGGGTTGACCTCCTTGAGGTAGAATCGGCACATACCCTTGACGCTCTGGATGTACGGAATCGCCACGAAGCTGACCGGAATCCATTCGCTCCATTCGCCGACCTTCAGCAGGACTTCCTCATTGTCAACGGTGATCTTCGCGATTGAATTGCCCTGGTCCACGTGGACCGTGAAATCCCGTTTTAGGGTCGGCGCATCCTTTTTGAATGTGTTCTTCGGGCCGACCAACTGCGCTTGGACCGTGTTCCCGACAACGTCAACGGCGTAGACCTTGCCGCCGGTTATGTCTTCCTCCTCATACCGCTCCGGTCTGTCCGTGTAAAAAGAGAATGTTCCATACGTCCCGAGGATATCCGGCGTACCCATACCCGAAATCGAACGGCCTTTGCACTCGGCGGGCGGAAAATTGGCCGGCATCTTTATGACCGTCGTCGGCACTCCGCGCTCTTCGAGAATCTGCCAGAAGGCTTTTCCCTTGCGAAGCAGCTTCGTCTTTCCGCCTGAGAGCGGTATCACCCAACTGCCCACAGATATCGTGCGCTCGGCCTCCTCCGTCTTGCTGGTGGAAAGGAACGGCAAATACGTTTCGGGCTCGCGATGGATGAAATCGAAAATGCCGTGCCCGCCGGGGTCCATCCCCGTTATGAAATCCGACCACGCCACCGGACTCTGCGGCGGTATGCTGGTTCCGAGGCGCGCGAACGTGCCTTCTTGCGCCAGGCGCGCAAAATTCGGCATCTTGCCCTGCGCAATCATTTCTTCCAGAATATTCGGGTCCATCCCGTCGATGCCGAGCACGATAACCCTTTTGTCCGACGAACCGGCCGCGCTTTTCGAACCGCATGAAACGAGAGGAGCGAGAAAGCAGCCGATAAGCAGAATGAAGAAAATACACAAAGCTTTCTGTTTCATAAAAAATAACCCGCCTTTTTTCATCGTCTTAATCTGGCGCCTCCTTGTCCGAAAGCAGCGATTTACCATCCATATAATTGGGAACGGCAATCCCGAAAACCTCGAGGGCCGTTGGCGCTATGTCCATTATACTGACTGCGCGCGAATTCATCTTCCGGTTGCAGAAGAATATCCCCGGCACAAGCGCGGGGTCGATGCAGTGGTCTCCGCTCCAACTTTTCGTGTTGTCATCGAAAACCACTTCGCTCACCGTTCCGGTCACCGAATCCCACGATGCCCGGTAGCCCGCATTGTATCCGACTATCAGGTCGGGCGCGTTGCCGCTGTACGGGCCCGAATATAACTCGGCGCTGTCAAACACCCTGTTGATTCCGGTCTCTCCGGTCTCTGTGTCTTTCAGGCCCGAGAGCTTCTCTACGAGTTCCCGTTTTAATTTCGCGGCTTCTTCGCCCGGCTCAACGATTCCGTTTGCCTCGCGTCCTCTCATGTTCAAATAAATACCGCCGAGCCCGAGCGCGAAAGCCTTTGTGCCGGACCAATCGACGCCCTCGAACCACTCGCCGCCGGATTTTCCATCCTTCAAACGAAGATATCCGTTCAGATAGAGCCACGAGTTCAAGTTCACTCCGCGGCGGAACGAGTTGAACCCGTGGTCCGACATGATTATCAGGATATCAGTTTCGTTGAGCTTTTCGAGCGCGCGCCCGACAAGTGTGTCCATCTCGATGTATAGGTTCTCTATCGTTTTCTTATAAAGTTCGGTATCCTTGTCACGATTTGCGGGATGTCCGTCGTCGAGGTAACGCCAGAACAGATGTTGAATTCTGTCAGTGATATCGAAAACGCACACGCACAGTCCCCGTTTCGTCTTTTCGAGCGCGTTGAAAAACATCCGCTCGCGCTCTTTTTGTATCAGGTAGCATTGCTCTTCGAAAGCGCCTTCGTCGATGATTCGCTCATTGATGGCCCACGTGTCCTCAGCCAATCCCAGCGTGGCATACTCGCCGAGAAGCTTTGACAGATAAATCGAGTAAATGACCGGATGCGAGATCGGAAGGGCCGGCTTGGATGGATCGACATTGATCGGAGTCATATAGAGTTCGAATTGGGGCTCGACCTCTTTCAGCAGGAATCGGCAAATCCCGTGCACCTTCACCCCCGGCGCGGCCTTGAAGGTCAGGCGGATCCAATCGGAATACACTCCTTTTCGAAGCGTGATTCTCTGGCCGTTCACCCGAAGCTCGGCCTTCGCCTTTCCATTGTTCAGAGCGGCTTCGAACGGAAGCTTCATTTCGGTTGGTTCTTTCAGCAAGGTGTCTTCGGGGCCCGGAATGAAGGCCCGAATCCTGTCTCCTTCTCTTTTCACCCAAACCTCTGTTCCGCCCGTGTATTTCCCTTCGCCACGCTCTCTTGTCGTGAAATGCGTGAACGAGCCTTGCGTGCCTTTGAGGTCGGGAACACACATCGCCGATAGCATCACCCCTCTGAACTTTTCCGGCGGGAACGTGATGGGAACCCTGAGCACGGTCGAAAATATCCCGTGCTCGCCGAGGACCGTCCAGAATGGTTTGCTCTTTCGCAAAAGCCTTATCTCGGGTTTGCTCAATGGAATGGCATACTTCCCAAGCGACAGTGTCTTGCGAGCCTTGCCGATGTGCGCCGACGAGAGGTCGGGCAAATATGTTTTCTTGTCTCGCGCCAGAAAGTCGTAGATGTTGTGCCTGCCGGGATTGCTGCCCGTCATGAATGAGGACCAGGCAACGGGTGAGATGGCCGGACACGTGGTGTTCAGTCTCTGGTACGTGCCCGTCTCCTTGAGCCGCGCAAAATTCGGCAGCTTTCCCTCCGAAATGAATTTGTCCGCCAGATGGGGGTCGAGCCCGTCAAGCCCCATGATGACCATACGGTTTGCCAGACTCCGGCCATATGCCTTCTTGCTCTTCATCCCTTTGAAAAGGTATCGAATGGGCCACGCGAGAATCGAGAGAAACGCGAGGACAAACGCCAGAAACACGGCGAAGAACATGTTGATGATTACAAAACCGGCGCCCGGCCCGATGTAAGCGTGCGCATGCTGTGGAAAGAGTATCAGCGCGAAGACGGCAATGAAGAGCGCACAACCAATTCGCGCTGCATCCTTCGAGAAGCGTTGTTCGGCGTGAGATGGCCCGTCAATAATCCATATACTGCAAAATAATTTCGGCGACATCTTGAATGTAAGGTTGTTCCGGAAGATTTTGGGCCGACCATAGAAACGCGTCGTCCCATGTGTGCATTCCCGTGAGCGCGGTTTCACCGAATATCTCCTTGCGTTTCAGCGACCCCTTTATGTCATATCCGTACTTCGAGACTGCTATCAGGTCCGGTCCCTGATCGGCAAACGGTCCATGATACGCTTCGGCCCGCTCGAAAACGCGTTCTATCACGCGTTCGCCGTCAAAGGTGAGCTCGCTCAATCCCGCCTTGATATCAGCAAGAATCGGTCCCGCATCCCCGGGTTTCACGCTCCCCTTCGGATACTTTCCGACAAGGTTAAGATAGATGCGCGACGGGTCCAGTGCGAATGCGCGTGTTCCCTCGGCGATCGCCTCGGTGGTGTCCGCCTCGTCGCTTTCAAGCTGCAAAAACCCTTCCTCTCGCAACCAGGAATTCAGGTAGAACTCCTGTCTGACACCGGTGAAACCATGGTCCGAAAGAAGGAAAAATCCCGGCGTCGGATCGGGGGCGTCGGTGAGTTTCTGGAAACGCGAGTAGATGGTCTCAAGAAACGCATCCACTCTGCGATAATAGTTCAGAAACGCCTCGTGACACGGATGTGTGGTATCGTCGAGCGCATTCCACAAGTAGTGGTGCAGGCGATCGGTCCCTGTGATGACCACTTCGAAAAGGTCCCAATCTTCGCTTTCCCAGAGAAAATTCACGGCCCGCAGCCGGGCGTCGAGCGTTCGGTCGAGCTCGGTCACCAGATATGAATGGTCGTCCCGCGCTCGCATTGTGTCAATATCGATGATATATCCGTCTTGTTCGAGTTTTGGGATAAGCGGCGGAGGATGAACCGCTTTTCGCAGACTGAGCGCAACAAAGCCCGAAATCAACACCCCTTCGATCGGACGGGCCGGATACGTGGAAGGCTGGTTGATCACAACGCTGCGCTTCTTCTTCTCGGCCAGTTTGTCCCATATGGTCGGGGCGCGCAGGTCCCGAAACGACGGAAACCGCAGACTGTAGGACGCCGGTTTGAGATCGGTGAATCCAAAGATGGAATGGGTTCCCGGATTCGAACCCGTCATGAAACTCGGCCAGCTCACGGCGGAAATCTCCGGCAGGGTCACCCGCATCTGTCGCAGGTGGCCCGACTGCGCGATGCGCGCCAGCGCCGGCATTGTGCCATCCTCCGTAAAACGCCGAACAAGGGTGTGCGGCACACCGTCAAGCCCCACGATGCACGCGCGTTTTCTCTTCTTGCTCCAGAAGGGCGTCATGATTACTCCAGGCAATTAAATGTAGCCGAGCGAACGAAGCCGTTCTTTGATTTTCTCCTCTTCCTCGTCCGTATATTCGTCCGTCGCCGACGGCGGGATATATTGCAGGATTTCGAGAGTCTTCACGATTTTGTTCAAGCTCTCATCGACTGTTTCCTTGTCCGTCTCGACCACGATTTCCGCATCCCACGGTTCCTCGTACGGGTCGTCTATACCTGTGAGATTCGTGATTTCCCCCTTCAGCGCCTTTTCGTATAATCCTTTCGGATCGCGCTCCTTCAAAACCTCTATGGGGCACTTGCAGTACACTTCCACGAACGAGCCAATCATCTTCCGATTTTCCTCGCGGATGGCACGGTAGGGCGAGATAGCGGCTGCAATAGCCACCACATCGTTGCGGGTCAGAAGATGGCAGACGAACCCGATTCGCCTGATGTTAATGTCACGGTGCTCTTTTGAGAAACCCAAACCCTTGCTGAGATTGGTCCGGATTATGTCGCCGTCGAGCACTTCCACCCTCAATCCGCGCTCGAGCAACACTCCTTCCACCTGTCGTGACAGGGTCGATTTTCCGGACCCGGACAGCCCCGTAAACCAGAGCGTGAAGCCTTTCATCGATTACCTCCTTCTTCTGCCCGCTATGAAATAGGTTTGCCAATCATGTCGTTCGGGATGTCAACGTTGAAATGCCGCAATATCGAAGGGGCGATATCATAAATCGAATAGCCGTTCGGGCCGTCCGGTTTCTCACCGGGCCGGCGCCAAATAAATATTCCCTCTTCCGCGTGGTTCGCGTCGTCGGGGCCGGTGTCGTTCTCATACAGGTGCACCGAGCCAACGCCTACCGAGCCGGCGGACCTCCAGTCAAGATTGCCGAGATAAACGATCAAGTCGGGCGGTATGTTCCTGACCGCCCGATACACCTCCTCCGGCTTGAACACCACGGTATCTATGCATTTTCCGTTCTCGTCCTCGATGGCTTCAAGACGGGCCTTCAGTTCGTCACGCTCTTCTTCGTAGCGCTCTTTTGGAATAGTTCCGTTGGGTTCTCTTCCCCGGACATTCATGAAAATGCGGCTGTAGTATCCGCCTTCGCCCCATGCTCTGGTCTTGTCCCAGTCCACCATGTTCGTCTTGAACCGCGTCTGTTGCTTCGGCTGTTCCTTCAGGGTCAGATAACCCTCTCGTTGAAGCCATTCGTTGATACATATGGCGCCCTTCATGGTCTTTGCGCCGTGGTCCGAAACAACCATGACCGATGTTTCGTTTGAGAGTACGTCGAGCGTCCTTCCGATTTCTGTATCAACCATTACATAATAGTCGTGAATGACGTTTTCATATTTGTTGCCGGCTTCATACAGCCGGTGGGACCGGTCGAAATAACGCCAGAAACCATGGTGAATGCGGTCGATTCCCATTTCCACCAGAATCGCAAAATCATACGAATCTTCCGTATAAAAATGCCTGAACGCCTTGAAACGGCGCTCGGTCATTGTGTAAATAGCCTTCAGCAAATCGTCTTTCTTGTCCGTGCGAAAATCCTCCACGTCTATCATGTAGTCGCCGCCGGCGACCTCGTCGAGTTTTGTCTTGACGCTGTCGGGATAGGTGAACGCAACATCCTTGCCGGGGGTGAGAAAACTCGCCACCAGCATGCCGTTCAGAGGCTTCGGCGGGTAGGTCTGGGGAACACCGAACACCAGCGAGCTCATGCGGTTCCGGGAAAGCAGGTTCCAGACCGTCTTTGCCTTCACATATTTTGCATTGGCAAAATAGAGGTCCTCATAGCCGTAACTTTTCCGATTTCGGAATCCGTAAAATCCGAGCATGCCTGGGTCCTGCGATGTCATCATCGATGTCCAGGCGGGAACCGTAATAGGTGGAACGGTCGATTTCAAGGGGCCATGCAACCCGTTTGTCACCAGATTTTTCATATTCGGCAAATCGTCGAGCCACCGATTGAAAACAAGGTCTGGTTCCGCACAGTCAAGCCCGAATATCACAAGTTTACCCACTGAGCCAACTCCTGTCTCATCGCTTGTTCCGCGTCGTTTCGCATGTCCCAACCTCACTCCTCGGGGCGCTCGGGCGCACCTTCGCATTCCCAAGGATTCCCCTAACCCTAAGGAGCACATTATTTTAGTGCTTTTGAAGGATATGTGTCAAGCTTGCTTTCATGTCCTCCCGCCCAAAACATCGGAGGCGGATGCGTCATGCAAATTGCGGCATGTCCTTCGGCAGGTTACGATATGCGGTAACCGGAGGGTGGCAGCGAGACGCCGGCCCGAAGGAAGAGGCGCTTTCATCATCCGAAAAAGAGCGAGCGCCTTTTCTTTAATACCGAGTCGACCATCTCCTGTATTGTCGTCCGAAGCTGCCTGTTGAGTCTGTTTATTATAACATTGTCTTTTAGAGCCGATTCGTCGTACTCTTCGTAACTGATCACGTCACCGAATTGGATATACCATTTCGTGGGAAGAGGAACAAGGCCCAGCGCCCCGAGCCAAGGGAAGGTAAGCGTTATGGGAAGGAGGGGCAGCCCGAATATCTTGCCAAGCCAGTTTGCGTATCCGAGCACAATGTATATTTCCTCCGCTCCGACGACGGCACACGGCACAACCGGCGTTCGGGTCCGAATAGCGAGACGTATCACTCCGCCCCGCCCAAAACGCGCCAGATGATAGCGATTTTTGAATCCCTTGGCCATCCCCTTGATTCCTTCGGGGAAAACGCCAACGAGGTCCTCCTGGCGAAGCAGCCGCTCGGCATTCTCCTGTGAGGCCCTCACTTGTCCCACGGCATTCATGAATTCCGTGGCGAACGGCAATTGGCCGAACCAGTCCTCGATCAGGAAGCGGGCGTATCGCTGCGCCGGATGAAATTTATATATCGCAGTCGCGATCATTGCGCCATCAAACGGGATAACGCCGGAATGGTTGGAGACAATCAGGGTGCGTCCTTCATTTGGAATATTCTCGAGGCCCGAGGTCTCCACCCTCCAGTACTTCTCATACAGAAACAACATGAAAGATTCCAGCTTCGTCTCGATGTCCGGAACCTTTCCGAATTCGTCCATCTGTTCGAGTGTTTCAATGAGCTGTTCGTAATCGTTCCCCGTTATACCAGGAATGAACGAAAGAGCCTTCTGCAGCAATTCGAGCAGACCGGCTGCCTCCCGATGTCTCTCCGAGCGCTCCGAGGTCGCGGGCCTCAACTGTTTGATTGGAACCTGAGTGTCTTCCGCGTCCCGAACTTCCGCTTCCTCCTCGGCCGACTTCACAGGTTGTTCCGCAATCGTTTTTTTCTTGCGTCGGCTCTTGGTGGGCGCACTTTTCTTCCGGCGGCCCTTGCCCGAGCCGGAGGGTGTTGCTTCCTGTTTCTCCAGCGAGATGACCGGCGCCTCGCCCACGCTGCGCTTCAGAGGAGTCACCGGTACCTTCTTCCCGGTTCTCCTCGCAGCCCTCGACTTCGGTTTTTTTCTCTTTTCGTTTCCGGTTGGCATAGGGATGATGCCTCCGTTGCCGCCTCTTTAATCGCCCGTCATTCGCGAGCGGCCGCGTCCAAGAGCGCTTCCGTTTCTTCGGATGCTTCCTCGGTTTCCAGCGAACGGCCGACCCTGCCGAGGCGTTTCTTCTCCAAAAATTCCTCCAACGCCTCCCACGCTGTCTTCTTGGCTTCGAACCCCATCACTTCTTTTGCCCGGGAGCCGTCGGCCAGGCAGTGATATCTGAGGAAATCGAGATGTTCCGGCGGGAAGGGCCCCAGTTTTGCAATCCACAACCCCCTCAGCATGTTTTCCGCCACGAGGCCCGGCAGGGGAAGCCGCGGCTTGTTGGCAAGCTTGAATATCATGCTGAGCGGTATCACTCGCCTTCCCACTATGTTGAACACGCCCGCGAAATCCTCATTCACGGCCAGCTGGAACGCGTCAATCGCGTCGTCCTCCGAAATGAACTGAATGAGAGGATTGTATCCGAGCACGGTGGGACAGACCGGCATCGAGAGATAGCGTGTCCAGCAGTTGTCCACCGTCGGCCCCATAATCGTGCAGTGTCGCAATACGGTCACCAGCGTGTCGGAATTGTCTCTCCAGAAACGCAACAACTGGCGTTCCACCTCGACCTTATCCAACTGGTATTCGTAATCGAGCCGGGGCCGCGGTGAGTGGTTCTCGGTCATGTAATGAGGATTGTCGAACCGGGCGCCGTACACCAGCGTTCGGCTCCCGACCACCAGCTTCCGCACAGGATATTCCGTGCATGCGGAAAGAAGATGCATCGTTCCGATGGAATTCACCTCATGCGCGTACGTGGTATCCTCGATCGGGCGTTGATAGAAACCCGTGTGCACGATGATGTCCGGCTTTTCTTCGCTGAATATTTCGACCAACATCTCATCTGCGCGGGGTGACGTTAAATCGATCTTGTAGAACCTCGTTTTCAACAGTTTAAACGGGGGCCTCTTGATATCGACGGCAACCAGCCTTTCGAATTGCGAATCCGCCTTCAGGCGCTTCAGCAGGCTGCTTCCGATAAAACCCGACGTCCCGGTCAATAGAACGCGCTTACCTTCGGCATTCTTTGGCCCATTGTCCGTCTGTGAAGCTTTTTTCGCTTTCTTCGCCATTTTTCTGACCCGCTCGTGTCTCCCGTGACCCGGCAATTACTTTGCCATTTTTGAGCGTTTATGTCAAGGTTCGAACATATTCTTCTGCGACGCGTGGCGCAATCGGGGAATTATCCGTTGAAGAGATTCCCAAAACCGCATTGCCAGTCGGACCGACGAAGAACTGATAACCGGCCGGCAGTGAACCAGCCCGGCGCACCCGCTGCTCACGTGGGCCGCCCCCAATATTTCTTGCGAAAAAGAAAAAAGAGCGCCTGTGCGGAGTTGTTGCCTCGATTGGGGGTTTGTAACCGGGTTTGGAATTCGGTCGGGAAGGAGAATGCGCGCAGCCGGACGATTATGCCACAGGCTTCTGAGAAAGCTTTTCCAGTTCGGCCTCGATTTCGGCGCGTTTCTGGCGAGCTTCCTCCATTTGCTTCTCGCAAACGCCGATGTTTTCTCTAAGGCCCTCGACTTCAGGCCGCAATGTTTCCAGTTCTGTTTCGAGTCTCGAACATTCGCGCTCTGCCGCGTCGCGTGCAGGCAGAGTCTCCTGATATTGTTCCAAAAGATTTGCGTGCCGTTCCTTCAGGGCGGCCAGTTCGCTCTCTGCTTTGTCTATCTGTTCCTTTATTTCCTTGCAAGCGCGAACGCGCTCTTCCAGTGAGGATTCTGCATCGGCCAGACGGGCGCTGGCGGAATCCAGTTCCTGCTCCCGCTCCGCGAGTTCTTCCCGAAGAGGTTTCAGGGTTTCTTCTGCTTCTGTTTCCAGCTTCGCCGCTTCCTCAAAGCTTTCTTTTAAAAGCTCTTCCTTCCTCACGGCTTCTTCCGCCTCAAGTTTGGCTATAAGTTGGGCTGCTTGCAGAGCCAGTTCTTTCGCATTGTCGCCATTCCCCGTCGAGAGCGCCTGTTGGGCCTCTCGCAGCAGTCTCTCAGCCTCTGTGCGTCCAACCATCTTATCCTCTCCCCGGCTTTGCCCCTCTTGTTTAACCCTGCTCTCTTCCAGTGATAGGAGCGTGTCTTCCGATTCCCCCATCAACATCTCCAGCTCACCCTCGGCGCCATACGTATTCTCTTTCCAGCGCTCCTCCCAGTCCGCAAGCTTTTCGGCAACCGCCTCACCATCGACCAGCGAATCTCGCAAGATATCAATTAACTCCCTCACGAGAGACCACGAGCTGTCCTGCAACTCTGCGGCCCCGCTTGAATCGGATAGCAGAAATTGTCTGACATCCGCGCAGACCGAATCGAAATGGTTTACCGCCTGCGTGCGCGCGATTTCAAGGGCGGAATCGACAATCTCGACAAAATGCTTTACCGCCTTTTTGCGCTGGAGTTTCTTCTTTCTCCATGAATTCTCCACCACCCGAAGGTCTTCCTTCAAATTGTTGAGATAATCCGTCTGCTGTTGAACCTCATCTCTCTCATCAATACCGAACACGTCCCCTTACCTCCGCTCTGCGGAAAAACATAAGATGCAAGAAATCTCAACGCCAAAGGCGTGCAAGAGCAATATTCATACCAAGAATTTCTCTCGAAACAGCGCCGACATTTCTTATCCTCCCCAAGCCTCCCGCCATGGTCACGCTAGCACCGGATTCTGGGGTAAGCCCTTAGTAGCAAGTAACTGTAAATCTTGGACTTGCAAAGGTCGGAAGGATACAAATTTGAAATAATCGGAGCAATTCGGGCCGGAAAAAAGTTCCCCAATATCCAAGACACCTCCTTTGTTTCCCGAGTACAAAAGTGGCCGGTCCACGCAGTGAAATGCACGGAATTCCAAAAAAATTCCGAAAAAATACTTGACTTCTTCGATCGCATATCGTATAAAGGTAGCTGTTCGGCTCTTCTCACAAAAGCGAGCCTGTGTTGAAATCGACTCTCCGGTTTAGGAGAGCAAAGATAAAGGTTTCCCACCACCCATCTTTTTTTTCGAGAAGGGCGGGGACATCTCCCTGCCCCGCCCTTCTTCTCGATTTGTTGTTTCCTTCCCATCTTATTGGCGACAAGCACCGGCTTGTATTTGTCCCACGATTCGATGCCGCCCGTTGGATGCGGTCCGCCAATTCGGCAATCCCCGATTGGGCACAGTGACTGTCTCACGGTTAGAACAACATAACAGACGCTGAAAACACGACTTCCACAAACGCCCCGCGAGCGACGCTCTTGGCCCGGGTTATTGGGGGACACCACGCGGCATGGTGTCCCCCAATAAGCCGCATCACCAAACCGCGGGACAGATTCGCCTCTCCTCTCGGGGTTTTTTGCTTTTTCGGTAACAACCAAAATCGACGGCTCTCTTACCACTCCCGGCCGTGTGTCTGGCCTTTCTTTCTGTAAACGGGTTGCGCGATTGACACCCCTGAAGCAATACTCTATAATTCGCCTGAATTCGATTGAACCGTCTTTTTCCTTAGCACGCTTGAAACATCGCGGTGATGCAATGAACCCCCTGTGGCAGGAGTATTCCGAATACTTTGCGCCTTACCTTTACACCTTCATTCCGATTTTTGTTGCGATTGATATCGTGGGCATTATTCCGCTGTATACCGGGTTGACCAGTGAGGTTCAGCCGCAGGACAGAAGAAAGATAGCGGTTCAATCGATCGTTACCGCCTTCGTGATCTCGATCGCGTTCCTCTTCGTTGGGAAGACGGTGTTCAAGTTGCTCGGGATCACTGTTGCGGATTTCCAGATAGCCGGAGGCGCCCTGCTGTTTGTGATTGCCATCGTAGACCTGCTCGGAGAGGGAAAACCCCAGCGGGAAGGCTCTTCCCAAATCGGAATCGTGCCTATAGGAACCCCGCTCATAATCGGGCCGGCAGTTCTCACCGTGGTTGTCCTGATGGTGGACCTCTATGGAATACTTCCCACGATGGTTGGCATTCTCGTGAATCTTGCCATCGTTGCGGTCGCGCTGCTCAACGCGCAGAGGATACTTGGTTTCATCGGTGAAGGCGGCGCAAAAGGAATGGGAAAGGTTGTCGCCCTCCTGCTGGCGGCAATAGGCGTGATGATGATGCGACGCGGGCTCATCTCGATAATCGCGCAGATGAGTTGAGCCGGAAATTGATGGTCCCGCCCAACACGCGGTGAGAGTGCTTCCGTTCAGAACAACGTGCGGAGAATTCGAACTTGCAATTTGACAGAAACGCCGCACTCCTCATATTTTTCGCCAAATCGGGATATCCCGAAGAATCCGACCCATGGGGCTTTCTGTCGCCGCGCTATTGTAATTAGAAGGCTCTGCTTTTCGAAACCGGCAAGGAGAATGTCGAATGACATTCCAAGCCTTTCCGTTCGCATTGCTTACGGCGTTATTCTGGGGAAGCGCGTCCATACTCGACAAGCTTGCGCTTGTCAGGCTGCACCCGCTCATGGGAGTGGCGGTGCGCAGCATCGCTATATCATTGGTTGCGTGGATGGACGTCGGCGTTTCACTGAAAGAGCATTTGCGGGAGGGAGTGGATGCCCGGTTATGGTCCTTTTTTCCATCAATCCCCGTGATTCCTGTGCAAAATCGTGGCAGACCATTTCTTCCCTCGCGTGACCTCCTTCTTGAAAATTGAACAGGCCACCGGATATGATGCTGCCATTCCACGCGGTTGGCTCAACCACAACTTATATGCTGAACCGATAAAGTAGACCGAATCGAACGAGAATGGAGGAGAGCGCCGATGGCTTTCAAATTTCCGGACAGCTTTATATGGGGAACAGCGGCGGCTGCGCATCAGGTGGAGGGAAACAATATCAACAGTGATTTCTGGCTGCTCGAACATACGCCCGGCACGATGTTCGCCGAGCCGTCCGGCGACGCCTGCGATCACTTTCATCGGTATCCGGAAGACATCGCGCTCAGCGCGCGGCTGGGATTCAATTCGTATCGGTTCTCGATAGAATGGGCGCGCATCGAGCCGGAGCCCGGCCGGTTCTCGGTTGCGGCGCTCGACCACTACCGGCGAATGCTCGCCGCGTGTCATGAAAACCGGATTTGGCCGTGTGTCACGCTTCATCATTTCACCTCGCCAATCTGGTTCACGGCCGACGGCGGGTGGGAAGACAAAAAGTCGGTCGACCGGTTCTCCATGTATTGCGAACGGGTGGTCCGGCATTTGGGCGATATGATCGGGGCATGCTGCACCATTAACGAGGCGAATCTGGTGATTTCGCTGGCGATGCGCGGCGCCATGCCGAAAGACGGGCTGAAGATGTACGTCGATTTTTTCCAACAGGCCGCCGTTCGGTGCGGGACAACCTTGGACAGGTTCGGCCCGTTCCTTTTCGGACACCCGTTCAAGATTCGAGACACTATGCTCGAGGCTCATATCAAAGCCCGCGATGTCATCAAGGCGGGCCCGGGCGATTTCCCGGTTGGAGTCACCCTGTCGATGTCCGATTACCAGGCGGTTCCGGGCGGCGAGGCAATGCGAGACAAAGCGTTCGCGGAAGATTACGACCCCTTCCTCGAAGCCGCGAAGAAAGACGATTTCGTGGGTGTGCAGACGTACAGCAGGACTCGCTTCGGACCTGACGGCCCGCTCGGGCCCGAGGAGGGCGTCGAGGCCTTGATTATGGGCTACGAATTTTGGCCTGAAGCGCTCGAACCCACCATCCGATATGCCGCCAAAAAGGCGGGGGCGACCATATACGTGACAGAAAACGGTATTGGAACGACCAACGACGACCAGCGGATTGAGTACGTGCGACGAGCCCTGGGGGGAGTCGCGAATTGCCTGAAAGATGGAATCGATGTTCGCGGTTACTACTACTGGTCGATGCTCGATAATTTCGAGTGGGTTTACGGATACGGGCCGGAGTTCGGGCTGATCGCGGTCGACAGGGAAACTCAGTTGAGAAAGATAAAGCCGAGCGCTCACTACCTTGGGGAAATCGCGAAAACCAATATGTTCGACCCGAACGCCTGATTTTTCAAGACCGCAAAATGTCGTATCGAAAGGATGCCGAGCTCATGAAATATCCGACTCCGAAGGACCGAGTGATAGCGGCGCTGAACTTCGAGGAAACCGATATCGTGCCATACGACGTGGCCATCGAGCCCGAAGTCGAGGAACGGCTGGACCAGTACTATGGCGGCGTCCACTGGAATGACCTTTTGCAGAGACATTTCGTTATCGTCAGCTATCCGGTCTGGGCGCGTCCGGAACCGGTCGAGGACGACTATATCAAAGATGAATACGGCGGCGTGTGGGACTTCACCGCGAAACCCTATCATCTTGTGCGCTCACCCATCGAGGAGCCCGATTTAAGCGACTACGATTTTGACGCCGTCACAAAAATTGTCCTCGATTCGCTCGATATCGGAAGCGCGGAGCTTATTATCCGGGACAATCCCGACAAATTCGTGCTTGGCCAGATAAACTTCGGCCTGTTCGAGCGCTCATGGATGCTTCGCGGCTTCGAGAATGTGCTCGTCGATTCCATCCTCAACCCCTCCTTTTATGAAGACCTTCTCGAACATATCCTGCAGATGCAGCTTGCGATGGTTGACAAGTTGTGCACCGTGCCTATCGACGGTTTGTTCTTCGGCGACGACTGGGGCGACCAGCGCGGCGTCATCCTCGGACCCGACCGTTGGCGGCGGTTCATTAAGCCGAGAGCGCGGCAGCTCTACGAGCGCGCTCGCAACGCCGGAAAAACGGTTATCACCCACTGCTGCGGCAATGTGTTCGATTTGATTCCTGACTTAATCGATATGGGACTGGATGCGCTCGAGTCGCTTCAGCCCGAGGCGATGGATGTCTACGAAATAAAGAAAAGATACGGAAAAAATCTCCGCCTTTGGGGCGGCCTCGGCACCCAGAGAGTGCTTCCGTTCGGCTCGCCTCCGGAGGTCCGCGATGAGATTCATCGGCTCATCGCCGAACTCGGGCGGGGCGGAGGCTACATTCTCGCGCCGGCGAAGCCGCTGATGGAAGATGTCCCGACCGAAAACGCGGTCGCCGTGATTGAGGAATTCGCGCAAAGGAATCAGGCGGCCCCATGAGCGTTGAAGTAAAGTTTTCCGAGCGGGATTGGGAACGAATCGAGCGGGATTGGACCGCGTGGTGGGCCGGCGAACTCGAGCGCCCCATGGTGATAATCGAGAACCCAATCACATTTTCGCTTCCAATGGAACTGACAATGGAGTTCCTTCTTGAAAAACCCGTCGACGAAGTGCTCGACCATCACCAGATGATCCTCGAGGGCAGGGAGTTCTACGGCGACGCCTGGCCGAAGTGGTGGCCGGATTACGGGCCGGGAATCATGGCCGGACTCCTCGGCGCGAATGTGCGCGGCACGCCCGAGACCACGACGGTCTGGTTCGATGTTGACCAGCGGCAACCGATCGAGGAACTGCGGTTCGCATACGATGCCGAAAACATATGGTGGAAACGAATCGTCGAGTTGACCGCCGCCGCCGTCGAGCGATGGCAAAGCAATGTCTTGGTCGCTCATACCGACCTCGGCGGCAACCTCGACATTCTGGCGTCGTTCCGGTCATCCGAGCAGCTCATTTATGATTTGTACGACGCCCCCGATGAAGTCCTGCGGCTGGTCCGCGAAATAACGGCATTGTGGCTTCGGTATTATGATGAACTCGATGCCATAATTCGAAAGGCGGGCAGGGGAACGACACCGTGGGCGCCAATCTGGTCGCCCTCACGCTGCTATATGTTGCAGAGCGATTTCGCATATATGATTTCGCCTCAGATGTTCGAGCAATTCGTGTTGCCCGACCTCGCCGCCTGCATCGAGGAATTGGACCATCCCTTCTACCATCTCGATGGCAAGGGACAAATCGTTCATCTCGACCGGCTGCTTTCTCTCGAGAAACTCGCCGGCATCCAGTGGATTCCGGGTGACGGCCAGTCGCCGCCGGAGGAGTGGCTGCCGCTGCTGAAACGAATCCGCGATGCGGGCAAACTCTGCCAGCTTTATGTCAGCGCCGAAGGCGCGCGCACGATAGTCCGCGAGCTGGGAGGACGCGGCTTTGCGCTGTATATCATGTCGTTCTTCACATCGCGCGAAGAGGCGGACGACTTCCTGCGTGTTCTCGCCGACGAAGACGCTGGCGGACGGTAGCAGGAAAGAAACGGTTCTACACAAATCATTTGGAAAGGAAACGAGGATATGCTGAAAAGATTCATACCAACTCATCGTCCCCTTCGGCTCAACATAGTTCGAAATGCAAGCTCGGTCCTGCTGGCTGCATTGGCGCTTTTCCTTGTTCTTGTCCCTCTGGCTTCGGCTGCGGATGTTCCGGGCGCCGGAGAAGACATCGGAAAGACAGTCGTCTATCGCGACACCTGGGGCGTCCCTCACATATATGCCCCGACGGTCGAGGCCGGCGCTTACGCCATCGGGTACACCCAGGCGGAGGACAGGCCGCATGAACTGCTGAAAAATTTCCTGAGAGGCATCGGGGAAATAGCATCGGTCGAGGGCCCGGCTTCCGCCAAGTCCGATTTGGCGATGCGTCTCTGGGACAACTACGAAGTCTCGCGAAAATACGCAGACCGCAATCGGCCGGAAGTGCGAAAACTTCACCATGCCTACGTCCGGGGCGTCAACGACTACTACGAGGCGCATCCGGAGGACGTGCCGGAATGGTGGGGAGACCGGAAAGTCGACGAGTTCATGGTCATCGCATTCGGCAGGCTGTTCCTTTACAACTGGTCTATCGAGCAGGCGTTCGCCGACCTCGCACGCGGCGGAATCGAACCGGGAATAACACCGATCAAGCATGGGTCAAACCAGTTCGCCGTTTCCCCGGCCCGCAGCGCCGAAGGAGCCGCCATCCTGGCGATCGACCCGCACCTGTCATGGTGGGGGGTGACGCGCTTCTGGGAGTTCCGTATCCACGCGGGAAAACTGCATGGCAGCGGAGTCACCCTGCCGGGTTTCCCGAATGTCGGCCTCGGGCACACCGACCATCTCGCATGGGCAATGTCAACGGGCGGTCCGGATACGGCGGACGTCTATGAGTTGACCCTCCACGCCGACGACCCGACGAAATATCTCTACGACGGAAAATGGAAGCAGATGATTTCGCGCGACGTGACAATCGAGGTCAAAGGAGCCGGCCCGCAGCGGTTCACCATTTACGACTCTCACCACGGCCCCATAATCGCGAGCCGGGACGGGAAAGCATATGCCGCCAGGGTAGCGTACGCTGATTGTGTCGAGGCGAGCGAGGCGTGGTACGAACTCAATTTCGCGAAGGACTACAAAGGCCTCATTGCGGCGGCGGCGACGCTCCAGCTCTACCCGCAGAACGTCATGGTAGCCGACACATCGGGGAATATTTACTATCAACGTGTCGGGCGCGTGCCCAGGCGGCCGGCGGGTTTCGACTGGTCCCGCCCCGTGAACGGTTCCACCTCTGCAACGGAATGGCTCGGGTTCCATCCTTCTTCAGACCACGTTCAACTGCTGAACCCGCCGCAGGGCTACATGCAAAACTGTAACATCCCACCCGACGGAATGATGGTTGACAGTCCCCTCGCACCCGAGAAGACCCAGTCGTATATTTACGGCGACTTGATTTACGGCCCGCTGAGCGGCTGGATGAACCAGCGCGGCGCTCGCGCGGTCGAGTTGCTGGAACAGGACGATTCGGTCACCGCAGAGGAAGCCATCGCGTATATTCTCGATGTCCGACCGGCGGGAATCGATAACTGGATGCGACTTCTCGCCGAAGCCCATGCGAAATTCGGTTCTTCGCACGAGTCCGACCCGATATACGCCGCCGGCATGAAAGATTTACTCGGCTGGGACCGCCAACTGCGCAAAAACTCCACCGGCGCGCTCAAGTATTATTACTGGCGCAAACAGCTCTTCCTTGACCACGGAAATAATCCGGCCGCCGCCGGGCTGGCGAGGCGGATTGATAATCTGCTGTCGTTTGTCGGGAAACCCGGAACCAATGTGAGCTTGACGGATGAGCAACACCGGGCCGCGCTGTTTTCGTTCGCTTCCGCCATGGCGAACCTCGAGGCGGATTTGGGCTCGCTCGACGCGACCTATGGCGATGTGTTCCGCGTTGGGCGAGACGACATGTCCTGGCCCGTTGGCGGGGGAGGCGACCCGTTCCTCGGAATGCGCACCCTTCGCAATGTGGACTATGGGCCCGAGCGGCCCGACCACACGCGATGGGGACAAGCGGGCCAGACGTCTACCCAGGTCGTCGTCATGACCAAGCCGATTAAGAGCTGGACCGCGCTCCCAATCGGCCAGAGCGACCGGAAGGATTCGCCCCACTATTGCGATCAAGCCGAAAAACTCTTCAGCGAGCGGACGCTGAAACCGACGTGGTACGCTCCGGAAGAACTGGCCGCGCACATCGAGTCGCGAACCGTCCTGGAAGGCGCTGTGGCGGTGTCTTCGAACTAGCGACAAAGGGTCGAAAAGAGTGGTCGAAGTCGGCGAGTGCTTTTCCTTTCCGAGATGTTCGTGTTATGCTTGTTCTGTCTCTGCGAAAATTGGAAGAGAATGAACATGGTTGCTCGAACCGATAAGGGGGTTCCTGCTGTTCCGGGGGGCGACGGTGGCGCAAATTCAGAAGGGGGTGGAAAAGAGTGCCAACATTTGTGATGCTAACCACACTGACCGATGAAGGCCGGAAAACCGTGAAAGAAAACCCGGGAAGGATAAAAGAGGTCAACAAGGAAGTCGAAGCGATGGGAGTGAAAATTCTCTCCCAGTACGCGCTGATGGGCCAATACGACTTTGTCAACATCCTGGACGCTCCGAACAATGAGGCCGTGGTGAAAGTCGCTATCGAGCTCGGCTCGCGGGGCACGCTCCAGACCACAACATTGACGGCCATGTCCCTCGACCAATTCGTGAAATGCATTAAGGGCACAAAAAAGAAATAAACGGATTCTATCGCCACCGCGTCCCCCTGCGAATGAAGATATGATGAATCCGTCTCGGAACTGTCAATCTTTACGAAAAACCAGCGAAGGAGGCTGTGAATGTTTCCCGCTGGTCGCTGATGACCGCCCTATCTGAGTCTTTGCTGCGGCTGCGCATTCTGCTGAAAAATCAGCGCGGAGAGCTTGCGCCCAAATTACGGAATTCGCCGTATTTTGGGTATTCATGGATTCGCCGACTGTTCCCGAAGCACGCATTGCCCAATCCTGGGACAGACTCTATTTGCCCGGTTCCTGCGGGGGCGTTTTTCTCAGCAGGTTGAAGATCAGGAATGCCAGGAATGCCGTGACAACGGCCATTGTTACCCAGAGCAGATATGCATGCCTCTCGCTCCACGGGCGAACGGGCGTTGGCACTACATAATCGGGATTCGAGCGCCGGGGGCCGGGTTCGAGGCGAGGCAGTTGGTCGGCGTCGATGTATTGAATGCGATGCTCAAGGTCGTATCGCGGCGGTCTTGCCCGGCTGTTGCCGAAATATATTCGATACGGCGCAGAGCCGGTCAAAGGCAGCGCCACACGGCGAACCAGCCCGACGGCGGTCGCTCCGGTCACCTCCAGCGGTCGGTCGTCTAAATTCTCGATTGTCACCTTGAAGTAGCGGCCCTCCCTGTTCTCTCGAAATGAAACTCGATTGTCCGTCTTTTTGAATTGGGTCAGGTCGTAATTCATGATGATGTCGCTCCCGAGCGGCGTCCATTTCTCCATGTCGGCGCTTGTGCTTACGTGCGCCTTTCGGTGATAGTTTCGGCTTATGATATCGAGGTTCAGCTCCATCACGGGAAGTCCAGCGTACCCCGGATCAAATATTGCCTCGCTCGTCTTTCTTTCCGTGTCTTCTTTCCGGTCGATAATGACCGTTATCCAGGACTCGGTCCGCGCTTTTTCCTCGGTCACCTGAAACAGTTTCGCTCCCCGTATTTTCAGCGGACCGCTCCCATCGTCGTAAATCTTTATGCGATAATAACGGAAGCTCGACAGCGGAAACTTGATTGTCAAATATTTCAAGTGAACGTTTCGGGAGAAGTCGAAAATGTAGGCATCCTCGACGAGCGTGTTCCATTCGTGTTGATCCATGCTCCCCTCCACCGAGGCCCTCCGGGCGAAGTTCTCGCTGCCGGTCAGAAGCGTGAGTTCGTTCACCCTCGCGGAGTCTTCCCCTATATCGAGGATAAACACGTTGAACTCGCCGACTTGATATGAGTTATTGAGCACCGTGGGGCGGAACTCTTCTCTCTGTTCGCTTTCGGACTTGGTCAAAATCTGATATGGCGCTTCAGTCGAGTTGCTGTCGAGTATTCTCAAACTGCTCAGCGAACCGCCGCAGCCGTCGTAAATCTCGGCATCGACCCGGAAGAACGCATAGTCGGATTCTATGGATTCGGGCACAGTGAGCTTCTTGAAGTATTGCCAGTGGCTCTCGTCAATGTTCGCGAGTGCGGGATTGCCGAACGTCAACTCGCACGCGAGGAACAGCAGAAGCAATATGGATAGCCTGGATGTCATTGTGCGTTTCCTTCCGCCGAATCCGTTCCGATGAACGCATCCTTGTATTTCTGATACAAGAAAGATACCGCGATGAGGATTATTCCAAGCGCCACGAAAGAGATGATCCGATAGAACCGTTCCAGTTCGGACAGGTCGAACAGAAAAACCTTCAGGATGGTGATTCCAAAGAGAAACAGGGCCAGGTAGCGGAGAGGTCCGTATCCTTTCCGGATGCCCGTGACGATGAGGAAAGTCGCATAGACCGCCCAGATAATCGACAGCGACATCTGTTGCGCGTACAGGAGTGTTTTCCACAGAATCTTTTCCTGAAAATACAGATGCCGCAAGTAATCGTAACACTCGACACTCAGAAGAATAATCGCCAGGATGTTGGCTGCCAACAGGAGCGAACCAACCGCATAGATTTGTCCGTCGAAGAAGGCTCTCGGCTTGTTTTTTAACAGGTGAGCCGAAAACAACAGTGTGGCAATTCCGACGACGAAGGAAAGCGTCCGCCTGTTCAGAAGCAGTGAGAACTCCTCTCGAACGAATTGGAACGGCAAGTTCGAGTCAAAGAACACGAGACGGATGCATGCAATCGCCAGGATGCCGAGGCAAGCGAGCATCGTGTTTCTGCTCTCATAGCGGAAAGCAATGTAGCCCAAGACCGCTCCCTCGATGGCCCACCCTATCGTGACCCAGTTCTGATCGAATTGGATCGGGACCGCCAGAGTCGCAAAAGTTGCGGCGAGCCCCAGGAATACCCACACGAGGAAGGGGTCCTGCCTGTGGCGGGCGTTCGTGACGTACCCCAGCCCGACGTATACTCCCGCCATAGCCAGTGAGAACAGTCCGAGGTAGTCCTGATGCTTCTCGCGGAGCAAAACATACGCCGTCGCAAAATAAATCCCCGCGTTCAGAAAGGCCAGCGTCAACTCGGCAGGCGATGCCTTTCGCCTGTGCACGATGTTGTACTGAATGGCTAATAGTGCGAAGAGGATAAAAAATAGCGTGAGGAAGAAGAGCGTCGGCCATAATTTCCGGGATGTATAAAAGCGCGCCGCCCACGCGGCGAAACTCAACACAGTCAGAAGAAAGCTCTGATAATTCAGCAAGCGCCAGTGCTTGAAGTACGCCACGGCGAGTACGCCGAGGTTGAGAAGGAATATGTACGCGAACAGCACGACCTGGTTGTCAACCTTCGTGCTGAGTAGAAACGGCGTCATGAACCCGCCGAGGGTGGCCAGCATTGCAATCGGAACAGCAGTGTTTCGCACGGCCAGCGTAACGCTTGCCACCGTCACAAGCGCCATGAACAGGAAGGCCGGAACCTGCGGAATGAGGCTATAGAACGAGAACGCCGCATAAATCGACAGATACAGCAGTGCGATTCCTCCGCCGGTCAGCCCCTGGGAAAACCGGCGGTACCCATTGCGCAGGTATCTCTCGCCGAGAGCCAGAAATATTAAGCCGGCGATAAGCCCGAGTATCACACGTCCTGTTTCACCGACCCAGCGGTTATCGAAGGCGTATTTCAGGAAAAACCCTGTTCCAACAATCACGGCGACTACGCCCACTCGATTGAACAAGCTGCCGCCGATAAGCGCCTCAATGTTCCAATCTGTCTTTCTCGGCTCGGCTTGCTCCGGCTGCCGCGGCGGGCCAGCGGCAGCCGAGGGCGCCGGCGGCCCCGAGGGCGCCGGAACGGTCCCGATAACCGCCTCGAGTCTGGCCAGACGCTCGTTCTGTTTCTCCACACGATGCTTCAGTTCGCTTACGCGATAAATCAGAACAACCACCACAACAATCAATGGAAGCAGAAAAATGAAGAACATGGGCCAGGGATAGATTTCTTTACCCTCTTCAGTCTTTCAATCCGAATCTGAAAGCTCGGTTGTTCGGGCGCCGACGGATTCGAGCGACCGCGTCCGCGGCGGTCTTCATTGCGACTGTCATGTCAGAGGATTGATTTTTCAGACCCGACCTTTGAATCCAAGGCCGATTCAACTTTTTGTATGACCTGTGGGCCTTATTCGTGGAGATTCTTTGAGGAACGCGCTCATTATAACATTACGGTTCAAACGCTGCAACTGAATTCGCCGGCGACACAACTGACAAGGGGTCTCCACATATTTGACAAAAAATGACGCGTTTTTGTTATCGCCCCATTCGTTTCTTAATTCGACATCACAGTTCGATTTAAGGTCGTGAAGGCTTCTCCTCTGTGAGGGAACCAGCGCCACGTAGCAAAAATGATTTGTCGAGGCCGGGCGCCCCACACGTTTCTCGCGATGCCGGCCCCCTCTAGGTCAGGACAGTTCGAGGTCAGATTCAATTGCGGAAAGGTCTTCTTCAAATTCTTCGGCAAGAGCTTTCTTATCCAGATCCGGAAGAAAGCTTGCCTCTACCCCGTTGAGGCAGAGCGTTTTGATTTCTTCCCACGTGAGGCCGAGCCGTTCATGACAAAGCCAATATTCCCCCGTGAGCGACGTGGCGAACATGGCCGGGTCGTCGCTGTTGAGGGTCACCAGAATGCCCCGCCTGAGAAACTCGGGCAGCGGATGGTCCGCATAAGACCGCACCGCTCCCGTTTCTACGTTGCTGGTCGGGCACATATCCAGCGAAATGCCCTTGACCCGCAGGTATTCCAGAAGTCGGTCGTCTCCCCGCGCGCCGACTCCGTGGTCGATACGCTCGGCTCCGAGCGATTCGACCGCGCCCCAGATGCTCGAAGAACCCGTCACCTCGCCTGCATGCGCCACCAAATGGAGACCCTGCCTGCGAGCCCAGGCGAACTGGTCGGAAAATAATTCGGGCGAGTAGTGAATCTCGTCTCCCCCCAATCCGAGCGCCACCACCCCGTTTCCCGAATGACGGGCGGCGTCGCGCGCCGTCTGCCATGCGTGGTCGGCGCCGAATTGACGGCCTATGTCAAATATGAAACGCGCATCTATCGCGCCGTCATTACAGACTTCCCTCACTCCCGCTCCGAATCCTTCCATCACCTCATCCATCGAAAGGCCGTTCATTCTGTAAACGGTGGGCGGAGTTAACAGCTCCACGTAGCGCACGTTCTGGGAGCGAAGGTTCCGGAGCACGTCCGCACAGGCCAGTTCGAAGTCATCTGGCTCCTGCAAGCATTTGCAGCGAAGCCGGTATGAATCCAGGAAGGACATAAAATGGGTGAATGGAGAAGTCCTGGTTTGGGCCGCCTCGGGTTCGTACCCTATCCCGTTCTTTTCGGCCAGTTGCCTGATCGTCTCCGCCGAGACCGACCCCTCCAAGTGGACGTGCAACTCCACTTTCGGCATTCGCTCTATCGCCAGTCTGATATTTGCTTTCCGGTCTTTTTCCATGTGCCGACTCCCCGTGGTTTTCTCCCGATTTTATATCACGTTCATTATCCTCTTCGCAACAGGTTCGGTCACATATTGCAAATACCGGAGATTTCTCAGTATAATTTGACATTCCGGCGGAAGGAGAGAATTCGGCCGGCGCCTCGAATTCTGAGGCATATCCGAAGTTCTCAGATTTGTCCCCTTGATTTCACGAAACTCATGCCTCGAAAAACGAACAAGAAAGTAAGGGTACTCGTAGTCTTCGGCACGAGGCCCGAGGCCATAAAGCTTGCGCCTGTGATACTGGAGGCAGAACGCCGGTCATGGGCGCAGCCTATCGTCTGTGTCACCGCTCAGCATAGAGAGATGCTCGACCAGATGCTCGGCGCTTTTGGCATTCGGCCGGACATCGACCTCGGCATCATGACCCCCGGCCAGAGCCTTCACTCGCTTACCGCAAAGATTGTTGACGGGTTAGGGAGGGTCATTCGCGACGTCCGGCCCCATCTGGTTATCGTTCAGGGCGACACAACGACGACATTCGCTTCCGCCCTCGCCGCCTTCTATGAAAAGGTTCCGGTTGCCCACGTGGAGGCGGGCCTGAGAACCGGAAACAAGCTCTCGCCTTTTCCGGAAGAGATGAATCGCAAACTCGCCGATTCATTGACCGATTTCTACTTCGCCGCAACTGAAGAAAACCGTCGCAACCTGGTGAGAGAGGCTGTGAGTCCCGACAAGATATTCGTGGTGGGTAATACGGTGGTCGACGCTCTCCACCAGATCCTGCGAATGAACAGAAAGAAGAAGAGCTTTCCGAATCTGCCACCGTGCGCGGCGGGCGTGAAGGCCATCGTCGTGACGGCTCATCGAAGGGAGAGCTTCGGAAAACCGCTCGAAAACATATGCGTGGCTCTGAACAAGATTTCGCGGCTCGACGAAAATGTGCAACTGTTGTACCCGGTTCACCTCAACCCGAACGTGTTGCGTCCCGCACGGGCTCTGCTTGGCGGCAATGACCGAATCAGGCTTCTGCCGCCCCTCGATTACACGGAGTTTGTCGAACTGCTCCGGCGCTCGCACCTGATATTGACCGACTCCGGCGGAATCCAGGAGGAGGCGCCCGCTTTGAAAAAGCCCGTTATCTTGATGCGCCAAGTGACGGAACGGCCGGAGGGCGTCAAAGCGGGCTTCGTCACGATAGCCGGCACGGATGTCGGTTCCATCGTCAATGCAACCCGACAACTCCTCGTCGATTCTTCACTCCGGTCACGGCTGAAGAGCATTCCCAATCCGTACGGGGACGGTCACTCGGCGCGCCGAATTATTACAACCATCGGGAAATACCGCTCCTCTCTGCTTGACCGCCGAGCGCTTCGCGAAACAGACCGTTAACAGAGACCGTGAGAAGGAGGACAACCCGGTTTCGGGAACCGAGCGTGTCAGCCGGCGGAGGTTTCTCCGAATGAGCATCATGCCGCATGCGCCCATTGTTGCGAAACGGTGAATAACCCAACCAAAGAGAAAAAGGAACTGACAACGGTCCGTCAGCCCCCTCGTGGTTACAGCGCCTTGAGAAATTTCCTCGTTTATGCTCGGCCGCCCTCCTGCGACAGTTCGATCATCAGGTTGTCCGGACCCATCACGAAGGCGATTCTCGCGCCGTCGTTCAAATCCATCGGCTCCATGAGAAACTCGGCGCCCTTACTCTTGAGTTCCTCCGCCGCTTCATCCACATTCGCCACCCGGAACCCTATATGGTCCATCGAGGAGCCCGCCGGGGGACCGGCCGGCGACTTGTCGTTCAGTATCATGCGGGTTCCGTCGAAATCGAGTATAACCATAGTCGTTCCGGCAACTTCAAATTCTCCGGACTTCGTCCCGCCGAATTTCTCGACATAAAAATCCGCCGCGGCTTTCACATCGGCAGAGTTCAGGTGAACGTGATCAAAAACGAATTTCATGCGCTCCTCCTTGCAGTCCCTCGCCAAACGGCTTATCTGAAATCACTGGCGGGCGAATTCTAGCCCGAAGTTCCCTCCGAAATTTCGATAAAATCCATGCATAATTCCTGTCTT